>JAQWQD010000002.1 GCA_029244985.1 Gammaproteobacteria bacterium | reverse complement strand
TGAACTTATACCTCCACCAAATTTTACTCGTGGATTAATAACCCGCCGAGTTGCCGAACCACTCTATCCGCTGCGGGCAAAAAATCTAGGAATCGAAGGTTGGGTAACTGTCGAATTTTCAGTGGATGAAGAAGGCGAAGTTCTCAGCAACACCATTAGGACTATCGAAGAACAGCCCGAGGGTTTTTTTGAACAATCTGCCATAAACGCTGCACGGCGAATGCTATTTGACAATACTCGAGGCCAAATCCTCGACGAGATTCGCTATGTTTTTCGTTATGAGCTGGAAGAACAAAGTTCAATTTTGATTGAGCCACAAACAAACGAAGTAGTGTTTCGGGAATTGATTCCTATACGATATATCACACCAAACTACCCTAATGTTGCGAGGGAATTGGGGATCGAGGGCTATGTCGTCGTAAATTTTGACGTTAATGCGAAAGGCGTAGTGGAAGACGCGAGTATTGTAGAAAGTGAACCGCCAGGTGTCTTTAATGAAGAAGCCATTAATTCAGCCTATCGCTTACGCTTCGAACCTCGCATAATTAATGATGATTCGGCAAGAGTTAGCGATGTACAGTACCGTTTCGACTGGCAATTACCTGATCAATAACGAGATCTCATTATGAAACAACTTCATTCCTGGACATTAGGTGTTGTCATTGTTTTAGTATCAACATTGCTTAGTGCGGCCGATATCGATCTTGCAAATTTTAGTACCGCAGATGGTTTTAATTTAACGAACCAGGAAGATGGCCTATCGATTACCTGGAATTCTCCGGAAGGCGAAGCATTTATCGATTTACAATTCATCCCTCGACAAGGAAACAATGCAGCAGAACCGCTCATTCGAGCAATGGGAATTGATGGTGAAGCTGCAATTGAAGGAGTAGATCCCAATTATTTATTTTGGGTAGGAGAAAGAGACCTGTTACTCAGAGACGGATGGCAAATCTTTTTTGATAGAGTACCCACTAGGCCCTATGCCGTCGAAAAAGGATATCTGATTCCAGGCGACGTAAGTATTTCAACGTCTGCAACACGTGCCACAATTGAAATCGGTGGCTTAAACAGCACACATTTTTCTGGCTCTTTAGCTTTCATTTTGTATCACGACAGCCCTTTCGTCCACATGGAAGCACGAGTTTCAACAGACCGACCTGCTACCGCTTTTCTTTACCATGTGGGTCTCGCCAAATCGGATACTGAAGGTCACCATCTCGAATGGATTGATGCCTATGACAATCCCCACATAGATCCAATAGCGAAAGCCACAGCCAGCGTCTATCAAACTCGCTATCGCAGTATGGCCCTGTCGAATACAAATGGCTCATTAGTTATATCTCCCTTCCCTCATCAATTTCTATATCCCCTCGATTTCGCAGACAATTTTGGCTATAACTGGGCCGGCAACGAATATCTCGACATGATTGATGGCTTCGCATTTGGCGTAAGACAACCACCGATGGGGGATCGGCGCTTCGTACCTTGGGTTAATGCGCAGCCAGGCTCCTTGCAGAAACTCGGAGTTCTACTTTTCGTTTCAAAACAATCTGGCCTAGAAAATTTAGAAGTTGTAAAAAGTTACACTCGTAACGATACGTTTAAACCCCTGCCTGGTCATAAAACTCTATCAAGTCACTACCACCATGAACATTCTATGGATTTTATTACTAAACAACGTGAGCAGAATACGACAGGCATCCCCACTGGTTTGGAAGATCCAGATTTTGTCAATTTTTTTAAACGCATGGGTGTCGATATGGTTCATATGGCGGAGTTTCATTTCGGTCGTACCCCACGCCTCGATACCGATGAACGGCTTGCTGAACTCAAAGTCATGCACGATGAATTTGCACGTCTTTCGACTGATGATTTCTTGCTGATTCCCGGCGAAGAACCCAATGTTCATCTAGGTAGTCATTGGCTAAGCTTATTCCCCAAACCGGTTTACTGGGTGCTTAATCAAAATCAAGGGCAACCCTTCGAACAAAATGTCCCCGGTTATGGCAAGGTTTATCATGTTGGAGATGCCGACGATGTTCTCAGTCTACTGGAACAGGAAAATGGGCTAGCCTGGACAGCACACCCACGAGTCAAAGGATCTACTGGGTTTCCCGACGGCTATAAAGATCAAGAATTTTTTACCAGTGATCATTTTCTTGGTGGCGCTTGGAAAGCGATGCCAGCAGATTATTCTCGAGACATGCTAGGTTGGCGCGTACTCGACCTAGAAGATGACATGGCCAACTGGGGTGCAAAAAAATACATCTTGGGCGAAGTCGATATATTCAAGATCTATGAAGAATATGAATTGTTCGGCACTATGAATATTAACTATTTAAGAATGGATGAAATCCCCCGCTATGAGGACGGCTGGCAACCAGTAGTGGATGCTCTAGCCACCGGTCAGTTTTTTGTGACAACTGGTGAAGTACTAATCCCACACTTTACGCTTGATGGAGCTAAAAGCGGTGAAACAATAACCAGTAATGGAGTTGTGAGTTTCGAGCTTGAACTCGAATGGACTTATCCACTTGCATATATGGAGCTCGTTAGCGGCGATGGTACCAAAGTTACTCGCCAACGTTTCAACTTATCTGATACCAAAGAATTTAATAATCGATCAATTTCTACATTCGTAAACGTGGCTGATCAGAAATGGATGCGTGTTGAAGTATGGGACATCGCACGCAATGGCGCCTTCAGCCAGCCAATCTGGATAAATAATTAGCCTGCCTGGAAAGTCGGAAAATCCAGCGGCACAAGAACCATTTGCTGCTAAGGAATAATTCGGACGAAATGAGCTAGACCTTTTGACACTTAACAATTCCACTCGAAGAAAAATTACTAATTTCTTCATCAGAGTAGCCAACATTTTGTAAAATTTTCTCGGTCGACTCTCCGATTCTCTGAGTAGGCCTATCCGCCTCACTCCCAATTCCCTCCATGCTGTAATGGGATCTGACCTGTCGCATAGGCCCTTCACTCGGATGCTCATACTCTTTAAAAAATCCCACTTCATTCAAGTGCTCATTTTCAAGCAGATCATCTAATCGATTCACCTTGGTATGAGGGATATTTGCGTTCTGCAACATTTCGCACCACTCTTCTGTCGTTTTTTCTGGTGCTATTTCATAAAGCTTTTCGTAAAGCGTATTAATATTTTCACTGCGTTTTATCGGATCTCTCACTATTTCCCAATTAGCCCATTCTGGACGTCCAACCATTGTGAAAAATTCTATCCAATTCTTAGTACTATAAGGCAAAATCGCAATAAAACCATCTGCAGTAGGGTATGGTCTGCGAAAAGATGCAGTGAGGCGGTCGTAACCAGTACCCCCTGTAGTTGGCACATAACTATAACCAGCTAATTGTTCTGCCATTAAAAAAGCGACCAAACCTTCAAACATTGGGGATTCAATAAAGCAGCCTTCACCTGTTCGAAGCTTATTTATCACTCCTCCTAAAACGGCGACTGTTAATTGTAAGCCTGAAACTTTATCTGCAACTATAGTTGGCAAATATCGAGGTCTGCCCTCTTCGTCAGAGTTTAGGTAAGCAAGGCCGCTGGCGGCCTGAATAATGTCATCATAGGCTGGGATATCTGCACTTGGCCCTTGTTCTCCAAATCCTTGCGCGCCACAATAAACGAGGTCTGCTTTGATCAGTTTTAGATCTTCGTACCCAATGCCCAGTTTTACTGCTGTTTTATTGCGCATGTTATGCACTATTACATCTGCTGTTTTTACCAAGCGATAAAAAATCTCTTTACCTTGTTCCGATTTCAAGTTGATGGCAACACAATCTTTATTTCTATTGCAGTTAACAAATCCTGCACCCATCTCATCAGATTTTCCAGGACGAACAGCACGCATCATATCTCCATCAAGATTTTCGATTTTGATCACTTCTGCACCCAAGTCTCCTAGCATTTGAGTTGCAAATGGGCCAAGTACTACAGTTGTTAAATCGAGAACACGGATTCCATTCAGAATATTAAACATTCTTACTTCCTTAATTATTTTTGCTTTGAATAAATACGAAACTTTCTAGTTACTTCTTATCGCGACGCCAGTCCGAGTTGTTGGGTCTAACACTCCATTATCTAGCACTATGCCACCATTCACCAACACAAACTCGATACCGAGAGATGGTTGAAGGGGGTCGGTATAAGTTGATTGATCTATTACAGTACCTGCATCAAAAATAGTTATGTCGGCATCAGCACCTATCTGAAGGCGGCCTTTATTGCGCATAGTTGGAACAAATGCTTCAAGTCGTCGCGCTGGTTCAATAGTCATGCGGCGAAGCGCATCCATAAGGTCGATTATGTTTTCTTCTCTTACATATTTCCCTAATACTTTTGCGTAAGTACCCGAGCTCCTTGGATGGCCTTTTCCATTTAGTATTCTTCCATCACTCGCGATCATCATGAGTGGGTTTTGAAGCGCAGTACGTGTCATCTCCTCA
Source organism: Gammaproteobacteria bacterium (assembly GCA_029244985.1). GTDB lineage: Bacteria > Pseudomonadota > Gammaproteobacteria > Pseudomonadales > Pseudohongiellaceae > UBA9145. Next base: position 42,993 of record JAQWQD010000002.1, on the reverse strand, counting down.
GTGCGACTATAAGTGATCACACCTCCACCAATTTGCCGGTAACGAGCGAAGCTCTTGCGGGTTAATCGCTCTCCGGTTTCAACCCACATATTACGTGCGAACCGGTCTTCCTCCCAAGTTTCCCAATTATCGAACAAGGCGGAGGCAATGTCTGAATAGCTAGCTCCGTAGGGGTACATTTCAGTTGTTACGTCTTGGCCAGCATCTCGAGCACTTTGAATGATGGCAAGAAATTCATTGACGGAAGAACCACCGCTAGAATTAGCGTGGACAATGTGGAGAGGTGTCTCAGTCTCTGCTCCGCTGGCAACAATCTGCCTTAAGCCATCCAACCCACCCCTTGTATGTATATGCGCACTTGCTCCGACTTCAGTAGCAATTTCTAACATAGCTTCAAATTCAGCCTCTGTTGCTGCAGGCGTGTATGCCAATCCAAAGCCCATCGCAACGGCACCTTCCCCGAAACCCTGCCGCATCATTTCCGCCATACGATCCATGATTGGTGGCCCAGCTATGCTGCTACCACCCGGTCCGGTTGGCAGAAATCGACCGGGATCATCAAACAAAGCCATACGCACAGCGATGTGACCAATACTAATTCCGTAGTTAAGCACTTGGCCGCCAGCCCTATCGCGATACCATTCTCCAACCTGATCAGTTCCAATTTCGAGTTCGAAACCGGAAGTGACTCCGTCTTGCACCATCAAACGATAAGCTTCTTCTGATTGGCCGTGAGCGTGAATATCGACAAATCCAGGGGCAACAACTAAGCCAGATGCATCGATTTCACGATCACCTCGTAAAGCTGTCTCTGAAATAGCAACGATTCGTCCAGCTATAATGCCAATATGCCGTGATGCATCAAGGCCTGACTGCGGATCGATCACGCGGCCGTTATTGATTGCTACATCGAATGGTCCAACTTGCGCAAGGCTCACCAAAGGTAATACAAGAAATGCGAACCCGGAAAAGAAGGCAATGAAAGTTTTACACACAGAATTATCTCCGAATCGAATCTGAGGGATTGTTTTACCGAAGCTATCGGAATTTGTCCATCTGACTCTAAAGAAGGTTTTTACGTTTAGGTAGTTATATAGTCGAAGCGGATCAACTTTGATGCCCGTTATTCCTGGTACAACTTTGAAGAGTCAAATAACAATGATGACTTCCAAGTAGGATTTGCTTACTTGCCATCAGATAATCTTCTTATTTTTACTGACTGCAAAAAAAATGACGACCACTTTTAAAAGCACTAGGTCAATATTGACCTAAAACTAAGTTTTGAGAACTGTTATTGGCGATCCAACAAAAAGGGCGTCGAACAGTTTTACGCATCGACGCCCTTAGGTGATAAATACTCTTTTAGCTATTAATTTCGATAAGAGCTAGTTGGTGGCAATTGAGCACCACTCAGGTCATCAGGAAGCTCTTGTTCGGCGACAATTGTGTGGGTTAGTGTGCCAATACCTTCGATACTCGCCTGGATAGTCTCACCATCAACGAGGAAACCAGAACCCGTAGCACGCTGAACGCGACCAGCTCCGGTACCACCCGAAGTTCCACTCTGTAACACATCACCTGGAAAAATCGTGATTAAGGAAGACGCGTATTCGATTAGCTCTGGAATATTATGAATCATATCCCCAGCTTGAGCTTCCTGAACAGTAACACCATCAACTACAGTGATCTGATGCAAGCGATCCATAGGGTCTCCATAGAATTCCTTAGGCACAATCCAGGGACCATGAGGAGCGAACGTGTCGTGTCCCTTTCCGACGAACCAGTCGGAACCTGAACCATAGCCACCAGGTGGGCGCCCGCCGCGATCAGAGATATCCATAGCTACCATGTAGCCGAATACATGATCATAGGCGCGAGTTGCAGAAACATATTTGCCAGTCTTACCGAAGACTATTGCCATTTCAACTTCGTACTCAATACGGTCGCGACCCCAAGGCATAATGACATCTTCACCATCACCGATGATCGCGCCGCGAGTAGGTTTAAGGAATAGATATGGAACACCACGGTCTTCTTGGCGCTGACGGGTACGCGCTTCCAATTCTTGTGCAGAACAACCTTCGCAGGCATGAGTATAAAAATTCACGGCTGCATTCATAACCTTGCTCGGATACTGGATCGGGGCCAATATATCTACATCGCTAGTCGAATGTACATAATCTGGGCGACTCCCACCATCCAAGAGCTCCTCTTCTACAAGCCAGTTTACGACTTCATAGACTCGGTACTTGAGGCCGTATTCGTATTGCTCAATGAACCCAAGCATGTCATCGGGAACATTAATCGAGCTATAAGCTGGCATTAACTCCATGGCGCGATTGGCGTCTGCAACATCGACAATCAAATTGTCGTCACGCATAACCAAGCCAACAAATGGCGTATCATCGACAGCAAAGGTGCCAACCTTGAAAGGTTCAGCTGACTCCGAAGCTTGACCAAAGACGCTGACCGGACTAACTAGCAACATCAGCGCCGCGTTAATAGTCAGAGTGGAAAGTATTTTTCTTATCATTTTTAACTCCCGTGCCACGCACGAACTGGATATATAAGGATAAAAACAGGTAATTGCTGTATCTCAACCCCTTATCAAGATAAGAGAAAGGTATATCCGGAAAAGACAGATGTCCAGCGTTTTAAAAGGTTTTAGAGGACTCCAGGGTGCTGAACCAAGACTCAAAAAGTCATAAAAGGCCAGTTCCTAAATCTCAGAAATCTACGATGATTTCTACTGATACGAATTAGGAATAGCTTTAGAATGTGAGAATAAAATACTGCAGTGATATTTCACTGAAACTCAATAAAAGAGGCAAACGATGGGCGTTCTTGTAATGATACTAGCAATTCTCTTTGCAACCTTGTTTGTCCTCCTTCCTCTGTTAAAAAAATATGGAACAGAAAGGTCGCCGGAAGAGTTACATAATATTAGCCGCTGGATAACTCCGCTAATGGCAATACTGATAATTGCGGGGTCTATTCGTTATTTCATGGGTTAATCGTTGCAGCAATTCCGCGTTTTCGGTGAGCTTCTCTAGCAGCTGTGTGCCGTAGAAAACATGCTCCGCAGATTACAAAAAATTGGGCGGGAACCAAGTAATGACGACCGCCCAACAAGAAAGAATTGGACCTAAGTATTATCGACTAGAATCTCCATCGAATGCCCACTAAAGCTGCTCTTGGAAATTGTGCTCTTGCTCCATTTTTTGGAGCCCTGGCTACAATATCTTCCTCATCTGTTAGATTCATAACAGTTAGGTAAGCATCTATGTTTTCACTGATTTCTCTTCGCACCACAATATCAACTTCTGAGTGACTATCTATCTTGGTGCCTGCAGCACAACTTGCTAAAGAACAGGTATCGCCGAAGGAGTAAAAAGTCAGATTGCCAGACCAACCATTGCCCGAATTAACACCTACACTTAATGCTAGCTGCGAGTCTGGAAGGTTTGGAATATCATCATCAGAAGTTACATCACCCCAAAAGGAACTGCTAAATGTATTACGAAACTCTGCGTCAGTCGCTGTATAGCTTAATGAAACTGGGAAAGTGAGATTGCCGGACTCAAATACATGTTGGCCTAAAATCTCAAACCCACTGATGTCAGCCTTACCCGCATTAAATGAATCTCCAATCTCGCAATCTCCGACAGCTCCGCCTGAAGCAGTACAGCTTCCGAACATATTTTCATAGTCAGTAGCAAAATAACCAACGTCTATGTAAGTGGCACCACTAGCATAGCGCACACCTACTTCAGTATTTTCAGCTTCCTCAGGATCGGCGCCACCTGAAGTCGGCGTAAAACCTTCGTTAAATCCAGCATAAAAAGATATTTCGTCGCTAATATCGTATACAGCCCCCAAACCGAATAAGCTTGCGTCATCACTAGCTAATGTTTTGGGGTAACCCTTTTCGGTATTGATAGCACTTCGCGCAGAATCAACATACCGCTCTTGAGTGATCGACCATTCTTCAGAACGATAGCCAATATTAAGAGTAAGATTGTCTAACGTTATTACATCTTGTATGTAAAAGGCCTCCGCATCTGCCTCGGTAAGCCTGTTGTTTGAAGAATATCCCGGAGGTGGACCAACAGTTAAGGCGTCCATTTTACCACCAGACCAGTGGGAGTATTCATAGAATTGAAACCTGTCTTCGCTATCCTCTGTGTCACGATAACCGACAGTTACTAAGTGGACATCATTACTCCAGTCTAGTCGTAAGTCCAAGCCATCAGATTCATATTCACGGTTATTGTGCTTTAGTTTGACTTCTATAGGCGTATCGTTATCACCATTCAATATCGATAGAGCTGCCAAGCTGCCGCCGTTTGCAGCACCAATAATGTTATTGATGCCATTCCCTAACCCATAGACTTTTTTGTTGTCTATCTTATCTACTTTAAACCAGTCCCGAGCAAAATCATTTTGGTAGTACGTAGCATCGAATTCAAATTGACCAAGTTCAACACCGTAATTTATCGAGAGGGTCTCATGCTCATTGTCCATGTTGTCATATTTAGTTAGACCATATCTTTCGTGTGGATCTCTCTTGAAAGAAGCGTCTGCTAGACCAACATAGGTTTGGTCTGAACTTTCATCAGACCATTGATATTTAAAATTTAATTCTTGATAAATAGCGGCGTCCCGGTCGCTATTCAAACGGAATTTCGCAACATAATCTTCTTTCTCAAATCCAGTGTCTCCAGATTCATCTTGTATGGTGTCGAAACCATCGCTCTCCCAGAGATGCGCTTCTAATAGAAATCCAAAATTCTCTGAAGAGTTTCCGTAGGTCGCGTGAGTTCTCTGAGTTCCGTCTTGCCCAAACTCCTGATTAAAAAATCCAGATTGTTCTTCCGGGATAGGAGTGCTTAACAAATTTATAGCGCCACCAATGGTGTAAGGCCCTTGGGTGATAGCTGCTGCACCTTTCAAGACCTCTATCCCAGCGAGTCGTCCAACGGTAGGAAAATAATAAGCTGAAGAAGCAGAGTAAGGACCAGGTGCAATAAGAACTCCATCCTCCATTAGCGTGATTTTCCCAGACCTATCAGCATAAGTACCCCTAATGCTTATATTAGGTCTCAATCCATAACCTTCCTCAGGTCTGAAATTAACACCTGGAACCGAAGAAAGAATTTTATGGATATCTGTATATTCATAAACTTCTAGTTCTTCAGAGGTGATTACGGTAGCAGTACCAGCCACATTTCGGGCAGCTTCTTCGGAGCCTACGATTGTTATCATTTCAAACTGTTCAGTATTTTCTTGCGCAAAACCTATCTGTGTGAAGGTAGTCGCAAATATAATGGCTTGAACAATAGGTAATCGCTGGAACTTGGGGCTTTTCACTAAAACACTCCTCAAATGCATAAGGTCTTTTCAATCTTCATACGCAATCATATAAATTATGACGCAAATGATAATGATTCGTATTTATATTAGCAAGAACTATTTTGAGAAATGGTTGAAATTCGAACTACACGGTTAGATTCGGCTTCTGTATCAGGTTGGGTGGGTTGTTTGAGCATTGCCTGGCCTAGCTAGCAGCCTATTTGAATAAATAACGACCCCAGTTATCGCCATCGAAGTCATTAACAATCCAGCGAGAAACCAAATTGTTTTTGAAAAAATTCCTCCAAAATAACCAAAATGTAGCGGATCAGCCGCTTCCGAAATTCGGTTATGCAACCTGAGGTCTTCACCAGCATAACTGCCTAATACATTTAAATTAGAGGGATCAATGTAAACACTATTTGCTCTTGGTCGAACTAAAGATGCACTCAGATCGCCACCTATGAGAATTGGTGCCCCGGGTGAACTGGGGAAGATAATACGCCGAACCTGAAGACCAGGTAATTCTTTTAGCGCATTCTCCACTGCAGTTTCTAAGTCAGCGCCCGAGAATCCCTCCGGCATGGCAAGGTCTCTATCAATAATTTGAGCTGAGGGTTGCGGAAATGGCGGCGAATTGCCACCAACTTCTTCAATAAAATACCACACACTAGTTATAGTAATTAATGCAGCAAACCAACTAGTCCATAGCCCGGTTAGTCTGTGTAAATCACCGGACCAGACTCTAGTTTTTCTTTTAAATCTAGGTAGCTTAAATAGTCCTAACCAAAATTTCTTATAAACAATAAAGCCTGCGATCAATGAAATTAACAACGGAAAAGCTAAAAATGTGACAATAGGCACTCCTATTCTTACTGGCATCATTAGATTTCTATGCATTGAGCGAAAGAATCTTTGAACACTGTAGAAAGAAGTTACACCAAGGAGCGCCCCATCTTTAGGATTAGTCCACAATCGCACATTTTCTTGCCAGGGCGTAGTTGCAAGACTTTGCAAGGAATACCAAGGATCTGAGAACCTAAATATGCCGGTCAATTCATAATCTTTATATTCTTTCCTCATGGCATCATAGGATGCCCCCCACGCGACGCTTTCTGGCTCGACGAATTCTGTAGATCGCATTTCGGGAGTTAATAACCAATCAATTTCTAAACTAATAACAGCACAGGTGCCGGTTGCTAGAACAAAACTCATAAATAACGAAAGCTTAAGACCCAACCAGGAGTGAGTTGCATGAGAAATTCTATCTATAGATTGCCTGTTCACGGGCTTCGCTCAAGTTTTTAACGTTTGTTCCTCTTTATAAAGAGAGGTTACTTAGATAGCCTATACTGTGAGGATTAGCATTAATAGACAAACCGCGATAACGATGGCATGAATATAAACTCTCATTATCTGATCCTCTAAATGCTAATGAGAATTATTATTTAGAAATCAGCTAATATCTATTCAAGATCCACAAATAATGTAATAACGCCGAAAGCTAGGAGTTTTTGAACCATCTCTATTGCTGCAACTTTTTCAAAACCGCCAAAAAGCGCTGCGGTAAACGGCGTTCCCGCAAGAACCTGTTGGAGGGCTTCATACGCCTTAGCTTCAAATTTTAGGTCTCCACCAGCGCAGGAGAGAATCGCATTATCATTCTCAATGCTTAAGCTGGCTTGAAACTTTTCTCGTAGAACGTACAAATCTGACACTTCAATTGAAGCCGAGCTTTGAATTAGTGCACCTTTAATATTCGCTTTTCGTGTCCTATATAATTCATCTTTGAATACCTTAAAGACTTCTTCAAAATTCGCCTCTGCCGAGAAAATATTCATCAATTCATTAAAATGAACTAGCGCGTTATCTTTATTAAAATCTCTGCGAGCGAATCCAATTGGCATGGATTCGCGAAATTTAGGGTTATCAATAGCCACCTCTGATAAAACTTCAAGCATGAACTCCGCCCACTTTTTAACAAGTAGACCAACCGTTATATGAAGAGAGGGTTGATCTCCTACATTAACTGCGTCATGCATGTAACCTCTGGGTATATACGCGCAATCACCTGGGTGCATTGTGAAACTTAAATTAGTATCTCCCGCACTATATTCAGCGGCTTTAAAAGGCTCCCCACGAAATGGTCGCTCTATAGCTTGTTGGTAAACAGACCATTTTTTGCTTCCCTCGACCTGTATTACGAATACATCGTGATCGTCATAATGAGTTTTAAAACCTTGGCTGGTTTTGGGAGTAAGATATACATTAGTTTGAACTTTACAGCTGAGTTCATACTCAAGGGCTCTGCAAAAATCGGCAAGTTCCTCTGAAGCCAAATTCAACTGAGGAAATATTATTGTGGCCCCTTCTTGAAAGTGTCTGATAACCGCGCCACGATCAATATTCCCACTCTTAAAAGTAAAATTACTTTTAGATATAGGTGGCTCGTGTCGTGCCATATCAATCGAAGCTGGAGGTAACTCAGAATGTGCTATGAGGTCATCTAGCTTTGCTGTAGATATTAGCTTATCGCACTTATGTACAAAGTTACCTGCAAAGTACTTAGGCTGCTTATCATAAAATTTACTAAAAAAGTCTTCCGGTTTAAGTGGGTACACTAAACTAGAGATTAGCTTATATTCTCGGATAGCTTCTTTCAAAGGGAGTATCGCTTCAGATAGAGCGTGTAATCTAATTTATATACAGCAGCTTATCTACCAGATTGGTCACTTGAATCGGAGTCACTCGCCGATCTATCAGACTGATCACTGGAATCAGAGTCAGTCGCCGATCTTCCAGACTGATCGCTAGAATCAGAATCTGCTGCCGATCTGCTAGACTGATCACTTGAATCGGAATCACTTACCGCTCTGCTGGACTGATCACCGGAGTCAGAGTCGCTATCTGAATTGTCTGTGCATCCGGGAGACACAATCGCAAGAAAAATGCCAGCCGTCGCGATTGATAATCCTGAGACTGTTTTCAAAAAAGACCTTCTACCTACTTTCTTAGCAACAACTTTACTAGCCATGTCCAGTCCTACTTCTCTAATACAACAATTGCGAGAGTAAAATTTACTCTCACTATAAATTGATAATGATAATGATAATCATTCTTATACATCCGACTATAAAATGCAAGCCCCATAAGCCAGCTTAATTTAATTTGGTAAGGGCATAGGCTTAGCACTGATTTAAAGCATATGAATGCTTAATATAATCTTCCTAAATTCCATACAGCGATATTCGCCCCTTTGTCAGATACATAAACTTTTAGCTCTTTCGTTTTATCATTCGGAATAGCAAGCTCCAATTCGAGCACCCGCTGTTCAACAGAGCTAAGAGATATAGGTGTAAACGCAGACGACTCAATGCCTAGGACTAAGTCAGCTGCTTCGGAAATTTCAATCCGCGTACTTAGTTTTTCTTGGGGTACGATCCGACCTTTGGTATAAAAAATAATTTCTAAATTCCCCAATTCCTTATTCCCATGATTTACCCAAGCAGCCGGCACAGCTTCGTAAATTAATGCCAAGTAGCATGCACAAACGACAAGCAATAGATTAGGCCATCTCCAAAGGCCCATCGAATTCCACCAAGCAACAAGAATCTGCGACATATTCAATTATTTCTGTTGAGGCTCAGGTTCAAATTATCTGACATCAATTCTTTCACTAGATTTGCTTTTTTAATAAGTAGATTTTTTTGGCAGAAAGCTCTTCATTTAAAAGAGCATAGTGTTTGAAAATTGTACAGTTAGGGCGGGACCTCCACCTTAATCAAGGCCTAGCTCTTTAGTCCGCCTATATATCAATGATTTACCAAAACATAGTTTACTGTCAAAGGACTATTTTAGACTACTGTGAGCCCTACTGTGACTCTTAAATCTTAGGAAACTTTTAAAACTTTGAAGATTTTCTTAGTCTTTGATTTTAGGGGTGGAGTCTCCGAAGCAGGCTTTGGTCTGTCTTGAAAGGACTTTTCGAACGCTCTGAGGGGCAGCCAGGAGTGCATAAAATCCACCGTATACTCGCGCCTCTAAAATTTTGGGAAATTAAAGATCCAAAACTGTAACAAAAAGGTGGGGCGAAACAATCCGCCCCCACAAATATTTGTATCTTACTCAACTTAATTCTTTCGAATCTTTTTGTCATACCCTGGTTATATAAAATTTTCTTTATATGAAATTAATCCCAGTTCGTTATAGTTTGATATATACCATTAGCAATTGGGGTTCGGATATTAATAGTGTTCTCGATAAACTCATCGTAGCCCTGATTGTTATTTAATAACTCTTCCAGCGAATTTGCAGAATTAACTACAACTAGATTTCCTCCACCTAATCCAGTGCCAAAGGTTTGATATGCATGCATATAAACATTGCCGCCACTATTTGCTTCCATCAGTACTTCTAGCGCTTCTAGATATGCAGGCATATCAGTCACTAATAGATGTATATGCCAATGGTAAGCGTTAGGAGAGGTCACAACGGACGCCTTACCATTATCTACACCAAGAGAATTGAAGACTAATTCGGCTGCTGGAGCTGCATTGTTTCGTATAGCGGAGGTAAAGGTTGCAAATTCTTGAGACGTTGCCTGAGTCTGTCTGAGTCTGTCAATATCATCAAGCGAGCTTCCTTGAACACTCACAAAATGGGTTGCAGCACCACCACCATTGGCAACCGCAACACTCAAACCAGTTCGGGTATTAGTCGAAGCTGCTGCAGAAGATTCATTTAAAGCAGCTAAAGCTTGAACAAATGCAGCTGGGTTTTCAACCTCTATATAATAACCCAAACCACTTTGAGCATAAGCAAAATTAATTGCTGATACAGATGTTAATACAATGAAAGTCAGTTTAAATATTAATCGTTTCATTTTTAGCATCCTATTTATTTCTCAATTCTTGAAAAATTTAATGTAACTGTTTCTGAAACCAGGTCCCAATGCTCTATACAGAAGTTCGGTAACCCATCTGTCACATCATCCAGTGAATACACGGTTGCCTTCAGACCATCCATGACATAAACGCCTCGTCTTTGTCCCTCGTTCTGGGTGCCATCATCGGTCACAGCCCTGCCGATACCTACAAATGAGCCCATATGAGCATTCTCTGGATTAGAATTTGGTGAAAAATTGTAGGTAAGCCATACCTTTCCATATCGCCCGGCTGTGCCTACAGAATTAACTGTCGTTCCTTCTGGAGTTTGTGTTATTGAGGTGATCTTGAGCTCAAACGTAACAGTTTCATCTTCAAGTTTTAATTGATCTGCGAGTGACATTATCTAATCTCCTTTTTATGAAAAGTTAAGGCTAAACGGGATGTTAAGCTTTTTTAGGATGACTGCCCTAAACAGTCTGCTGCCATTTTTCTAAAAGAGATTGATAATTTCAAATCATAAGACGAATAATATAGTCTAATTTTGGGGAATTATTATTTAAAAGATACTAAATTATTTGCGAGATGAGTTTTTAGCTTAATTATTTTTTTATATTAAAAAGAAAACTTGAGGTAACGCAGACAGGTATAACACCTAATCTATTTACATCTTCGCCTATGGAGTAGCATAGCTACTTGAGCTCTTGTTATGCTCTCATGCCAATGCACCACTAAATAAATTAATAGGAGTATAGCAATGAGGAAAACTTTACCGATTTTACTTAAACCACACTGGGGTACATCAGCCTTGAAACTAATAAGTTCCATCACGGTGATTTTATTTTTTTCAACCAACTCGTTAATCGCACAAGAACTCCCGTTACCTGACTCATTATATGTCTCAACACAGTGTTCGATTAGAGAAGGGAACTCATTCCAGGATGTTGTTGAAGAGGGAAGACAAGGAAGTACTTCAGGACCAAATAGAGTTTTTTTCAGACAACCAATTGCTGGGTCTAATGTTGCAGAGAACCAATTCACTAGAATAGTTGTGTGGGATAATATGGAGCATTGGGCATCTGATGTGGTAATAGCGTCTTCTGATACATATAACTGTGACAATAATAATCGACGCTTTTGGACTAATAGAAACTTAGGTAGTAATCGTAACGCTTATAATGGAACTGATGTCTCTTTAGTTACCACCCGTAGATGCACAATTCAAAAAGGCTATAATATTTCTGATGTGTACACATCACTTAATAACACGCAACTCGAAAGTGAAGCCAATGGACGCACATCGGTTATGCATGTATCACATCTTTTACTGGGCCCTTCAAGTGACAGTGAAATGAGGACTACAATTATCATAAGGACAATTGGAGAATCTGAAATAGGCTTAGCACGCGACCTTGATTCCAGTTTCCAAACAAATCTAGGGATCGGAACACCCGCTAATGTGCCAGCGGAATTTTGCACTGATGCCGGCTTAAGTAGAAGCTATATAATATATAGTGCAAGTAGGTAAAAAAAGAATCAAGGATAAAGCTACAAATTGATAAGGGGGCTCAAAGAATCCCCCTTATCTGTATATATAACAAAGTATCAATTAGAAGATTCTTAAATTATCTTCTAATCACCTATCCTACGATATGTATCACGCAGAGGATCAAGAGCTTCTCCATCTATAAACATCTCGCCCATCCACCTATGTGTTTTCCCTCCATCCGAGACATATCTAATCGCAGAACCAGTGATCTCTTTGCCATCGCCAGTACTGCCTGTAATTTTGTAATTCCATTCCCCATTATCCTTGTATATATAATGAACCCAAATATTACCGCCCGATGTAACCATATGTTCAGTAATTTGTTTAGTGTATTCATTGTAATATATTAAGCTTCTACCTGAGCCCGGGCCTATATATTCACGGCCATTAACCACCTTTCCATCTAAACCGACCTGCCATTCTGCATAACCGGTTACAGTATCACCTTTCCTGCCAAAACCTGGCCAGTCTGTTATCCAAATTATTTCGGACATCCATCGACCTTGCATTGCCTCACTAAACTCCCTGAATTCCTCTAGACTCGATTGAATATTTGGGGATTGATCATTGTCCGCTGACCATGCTGTAGTCGAAATAAGCAAGATACAAAAAAACTTTAATATCCAAGTGTTCATAAATTAATCTTCCTCTTTTATCAGTAAGGCTCGTAAATAAAGAGCCGACTTGGGTTTGATTCGAAATTAAGTACGATTTACAAAGTTCCATTGTTTCTAAGCAAATATATTTTTTGCCTATTTTTGCGTCATTCCTTTAAAAAAGGACTAACTAGTACCCAGCTTAACTTCTGGCTTATATTTTACGCAAATCATCTGATGAAGGTTTTGTAAGTTTCTTTCAAATTTTCATTAAAATAGTTTGCAGAACACATTTCTCTCATGTTTCAAAAAAGGTTCCTGAGCAAGGAAGTGGACTGCTAAGTGAACGCCCGTTCTAGATTAAAGTTTCTTTTGATTCTATAATTGAAGTAATAAAGCAAAGCTAAATTAATATAAAGGAATTAGTTATGAGCAAGTCCGATGATTTATACAGCACTATTTGTGCAGCGAATGAAGTTTTTATGGAGAGATTTGGCCAAGGAGATTCAACTGGTGTGGCGGAGCTTTATACTGAGGACGGACAGTTTCTTCCTCCAAATAGCGATGAAGTGATCGGCAAAAATGCTATTCAAGGCGCCTTTCAGGGCTTAATGGATGCCGGAATTAAAGCAATTAAGTTAGAGACTTTAGAAGTGGAAAATCATGGTGACACGGCTTCTGAAGTGGGTAGGTTTACCCTACTAGATCAGGGAAACCAAATCCTGGACCGTGGGAAATTTATCGTTATATGGAAGCTAGTGGCAGGAAAATGGAAACTTCATCGCGACATAATTAATTCAAGCCTAGCAGCTTAAGGTATTCCGTTGCCTGGATTTAGAAAGTTAACTGAGGCGCTGACGAGACTTAAATGAAGAAACTAACAAGTCTTTGTGGTCAGTATTACTCTGTTTCCTCTTAAAAACTTGCCATAACGGTTACTGCGGATAAAGACTATCGGTTATTGATACTAAGTCTGCAATTGCCAGGTTCCACCTTGGCGGAGAATAACTGGAGTCATATTCAAATTCTGTGTCATAAGTTGACAGGCCAAGTAATCCTGTTGTTCTTAGATGTAATTGAGAGAGAGTCAGGTTTAATGACGTATTCCGCAAATTATTTTCACAATCAAAATCATAAGATTGATCATTATTCACTAATTCATCTACTAAGCCATAGCTCTCAAACTCCCAACTATAAAGTCCGCTAGCATTTAGGCCATCATATCGAAGGTTCAGCCAGAAATTAGTTTCTATTCCTTCCTCCTCGTAACTTAGATGAGGAATATATATGTCGAAATTAGTATCAGTAATATATGGCCGACAATCGACGATAGGTTGACCACTGCTATTAATACTTTTTGGATAAAGAGAAGTAACTGCGAGCAAATCATCCAGTTTTGGTTTGGTTTGGTAGACATAAGAGTTATAAGGGGAATACATAATCGATGACGATTGATTAGAGTGGTCTAAACCTAAAATATGGCCTAACTCGTGGGTCATCAATCCTTCAAATTGCCTAATTGAACTATATCTAGCAGCTAGATTTAATGAAATCTCAGCATCAGACACATATCCACCTTGCCACCACATATAAGCATAACCCGCATAGTTCCTCCCAAACTGAGCTAAAAATTGGTCAGGCTGCAACCAGCCAATAACAAATTTATTATCAGATGAATTACTGAGCGACTGTTCTGTCAAGCCCCGATAGGTAAACCTAATCCCTGATATAGTTGACCAATTAGCCGTAGCTCTTTTAATTGCGGCAACAACTTCATCAGTTGACCAATTCTGGTTTTTGGGATTGTAATACCAATCAACGTTGTTATTTGGCCAACGATTATTATCCAAACCATTATATTTTCTAAACGCTTTAGAACTATCTAGTTCTATTAGTTTATAGTCTTCAAAAGAGCTATCTTTAACTGCTAGAGTATTCATTGGCATTAGAAATACTATAGATAGTATTAAGATTATTAACCCACCCACCAAAAAGGAATGAAAAGAAGAATAAAAAGAATTCTTTTTCCAAACATTAATTAATACCAAAGTTTTTATTCCTAAAGTGCTCTGCGAATCACTCGCATGCTATTTATTTTTTCCAGGCATTTATCAGAGCTGTAATGACTTTTTACGTGAGGCGGACTTTATATTTAGTATACGTTATAGCTATGAAAAGAATATTGATTATCGCATGCACCGTCAAAAAATTTGCCGCTAACAACTCTCGGCTCACAATGCCCCCATAATTAGTAATCAAAATAATACTAATTGAGGCTAGTATTTGAAAATTGAAACTATTATTTTGATTTTGAAGCATTGAAGCAGTAAGCGCCACAATTAGCACTAATATAACGCCAAAGATGACCGTTTCATGATAAGCCTGAATGTTTACAGTCGTTGCCATAATGGCTGCAAAAATAATAATTGAAAATAATTGGATGATAGTAAATATCTTTTGGTGATTGTTCATCGGGGGATTATATTTTTTATTGAGGTCTCCAATATTAATGTCTGGTTTATTCTCAAGAACATCTGCAGGGCGCCAATTAGTTGGTGCATACCATACTCTGAACTTATCACTTAACCTGCGCGTATGAATGCTATCTTGCAACATCTGATAGAAGACCTGAAAATTTGCCCAAACTGGATTCCAACTGTTCAAAGGCTTTACGGTGCCATACACAGGTTTCACTTCTGCCTTTTCGGATATATAAGTACCGAATAATCGATCCCATAATATAAAGACGCCGCCATAATTTGCATCAATATATTCGGGATTTTTTGCATGATGAATACCATGATTCATCGGTGTAACGAATACCTTTTCCAGAATTCCCAGATGCCCAATATGCTTGGTATGTACCCAAAATTGATACACAAGGTTTATGCCCGCTACCGATACAAAAACCTGGGCTGGAACTCCTATGATAATCATTGGCAAATAAAATACCCATTTCCAAAGCCAACCTGTGCTTGTTTGTCTTAATGCGGTCGAGAGATTAAATTCTTCACCATGGTGATGAACACTATGACTGGCCCATAATATTTTGATCTCATGATGCATTCGATGCATCCAGTAGTAGGAAATATCATACAGAATAAAAGCTATTATCCAGGTGATAGCGCTATCCGCCGGTAATAAATTTAGATTGAAATAAGAACCAACGTATATAAAAACCATTCCCTGAAAGCCAAGGTTTAGCATCGTTGGAAATCTACTAATGAGACCAAGTCCAAGACTGGTGAAAGTATCGCTGAGGTTATAGTTATTCTTTCCTCTTATCTTTCCATAGAAATATTCAAAAGCTATTAGCAAGAGAAATACAGGTACAGCTAGCGTAATGATTATAGATTGGTCAGTATTGATCATAAATTCTGTACTGTAGTTATCTTAGGACAATCTTACAGGAGTTGCAGTAACTCATAGAGCCCAAATCTCTTCTACTCTTCCGGCATCATCAATTTTGAACACCTCAACGATATCCAAAACAGCTCCATCTTTGTCGGATATGTGTAGATAGCAAGTTACGGTGGGTCCAAATTCGACGATATCTACCAACTCCTGTTTCGCTTCAATTTCAGCAAGCCACCCAAAAATCACCTCTTGAATCTCGACAGGGCCTGTAACATCAAATCCCATTGAAGGAACATGCATCCTGTAGTCTTCTGTGCAAGGCACCTTTGACCACTCTTCATATCCTCCGGTTGCATTCAGCTTATAATGACGAATGGCTTCGGCAATAGGTGACAAATTTCCCATAACAACCTCTTTTAAATTTATTCTTTTTCCTGCTTCAAATAAAACTGCATCATATACAGCAATTTAGCAGCTCACTTATCTGCTAGCTTATCAAGTCCAGCTAGCATTTTTACATCAACTCCAGCCCCTTTTGTATCGTATCTTATGGTTACATATTCGTAAGGGCAAAAAGGTTTTTATAGTATGGGAGAAATAAACCCCCATAAATTATGGGTCGGAGCAAAAGTTCCTTTCGGTATTCCTGCTCAAACCCCTCTGTTAGCGTTGCTTGGAATGCCTGTCTAGATCGAAATGCTGCCAATCACTTCCGCTCCAGCAATGGAGACCTCTTCATCTTGAGCTGCTCTCACGCCGCTGGTTGAAATAGCGCCGATTCGTTGGCCGGAGCGGTAAACAGGAACCCCACCTGCAAATGTGACTCCACCCTCGACTTCTTCCATATCGCCTGCTTGCACTCTACGGCCATACTCCGCAGAGGTGAGACCAGTTTCATTGACGACCAATGCCTTAGCGGTTGCGAAGTTAAAAGTACGACCGCCAGCTCCATCGATACGTCGCAGCATCACCGGATTATTATTCTGATCTGTGATCAGTATCGTTACGTTCCACTCCTGCTCTCGTGCATAAGCCTCAGCCGCATCCATAGCGCTTGTGGCCAGATCATAAGTCATCAAGCTCTCTTCATTCTGGGCCATTGCCGTCGCTGCTGATAGAAAAAATAGAAGTGAAACTACATAACTGTAAAATTTACTTTTCATTAGATACAGCCTCTTTTTTAGAGTTATCGAAGTAAACGTATTAAAGGAAACTTAAGAATAATGGGACTTGATCTTATCGTATCAAGGTAGCTCTCGTCATACAAAAACCGTCCAACTGAATTCTTGATAGTCTTAATTCTTTTAATAATGTAAGGTATGGCGCCTAGGCAAACTTGCAGGGCGGACAAAACAAGAAGTTAAAGCGAAGCATTTTATGCCAATCATCGAAATCGAGAATTTTACGAAGACCTACCCACTTCCCGGCAACAAAAACGAAACCTTTCGCGCCGTTGACGGCGTCTCTCTGCGCATCGAAACGGGCGAGATATTTGGCATTCTCGGTCCAAATGGCGCCGGCAAGACAACCACGCTGGAAATGCTCGAAGGGCTTAATGACAGTGATGGAGGGCATGCGACTATTGATGGCATCGATGTGCAATCGGACCCCTTCAAGATAAAGGAAATCATAGGCGTTCAATTGCAAGCCAGTGAGTACTTCGATAATTTATCTCTTGTCGAACTACTAACTCTCTTCGGAGCCCTTTATAGCCGCGACGTCGATCCCACGGCGTTGTTAGAGAAAGTACAATTACTAGACAAGGCGAAGGCTAAACCTGCAAATTTATCCGGCGGTCAAAAACAACGCTTTTCGATTGCATGTACTCTGGTAAATGAACCAAAGGTGCTGTTTCTGGATGAACCGACAACTGGTCTCGATCCTCAGGCGAAACGAAATATCTGGGATTTAGTTCAGGATCTAAATAACAACGGCATGACCATTGTGCTAACAACGCACAATATGGAAGAAGCGGAGTCCCTCTGTCACCGCATTGCGATCATGGACCATGGCAAAATCGTCGCGGAAGGCACACCAAAGAAGTTGATACTGCTACATGCGCCTGAACCGCCGGCCGCGCCACTGCATGGAAATCTTGAAGATGTCTTTCTTGTACTAACCGGACACGCTCTCAGAGATTGAAAAAAGTGATATTAAGTAAACTACAACTGCAGTTATCCAAAGCATTTCTGATGATCTTTCTACGGGATCGACAGTCAATTTTCTTCAGCCTTTTTTTCCCGATTATCTTCATGACTGTCTTCGGTGTGATGAACAATGGTCAACAAGAACCTCTTAATATCGGCGTTGTCAATGAATCGGACTCGGCAGTCGCCGCAGATTTTGTCCAACAGCTAAAAGACAGTCTAGTCTTTAATGTAACCATAGGCACAGAAGATCTTTTACGTTCTGATCTAGAGGAAGGCGATCAAACTATAGTACTGGTGATTCCGGAAATTTTTAATACCGCTAATCTGGATCGGGAGAGCGTAGACCTAAGAATATTAGTTGACGCGGCGCAGCTGGCGCAGTTGAGCCTCGTCATGCCGTTACTTGAGCAAACCCTAATTGAAATTGAGCGAGAATTTCGCGAAACCGAGCCAATGTTCAGCCTTGTCATCGAAGACGTTCAAGCCCGTTCTCAGAGCTACCTAGATTTTCTACTCCCCGGACTGATGGCGTTTACATTAATGCAGCTAAGTATCGCCGGCAGCGGCTATAACATAATTGAATTTCGGCGTAAGGGAATTCTGAAACGTTTATTCGTCACTCCTATTCAACCAAAAGATTTCATTACAGCAATAGTACTAGCAAGAACGACTATCGTGTTAACCCAACTAGTCGTGCTTATTACCTTTGCGGTTTTAGTATTTGATGTGCAGATTATTGGTAGCTTTGCTGCGTTCTTTTTCGTCGTGATCCTCGGTACATTTATTTTCCTTAACCTCGGTTTTTGTCTCGGCAGTATCGCCAAAACTCAACAAGCCGCGATAATGATAGGAAATATCTTCATCTTCCCTCAGGTCTTTCTTTCAGGGATTTTCTTTCCAATAGAATCAATGCCTGAATTCGTGCAACCCATAGCTTACGTATTGCCTCTCAGCTTTGTGTCTACCGGTATGCGGGACATTGCCAACGAAGGTGCTTCACTGCTGGCAATTATGCCCAGTCTGATTGGTATTGCCGTCTGGCTAGTTGTCAGTTACCTGTTAGCTACCCGCCTATTTGTTTGGAAAGAAGTAGCAAATTAGACGCTCTTAACTAACGCAGCATTACTCTCAAGCCGACGCTGTCGCTGCACAGCTGCGTGCCTCTAAAGTTCAGCCGCTTCCCGTTTTTCACGTTCACGGCCGGCGCTGAGTATATTGCGAATGGCTTGATTGCCCTCGTGACAGGCGTATTCATATATCACGTAATCCGGATCGTGGTTCAGCGGCATGGAAATCGTGAAAGGCTGAATATAAATATCCGGGTCGGTAATCGTCACTTCCCAGATAATAGTACCCTCATCAATTCGCGTGAAACGCTCCACCAAGTGGAGATCTTCGGTAACTGACACGCCCCTGAGCCGACCTCCTGCGCCGCTATTTGCGATCATTCCTCTGCCGTGAAAATTAGTTGTCTCTACGACCAGCGTATTTCCTTCCCAATGCGCCACTGAATCCCCCATCCACAACTTAATTCGCTCATCGTTATGATCAGATTTGTCCAGAGGAATAATACGTACCTCATGAATCATTTCATGCATGATTGCGACATGATCCGGTGTCTGAATTATGCGATAGGCATTGTTGTAGGCGGCTGGCAGCATTGCACCGGGCACGCCACGGGAAATGCAGCGATCCCATGGCGTGAAATTAAGATAATCATCCTCCAGATGTTGCAAGCGGTATTCGCGAGCTTGCCATGCCGAATCCCTAAGTGGCGCGCGACCGTTTGGCGGATCGACAATCAGAGACGTCTGACGCGTTGACAGCAAAGCCTCACCCTGATCAAGCCAAATTGCACTATGGGCTCCAACATTCCCCCCCACAGCAGGAACCGATACTTCCTCAACTATAGCCTCGACCGGCGCTGGCTCTGCGGCCGCTCGCATAGCCTGAACATCCTCCTCTGTAAAAAAGGCCTTGTTTCCCAGCTCCACAGGCCGTTCCATCGGCGTGCGGGTTTCATTAGTCCAAAGGCCCTGCAGGTCCGGATCGCCCCAGGCAGTAGTCCCATCATAACTCGTGTCGCCTGCGCCCTGCCCGTGCAAAGTGGTGATAGGAAGCAGCGCAGAAAACAGTGTAATCACTAGTGTGTTAGCCACTCGTCGTATGCCGAGCTCCGACACTTTAATCATTAAGGTTCTCATATAATCTCTTCTTTACATTTAGGCTATTAGTTTTATTGCGGTAATGCGAAGGTAAAAATTTTCGCACCATTGAAACGGCCACCGGATATGGAGATGTGCTGTCTGCCATCAGCTAGGTAACTCATTACCGGGCCGTGCAGCCGAACATCCACGAGTACTTCCCCGACTTTTTCACCTGTCTCCTTGTTAAATGCAACTAAGATCGATCCATCTGCATCCGGATCAATCTCGTCTTTCTGCGCCAGATGAGTAATCAACAGAGTCTTGGTGACCAGGATGCCGCCCTCGGCTGAGTAGTCGCTAAACGAGCTACCGAGATCCGGTAAGTTGAGGTGCGCTAGCGCAGGATGGTTCGCTGGCCCTCTGCCGAGAGGGGTTTTCCATACGTGTTCGCCAGTGTTGAGGTCAATCGCGGTAATTCGCCTATAGGGTGGTTTTACCAGGGGCAATCCCATAGGACCAACGTTACGCTGTACACGGATAACATAGGGCCAGTCCGCTTCAGGGTCATTTGGTGGCACCAATGACATTGCATAAGGACGCGTTTGAGAGGGCACATAGAGAATATTAGTCTCGGGGTCGATGTTGGCGCCAGGGAAGCTAGCACCGCCACCTGCGCCTGGCATGAAGATAGTCGCCTCCTTGCCATCGGTGCCTTCCACAATCGGTGGCGTAAATATCGGGCCCATCACATATTTCTTTGCCAGCTCTTTCGCTGCAGCGGTTATTTCCGGCGTGAAATCGATCAGATCTGCTTCACTCATCCCCTGCTTCTCAAATGGCAGTGGCCAAGTTGGATGTGGCTGAGTCGGATGGGCGCGCTCACCAGGCACATTGCTGGGCGGCACTGGAAGTTCCTCTATTGGCCACACAGGCTCACCGGTTATGCGGTCGAACACATAGGTGAAACCGGTCTTGGACACCTGAGCTACCGCCTTGATAGGACGGCCATCAACCACGATATCGACCAGATTGGGAGCCGAGGCAATGTCGTAATCCCAAAGGCCATGATGCACCGTCTGAAAATGCCAGATGCGCTCACCCGTCTCTGCATCCACGGCGACCAGTGATTCAGCAAACAGGTTTTCGCCGAGGCGGGTGCCGCCCCAGTAATCGTTAGTAGGGGTAGCAATAGGTAGATAAACAATGCCCGCCTCATCATCAGCCGACATGAAGGTCCACACGTTGGTGTTCCCCATCTTGCGCCAAGAATCATTTTCCCACGTCTCGGTGAAATCATCGCCCTGCTGGGGAATTGTGTTGAAACGCCATTTGAATTGGCCGGTGTAGGCGTCATACGCACGGACATGACCGGGAGGATTGCGATTGAACTCCGTATAGTCGAATAGAGAGGAGCCAACGATAACTGAGCTGCCCACCGCGATCGGAGGTGAGCCGTGGGTGATGTTATCTAAATTAAATTCGTCTGAGCTCTTGCCGAAATCACTGCGCAAGTCCGCAAAGCCATTATCTCCGAAATTCTTATCCGGCAGACCGGTATTGATATCAATGCTAACGAGTTGCTTACCGCGCGTCGCAATAAATATGCGTTCAATCTGGCCGTCGGTCCAGTATTCGATGCCTCGCGTTGAACTAGCACCCCTCCCTACAGTTAGTTGATAACTTTCAGGGTCGAAAACCCATAATTCTCTGCCACTTACTGGATCCAGTGCCGCTACTTGCCCAAGACTCGTATTGGTATACATGACCCCATTCACGAGAAGAGGGGTCGCGCGGTAGGGGCTAGTGTTAGAGGCCAACGAGCGAGGAATCCTGGCATCTGCCGACTGCCAATCCCACGCGACTTCCAAATCTGCGAAGTTGCTCGAATCAATTTGGTCTAAGGGTGAATATTTGGCAGAGAAATGATTGCCACCAGCATGATGCCACTCACCGAACGGAGCACTCGTCTGCTCAGGCTGCCGCGCACAGGCACCTAATAAAAGTGCAACAGTGAGTAGAACAGAATAAGAGCGGTTCATAATTCTGTTCTTTATAGATCGCTTGTTATGACCAGTGCAGTGCCTTGCTGCCTTGACCAAACGCATCCACCTCAAGGCCCATCGATTGCAATAGGGTGATGAAGAGATCACACAATGGCGCATCTTGCTCTTGTTTATTCGCAATGTGCTTGCCGTGCGCAAAACCACCGCCTGCAACGAGAATAGGAAGTTGCTTGGAGGAATGGGAAGCTGCATTACCAAGATTACTGCCAAACAAGACTGCCGTCTCGTCAAGAATCGAACCCCCAGCGAGGCTGGGCTGCTGAAGTTCTGTTAGCAGATTACCAAAACGTTTAATGATCTCTGTTTCGATAATCTTAAGCTGAGCTATATTAGCCGGATCCTGACCGTGATGGGAAAGCCCGTGCTGGTCTTTGGATATACCCGCAATTTGCGGCACTACACTATGGTCTTGAATCATCAGACTGACAACGCGAGAAGAATCGGTCTGGAGAATAAGCGGAATAAGGTTGAGCATGAGCTCGATACGGCCGATGAGGTCAGTATTGTCCGGAATATCAACTGGAGACTCCTGACCAACCTCTGGCTTAGGACGATTCGTCCAAGCTTGTACCTCGGCAAGTTGATTCTCTGCCGCGCGCACTGCCTCGAAGTGGGCGTTGAGCTTGTGCTTATCAGAAGCGCTGACTTGCTTAACAAGTCGTCGCCCCTCCTCCAGCAAATGATCGAGGATACTTCCGCCGTCATTCAAACTCTCAGTTTCGCGCCTGATTTCCTCCGCACTACCTCGCAGAAATAGTTTTTTGAACAATCCCGCTGGGCTCGTTTCGGCCGGGATCATTACACCGTTAGCAGTGTAGGACTGGCTTTGCGGACTCGTTGTACCGAGCACAATTGACGGGAATCGAGTCTCATAACCAATATAATTGGCAGCCGCCTGGTCCATGGAAACGGTATTTTGGAAACCATCCAAGCCCGGATGCCTTGCCGATGACAGCCAGGTAATCTCTGAGTTGTGTGCTTGCCGGCCATTTTGCGCCTCGTGTGAAAGTCCGGAAAAGACCGTATACCTGCTGCGGTGTTGATCGATCAGCTTAAGATATTCTGACGCTTGGTAGTCTACCCCATCCTGTTGCGGCAACCACGAAGGCGTGTATAAACCCAGCGTGCAACAGATGTTCACCATCCGCCTAGTTTGCGCCGCGCCGTAAGCGGGCATCACCTCGAGATATGGTAGAGCGAGCGCCACACCTGATGCTCGTAACAGAGTGCGTCGACTTATCTTATTGCCTTTTTTCATATTAGACTACCTCGTCTTAAACAGATCGCTTGCCACGACCTCGTGAATCATTGTACGCAATGGGTAATTTTGGTCCTTGGTCAAGCTGAGAATCTCGTTCACCGCATCCCGGTCTGAAAACTCGACCTGCGCCCCGGTGCTGAATGTTATGAGTTGATCCGCGAGATTGTAAGAGATCGCATCCATCTCAGTGTCCAACAACACTTGTTGGTAATCGGCGAATCCGCGGAACGACGCCCCGTCAGATGTAATGCCACTGGCATCCACCGGCAACCCCAACTGATAAGGCGCATATTGCAGAGTCTCAGAAAAAGCCCCGACAGCCCGGTACTGGTCGCGAAATCCTCCGATAGGATCGAACGATTCGAGCGCAAAGCCCGGCGGGTCGATGGTCTTATGACAACCCGCGCAGATGGTGCTGTCTCGATGCGCCGCCAGCTGTTCACGAATCGTAGTCGTCCCGCGTGTGTCGGGCTCAACACCGCCCACGTTCGGTGGCGGTGGCGGTGCTGGGCGGCCAAGCAAATTCGCAAGCACAAAATTGCCGCGCGGTATGGGCGACGTAGTCGTCCCGTTCGCCGTGATCTTATGGATACTGCCCTGACCCAACAAACCGCCTCGCACGCTGCCCTCTGGCAGCATCACTTTGCGCATCTGCTGTCCTTCGATACCCGGCACTCTGTAATGCTCAGCTAAGCGGCGGTTCAGGAAGGTAAAGTCCGCACGAACGAGGTTCGTCAAACTCAAGTTCTCGCGGATCAACTCCTCATAAAAAAGCTCAGACTCCGCTACCATGGCCTGACCAAGGAGGTCGTTAAATTCGGGATACAGCCCTGTATCAGGCGAGGTTGAGTTGATCTCATAGAGTCGATAAGCCTGCCCCACGAAGTCCTTGACGAAGCGTTTACTTTTCGGATCATCGAGCATGCGCTCCACCTGACGTGCCAGCTCTGCAGGCTCGGACAAGCGACCAGCTTCAGCGACGGCGAGAAGCGCATCGTCGGGCATACTGCGCCACAGAAAATACGACAGGCGCGAGGCCAGGCTGTAATCATCCAGAGCGCCGCTAGCACCGTCTTGGTAAAGAAATGACGACGAATTCAAGACCGTTCTAAGTGGCACACGCAGTGCCTCAAGAAAAGGTCTGTCGTCCTCTAGCAACGGTATCGCCATATCGGCGTAGAACTTGGCTTCACCTTCGGCGAGCGGTCGACGGAAGGCACGCTGCGCGAAAGTCTCGACAATCTCGTTGATGTGATCCATGGCCGGCTTGGACAGTTTAATCTGACCCGACTCTTCAAAATCGATGCCGGTCAAGAGCTCGCGAGCACTCTGCGGCGGCCACACGTCACTCAAAGGACCTTCGATAACCATCGACTTCATCGCGATGCCCTCGCCCCTGTAATCAGTGACGAAGTTTTCAGGGAGATAATATATGCCGGGATTTTCCCCCCGGTAATCGACATCCGCCAGCGAGGGGGCCACTAACATACCGGGCTCTAGGTAGATGGTCTCCTCGACAACACGACCTTCCGGCTCAACTAAATCGTAACTACCGATGAGATTATCAAGCGATGCGACAATGCCTTGCTTTTTACCCCTGTACAAAGTCAAGATTACCGGTGAATCCGCCTGGTAGGGATAAGCATCGAGGGTGACCCGGTAGCGTCCTGGCGACGGCACATTGTAGCCCTCCGACTCAGTATAAAAGGCGTAGGTCGATACGGAATCAAAAAACGTAGCAACCCCGTCGTCGAGCAACTTGGTAACGCCGAGGCCGAAAGTCTCCGTAGTACTCAACATATTAAGATACGGCGACTTCCGATACTCAATTTCGAAACGCTCCGACTCAGGACGTGGACCGAGCTGGATTGCTGCATCCAGCGCTCTGTCAGCCGCGCGCAAGTAGCCACGCACGTGCAAAGCCGAGATGTCCTGATTTTTTGCCACGGTATTGAAACCGCCCGTATCAGCGGCGGCGGGCAATTCCGAAGCCAGGGCCGTCGCCGTCTCTGCATCGAGATGCAGAAGGTCTTGTAAGGAATAGGCATACTCAAGCTGAGTCAGCCTGCGCAGCTCCGCTCGTGAGCTACCGCGTGCGGCTATATTGGCATCAACTAAAGCAGGCTTAAGTGCGGTAAGCGCATTGTCGATCAGCGATTGAACCGTGTCTGACACCTCCATCGGGGGCATTTGGCCACGCTCAATACGATTATAGATATGCTGCCAAGTACGATAAACCTCGGCATCGCCAAGGTCGTAGCTGAGTTCTTGCATATTAAGGGGAGTCACCGTGCCCTCGCCATGGCACAAAAGACAAGATGCCTCCAGCATTGGCTTCACTTCAGCTTCGAAGGAATCAGCACTGGCTTGTCCGACGACAAACATAGTGCAAACGAGCAGAGTTGTTAACTTATTCATGCATCTGAGCTCCTAATTTACAACTTCTTATCTAATTACTACTATTACCTCAACTATATAAAAAAGGTTGCAAATGCCTTAGAAAAAAACAGAAATTCACGCGGTAAAGTAAATGGAAATACTGTTAGCACTTTCCAGTTGCCCACTAGATCAAAAAATCCGTAGTGTTATAAGAATATAAGAATATCAATCGCTTAGCGATAAAACAAAGGGCAGCATGTGATAGTTTGTTATGCAGTGTAACAAAGTGTAACAACAACAATCAGGCAACATGGACATGCCAAACCTGTCTGTAATATGCTCTTAAAACACAATCCGATAGAGGAAAAAACATGGTACAGCAGGGCATGCGATCCAGCAAAAAAAGAAAGACGATGGAGAAGCGAATACACGCTGATGGATTCCGAGAACTTCTCATTTTTTCCTTGATGGCGTCTTGTCTCTGCGGCATATCTGCCTCGGCACAAGATCTCTCCCTGGTCGAGCAAAAGGTCCACAAGCTCAGCGACATAGTGTGGTGGATCGAGCCCGTTCCAGCTTACGGTGGCAACATAGCTGTATCCGCCGGTGAAGATGGGATACTCATGGTTGACGACCAGCTAATGCCGCTTACGGACGATATCAAAGAGGCGGTCGCTAGCATTCAGCAAGGAAAGGTCGACTTCCTTGTTAACAGCCACTACCACTACGATCATGCCGGCGGTAACGCTGCGTTCGGTGAAGAGTCTTTAATCATCGCACACCACAGCGTGCGAACGCGTCTCTTGGAAGGACGGGAGGCAGGATCAAATTTTCGCGAAGAACCGCACCCAGCTGAGGCAATACCGGTGCTGACCTTCAAGGAAAACGTCACCTTCCATTGGAACGGAGAGGATATCGACGTTATCTACCTCGGCAATGCCTCACACACGGATGGGGATGCAGTAATCTTTTTTCGGGAATCGAACGTCATCCACACCGGTGACCAGTACGTCAACCTCAACGGTTATCCATTCATCGATCTCCCAGTGGGCGGCTCGGCTACCGGACTGCGGGATAACATCGCCGCAATGTTGGCGATGATCGACGATGATACCAAAGTCATCCCCGGCCACGGCCCCATGACGACAAAGACCGAACTGCAGGCCTACCACGACCGAATCGCGGCAACGATCGACATCGTGGAGAAGCAAAAGTCAGCGGGGAAATCACTCGATGATATCCAGGAAACTGGGCTACCAGACGAATACTCCAAGTTCACCGGCTTCATGACTATCCCCACTTGGATCCAACAGGTCTTCAGCAGTCTCAACGACTGATTGAGCGCGCACCGTTGAGGAGCAGTTGACCCTCTTGCCACCGACCTAGAGAACCAGTCGCCGACTGGCACTTCTCTGAGCGACGCCGTCCACGACCGATCTGATCCGCAGCGGAAAAAGCCCTCCATGGGTGGCGACGATCACTACCATGGATTTCCTCGACAGCCTGCGAAAAGCCCACAGATACGTGGAAGAAAGCTGTTGGGTATGGCAAGTCTCAAGGAGCAGCACGAGAACTCGCTAGCTGCTGATTAAACTAGGAAGGATGTTAGCCAGCACTCTCGGCGCTGGCTAATCAATGCGTCTACTTGATCGGCAATAATCGCGTACGGTCTAGCCATTCGCCCATCCGCATCACCTGGTCGATCTTCAGCGTATTGCGGATATCCACCAGTGGATCGGCATCGAGAACGACTAGATCTGCCACCTTACCGGGCACTAGGGTTCCAAAATCAGCTTCGCCTAGGGGAGGTAACTGTGCAGCCCCCGTGGCCGTTGCCGCAACAATAGCCTGCATCGGTGTCAGGCCAGCCTCGACATATATCGCCATCTCACGATGCAAGCCCCACCCGAACGGCACATTAGCGGTGCCCGCATCAGTACCAATGGCGACCTGAATACCGGCATCGTGGATCGTCTTGAGGAAGTCCTGAAGCTGTCGAAATGCCGCCTTGCTGTTCTCAAAGTTGTCCGCATCAACCACTTCCGCCCGGCGTTCAGGATTATCCCATCGAGCCAAGGCATCAGGATTGAAGACCGCCCGTAAACTAGGGTCATCCAGCAACTCAGGATGCGCGGCGAAATACCAGCCAAGCTGACGGATAGACAAGGTAGGAGTGAACACAACATCGTTCTCGACCGCCAATTGTAGGAATTCCGACGACGGCACCGGGTTGTCGACGGGAGCGCCACCCCCGGGGCCGAAGGTCAGCACGGTGCTGTGGAGGAAGTCCCGCAAGCCGGCCCGAATCAACTGAATGGCGTCGGCTTCGCCATCGATGTGGGCAACCGGCAAGGCCCCATTGCGGATCGCCTCATCGATAATCGCCACCCGAATCTCAGGCCGGATCTTTAAGCCAGGCTGCGCCACGTCATTGACCCACATCTTGATAAACTGCACGCCAAGCTCAATCTGCTTCCGGACCAGCATCCGTGCCTCGTCTTCCGTCGCCGGCGCGTTCCGTCCGCCCGCGTTAAAACCTCCGGGGTGCGAGAATCCAAGACCTGCGGTGTACGCGCGCGGAAAGTCCGGCCGATCGGCGTTGGCTTCGAGCAAGAACCCAACAGCTTCCGGCGAGTCGCTGCCGATACTTCGTGCGGTTGTCACGCCATAGTAGAGCTGCGCATTGAACTGACTCTTAATGTCGGCGCTCTCGCCACGATAGTGCACATGCATGTTAACCAGACCGGGAATAATCGACTTGCCGGTAACATCAATCACTTCCGCACCGGCGGGAACAGGGGTAGTCTCCCGTGAACCGGCCGCAGTGACCCGTCCATCACGAATCACTATGACCGAATCTAACGTGGCTGCCGCGCCGGTTCCATCAATCAACTGCGCCCCGACGAGGGCCAAATCTCCAGCCTCTAGTATCGGTCCCACACTCTCTCCACAGCCAGTCAAGGCCAGGACCAGTCCAAATACCGCAAGCTGAAGTCGTTTCATAAAAACCTCTGAGAAGATTGGCGATCACCTCAATAATTACCACTGAAAGCGAGTCTAACAATGGCTTGTGCGGGCTGGGATTATAAAGTATCTCCGAATCCAAGTATTGCCGTTAGATGAACTGAAGAAGTGCTTGTAAATGAAGATATCTAAATTAAGACGCGAGTGAACAAGTTGATTCGCTTTTAGCTGGCCCATCACGACCGTCACGAGCAAGGTTAATAGCCAGGCTTAGGTATTGGGAAGTGCTTTTCAGATCGTCGAGGTTACCAAGAGCGCCCTTGCGAGCGCCTACAAAATTGGTATTAGGATTGTTGCATCACAGCAGCTCTGATGGGACTGCGAGGCTCTCAATTAGCGAGCCGTCTGGCGAACGACCTCGACAACGTTCCCCGAGGGATCACGGGCAAACAACAATCCGTCGCCGCGCTCCCGAACGTAAAGGCCGAGAGCCTTGATCCGCTCAAGAACACCGTCATAATCAGTTGAGTAGATGGCTACCACTGGATAATTACTCTTGGGCAGAGGGGGCTCGTCCTTTGGCTCGTAAAGTGCGAAGAATAAACCCCCACCCATTTTTAGGAATACTTCATCGAAGTTGTCAGTAACAATACGATTGTCCGGCTCCACGTCGAAGACTTCAAGAAACCACTCTTCGGCCGCCGCACGGTCCTCGACTATGAGCCGAGCCCCCATCACTGCCGGTGGTCCCTCGACCTCGACTATCTCGATGGCGTTACCGCTCGGATCATTGACGATGGAGAGTCGCGTTCCTCCGCCGATGTCGTATATCGGAAACTGCTGTCCTGCACTTTCGAACCGAGCTGCCAATTCTTCCAAGTCAGGCACGGAAATGGCCGAGACCGGGGCTGAGCTCTTCTTTAGCGTCTCCTTCTCACTGTAGTCGAGCAGCCCTATCCGGCCATCCTCGACCCACCCCATGAACGGCTCCACCAGTCGCCCCTCATCCACATAGCGACGTAACTCCGGGATGCCAAGTAAGTCCTCATAGAACGCCTTACTGACCTCGGCGTCCTCCACCGTAAACTTAGTGGTGGTAACAGTGTGAATCGGCATCGTGTCAGCCCGCGTTCCTGAAGATGTGATCAGAGTGAGTGCGACTATTGGCAGCAGCTGCCTGAGTGCTGATGGTGTCATTTATATATTCTCCTTGTTATGAAATTTAAAATTTTACGTGGGCCTGAACTGCTTGTATTCGCCTGCCCGACGCGGTCTATTGAGTCAATTCATCGTATATGGATTCAATGCGGCCCGGCGGCATGGGCCAGTTCAAATCGGCGATATCCAACTCCGCGGCTATGCGGTCACGCCCTACTCCATTATCTATTAGCACCTTTATCCGAGTCATAAACTGATCGAGTTTACTGCGAAATATACGGATATCGACCTTTCTTAGGATTGGGCCATGACCAGGAATAGCGGTATCGAAATCCAGCGTCAATAGACCATCCAGCGTCGCTGTCCAATCCGCCGCACTGCCACCGTTGTCATAGTCAAAGAAGGGTGACATTGTGCTGCCATCCAGACGATCGCCCCAGAGAACCAGGTCGCCGGTGTGTACCGTGCGTAGCGCAGGGAAATGAATTACCGAATCACCACTAGTATGGCCACGGCCGAAATAATGGGCGTTAACTTCCTGTCCACCCAACACCACAGTAGCGCTTTTTTCGTAGAGAATAACTGGCGCTCCCTCCGGGGCATTCCGCTCATCACGTAACACATTGGTGCGCACATTGCGGTGAGCCAGAATCGGTATACCATCCTCGAGGAAGTCCGCGTTACTGCCCGCATGATCGTAATGGTGGTGGGTGTTGAGCATATAGCGGATATCTTTATCCGTCACTTTCCTCAACTGCTCCATGATCTCCGGATAGCTGTAGAAAAACTTATTGTCTACAACTAGCACACCTTCGTCAGTGACCAAAAATATCACGTTGCCCCCACTATTGCCGCCGAAGCCAGGGACAAGATACAGATTATCCTTGCCAGGCACGGCGCGCACCTGCACCCGTGCCAGCTCCGCTGCTGTCATCGTAGGGATGTCCTGAGCACTAAGCGAAGGTCCGAGCAGC
This sequence comes from Gammaproteobacteria bacterium, assembly GCA_029244985.1. Classification (GTDB taxonomy): domain Bacteria; phylum Pseudomonadota; class Gammaproteobacteria; order Pseudomonadales; family Pseudohongiellaceae; genus UBA9145. The sequence goes on along the minus strand of JAQWQD010000002.1, from coordinate 12,160 downwards.
AGTAGACAAAGTAAACCGAAACAGCTTACATTAACACCAATCTTCATTTAAGCACCTCTGTTGCAATTATGTTCGGGGTTGTCTTTCAGGCATTGCAAATAGTTATTCTAACTCTTCTCATATGGGTAATTTGTCAGCAGTATATTTACCTACGAAATTTTTATAAAAAAGTAAAGAAGACTGCCTCCGCCTTGCGAGTGCTTTGATCTAAAAGGAGTAGTACTTTTCATAACAAGCCGTTTATGTGTTAACTGATTTCGGGGCGGGACAAATTTTAAGGAAAGGACAAAGCAAAAAAGCCGGGCTACAAAGCTCGGCTTTTTTTGTTCAGGCATCCCATCCATAATTTGGTTTCACAAACTGTTGTTTTTTCGGTATTCCATTTCCTGCCGACGCGCGCCCGCAAGAATCCCAATCATAGCGTGGTTTCCTTCGTGGCATGCAAACTCATAGGGCTCCTTGTCAGTTAATCTCCAACTCACTTCAGCGCTATAGGAATCAGTATAATTAGCGTCTTCCACTGTATAACCATAGACTATGCCACCATCGTCGTTGCGACTGAATCGTTCTACTATACGACGGTCAGCCACTTCGCGAGGAGCCTCGTTAAGAATATTAACTGTTTCAACCACAAGGGTGTCTCCCTCCCACCATGCAATAGAATCTCCATCGTATGATGCATGACTAACATGCTTGTGCTCTCCATCATTGATGCGGATTATCCGAGCCCAGTGATTCCACTCGATATAAATCATCAAATAGTCTTCAGTTTGTACGACTTTTTTTATGTTGTTGTAGGGTAGCGAAGTGACAGGAAGCGACGCAACGCCAGTGTAGATGCAACGAGTCCCTAGAGATAAATTCTCAGGACCGTCGAAAGGATGAACGTCGGGCTCTTCCAGCCACCATGCACCACCCTTTGAGTATTCCTGTGGCCATTCAAAGGGAATCCTCATGGCAGCTTTTTCCTTACCTTCTTCAGTAAGCGCAGGCATCCGTCCATTTTCAGGGTAAGTAATAATGGAAGTTCGGTAATTTCCGTTAATGGCAGAGGCACTGTCCCCAAAATTCATCCAGAAACCATCGTAGGCGCCTACATTAGCGCCAGCCTCTGGTGCAGAGCGATCAGGATCAAGCGGTTCGTCCCCGTAAGCGAGCCTATTTGCCGCGCCATCACTAATTGCCATAACTTCTTCCGCAGTATAATACTCCCGATCACCAAATTCTGCCGGGCGGTTCATCGGAGTCAGGGATGACGTATCATAATTTCCACTGAAGTCCGGTTTACCCGATGGCGTGCGCGGAAAACTTTCCTGGGCAATTAGCAGAGATTGAACAAATGCAAGAGGGAGAGCGACTAGAATACTTAATACTGCTTTATTCATTGTTTGTACCTTTGATCTTCCTATTCTAAAGTTTTCTATCTAAGACCCACTTAAAGGTTCTGCACCTTCCAAGTTATTTGGCTGCCTGTCGCGCATGTTACGCGCGACTTCAGCGCTCCTAATTTACAACTTCTTATCTAATTACTCCTATTACCTCAATTATATAGAAAAAGTTGCAAATGCCTTCCTTGCCCTGGCTATCAGAAGCGTAAACGTACAGAAGCAATTGCTGACCGCTCCGCAATAAACCAAGATTTTCCAGCTCGAGTGCCCCCGTTATCTAGGACATAGCTGAGGTTGGACTCAGTATCCAATAAATTGTTGGCCTGGATCGACAAGGTCACGTTATCGGTTACATCCCAGATCACAGACGCATCCATAACGCCGCTGTCGTCTTGCCATACCGGAAGGTTGGTGATCCCATCGCGGTAGCTCACCAAGTACTCGGAACGCCAGTTGTAAGCGAGTCGGGCCTGCCAGTCGTACTTCTGGTACATCAGCACCAGGTTGGCCGTGTGCTCAGATTGACCTTCTAAGGGTACGGTATCCAAGTTGACTACTTCAGCATAGTTCCAAGCATATTGACTCATCGCCGAGCCGTCGACGTGAGCCGGCACACCGCTTGCTTCAATCCAGGTGTAGTTGGCCTGCATTCCGAGACCGTTCCAGAAACTAGGTAGCATGTCGAAGAACTGTGTATAAGCCAGTTCGTAACCGTACATTTTACCTTCTTCACCATTAATCTGAGATTCCACTAATACCGTCTGGGTCTGACCGGTGGACCCATTAGTAATCTGTTGAGGATTGGAACCATAGATGAAAAAATTGCTCAGATCCTTGTAAAACACCCCGCCTGTCAACGAGCTGGCGTCGGCGAAGTACCACTCCAGCGAGGCATCCCACTGTACGGATTCCATCGGCTCTAAGAATGGATTGCCACCGACACCTTCCCAGCGAATCACTGAGGCGCTTTGCGGCGCAGTCTCCCAGCGTGCGGCGTTTGTCGGATCGGCAGGTATGCCTTGCACTACGTCAAGCTCTGCGCTGGTCCCGATTTTATTCTGTATACGGCTCATGGTTGGCTGAGCCATTGCCTTACTGACTGCAAAACGGCCAAGCAATCTGTCGCTCAACTCAACTTTCACATTCAGGCTAGGCAGCCAATCAGTGAACTTACTGCTGGCGCTCTGAGACATGGAGCTCTCTGTGGCGAAAGCACGGTCTGCGTCATTGAGATACCAGAAAGCTTGTCTGGCCCACAGACTATCGTCGGAGTTGTAGAAATCATCCAGCTGGGCGTAGTTGCCCGCATCTACTTGGCTCTGTGCATAGGCCAATACGCCAGGGCCGGTCAACGGCGCGGTCTGGTCAGCAGGAAGCATGTAATTGGTCCCGGCCCAGAACTGATCTAGACCAGGAGAACGGACGAAACCAGTGGCCTTACGGTCTAGCTCGACGTAGCGCAAACCGAAATTACCGGCAACGCGCCTGGGTAGGTTATCAAGCTCCCAGTCCAGACGCACATAGGCAGCTGTATTGGTCTCAACAGTACTGCTTATCCCATCCTCGTAGAACATGCCGTACCTGCTATCAACACCCTCGCGGCAGCGGTTTCCTCCATCCCAAGTGCCAGCCGGCGACGTTTGAACAAAGGCTGGATCGCCCGAGCAGATGGCGCCGTCGAGCATCCTTTGAACGTAATCACGACTAAAGCCCAGCAACTGATTACCTCCGGCAATATCCAGCACACCTCCGCGATGGAAGTTAGACCAGCTAGTCGCTTCAAACATATTGTACGCTGCACCTTGATCAGCCACATGGTCCATGTATAGAGCGCCGGCGGCCCAGTTCGGCGAGATAGCGCCCCATCTAACTGGGGCATCGCGAAGCAACTGCTCACGCTCGCCCCGACGGGCACCAAACTTGATATTGGTAATCCAGGAAGAATCGTTCACGGCGTAGTCCGCATCCACCCGGAACGCATCGGAATCACCTTGGTCGCGTCCGAATATATCCCAAGCGCTATCCATCGAATAGCTGGTTGGATCCTGAAAGTAATTGGAATCACCCAGCGGATCACCGGTCCAGCCTGCACGATTGAGACCGTTATTGTAGGCAGCCGGGTTGTTGTCACGCTCGCCGTTCCAAGGACTGATCAATTCCAGGCTAGGCTTGTTACCGCTCACATCCAAACGCTGCATTGCGGGCACAGTAGCGCTCATTAAATTGATATCTTGCTTTTGGGTGGCATCGATGTTCTGGTAATCGAACTCCACGGTCCAACTATCATTCGGTGTCCAGACAAAGTTCAAGGAAATATCGTCCAGCTTCCTGCTTGTCTCATTCCGCTCCGTTTGCGTAGTGAAATCATGACCGAACTGGGACATACCCCCTACATCACCATAATACCAGGGGCGGGGTATATAAGGATTGACGTAACGGGTATTTGGCTCAGTGGCACCCGGACCAATCATCCCGTTGGCTCGCCAGCCCCAGTTGGCATGGGCCAGCAAACCGGACTGGAACACACCGTTATCATCAAACTGGAATTGGGTGTCTCCGTAGGCACGCGTGTTTCTTGAGGAGATGCTAGTCCCCCCATCATACCGGAGCCAATTTTGCCAAAAATTGTATGTCGAAGCCGAGCGTATGTACTCCGCCGTCAACAGATACTTGTTGTCAATATCACGCCACTGGAAAGAGATAACCCCGCCGTCTGTGGTGTTTTCATCTTCTTTCTGGGTAAAGTTTGCACCTGAGGGCACCATAACTTGGCCGCCGCTAAAGCTTTCCGCACCGGCAAGGGCCCAAGCATCGTAAGGCACGTAAGGATTGATATGAACGGCATTGGAAATGGCCTCCCTCTCGGAAGTCTGGGCTTGGATCAAAAAACCGAACTCGCCAGAACTGGTCTCCCAGCGGTTGCTATACAAGCCAGAGGTCTCGGGGGTCCAATCCATATTAAGATCACCCCATCGGCCCCCCGCGTTAAACGCGATCATCTGCCCTTCTTGATCAAAAGGTTTGCGGGTAATTAGGCTCACAGTCCCGCCAATACCCCCTTCAATCATGTCCGCGGTCTGGTTCTTATAAATGTTCACACCAGCCAACAGCTCGGGAGCAACATCACCAAAAGAAAGACCGCGCCCGCTGGCGTGGAAAGCATCGCGTCCGTTGAATTCGGAACGGGTGGCCGACATACCTCGGATCGCCACCCCTCTACCTTCAACCGAAAAGTAGTCCGGCCAACCAGAAGCTACACGTTCAATGGAGACACCTGGAATCCGCTGCATGGCCTCTAGTACCGAACGATCGGGCAAGGCACCGATGTCGAGCGCACTTATCGCGTCAACAAAGGTGTCTGCATCTCTCTTGATCTCCTGGGCATTGCGCAGACTCGCACGCGCACCCCTAACCACTACCTCTTCTATTAACTGCTCTGTCTCTTGTGCCTGCGCCACAACCGGCGCACCCGCAACTACAACGCAAGTTGCAAGTAGCGATCGACAAATCTTCGACATCGGGAACGGAGGGGGTGAATACATTTGGTGAAATCGATTCATTTGTCTATCTCTCCCTTATTATTAGCACCTTATCTTTAGGACAATAACCAATGCTAAGCATTGCCGTAAACTAACTAGTTGTAACTGTTTGCAAAAAATTGTAACGATTTGCAACTACTAGAAAACTTATTGAATGTCTGTTCTTGTATTGCGTGGCACAGCTTATTGAATGTCTGTTCTTTATATTGCGTGGCACAAGAGTTTTAGGCACTTTTCAAGATACTGGCAATAAGGTGGTGGCTTCTATGTCTTACATGCAGAAGATGAGGAAGTGCTCTTCAGCTATGAAACCCGGGAATCATTCGTGCCAGCCCCTTAACTTATGAGGTCGATGGCAAGCATTACGTGACTGTCGTGGCGACCACCACTGTAATTACTCTAGCACTGCCGTAGCGGAACTTGCAGGCTCTCGACTACTAGTCTTGTCGACGAACTACCTCGACGACGTTGCCGGACGGATCATTTGCTAGGAACATACCGGAACCATACTCTTTAAGACCAAGGCCGCCAGCTTTCACCCGTCCAAGCACAACGTCGAACGCTGACGAATAGATCGCGACCACGGGGTTCTCGCTCTTGGGGAGCGGCGCTTCGCCCTTAGGCTCGTAAAGTGCGACGAACTTGCCATCACCAAAATCAAAGAAGACCTCATCGAAGCTCTCCGTCACGATGCGCCTCCCTGGCGTGACGTCGAAAACACGTACAAAGAATTCTTCCGCCGCCGCTCGATCCTCGACTATCAGGCGGGCACCAGCCACCTTCGGAGGACCATCAACCTCAACGAGTTCAATCATGTTGCCGCTCGGATCGGTGGTGATTCCAATACGCACGCTATTACCATCGCCGACGTCGACCGACATGATATTCAAAGAGTGGCTTGCACTCTCCATTCTCGCAGCCACAGCGTCAATGTCGGGTATCATCACTACCGAAACTGGATGCGGGGTCTTCTCGATATCTTCTATCTTGGCGTAGCCCAGCAGCCCGACACGCATTATCCCCTCGCCAAATCCCATAAACGGCTCGGTGAGGCTACCAGGAACCTCAAATCGACCGACTTCTTCCATCCCCACTAGATCTCGATAGAACGCAACAGCAGCATCGACATCGCTGACGGTGAACTTTGTCGTACGCAATTCATGCGGCTGCGCCAAGGCGCTGAAGGTCAAGGTGAATGTCACGATGCTACATATAATTATTGCTAGTGCTTTTTTCATGGGTTTTACTTTTAGTTTTTCTTAGTTAATTGGCTTAGCAGTGATCATGAGTTTGTCCAAGGCTTTCTCATCCGATTCCAACTCGGCGTCTCCTACTGGAAACTCATTGGACTTCAGGATGAACGCTAAGATGTCCTCGTATGACCCTTTCGTTAGACTGCGCGGCTGATCCAAGGGCATGTCGTTACGTATTTTTGAGTACAGTTCACTCAGAGATTTTCCTTCCCAAAGAAACATGAAACCCATACCCACCAGACCGGATGCATGACTGTCCCCCCTAAGATTGGCCCCATGGCAGCTCGCGCAGTGCGCGCGATAATCCTCTGCACCCCGTTCAGCCTGAGCGTCGGTATAGGAACCACTCCAGATCGATTCTGCTGCCTGGGCATGAAGAATCCATGGAACGAACAATGCAGCGCCCGCAACTAAATAGTTCAAGGGAATGGCCATATATCGTGATGAATGTTTCCTCATAATTTTTCTCCTGCTTCTATAATTCTAAAAGGCTCCCAGATTCTAGAGACGGCCCTGTCACATATTAACTCTGCGATCGCGACCATAACAAATCGGTTATGATCTGCTATTCAGCCGTCATATATAAGCCGAACGAAGCCTAAAACTGCTGAGAAGTATACCTCCTTCTGCTCAGCGCCCAAGCTTTGCTATGCCGTTGCATCAACATTGAAGCTGTCTTAGCGCAACTATAGTCAATCATAGATAAGAAATAGTGTGGAGGTTTCTCGATGCTTCGTTATGAGGCTGCTCTGACTGCCCACTATTTGAGCTCGCTTTCGATCTACGTAGCATCCACATCCCGAGGCGAAACCAGGAGCATCAGCGAACCAAGGAGAGCTGCAACGGTAAAAGCCATTCCAAAAATAACCTCGCTTACTACATTTGACCAAAGCGTTGGCCCCTCAGGTGTTATATAAATCTCACTCCATATCACCACTCCAAACAGCATTAGAATATCAAGAATTCGGGCGCCGACGGTTATAACGGCCCATGCGCAGATCCAAGAATTTTTTTTCCGAAAGTCGACACTCTTGCTGTTTGAAGACAGCCCGCACTGAATCGCGAAATAGAACGCCGCGATGAACCCCATAATGTCCAAAATCCAAGCATTAATCCCCCAGTTAAAACCATCCACGACGCAGGTGACAACCACAGTTACCAAGTGTGTCACCACGAAACAGGCCCCCAACAGAGCCGCAACGCCCAAAAATCGATGACCCGCAGTGAGCACAGGGGCTTGAAACAACTCGCTTATGCCAAAAATTTTAAAATCAGTCATGCAATATTTCCTAACTCATTAACGGATAATCTCGGTCGTGTAACACCGAGCCCTTTTGGTTTGTTTGTTATGTGCTTTTACAAAAAAAAAGAACAAAGGCTTCCGGTAGTTTGACGGGATTATCGTTTACAAGGGCGTTGTGCAATTCGCTTAGAGTTGACCTGACGGGGTAAACAACCTAGGGGACTCTTTACAGGAGTGTCCCCAAAAGACATAGATTCCGTCACTGCCGCCTAAGTTAGGGTAATGCAAATACGAACAGGTTGGTTCCGCGGCTGGGCCTTAACTCGGGTGTCCCGATGCTACCTAGCCATGGCCCGGTATTTACCGCAACATACTGCTTTCCATCCACTGCATAAGTTATCGGGAAGCCGACTACCGGGGAGCCCAGGTTTATTTCCCAAAGGGCCTCACCGGTCTCATGATCGTGGGCCCGAAAGCGACCGTTGGCATCGCCGCCGAATACCAGTCCCCCGCCGGTGGACATCAGAGATGTAGTGCCGGCCCGTTGCTCATGGAGCCATTCGGTGCGACCTGTTTCGGCATTGATTGCTCTTACGGTGCCCAAGTTGTCCGTGCCGGGTGCAATCCGATGCCTGCCCGCCAATGAGTAGAGAGCCAGGCCACCTCTGACAATCTCACGCTCGAGCTCAGTAGCCCTTTGCGTTTCGAAGTCAGCGGTGGCCATCATGTCGGCGCAGGTGTTGCGCAACGGATAGTACATGGTATTGGTGAGTGGGCTGTAGGTACCCGTTTCCCAATTCTTGCCGCCGAGCCAGGTCGGACAGACAAATACAATCTGTTCGGTTTCACGAAAAACCACCTCCGGATTTTCCGTCACCTCGCCAGTCGCGCCGTCAATGTTCTGTATTATGTTCTGGAATACGGTAGGAGTTGCCCACAGGAACTCACCGGTCTCCCGGTCCAGTGTGTAAACTATGCCGGTCTTGCCGGGAATGCCGGTGATAACCTTGCGAACTTCGCCAGCCTTCAGATCAGGGTTAATCCACTCAACTTCATCTGGATCGGGGGTCACTGCGGTGTCCACGAGCAGGCGCTCAAAAGGATGGTCCATATCCCAGTGATCATTGAGATGCTGGTAGTACCAGCGTATCTCACCAGTATCTACCTCCAGCGCCAGGGTACTGTTGTGATACAAATACTTCTTATCAATGCCATCTAGAAAGATTTTCGGTGCCGGAGAGGTGACCGAGGTGCCGAAGATAATCAGCTTCAGCTCCGGGTCGTAACTCGAAGGCGTCCAGGATCCTACTTGTTGACGCAGCTCGTAGGGCACGTCGCCCCAGGTCTCGTAACCCGGCTCTCCTGGCTTTGGAATCAGCTGGCGGCGCCAAAGCTCAACGCCGGTAAGAGCATCATGGGCGGCGACAAAGCAGGCATCGGGCCCACCTCCTGGATAACCAAGTGTCGACTTACAACTGCGACCGGAAATTACCCGACCATCGGCAATAATCGGCCCCGAACTATGGGTGCCGGTATTGACCTTGTAGTCGAAAACCTGCGTTTCCCAAACGATTTCGCCGCTTTGAACATTCAGCGCAAACACAAAGCCTTCAGCGCTAGAGTCGATGATTAGGTTTTCGTAAATGGCCAGGTTGCGATTATTGCTACCGTGAGGACCAATCCACTGAGACACATCTTCAGGCAGGTCCCGTCGATATGCCCAGATCAAGTCACCACTGACAGCATCGATGGCCTCGATCACATCATTGGCCTGCGGAACGTAGAGGACGCCGTTATAGGCCAGCGGCGTAATTTCATCAGTAGCTGCGGCCAGGTTGCGAGTCCACACCATCCTCATCTGACCCACATTGTCACGGTTGACTTCAGCCAAGGGGCTATAGCCCCAGCTATCAAGCGTGCGACGCCACATGAGCCAGTCGCTAGGAGCAGGGTCCTGTAACATGGCATCGGTAACGGGTGGAAAACTACCGGGCCCTTGGCCGTAACTGACCGAGCTGAGTAAAACCAGACTTGCCAGCAAGACAGCCAGAGTCGTTTGTACAGTCCGGACAAAAACACCGAGTGTGGTATGGGAGATAGCAGCGTAGGTAGATATCACGTTTTTCATGGCTATGTCGTTATCGAAATTTGGATTGCAGTATTAGGGCGGTCCGCTTTGAACCGCCATGGGACGAAGCCCTAGTCGGGCTCCACTCTATGCACATCTTCGCTTCAATTAGGGTAATGCAAAGATGAACAGGTTAGCGTTGCCACTGGGCCTTATCTCGGGTGTGCCAACACCACCCAGTCCGCGTCCGGTATTTACCGCAACATACTGCTTTCCATCCACGGCATAGCTTATCGGGTAGCCGACTACTTCGGCGCCCAGATTTATTTCCCAGAGTATCTCACCGGTCTCATCATCGAAGGCACGAAATCGGCCGTTCACATCGCCGCCAAATACCAGCCTGCCTCCGGTGGCCACATAGGATACAGTGCCAGCCCGCTGTTCATATAGCCACTCAGTGCGACCAGTCTCGGCATTGATCGCTCTTACCGTGCCTGAGTTGGACTCGCCGGGAGTCAATCGGGCTCTGGCTGCCAGTGAGTAGATGGCCTGCTGGCCGCCGATAATTTCATTCGCGAGTGGATTATCTCTGACCGTTTCGAAGTCAGCGGTGGCCATCATGTCGGCACAATTGTTGCGCACCCCATAATACATGTTATTGGTGAGCGGGCTGTAGGCGCCTGCTTCCCAATCCCTGCCCCCGAGCAGGTGCGGACAGACCATCACAATCTGTTCGTTTTCGCGAAAGATCACCTCTTCGTTGAGTACCACCTCGCCAGTGGCGCCGTCAATATTCGAGATAACGTTTTGAAATGTGGTAGGGGTTGCCCACAGGAACTCACCGGTCTCCCGGTCCAGTGTGTAAACTATGCCGGTCTTGCCGGGAATGCCGGTGATAACCTTGCGAACTTCGCCCGTCTCCAAATTTGGATTTATCCATTCAACTTCGTCTGGATCGGGAGCCACTGCAGTGTCCACCAACAGGCGCTCAAAAGGGTGATCCAGATCCCAGTGGTCATTGAGGTGCTGGTAGTACCAGCGTATCTCACCGGTTTCAAGTTCCAGTGCAAGAGTGCTGTTGTGATAAAGATGATCGTTCTCGACGCCACCTAGAAAGAATTTCGGTGCGGGAGAAGTCACAGAGGTGCCTATGATAATCAGCTCCAGTTCCGGATCGTAGCTGGCAGGCATCCACGAACCCACGTGTTGGCGCTGCTCGTAGGGCACGTCGCCCCAGGTCTCGTAACCCGGCTCTCCTGGCTTTGGAATCAGCTGGCGGCGCCAAAGCTCAACGCCGGTAAGGGCATCATGGGCGGCGACAAAGCAGGCTTCGGGTCCACCTCCTGGATAAGTAGGTTTCGATCGACAACTGCGACCGGAAATAACCCGACCGTCGGCAATAATCGGCCCCGCACTATGGGTGCCGGTATTGACCTTGTAGTCGAAAACTTGGGTTTCCCAAACGGTTTCGCCGGTTTGGGCATCCAGTGCAAACACGAAGCCGTCATCGCTGGTGTTGATGATCAGATTCTCAAAGATTGCTAGGTTGCGGTTGTTGCGGGCATTAACACCCACATAGTCATAGAGTCCTTCCGGATGGTCGCGGCCGTATTCCCAGATCTGGTCGCCAGTGCGGGCATCGATGGCCTCGATAACATCATTATGCTGCGGAACATAGAGCACGCCGTCATAAGCCAGCGGCGTAATTTCTCCAGTACCGGTGCCCAAGCCGTGGGTCCATACCATCCTCAACTGATCCACATTGTCGCGGTTGACTTCAGCCAAGGGGCTATAGCCCCAGCTATCAAGCGTACGACGCCACATCAGCCAGTCGCTGGGAGCAGGGTCCTGTAGCATGGCATCAGTAACCGGCGGAAAGCTGTCGCTACCCTGACCGTAACTGAATGGGCTAATTAACATTGCGCTTGCCAGCAAGACAGCAAGTGTGTTTTGGACAGTCCGGAAAAAAATACCGGCTGTGGTGTGACTGATAGCAGAGTAAGCAGATGTCATATTTTTATTCTTCTCACAATTTAATTTACAGATATTATTATCAATTCAAGAAGTTACAATTATTCTAATAACACTTATATAACACCCTATTAATTTGTGTAACATCGCGTCAATTATAAAGCGTTACATATGGTGATAAATTGTAACGAAGCACATACAATTTTTTCTGCGATGGGCAATACCTCTCTAATAAGAAGCAAAAAAGAGAAGCGATAGAGAAATTAGAAATATGATCGATAAGGGACTCGAAAACACGAGTGCTACGGTTGTATTTAAGGGTGTTGCAATACTTCGTTGGACGAAAATGAACGCTAATTATAGATATATAATCAATTAACTATAAAACTCCATCGAACTTTGCTGGACACTAGTAGACTTGAGTTTGGCACGCCCGGAGAGATTCGAACTCCCGACCAACTGGTTCGAAGCCAGTTACTCTATCCAGCTGAGCTACGGGCGCATTAAAGAGAGAATATTATATACGCTTAAGATTGCGGGGTCACTGCAATTGGACGTCACAATCATAATACTGAAAACCAGTAAATTTAATTAAAAATATCTAAAATTCGGCTGTACTTAATGATGAATTGCTGAGCATTTCTCCTGGGCCCGCCTAATCCACTATCATCTACCTCGTTATAAACCAGATACAAACC
>JAQWQD010000069.1 GCA_029244985.1 Gammaproteobacteria bacterium | reverse complement strand
ATTGAGGAAGTGCACTGATAGATAAAGGTGGATTTGGAAAAAATCGCTAAAAGTTTAGATATAAGGCCGATACAGACAATATCTAATTTTGAGGAAGGGATTAATCATGGATGTTATTGACACTAGCGCTTTCGCTCTATTTTCTGTGGTAGTGGTTTATTTTGGAATGAAGATTGATGACAAGCTACAGCAGAGAGCAGAAAATATAGAAATGCATGGCCCAGATAAAGACCTTCCCGACTCGTTGTCCTAATTCCACTGTGCTTTCCATTTCTGTTAACGCAAAATTAACTCAGAGAACACTAGCTGAACTCTAAAATCCTTCACTCCACTAATTGCTCCCGAACCGAAAATATCCAGGGATTATTGGATTCAACCAGTACGTTTACCCAGCGGACCGAAGGGGGGGGCGCACCCTTCAAGGCGCGTAAAATTTTCAACTAGAAGCGAATAGATTATTTTGAATGAACTACTAGCAACAATAATCCTAGTCTGCTATTTAGTTGCTGCTAATGCCGGCGAGATCTCTGGTAGGGGCCTATAAAATTACCCGATGGACAACGCAAGAGGATACAGCACTTGGCTCGTAATCTAAAACACTCCACCCAATTTGGCAGCTTACTACTCTCCACGGCTCTAATATGCTCTTTTGCACAGGCCCAAAACACCACTCGCCCCGACCTGGAGGGTGTCTGGAGCAATGCTTCGCTGACCAATCTCACGCGCCGGTCGGGTGTGGACACATTGGTGGTGACGCCTGAAGACGCCCAAGTTATTGCTGCCAGCATACCGATCGGTGGCATTGAGGGTGGGTTCGATGAGGATGATGGTGTCAATAACACGCCTGAGGCAGGCGCGGAAGATTTCGGCGCAAGAGCATATAATCACTTCTGGGTGGACCCTGGCTCTAGTCTTGCGCTGGTGAAGGGCGAATTTCGAACTTCTTACATAATTAATCCGGAGAACGGGCAGGTGCCACGTCTGGAAAACCCGACTGCGGACTATCGGCGCACTAGTTTCGGCAGTCGCTATGTCACCGGCATCGGTAATGCTGACGGCCCCGAGGCCCTGCCTCTTTCTGAGCGTTGTATTCTTTCCGAAGGCAGAGCTGGCCCATCGATGCAGAGCGGTTTGTACAATAACAACTATGAGTTCGTGCAGACTGATGATTATGTGATGATCAACGTAGAACAGATGCACGATGCACGAATCATTCCTATCTTTGACTCGGCTACGGAGGCCCGCGACAATCGCCGGCCGGAGGTCTTGCAGCAATACATGGGAGACTCTGTAGGCTGGTATGAAAATGATGCTCTGGTAGTAGAGACAATCAATGTGAATCCACAACAGATGCAGCAAAGCTCTACCGCCATTACTAAGAATGGCAAAGTGACTGAGCGCTTTACACGTTATTCTGATACTGAGATTGTCTACCGCTTTACCGTGGAAGATTCTGATCTTTACAGCCAACCCTGGACGGCAGAGCTTAGTTTTCACGACATTGGGGGTCAACTCTATGAATATGCTTGCCACGAAGGGAATTACTCTATGTCGGGATCTCTTGCTGGTGCACGGCGATTAGAAGCTGAACAATAGAGCGAGTATCAGTCGATTCCGATTTACGAGAATATTACAGAAAAGTAATTAACCTGTGACTCTATTCCTAACTCTCGGTGGGCGTGTGACATGCACCCAGTGTAAGGCTACCTAGCACACCCACCCCCGGGACACCATTTCCTTAATAGCTTCCGCCTATAAAACTGAAAGTAGCAGCTAGGTCTACCACATTGGACCAGGTATCATCGGGATGATGAAAAAAAGGATTGTCTCTTGGCCCCTTTTGAATTTGTGCTGGATATCCATACATGGTCTATTTAAATCATTGCAACCAGGTAGTTCCTGAGTATCATCTACTTTGTGTTGGTGTTATTTGTTCTTTCGAACAATTGAGCCCGACATACGCGCACGTGCTTCGAAGTTAGTGGTGGGCACCTAGTTACTCATTGAAGGAGACAACACATGTTAAGAAAAATATTAATCAACCTGAGCTTGTTCTCTGCGTTACTGCTTTGCAGCTTTGGCGCGCAGGCGCAGGGCATGGTTCGCGAGTTCTTCGCTTGTAATTTCACTAATGATGCCAACATGGATGATTTGATGGAAGCCCGAGATTACATGTTAGAGCATTTGGAGATGGGTGGTATTGATCCTGCCACTGCATTTCTGTGGACGCCATTGAAGACAAATAACGAAGTCGATTTTCTTTGGTTTAACCAATACGAAAGTCTTAATGCGTTTGGTGCCGAACAAGATGATTACTTGACGAATGTCCATGGCCAGATGGTGCAGAATCGCTTCGACGGTATCAACGAATGTGTGTCGGGCATTGTAACTCACCAACCGCTTTACACTGGTGGCGAGTTCAATCCTGGAGATCAGTCGGTAATAGTCAATTCGTCAGCTTGCCAGCTGAAAGAGGGTAAGAGTATGGCTCAGGTTACCGACGTGATTGGTAGTTTTACTGACATGATTGATGATCTGGGCAGTCATGATAAATCCAATGGATTTATGCAAACCCCCTTAATTAGCAGTAGCGGGATGGACGTGTACTTTTTCACGGTGTTCGGCAATCTCGCCGACTGGTCCGCGGCCCAGAGCGCAATGGGCGCAGCTCCTCAAGCTCAGGCCATAGGCGCGGCCTTCAACGATCTGGTTAGCTGCAATACTTCATTGTGGCAGGGACAAGTTATCGTTCAGGCTCCCTAGTTGCACAAAAGCGGAGGAGCCACTGACTCTTCCGCTGGATCATTAGACTATGCAGCAATTTTATCAGCCGCTGGCAGACCTGGTTCTGAGCTTTCATGCGCTAATCATTGCGTTCATAACTCTTGGTCTGATATTGATTTTGATCGGCGGCTTTCGACAATGGAGATGGATAGCCAATCCCTGGTTTAGAGTCGCGCACTTACTAGGTATAACTATTGTGGTACTGCAGTCCTGGCTCGGAGTTCTGTGTCCACTGACCATCCTCGAGGCGTGGCTGCGACAACAAGCAGGGAGTGAAACCTACCAGGAAAGTTTCATCCAGTATTGGTTGCAGGAAATTCTTTTTTATCAGGCACCGCTGTGGGTTTTTGCGGTGGCGTATACAACTTTCGCCCTATTGGTGCTGATGGCATGGCTGAAGTTTCCACCATCCTTTTTCTCCAGAGATGATCGATCGTCCACTTCCTCATCAAAATAAATAGCTCTATATCCACTCGGTTGGATTGACCTGATAGAATTTCACCAGCTCGCGATATAATTCGCCGTGATTGCGATGCATCTGTTGCGGGCCCCCGCTGTCAAGCCCCCTTGTTTTCTATATCCGCTACCTAACAGACCCCACCCCCCCGATACACAGGAAGGAGTCCCAATATGTATATACATACTAATACGCTCAAACGATTCTGATAAAATAAGGTTTCTGGACTCTATAAAAAGAGTTTTCGGTATATATGAAAGAGGAGAATAAAAATGAAAGATAAAACA
>JAQWQD010000059.1 GCA_029244985.1 Gammaproteobacteria bacterium | reverse complement strand
GACCCATCGTTAGTCAGAGGAACTATGAGCAAGCCGAACAAACCAACGGTACCATGCACCGAGATTGCACCCACTGGATCGTCAATCTTTAACTTATCCATGCCTAAAATGCTTAGTACAACAATCATCCCGCCAATGAATCCAAAAATAGTCGCCTCTAGAGCCGTAGGAGTGGAAGGTTCAGCAGTAATCGCAACTAGTCCGGCCAGAGCACCATTAAGAGCCATGGTAAGGTCGGCCTTACCAAACAAGATTCTCGCAAGTATTAGTGCGCCGATTAGACCGCCAGCTGCGGCTGCATTAGTATTAAGAAAGACCATGGCAACCGAGTTCGCACTAGTTATATCTCCAAGCTTTAACACAGACCCACCGTTAAAACCGAACCAACCCATCCACAAAATAAATGTGCCCAATGTTGCTAAGGGAAGATTTGCGCCCGGAATTGCTTGTACGGCACCCGTAGAAGAATATTTGCCTTTTCTTGAGCCGAGCAAGAAAACTCCTGCAAGAGCAGCGGAAGCACCGGCCATGTGAACTATTCCTGACCCAGCGAAGTCGGAGAAACCAAGATCACCCAGTGTGTACATACCAAATACCGCATCGCCGTTCCACGTCCACGACCCTTCCATAGGATAAATGAACCCTGTCATTACTACGGCAAAGGCAAGGAACGCCCAAAGCTTCATCCTTTCCGCTACGGCACCTGAAACGATAGACATAGCAGTCGCAACAAAAACTACCTGGAAAAAGAAATCCGATGCGCCTGCGTAGACTGCTCCTCCACTAAAGCCTTCATCTACTGAGGCTACCAGCGCCGAAGACACCAAATCTTCACCTCCTTGTATTCCAGAGAGAAAAATTCCACCGTCATACATAATTGAATAACCGCAAACCAAGTACATAATGCAAGACACAGCAAACAAAGAGACATTCTTTGTTAGAATTTCAGTAGTGTTTTTAGAACGGACAAGCCCTGCTTCTAACATAGAGAAACCAGCTGCCATCCACATAACCAGCGCGCCGCAGATTAGAAAATAGAATGTATCCATTGCGTACTGTAATTCAAAAATTTGGTTTTCCACCTTTACCTCCGTTATGGACTTAGAATCAGACCACTATTTATTCATTAATTTGTTATCTAAACTGCTTCTTCACCAGCTTCCCCGGTACGAATACGAATAATTTGAGCGAGTTCTGTTACAAAAATTTTACCGTCACCTATTTTTCCTGTATTTGCGGCAGTAGTGATAGCTTCAAGGGTTTGGTCAAGTAAGCTCTCGCCAATAGCAATTTCAACTTTTGCTTTCGGTAGAAAATCCACAACATACTCAGCACCGCGATATAGCTCAGTGTGCCCTTTTTGTCTGCCAAACCCTTTTACTTCAGTAACAGTAATACCCTGCACCCCAATTTCAGACAAAGCCTCGCGAACATCCTCTAGCTTGAATGGCTTGATGATAGCCGTGACTAACTTCATTCAAATCCTCCTTAGTTGTTGCGAGCAGTTGTGCCCGTTCCAATTCTTACAACTAACTTGCTTCATGCATGAGTCGTGCCAATTGCATTTTTATTAGAAAAACAAAAAGCACTTGGGTAGCGGAGGGTTTGGTCCAAACCTCACTGAATAGCTTTGTATGCCGGACCAGTGACGGTGCGTTAGGAACCGTTGTGCACCAATTCTGTGCACGGAACTTACTGCGGAAGTCGTATTAACAAGTGGGAGTAAGAATCTTGCTCTAGCCAGACAATAGTCTGGCCTCTAAGAGCACATCCAACGCACTCTGAAAGGGCCCCATTATTTAACTGTGAGATGCTGCAACAAGAAAGAGAGTGATAGTAATAAGTGATAGAATGGCCTTTCTTAGTACATAAGAAATTCTAGGAATTATGAAATGATGGATAAATCCTTACTTCAAGAGTTAAGTCAACGGCTTTCAGCCCTAATTCCTGCAGCCAGCGGACTAAAAGACGAACTCCGCTCCAAAATTGAGCAAACGGTAAAAACCGCCTTTCAGGAATTTGATTTACTAACAAGAGAAGAATTTGAATCACAGGCTCAAGCACTAGAGCGAGCGGAAGCTCGTATCACAGAGTTAGAAGAACTTATTAACAAGCTAGAAAAACGATTCGATAGAAACGGGGCTTAAGAGACATACTCGACTCTTAGCCTTAACATTTGCCAACTATTATTTAAGTGCTTTATTGATAGCATAGACATGGTTAAATTTTTTAGCGCTTAACGCAAAAATTGATTTTCCGTTTTTCTTTTCAAATTGAAGATCACGATTTGAGTCAATAATATATTTTATTTTTCTCCAACCCATTAGCCTATTAAGCAGTCCAGCTTAAGCCAATCTAAGAACTTCTAAATGAAAAAGTGAATTTTTTTAAAATAAAGAAAAGAATAGTTATAAACTTTATGGAAGAGATTTACTAAATCGCGAGCAAAAAAATGAGCTGCTAGCAGCTCATTTTTGAAAAACATTTAGTTTCTAATTACTGCTATCGATCATATATTCAACAATCGCACGCAAATCATCATCTGTACAATCGAAGCAAAGACCTTTAGCAGGCATCGTATTAATACCATTTATTGCATTCGCGACTACGGCATCCAAGCCTTTTTCCAATCTTGGCTCCCACTCTACGGTCATTCCATCGCCGACTTTTGGCGCTCCCGCGGCACCGGTGCTATGGCACGCAAAGCATGAAGCCATATACTTCTGCTCTGGATTAAACCCTTCGCTTAGTTGAGCCAGCTCCATCGCCGGTTTTTTATCAGCAACAATTGCGGACATTGAAAATATTGCAGCAATGCTCGCAACTAACTTGATGAATGATGTATTACTCGTCTTCTTAACACTTAACACTTTTAAGCTCCTGTGCAGAATTGAAATTAAAGTTCGAACTAAGAAATATGATCTGCTCTTATTGAGAAATCATGTAGCCTACGATTTCCTGCAATTCATTATCAGTACAATTCATGCAGAGACCCTTGGCCGGCATTGCATTTACGCCATTGATCACATTGGCCATTACTGCATCCATACCTTTTTCCATACGGCTATCCCACGCCTCTATGTCTCCTAGTAGTGGCGCTCCTGCTGCCCCGGTAGCATGGCAAGCAAAACAACTAGTCTGATAAGCTGAAGCAACATCGAA
>JAQWQD010000047.1 GCA_029244985.1 Gammaproteobacteria bacterium | reverse complement strand
CCTCAATCACTTCCACTTTAGAAGCATCGTTGGTGTTAACGGGGTTGGGAAGTTCGGCATAATGAGTGCCAGCGACGAAGCGCTCTATCTGCCCATAACTTGACAGCGCGAAAGGCAGCAATAGCAGCATTACCGAGGTCTTTAGCGTTCTTTTGATCAATGTGTTCTTGGTCATCTTTTAGACTCCACCTTCTTTTAATCCCGTTTAGCAGGACAATGGCAAAAAACGTTACCACAGGGAATTGCGGCTTGCCATCTTAGCGCGCAAAAAAATAACTCTAAATAAATCAAGCTGGCTGGTTTTCGAGTTAGTTTTTCTCTGCTGGTCTCAGATTGGAAATTTTGCACTTAGGGTGCGTTAGAGATTCAGTGACTAATTTAATCCAGAAACATAACTAGCCAGTGCTTCTAATTCTTTGTCCGTAAGTCGCTCAACAACTGAGCGCATCATTGCACTCGAGTCGTTCTGGCGCTCACCGGCGCGAAAAGCCTTTAGCTGCAGCAGGGTGTATTCGGAGTGCTGACCGCTCAAAGAAGGGAATCCAGCAGGCTCATTGCCATTCCCGGTAGGTGAATGACAAGCTGAGCAGGCTGCAACCGATAAGTCTTTAATGCCGGCTCTATAGAGAGTTTCGCCCAATTCCAAAGTTTCCGGGTCAGCACCCAGCAAGCTCACTTGCTGAGAAGAATACCAGGCAGCGATATCGAGTACGTCTTGATCAGTCAGTGCGGCAACCATGGCCGTCATAGTCGGGTTTACTCGCGCACCTGACTTGTAGTCCTTTAATTGTTTTACAAGGTAACTGGCATTTTGGCCGGCTAATTTCGGGTTGATAGAAAGTTGGCTGTTGCCGTCAGCTCCGTGACAGGTTGCGCAGAGCGCTGACTTTGCCTGACCTGCAGCAGCATCACCTTGAGCAAATAGTAGTTGAGGCGCAATGCTACTAAGGAAAATGGGTAAAATGACGATGGCTAGTTTCTTCATGAAATTTCCTGGGGTTACTTCTTCAATAATGGCTAACTTAAAACGAATTCTTTTGCTTTTAAAAAATTCCTAGCGGTTTCTTGGCTTGCTATCTCGTACAATAGACACTTCTAACTTGGCTTCTAATCGAAATTCTAAACTTACATAGGGCGGCAATGATACTGGCACCACACAAAAGTTTAGTTTTCAAGAAATCGCGGCGGCATATTGTAGCGTAAATCCGACAGCGACCCTAATTCACTGTTGACCCCAATAACCAGCACCAACAATCAGGCTCACGAATTTTCAGGCTAATTCATGGATTTCAATCAAACTCATTTTGTTACTAGCGCAGCAACGCTAGCTGCCTGCCCTCAGGACAGTTCGGCCGAGATTGCCTTTGCCGGGCGCTCAAATGCCGGAAAATCCAGTGCCATTAACACGCTGTGCAATCAAACACGTTTAGCCAGGATCAGTAAGACTCCCGGAAGGACGCAACTTATCAATTTTTTCCAACTTGTTGATGGAAAATACCTAGTCGATTTACCCGGTTATGGCTTTGCGAAAGTTCCATTAGCGGTCAAAAACAAATGGCAGTTTGAGTTGGAGCAGTATTTAAGAAAGCGCGAATCTCTAGTGGGCCTTATATTGCTTAGCGATGTACGCCACCCTTTGAAAGACTTTGACAGGATGATGATTGAATGGGCCATTCAATCAGAACTGCCTTTGCATCTACTGTTAACAAAATCAGACAAACTAAAACGAGGTGCGGCACAAAATACCTTGCTCAAAATTGGCAGAGAGCTGGAAGTATTGCCTAATGTTTCCTTGCAGTTATTTTCTTCACTAAAAAATTCTGGAGTTGATGAAGCTCGTAACAAAATTTCTTCGTGGATGTCAGTCGATGAAACCGTCGATATTGAGATAAATAAGGCGAGAGGAACAGAAGATGCTACCTAGCTGGCTAGTGAGCTTGATCCCAATTGCTGCCAGTGCCTATATCGACGACGAGAGGTACATCTAGTGATGCCGCCGTCATCATCCGAAACCTCACCCCCTCGGCAAGCAGTTCGATGTCTTTTTCCCTAACTTCAAATACTAGTTCATCATGAACCTGCAGCAACATCCGTGCATCAATGTCTCCCAACGCTAACCAGTGATCAATGTCTATCATTGACCGCTTAATAATATCTGCGGCTGACCCCTGCATAGGCGCGTTAATCGCTGTGCGCTGCGCAGCTTTTCTAATCATCGCGTTACCTGCATGGATATCAGGTAAATACAGCCTGCGTCCAAAAATAGTTTCAACGAAACCTTTCTCGTCCGCGAGTGCCTGAGTTTCATCCATGTAATTTCTGACACCGGGATACTTCTCAAAATATCGATCTACGTACTGCTGAGCATCACTGCGACTCACATTAAGTTGGTTCGCCAATCCAAAAGCACTCATTCCATAAATGAGGCCAAAATTAATTGCTTTGGCACTGCGTCGCTGATCAGCAGACACTTCATCAAGTAATGTATTGAAGACGTCGGCGGCGGTCGCCTTGTGAACATCCTGGTCACTGGAAAATGCGGTCAGTAGCCCGGGGTCGCCCGACAAGTGCGCCATAATGCGAAGCTCAACTTGAGAGTAGTCTGCCGCCATTAACTTGTAGCCCTTCTCAGAAACAAAAGCTTTGCGTATTTTTCTTCCCTCTGCAGTTCGAATCGGGATATTTTGCAAATTAGGTTCCGTTGAGGAAAGACGGCCAGTTGCCGCAACGGCCTGCTGAAAAGAAGAATGAATGCGTGCAGTGCCGTTGTTTACCTCTATGGGAAGTTTGTCGGTATACGTGGATTTTAGTTTCGATAAGGATCGATGTTCTAGTATAAGTTTAGGAAGTTCGTAGTCTTGAGCTAGTTCTTGTAATACCGGTTCAGCAGTTGACGGTTGGCCCGTTGGTGTTTTTTTTATGACTGGCAGTTTGAGCTTCTCAAAAAAGATGCTTTGCAGTTGTTTCGGAGAGCCAATGTTAAACTCTTCGCCAGCGATCTCGTAGACTTCATTTTGCAGACCTTCTAACTTCTTACGCAGCTCCCCACTCTGCTGTGACAAGGCCTTCTTATCGAGACGAATTCCATTTCTTTCTATGTGCTTCAGCACCTCTACTAGCGGTAATTCATAATACTTATACAGGCCAAGTAAGCGGCCGTGTGCTGCAAGCTCCTTTTCAAGAAAAATAGTTAAGCGATGAATGTAGTCAATTCGCTCATTTGCATAACCAGAAAACTTCTCAATTTGTACTTGTTTCATTATCAACTTGTTACGGCCTTTGCCTAACAAGCTTTCTAATTCAATCAAACTCGTATCGAGGTAGTATTTAGCGATATTGCCTAATTGGTGTTTAGTCGCCACTGAGTTCAGCACATAGGAAGCTAACAGCACGTCGGACTTTATCGGTGCGAGGCTTATGTCATTATTTTGTAAAACATGACTTACGCGTTTTAGATCGTAGCCTAACTTGTTGATATTAGGGTTTTCTAATAAGGGCTTTAATTGACTCAAAGCCTCCTCAAGGGCTAACTGGCCAGATATACCTTCATAGTCATGTGCGAGTGGCACGTAGTAAGCCTTTCCCAAACCTGGGCTTAGGCTGATTCCAATGATATTGGCTTCAAGAAAATGTGATTCTTCAAGTTCAAGATTGAAAGCGAATGTATCTAGGGAGCCCAAGGATATAACCAAGGCTTCTAACTCTTCACTCCTTGTAATAGTTTCGTAGCTGACACTCTCCGGACTTAGAGAGAGTATATCTTCCTCTTCGTTATCACTGATTACCTCTTTGCCCTTTGAATCAGATTTTTTAAAGGTGCCACTTATCCCGCTTTCTTGTAATTCTCGAACCCAAGTCTTAAACTCTAAGTATGAATATAAATCATAAAGCACTTGTTGGTCATCGTCCTGTTTCGTTAAGTCTTGTAGCGAGACATCCAATGCAACGTCAAGCTTTATAGTTGCCAAGTCATAAGATAGCCGAAGTAGATCAATATTTTCTCTCAGTCGTTCACCAACCTTGCCGCCAATACCCTTCGCATTTTCAATGATGCCTTCCATAGAATCATATTCCAACAACCATTTGACTGCGGTCTTTGGTCCAACGTTAGGCACGCCTGGAATGTTGTCTGATTTATCTCCCATGAGGGCAAGATAATCAATAATTCTGTTGGGACCAATGCCAAACTTGTTGGAAACTCCAGCAGTGTCCAATATTTCGTTCGTCATTGTGTTTAACAAAGTGACTTTATCATTAACCAACTGAGCGAGGTCCTTATCCCCAGTAGAAATAAGTGTGCTTATGCCTTCTTTGCTTGCTTGATTTGAAAGTGTGCCGATTACATCGTCAGCTTCCACGCCCTCTACTATTAAGAGAGGCAGCCCCATCGCCCGAATTATATCGTGTATGGGTTGAATTTGGCTGCGGAGGTCATCAGGCATTGGTGGGCGATGTGCTTTGTATTCTTTGTAAACGTCATTGCGAAAGGTTTTGCCCTTGGCATCGAAAACGATGGCAATGTTAGAGTGATCATGGCTTCTTAGCAGAGCC
>JAQWQD010000039.1 GCA_029244985.1 Gammaproteobacteria bacterium | reverse complement strand
CCTCACTTCGCACCCAAAGCGAAGCGCGTGATCTATTTGTTCCAATCTGGAGGACCCTCTCAACACGAGCTATGGGATTACAAACCCAAACTTGCGCAGATGGTAGGTGATGATTTGCCGCCCTCGGTTCGTGGCAATCAGCGGGTTACAACCATGACGGCTGGGCAGCTCAGTTTTCCAATCGTACCCTCTATTTATAAATTCGATCAGCATGGAGAGTCGGGGGCTTGGGTGAGCGAGTTGATGCCTCATACAGCAAAAATTGTTGATGAATTAGCCTTTGTAAAATCTATGCATACCGATGCTATTAATCATGATCCTGGCATAACCTTTTTTCAAACCGGAGCACAACTAGCAGGGCGCCCAAGTATTGGTGCTTGGTTAGATTATGGTCTTGGTAGTATGAATCAAGACCTACCTTCTTTTGTCGCCATGGTATCTATTGGTTCTGGAAATGGCGGACAGCCCTTGTATGACCGCCTTTGGGGCAGCGGCTTTTTGCCAACAAAACACCAAGGGGTGAAATTTCTTGCCAGTGGTGATCCTGTCCTTTATTTATCCAATCCGCCTGGAGTTCAAGTTAAAACGCGGCGCCGTTTCCTTGATGATCTAGCCAGTCTTAATGAATTGACTCAAGCGGAGTATGGAGATCCAGAAACAAACACTCGCATTTCGCAATATGAAATGGCTTACCGCATGCAAACTTCCGTACCTGAACTGAATGACTTGTCGACAGAATCCCAAGAGACCTTGGACCGTTATGGCCCAGATGTAATGAGGCCAGGTTCTTTTGCGCGTAATTGTTTGCTAGCACGGCGCCTCGCAGAGAGAGATGTGCGTTTTGTTCAGCTCTTTCATCGCGGTTGGGACCAGCATACGCGCTTGCCAAGTGGCGTTCAAAATCAAGCGCGTGATGTTGATCAACCTCAGGCGGCGCTCGTGCAAGATTTAAAAGAACGAGGCTTGCTTGATGATACTTTAGTGGTCTGGGGAGGCGAGTTTGGTAGAAGCGTATACTGCCAAGGAAAATTTACTGAGGAAGTTTATGGTAGAGACCATCATCCTCGTTGCTTCACCATGTGGATGGCTGGTGGTGGCGTTAAACCAGGCGTCACTTATGGAGAGACCGATGATTTCTCTTACAATATTGTGAAAGACCCAGTTCATGTTCATGATCTCCATGCGACTGTATTGCATTTGTTGGGATTAGATCACACTAAGCTTACGTTTCACTACCAAGGTAGGGACTTCCGGCTAACTGACGTGCATGGCAAGGTAATTGAACCACTTATAGCGTAATTACACATCTGTACTTAGGCAGGCACATGCAGTGTATTCAATTTATTTGTGAACTGCTTATTTCCATTAGTCATAAGAAAAAATAGATTCGTTAATAATTAGAATGGAATAATAATTCCACATCAAGAAATTGGAGGCATCCTGCAATGAAACCTGTTCGCTTAATATTAATCTTCTGCTTGGTAACCCCTGTTTTTGCACAGAATACAGTGCCTGAGATCCCTTTCGAGACTGTACCAAATTTTCTGAGCTACTCCCCGGATATGAATCTTGGCGAAACATTAGGTGTAGCAGTAAACTCTCGCGGGAATATTGTTGTTCTGAATCACCCCGGTAGCGCTAACATGGGTCCGATCTGGTCGAACGCTACAACTCAATTGTTAGAATTTGATGCTGATGGACGTTATCTGCGTGAAATTGGAAAGGGTGTTTATGGTTTGGCCTATGCGCACCAAGTGCGTTTCGATCAATTCGATAATCTTTGGGTAGTCGATAAAGGCGCTAATACGGTCATTCAATTTGATCCTCAAGGTTATGTAATTATGAATCTGGGGCGTCGTGAAGAGGGCTATCATGGTGATGTAGAACTGGCTACACAAGAACAAGCACGCTCTTTTGGTGGTTATCTGGGAGGGCCAACGGATGTTTCCTGGGACAGTGATGAAAATATTTATATTAGTGATGGTTATGTAAATTCACGTATGGCCAAGTTTGATCGTGATGGAAATTTCCTCATGGAGTGGGGTTCATTTGGTTCCGAAATTGGTCAGTTTAATTTGCCTCATGCGATGCAAGTTGATCGGAATGATAATGTTTATGTTGCAGACCGCAGTAATCGACGCATTCAAGTCTTCGATACAGATGGTAATTTTTTAAGGCAGATAATTCTGGATGTGCCTTATCCGCCAGATTATCAGCCACCATTTGCGGCACGAAATCCAGAAAGGCAAGTTAGAGAGACGCAGCCGTGGGCTATGTGTATTTCAAATACCACGCCTCAGTATCTTTATGTTGCTGACAATGAGCCGGGACGCATTTACAAAATTAGTACTGACGGAACTATTCTTGGTTGGCTTGGCAAGTCAGGGCGCCGTGATGGTCAATTTAATTGGGTTCACGGACTAGATTGTTCTCAAGAAGATATTTTGTATGTGGCGGACATGAACAACTGGCGTGTGCAAAAGTTGGTTCTTAATCCTTAATGGATTTAATACAACTCCGTCAAGATGGAGTCCCTGAGGGGTTTCGCTCCTATGCAGCCCAATAGAACGTAGATGTGCGCCGCATAAAACTGTCTGACTCAGTTGAACTTATTCATCAGAGTATGCAGGTAACCGACCAATCACTACAACATTGTCGCCCTTATTCACAGGTGGTGTGCCAAATAGGATGAGCAGCACTCCCGCGGATGGTGCGGAGATCGTTTCAAGTTCTTTTCCATGATAATCGGTGATCAATCCAAGACGTGTGCCAGCGGTAATGTAATCCCCGGCTTTTACCTTGGGGTCAGCGTAAAAAATACCATCATGGTCGCTGAAGACACGAGTTCGATCACTGATCACTAGGGGGTTAACTGGCAACTCTGGTCCACCAGTAATCATGTCGAGCGCGCGCATGATATTGAGCGCACCAACTGTAATAGGGTCGATATACTGATCATCGATACTACCGAGCTCACCAGACTCTATATCTATAGCCGGTATGCCCAGAGTCACAGCTTGCGCGCTCGTATAGATTGCATCCTCTATTGAATCATAAGAACCAGCAAACTGAACGATGGTTTCCAGCCCAAAGGCAACAGCGAGCCTTCTCGATTCCTCCACCACCTTATTCCCTCCGGCTTCCGCATAATAAGCGCTGTAAGAGGGGCGGAGATTCTCGTTTGCATCACCGGAATGAATATCTACTAAATAATCAGCGCGCATCATTACTTCATTTTTTAGGGTGAAGGCAATACGCTCAGTAATTGTGCCGTTAATATCGCCGGGGAAAGAACGATTCAAGTTTTTGAGGTCATTTGGTCCAAAATAAATAGTGCGACCGGTGAATGCAGGCATATTCGCAATATGGACAATGACCAGTGTCCCGCTCACCTGAGAGGGATCTATCAATTCAGCCAGCTCTTGCATTGCGAGAATTGGGGAATACTCAGAGCCATGTATGCCCGCTATCAACGACAGAACCGGACCGGGATTAGCACCGTGATGAACGGTAATAGGTATGAACGAATCGATCCCATCGTCCCCATTCGGCACTTTCAGTTTGCCACGATATGTTTCACCAGCGGAAACAAATACGTCTCCTATTTCGAAAGCGGCGTTAGCATTGTTAGTTATCAATTCATCGTCTTGTGCCAGAACCTCAGCGACCAGAATAAATAACAACGCGGTAGTAATCGAAACATGTCTCATAATCAGGTCCAGTAGTGCTTAAATCAAAATTTGTGTCGGGCAAACTAACCTAAACGATTTTAAATTCTTTACAAGTGGCATATGGTCGCACCAGAAAAAACTAAATCGCTGATAGTCACTAACTACATAGCTTGTAGTAAAATATTAAGGAGTTAATGAAGGTGATACGAACCGTTTGCAGAATAGTTATTGATGGTGATACAGGGTTTTTGGACTGTATAAAAAAGGAGCTTCCGGTATGTACAAAACACTTGGCGGCAAAGTCGAATGTGTCCAGTGTCGGGCTAATTCTAAACGCACGAAGAAACGTTGTGGTAACCCTGCGGTCAAAGGCAAGAAAGTGTGCGGGCATAGGTATTGACGGGTTGGAAGTAGACATTGACTAGCTACACAACTAGTACTAGACGCTTCCTTGTTAGCTGATATCTATAGTATCTTCTGGCATGCAAATGAAGACAATTCAATAATTACATCAACTAACTTAAAATAACAGAAAGGCTAAGAATTATGAAACGTAAATCACTGATTTTAATTTTCTTCTTTATTCTTCTACCGCAATTTTCGATGGCACAAACTATGCCTGCGGGGAACAACGTGATGGCATTACAATTATGTAGTCTTAATGATAATAATACTGTTCAAGATGTTATCTCGTTTTTTAATGACGCTGAAAATTCTGGATCTCCAGGCATTGGTATGGCACACATTAGGGAGCCAATAGCTCGTTGGGGAGTTTTTGAGGCGAACTTCGACTATATAATGGCTTATTACTTCCCAAACTATTCAGCGTATGGAGAATGGCTGACTTGGGTTCAAGATAATGCCGGGCAAGAATATAGCCGAATTGCAACATGCGTCGGCTCTTATGTATCGACAAACTATGGCGTTAACCCGGACGCTTCGCCTTACGTTGAAGCGAACACAACCTACCTTGACGTCAGAAATTGCACGCTAAGAGAAGGCGCAGATCGAAATACCGCAATTGAGTGGAACAGGCAGTGGGCTCAATATGGAAATGAATTGGGAACTGATGTAGCAAGGAGTCTCCAATTTCGGACCTACGGTGTTTTCCAGAACGATGAAGGATCGTCCATGTACTCAGTTACTCGAGTCGGGGCGACACCTGTTGAACTTATGGAGCATGTAGATACCTTCCAATTTGGCGAAATCAGACCTTCATTGGACCGAATTACAGCACCTAATCCTAACGCGGCCTGTGACAACGGCACGCTTTGGCGCTCAACAGTAGGGTTTCGGCGTTAGCGGACTAACATTTTTTCCTATAGGGGAGCCTAAAAGCTCCCCTTTTTCTTTCGTCCTGAATAAAAGTAATACCGTGATAATCTCATCACCTACCCTTACCGTATTCCGAAAATAGGCACGCGGTAACACTTCTGCGTACATGACTTGCCAGTGGCATATCGTCTGGTTTGTTAGGTAATACATTAACGTAAAAGAAATCACGCCAG
>JAQWQD010000037.1 GCA_029244985.1 Gammaproteobacteria bacterium | reverse complement strand
TCACGTGTATTTCTAGTGGCTTCAAACAGCGTAAGTCAGGCTACTGACGAGTTGGCTGAGATAAAAGCTCGATTAGATAATAAATGTGTCGGTTTATTTGATCAGGTAGGTGCCCATACGCCTCGAGAAGATGTGCTTCGGCTTTTGAACAAAGTGCGAGCGTCAGAAGCAGATTTATTGGTATCAATAGGGGGAGGATCAATAATTGATTGCAGCAAGGTAGTGCAGTTAGCTCTGGATCGAAAAATTAACAACGCGACTGAGCTTCTAGAATATGCCCAACTGAGTGACGGGAGCTGTGGACCAAAATGGGGTGACTTCACCTTATTTGAAGAACCCGCAAAAATCCGACAAATAGCTGTACCTACAACACTTTCTGGTGCGGAATTCAGTAACAATGCTGGTGTACTTAATACTCAAAGAGCAGCGAAAGAAGGCTATCGCGGAGTGAATTTATGCCCCCAGTGCATAATCTATGATTCAGAATTGGCAACGCTTACGCCGGAATGGCTTTGGCATTCAACAGCAATCCGTTCTCTTGATCATGCAATTGAAGGATATTGTTCCGCCGCGTCATCACCCTACCTCGATGCGCATTTTTTGGAAGCAGTCGGTTTGTTTGCGAGCTCGCTTCCTGCAGCAAAATTCAATCCTCTGAATTTGCAGGCTAGAGGGGAAAATTATCAGGCGGTTTGGTTAGCTTGCTGCGGACTCGGAACAGTTCCCTTTGGGGCAAGCCATGGTATTGGTTACATCTTAGGAAGCCTTTGCGGTGTTCCGCATGGGTACACTTCGTGTGTCATGTTACCTGCTGTGCTTGACTGGAATAGTATTGAATTTTCGGGACGTCAGAAGAGTATTGCTAATGCGTTGCGACGTCCTGATTTGACCGCTGGGCAAGCCGTGAAATCTTTAGTAAAAAAACTTGACCTTCCGACTTCCTTAAGAGATGTGGGAGTTAAAAAAAGTATGTTGGGTGAAATCGCAAAGCGAGCGATTAAACACCCTGTTGTAAAACGTAATCCAAGAACTTTGAATAGTCCTTCCCAGGTGCGTGAAATTCTAGATATAGCTTGGTGATCCGGTTTCAATATTATGACCTAGTAGTCACTAAAAATTTGGAATTAGAAGCTTCGATGGAGCAAGAGCATAGCGACATTATTTAAGAAGTACTTATTGATACATAGAATATGCTAGATATTGAGCAAGAATTACTGCGGGGTAATTGCTTAGAGAGAATTTAGTAGTATTGGTTTTGCGCTCAGAAAATTCCCTAATTTCCCATAATGCCTGTGAATTCGGTTGGAATGGAAAGAATAGGCGGTGATTACAGTTGACTGCAGCGAGATTAACAGGACAATAGGCGAACGTTTCACAATTGAGGCAACTCCACATAGAAGGGGATTTTGGGAGTTAAACACTGCCAGGAGCACGGCCCATATGGCACTCCGAGCTTTCGTTGTAAAACAGTCTGAGCTTGTGAATTATAAAAAAGGTGGATTATTTTATGAAAAAATTACTAAGCGGATGGTTGATTCTTTCTTTAGCTATATTAGTGGGCTGTGCCGCCGCGGCACCTCCTGCCGTTGGTGTATGGGGTGTTGAGATGAATACGCCTTTAGGTGCCCTGCCTGCTGTTTTAACTATCAATGCTGATGGTTCTGGCAGTATGTCAGCTGATGGGCTTGGCGAAGCGCCTCTTTCGGGAATTACATTTGATGGTAATGCTGTAAGTTTTGAAGCAGAAGTTGATGCCCAAGGCCAAACTCTAGTTCTTGATTTTAATGGAACCGTTGAAGGTGATTCAATGGACGGCGAATTTGGCAGTGATTTCGGAGCATTTGGTGTGTCCGGTTCACGTCAGTAGAATCAATAAGGTCGAATAAAAAAAGGGATTCAATAGAATCCCTTTTTTTATGCCTGTAATTCTTAAATTACGTTTAGCCTTATATCCTCTGTTACCCTGCGCAAATTTTCCTGTGCATTTGGGCTGTTTGGATGCAGATCAACAAGATTTTCAAAAGCTTGCTTAGCTTTGCTCAGTTGCTTCTGTTGCAGGAAAACTAGCCCCAATCCTGAAAGTGCGCCAAAATGTCTTGGTTCAAGCTCAAGAACTTTTTCTATGTCTGCAACTGATTCATCTAAATTGCCTAAAATATAGTGCAAGGTTGCTCTGCGATTCCAGCCTTCAGCGTAGTCTGGGAAATTTTCTATCAATTGCGTAAAAATTAGCATGGCTTCTGCATAACGATTGTAGTTCATGCGAGTAACGCCCATCTGTACAAGTTGCTCTACATCTTCATTGGCATGATTAAACCAAATTTCCCAAATCTGATTTTCAGTTGAG
This sequence comes from Gammaproteobacteria bacterium, assembly GCA_029244985.1. Classification (GTDB taxonomy): domain Bacteria; phylum Pseudomonadota; class Gammaproteobacteria; order Pseudomonadales; family Pseudohongiellaceae; genus UBA9145. Next base: position 151,882 of record JAQWQD010000037.1, on the reverse strand, counting down.
CGAATCGTAGTCAGGTCAGTGCTAATCAATAAAGTAGCAAACAGCTCATCCAGACGTTCGTCAGATTGGTCCGCGATTACTGATACCGGCAGAAATAGGAGGCAAATTAGAAAAGTACGCAACATAGGTATAATGTGTGTCCGCTAAGTCTTAACAAGAGCGAGTTGAGTATAGCCCCTGCTTATATGCGCTGACTAGGTTTCCAAGTAATATCTAGAAATTGGATGCAGTCGCTTTTAACCAGTCATCTCGATAATACTCAGGAATTGGTTCGTTATTATGCAGTTGGCCTTGAGTGAGAGGTTTATAGATCTGGTCGAAGTTTTTCATCCCGCCACTAACGCGGGCATAGAGATCTGATGGCTGGAGATTACAGGGGTTGCTATGTCCCATTGCGCCGCACAACTCTGAGAATGCGCGCACAGTTGCATAGTGAAAGTTTCGGACCCGTTTGGACTTTTCTGGCACATCAATAGCGCGAGCGCGGGATGCATTTTGCGTTGCGACTCCCGTCGGGCAATGATTTGTATTACAACTTTGAGCCTGTATACAACCCAATGCCATCATCATTGAACGACCAGCATTAACTGTATCGGCGCCGACAATAATTTTTTCTAACATGTCAAAGCCAGTCGCAGTTTGTCCGGAGCTAATTACTTTTATGCGATCTCGGATACCAGCGCCAATCAGTATTTGATTAACGTAGTAAGTTGCTTCAATGCAAGGCGTTCCTATGCGATTGGAAAACTCTACAGGGGCAGCACCAGTTCCGCCTTCGGCTCCATCGATAGTTATAAAGTCAGGATAGATGTTGGATTTCAGCATCGCTTTGATTATCGCTAGAAATTCGATTTTCTTGCCTAGGCAAAGCTTAAACCCAATCGGCTTTCCGGCGCTTAGGTTCCGCAAACGTTCAACAAACTTCAACAAGCCCTCAGGAGAATTAAATTCAGGATGGTTTGGTGGTGATAGAACTGTTTCGCCGACTTGGACTAGTCGAATCTGGGCTATCTCTTCGGTTACTTTTATCCCTGGTAATACACCCCCATGAGAAGGTTTTGCGCCTTGCGACAATTTAACTTCAATCATTTTTACCGTATCGAGCGAAGCTCTTTCTTGGAAGGCGTCATCATTGAATGTGCCATCAGAATTGCGACAACCAAAATAGCCCGTTCCTATTTGCCAGATTATATCGCCACCATGTTCAAGGTGATGCTGACTAATGCTACCTTCGCCGGTGTTGTGAGCGAAATTCCCTAAGGCGGCGCCGCGATTCAATGCGGCGATCGCTGTTGAGCTGAGTGAGCCAAAACTCAATGCAGAAATATTTAGGCGGGACGCACTATATGGCTGTTTGCAATCCGGCCCTCCAATAGATACTCGCTCATGCTCTTCATCGACTTCGGTTGTACTCAAAGAGTGCGCAATACTCCTATACCCATCCTGCAAAATGTCTTGCTCGGTACCAAATGGCAGAGTGTCATCTGCCCCTTTGGCTCGCCGGTAAATGAGGTTGCGGCGTTCTCTGCTGAAAGGTTTTTCTTCAACATTATTGGCAATAAAGTATTGTTGAATTTCTGGGCGGATGTATTCCAACATATAACGAATATTGGCTAATACAGGATAGTTGCGGCGTAGGTTACTAATACAGAAAAAGAGGTCAAAGGCGCCTAGTAAGGCCCATGCCAACAGTACCAGAAAGAGAATTAGTTGAAATGGGGAAGAAGTTAGGGCATGGATTGAATAAGAACCCCCAATGCTTGAGTGCAACCATAGAAAGCTCAACGGCATCAAGATTACAGCGATTGCCCAATACAAACGAATAATAGGGGTCATAATGCCCTCTCCGAATAGAAATTAAACAGAGGACCAGCAGATCAGAAATTCATTACAAATGTAACGGCCGTTTCTGAATCAGTTTCGTCACGCCCGGATGGAACTTCAGTTTGGTGTTTAAGTCTTAATGAAAAGCGCAACGAGAGATTCTCAAGAATTTGTGTTGTGATGCCTGTATCAGAGCGATAAATGTTGGAATCAGTACCATATTCCACCGCAAGTTCCTGGCTAAAGGTGGCTGAATTACTAATTATCCATTCGTACTCTCCTGCTACTCGCAAAATAGGTTCGTCAAAGTCAGAACCATTAAGTCGAGACCAGCGGATACCCACACCTGTATTAAGTATCAAGTCCATATCCGATCGGTTCTGCAAGAATCCGCGTCTATAAGAGACTGTAAAATCTGATTGGCTGTCGAATCCGCTAAACCGATCATCCTCATGGGAAGCACGTGCTTGGAAAAAACTGTCTTCAGTAAATTCATAGTTTGCACTAGCTATGCCATAGAATCGCTGACCCTTAGTTTTGTTATCACTAGAAGCATAGAGTCCGTCAAGATTGAATCCGTATTCCCACTGGTTGCGCGTAAAAGCTATCTCTCCGGCAAAATTAAGGGCTTGCTCATCTGTATTACCTGTTGTGAATAGGGCGCCGACTTCTAATTCACGGGTAATATTATTCTGTTGTTGAGCAAATGCTGAAGTAGCCAGAAAAGCCAGTAAGATGCAGAACACTGGTCTGCCAAAAAATTTCATGATCCTTTTCCTTAGTTGATTTTGCTAGTACTACAATGTTTCGGCAACTTGTACAGATGGCTTAGCAATCATTGAGGATAAATTTAACAAAAAAACCCGATTTCTCCGTAACTTATTAGTAAAATCTAAGATCTTACTAAGCTGGAGTTACTTGTTTTTTTACGGTATAAATTCTAGCGAAATAGTCAGGTGACGACCTTTCTTCTATGAAGACCCTTTATCTGTTAAGGCACGCGAAATCATCTTGGGACAACCCAGAATTAATTGATTTCGAACGCCCCCTAAGTTCTCGTGGCATAAAAGACGTACCTGTGATGTCCGGTCGGTTCGCCGAAAAAGGTAATTTGGTAGAATGTATAATTTTTTCACCTGCGATTCGAGCGAAGTCCACGGCCCAGCGGTTGGCGAAAAACATTGGCTTTCCACAGGATGATATGATCAGCAACGCAGAACTCTATTTTGCAGGTGCTGGAATGTTCTTAAAAGCCGCAAGCCTAGTTGATGAAACTTGCGCATCGGCAATGTTGGTTGGTCACAACCCAGCGATTACAGAATTCGTTAATATGATGGCTGATGTCGACATCGACAACATTCCTACTTGCGGGCTAGTAAAGCTAGGTCTACCCCTAGATACTTGGTCAGACGTTGAGTTTGGGGCTGCGACCTTACTGGATTTTGATTATCCAAAAAAGAAAGTTTAATTAACAGCAAATGAAATTATTTCAATCCATAAAGTTTTATTTAACTTCTATTCCATTGTTGATGCTTGTCATAGCTTGCAGTGATCTCGAGCCAGACATTACCGAAACATCGAAAATCGAATTAATTAAGAGTTCCGCTCGCTGGTACTCCCGGGATCAGGTCGCTCAAGGTGGGCTGGTATTTGCAGAAAATTGTGCAATTTGTCACGGGTCAAATGCAGAGGGAATCGCAGAGGATTGGAAACAAAGATTGGACGATGGTAGTTTTCCGCCACCACCTTTAAACGGATCCGCACATGCCTGGCATCATCCGAATTCGATGCTAATTCAGGTAATCGATAACGGAGGAGCAGCATTTGGTGGAAAAATGCCTGCTTTTAAAGATGTACTCGAAGAGGCCGAGAAATTAGCCGCAATCGCGTACTTTCAAAATTACTGGACTGATGAAATCTATGGTCAATGGGAGCAAATGGGTGGTACAAATTAAGATTGTTCTATGCGGATTATTTTTTATTATATCAACAAGTACTTCGGCGCAGCTAATTAGTTCTTTGGAGTGGGAGTCCAATCTCTATGCGGACCATTCGCTAGTTGGAAAAATATGGAACAGTGCGACCGGCTCCTATGTCTCAATCACGCAGCTTTCGGAACTTTCTTTAAGCGCCAAGTATCTTATTTTGGGTGAGAAACATGACAACCCTGATCATCATGCTCTGCAATTAAATTTCATCGAATTCTTGATAAATAATGATGCGTTGAGCCAATTGACACTAGAAATGATGGATAGTAACTCTTTATCAGCTCTGCAGAAGATTCAGAGTGCTAATTTGGAATCACTTGATGACATAAAAAATTATTTGAATTGGGATGACAAAGGATGGAATTGGAATTTTTATGGTCCAATTGTTCAAGCAGCCTATGCCGCTGAAGTTCCGCTTGCTGCAGGAAACATCAGTAGTGAAAGGATGAACGAAGTCTATGGTCAAAGCTCATTAGCGGTTGAATTCGATATTCTTAATGCTGCAACTATGGATCAGTTAATCGCTGATATTGATGAAAGTCATTGTGGGCTTTTACCTGAATCTCAATTTCCAGCCATGGTTCGAGTTCAACAGGCAAGAGACTATTCTATGGCCCAAAGCATGGCTGCACCTGATGATGGCGAAATAGCAGTCTTAGTTGCTGGGAATTATCATGCTAGACAGGATTTAGGTGTTCCAAACTATTTGCTTGCTACGCATAACAATTTATCAAGAGATGATATTGTTTCTATAGCCTTTATGGAAGTTCAGCCTAATGAAGAAAATCCAGAGAGTTATCTGCAAAGATACAGCGACGTCGTGGCTTATGATTATGTATGGTTTACTCCAGTAATATCCGAAGAAGATTATTGTGCGTCCTTGCGGTCATAGTGAAAATATTTCTTAATAGAAGATCAATGAAGTGAGGATTCCCAGGTAAACAAATATTCATATCTCGCCACGACTAACAGAATTTTCTTTTTGAGAAACAAGGAGATCCGCTGCATTCCTTAATACAGCTTAAAACAGTTCAGCAAAAATGCTAGTGCGTTATTTCTTTAAATCAACATTCCTTCCAGCGACCACTTAATAATTTTCTGTAAAGAGAGGGAAGCTTGAATTAAACACAGATTCCGGGGAAACTGGTTAGAAAAATAAACCAGATTCAATCTAGTTAGGTAACGAAGATTAAGGCATATGAATAAATCTACATTTTCAATTTCTACTTTTACGTTGATATTGCTTGTGACTGGCATTGCTAACGCTCAGGTATATCCACAGATCAGTGGTTCTGCTGATGACATTTATGATCTAGGTTACGATGAAGCGGGCGAGTTTAATTTCGTCAGGGTTCAATTCGACACTTACTACGGCAGAGGCTTTGGCTACGGAACTTGGTCAATAGATTTTCCTGATGCGGATATGAATTTTCTGCGGGGCGTTTCTCGGCTGACCAATATTCGAGTAATGAGCGAACCCATTGTTTTGCGTTTCGATGACGATAAAATATTTGATTATCCCTTCCTTTATATGCTCGAAGTCGGTCAAGGCGGTGGTTTAGTGCTCAGTCCTGGGGAAACAAATAATCTAAGGGAGTATTTGCTAAGAGGTGGATTTCTATTAATCGATGACTTTTGGGGTCAACAACAGTGGAACAATTTCTATGCGGCATTTAGTCAGGTATTTCCTGATAGAGAGATTGTAGAGCTGAAACCTGATCATGAGATTTTTCATGTTTATTATGATATTGACGGTCCCCAAATGATTCCAGCTCTTTATCGCTCTGACGATTATGGAGAGCAAGGAATAAATTTTGCAAGTAATCACGCTATACTCGACGACGATGGGCGAGTAATGGTTTTGATCAATTGGAATTCTGATATGGGAGACGGTTGGGAGCACACGTATCATTCAGCTTACCCAACCCGATATGCAAACTCTGCTTATCGACTTGGAATAAATTACTTGATGTATTCAATGACACATTGAGTTTGAAGCTCTGTAAGAGAATAGGAATATACATATAGAATAACGAGGCACGAGATGAAGAAACTAGCTCTATTAATTTTTTGGTTGCTCTTTGGTGGCAACGCAACTGCTGCAGTGCCCTATGACCATGTTCACTTAACTGCTGCGAATGCGCAGGAAGCGGTTAACTGGTATGTAAAACATTTTGGCGGTGAAGCAGGGCGCTTCACCCGCGGTGATGGAGATACAGTTCAGTATCCTATTGATCGAGTTTATTATGATGAGCTTTCCGTGATTTTTTTTGAAAGGGAGCCAACGGGAGGCTCTGTAGGAACCGGCGTGGATCACATCGGTTTTTCCGTGACAAATGTTGAAGAGATCACGGCCGCAGTAGTTGCAGATGGCGGGGCTCAATTGGGTGATTTCGTCGAATTTTCTGGCATGCAACTCTCATTCGTGGAAGATCCTTGGGGTACTAAGATTGAGTTGATAGACGACTCGGAAACCCGAGGTTTGCATCATATTCATCTTTCTTCCCCGGATCCTGAAGGGACTCTAAGCTGGTATCAAAGCAACTTCGGTGGCGACATCGTGCAGTGGAAAGGCGTGCTCCCGGCGATAAACTATAGTGATGTCTGGCTGATGGTTGCACGAGCTAATGGGGTAATTGTTCCTACTCAGGGAACGTCGATGGATCATCTAGGTTGGGCCGCTGAAAATTTGGATGAATTGGGCGAAGTGTTCGCCTCAAACGGTGTTGAATTTACCATGGAGCCCAGGCCGTTTCGGGGCATCCGCATATCTTTCGTCGAAGGTCCGGATGGTGTCCGGATTGAAGTGGTAGAGCCTGATTAGAAGCAACGCTCGATTAACAAAGGCCGGATGATCCATAAGCCGCGTATATATTTTCAATAGCTGCTAGCCCTGGCTTACCGTCTTTAATGCGCATGGGGTCGTGGAGTTTATTCATCAAAATGGAAAGGGTTGGGACGCTGGGTATTTTTACTTTCAATTAAAGCCTGCTGCGCGAGAAACTCCCCGATCAATCCTGCGTCTCTTTCTACGCAGGAGTCGCTGTGCTCAAAAATATATTCAAGGCTTATTCGCTGAATTTCATTTGCTTTTGAGACTGTATTTTTAAACGTATTAATTTCCATAGGGGGTAAGCCGCGATTGCTATAAAAATCGATTAGAAGGCGAAGCTCTTTTTGTGATAAGTTTTCAGCTAATATTTGCACGATTCCTGGTTCGAATTGATCCCAGGCATAGACTTCTTCGTAGCAGGCAGCAATTAAGTTTTTAATTGTTTGAGGCAAATCGAGAGCAACAGACATATTCACGATACTTGAATAGGTCCTGATAATTTTGCGAGTCTGATCTAACGCCATCATATCGAATCGATTACCGAGGTTGGTCACTCGCAGTAGGCGGTTCGCATCTCGAATTGTATCAGCGTGAGTAATCGTAGAAACGAAACACAGGCAGACAAAGAAAAGGCTTGCTTTTATCTTCACTATTTATTTCGAACGCTAATGTGGCTGATGTCTTTTATTCTACTGTAACAATACCCGGAGCAACAGCGCTGGCAGGAGGATGATTAACAACGTTTGCCATGAAACCCTCCAGAACCTTCGGCATGAAGACTATTACTTATCAGTAAGTTGGTTTTTCAGTTCTTTTTATGATTATCCTCGCCTGGAGTTTGCTGCCATTAGTATTTTTCGTATTGTCTTTTCATTTAAGACTATCCAGCTTTTTTGTTTGATGAATTGTTAGTTTCCAAATAGAAATTATTGGTTTTTTTGAAGATTTTCTGCACCGGATTAATTGACTGCCTTACATTACAGTGACAACATACTGACATAAATCAGTAGTTCAGGATTTACCCGAGTGCATCCTTCAAAAAGAGTTCTTTTTCTCGACTTGGTGCTGTCAGTTTTTCGGCTCAATGGTCTGCTCATTGCCCAAGGGGATGACATGACGGAACGCTTGGGTTTAACTCATGCGCGCTGGAAAGTAATAGGCGCCATCGCTTTATCAAATAATGGATTGACGGTGCCGGGAATCGCCCGAGTATTAGGACAGTCTCGACAAGCTGTTCAACGAATTACTGATGTCATGGTTGAAGATGGCTTGCTGGAGTACCACGAGAACCCAAAACATAAGCGTTCAGTTCTCGTTTTGTTGAGTAATCAGGGTAAGGAAATATACAACACTTTGCGAGAAGTCCAGGATCCTTGGGCGATTGATGCCACTCAGGGCATCCCTGCAGAAGAACTAGAAACAGCTCTCAGATTAATCCGCCGCCTCATTAAGAAATTCAACTAGGGTTAAGGCCGCTCCTATGAGTAACTTTACTATTAAGTTGCCGAAAAATTTATACCGAGCAGCCCAAGTTCGAGAGCTTGAGCGAATCGCCATTGCAGACAAAGGCATATCAGGATTTAAACTTATGCAAACTGCGGCAGCGGTTGTTTTTAGTGCAATTCGGGACAGATGGCCACAGACTCGCCATCTTATTGTATTCGTTGGTGCCGGCAATAATGGTGGTGATGGCTACGCGCTTGCTGCGCTAGCAAAAGGGGCTGGTATCGGTGTAGAGGTCATTCAACTTCAGGACAGTGATCAACTTAAAGGTGATGCCAGACTTGCTTTTGAATTAGCTTCCGATAAACAAACATCTTTTCACAGCTTTTCTGAAAGTAGTGAGATAGATGAGGCGGGACATGCTCACACCGTTGTAGTTGACGCGTTATTAGGTACAGGAATCGACCGTGATGTAACGGGCGATTACCAATTAGCGATAGAACGTATTAATGCTATGTGCTGCCCTGTCGTTGCCGTCGATATACCTTCCGGCTTAAGCGCCGATACCGGAAAATGTTTTGGAAGAGCTGTGGAGGCAGATTTAACAGTGACTTTCCTCGGCATGAAGCAGGGATTGTTGACGGCAGAAGGGAGGGATTTCGCTGGAGAAATAACCTTTGCTAGCTTAGAGGTCTCTGAAGAAATTTATACAAGTGATTCAGCTCCAATACCTTTTACTCATAGAATTGATATAAATGATGTCAGCCGGGACCTTTTCCCTAGACGTTTATCTTCGCATAAAGGCAATCACGGGCATGTGGTAATAATTGGAGGAGAAGTTGGACTAGGAGGTGCAGCTCTATTGGCTGCAGAAGCAGCTCAACGTGCAGGCGCGGGATTAGTCAGTGTAATTACTCGCTCGAGTCACAGGCCTGCCTTTTTAGCACGACAGCCGGAACTAATGGTATGGGGTACTGAGGATGAAAACAGCGACCCAGGAGTGCTTCTTGAGAAAGCCACTACCATAGCAATAGGACCAGGGCTGGGCACAAATAAATGGTCTCGGCATTTATTCCAACATGCTTTGAGTGCGCAACAAGCGCGCGGTACACCGCTCGTTGTAGACGCCGATGGCTTAAATTTATTAGCAGAACGAATAGCGACTGGAGCTTCGCTAAAAAGGTCCAATTGGATATTAACCCCCCATCCTGGTGAGGCAGCAACCCTGCTTAATTGTTCTACAGAAGAAATACAAAGTGATCGCTTTTCTGCGGTGAGTAGATTGGCGAACTTATTGGGTGGTGTTTGTCTGCTAAAGGGAAGTGGCAGCCTTATATGCGATGGTGAGGATTCAAGCAGAAAATTTCTGAGTACAGAAGGTAATGCAGGAATGGCAACCGCTGGAATGGGCGATGTATTAACGGGAATTGTTGCAAGCCTAGTCGGGCAGGGCTTGGATCTTTCTACCGCTCTTAGCTGCGGAGTTTCTATTCATGGTGAGGCAGCAGATTTGGCGATGGAATTCGGTGGAGAAAAAGGTATGACAGCGAGCGATCTATTCCCTTTTATTCGACAACTAGTCAATCAACCACTTTCTTAACTGTGATATCAGACTACCAACAGTTTCTCGAAGACGAAGCAGCGACGATTACTTTTGGGCAGGAACTGGCTCGAGCGACCTTTGTTGATGCTTCCTTGCAGAGTAAGTTTATTGGAAAAGCAATCGGTACTGAAACACTCGGCGGAGTTTTGTATTTGAATGGAGATCTCGGTGCAGGTAAGACAACATTGACCCGTGGAATTATGCGGGGATATGGCTATGAGGGAGCAGTAAAAAGTCCGACATATACCATTATAGAGCCTTACGAGTTTACTAAGTGTCATATTTACCATTTTGATCTTTACAGATTAGCTGATCCTGAAGAAATAGAATATCTAGGTGCTGAAGAATATTTTTCTCCTTCAAATCTGTGCATTATCGAATGGCCTAATCGCGGAGCGAGGGTAATTCCAGCGGCTGACTTAACAATTGATCTTGAAACTCAAGGAACGGGACGCCAGTTAAATTGTCAAATTCATTCAGAAAAAGGACTTAAGATAGCCAAAAGATTGTGGAAATAAGGCCGAAACCTATAGACATGTTGAAGTTCGTCAGCAGTGAATGAATGATTTTTCGTCGTAATTCCAGATACTTAAGGATAGTCATCTCGGTTGTGAGTATTTCGCTCGCGCCAATTTTGAGCTTTGCAGCCAGTATTGATGAAGTTCGCATGTGGCGTGCCCCAGACCATACACGCCTAGTTTTCGACTTAAGCGAAGAGGTTTCCTATAACTTATTCACCTTAGACAATCCCCATCGCGTTGTGGTCGATATTCAAAACTCAATACTACTTGGTGACCTTTCGGAATTAGAATTTGTCTCCAGTCCAATCGAAAATATGCGGAGTGGCTCTCGAAATGATAATGACTTAAGAATTGTACTGGATCTGAATAAACAAATAGAGGTATCCAGCTTTACCTTGCAACCAAGCAGTGAACTGGGAAATCGATTAGTTGTTGATCTTTACGATAGCGCGACGAGCTCTGTCCCTTCGAATCCAGTCGTAAATCCAATCAGTCCCATTTCCTCCGATGCCAAGCGAGAAATCGTTGTTGCCATATCAGCAGGCCATGGCGGAGAGGATCCTGGTAGTATAGGTTATGATGGCCGTATAAAAGAGAAGAACGTGACCCTGGCAATATCTCGCTATTTGCGAGATTACTTTGATTCTATTCCTGGCTATACACCGGTGATGATCAGAGAGGGTGATTATTACGTTGAATTACAGCGCCGTCCACAAATTGCACGAGAAGGTCGAGCAGATTTATTTGTCGCAATTCATGCAGACTGGTTTCGCAGCAGTCGTGCGAATGGCGTAACTATTTATGCTCTTTCTGGTGATCGGGCCGACAGAGAAAATGCACGGCGCGTTACTGAGAAAGAAAATAGCTCTGATTTGCTGGGTGGAGTAGGCGGTGATTTGGCTATCGGTAACTTAGATGATGACGTAGCTTTAACCCTGGTTTCATTGCAGATGGCATGGAGTATGGAGCAAAGCCTAATCGCAGGCACCAGTGTTTTGGCATCACTCGATGGGGTTTCGCGACTGCGTCGTGATAAGGTTCAGCAAGCGTCCTTGCAGGTACTTAATTCACCAGACATTCCTTCTATGCTGATAGAGACGGGATATCTCACTAACCCAGATGAGGCCAAACGTCTTAATTCTTCGAGCTATCAACGCAATATGGCTCAAGCTATCGCTCAAGGGATCATGAACTATTTTTACGATGCACCACCGGAAGATACTTTAGTAGCATGGCAAAAAGAAAATGGCATTACGCCAGGTACATATACCGTTAGGTCTGGAGACAGTTTATCGGTTATTGCCCAACGCTTTGATTTAACAACTATCGCACTTAAATCATTGAATAATCTTTCGTCGAACACGATTCGGATTGGTCAGGTTCTAAATCTTCCTGGTGCTAGTTCAATTAGAATTTCAGAACACACAATCCGTAGTGGCGAAACACTCTCTGGAATCGCAGATCGTTATTCAATTAGTCTTGTGGGATTGCGCGCTGCAAATAACTTGTCCAACGACAGGATACTCGTTGGACAAGTACTAAAAATTCCGACTATTTAGATTTGAAATTAGGATTTTCTGGCAACCTACCCTTTCTAATATCTGTTCATCGTAGAATGGGAGAATGTTAGTGCTACAATACTGAGAATTTGATACGTCGCACCCATATTAGTACATGAATCGAATCAATTTACTCAGTCAGAGACTGGCAAATCAAATTGCTGCTGGAGAAGTTGTCGAACGACCAGCTTCTGTAGCAAAAGAGTTGCTAGAAAATAGTCTCGACGCCGGTGCGGGCAAAGTTGATATCGACCTTGAGCAAGGGGGCGTCAAATTACTTAGAGTAAAAGACAATGGCAGCGGCATTCTCAAAGACGATTTGGTACTAGCCCTTAGTCGCCATGCTACAAGTAAAATCTCAAATCTTGAAGATCTAGAAACAATAGTCAGCATGGGCTTTCGCGGGGAAGCATTAGCTAGCATTAGTTCGGTCGCCCGTTTAAAAATGATGTCGAAAGCTATTGGTGACAGGGATGATAATGGTTGGAAAGTCGAAACCGCAGGCCAGGATATGGACGCGCGGCTTGAGCCAGTTGCTCATACCCGCGGAACTACTGTAGAAGTGCGAGATTTATTTTTTAATATTCCGGCACGGAAAAAGTTTTTAAAAACTGAAAAGACTGAATTTGCTCGAATCGACGAAATAGTTAAACGGATTGCCCTTAGCCGCTTCGATGTGCAATTTTCCTTGCGACATAATCAGCGCAGTATTCACAAATTACTGCCAGCGATATCTGAACAAGAACAACAGCGCCGAGTAGGTTTGGTTTGTGGTCCAGCCTTTCTAGAAAATTCTGTTCATATTGATCTAGAACGAGCCGGTCTGAGACTTTGGGGTTGGGTAAGCTTGCCAACGTTTTCCCGCAGCCAGGCCGATCTGCAGTACTTTTATGTTAATGGACGCATCATTCGCGATAAATTGGTTGCTCATGCAGTCAAGCAAGCTTATCGGGATGTTTTGTTTCACGGTCGCCACCCCGCATACGTGCTTTACCTCGAATTGGATCCATCCCTAGTTGACGTAAATGTGCATCCTACAAAGCATGAAGTTCGTTTTAGAGACAGCAGGCTGGTTCACGACTTTCTTTTTAGTTCTTTGCACAAGGCACTGGCAAAAGTGACACCATCTGACCAAATGACAGGTAATAGTTCAACGCCATCACTTGGCTTACAAAATTTCCCAAATAGTCCGCAGGAAGGCGTTAAGGCATTTGCTTACCAGAGTCCACTGGCACTTAAAGAATCGAATGAATTAAGTTATCAGACAAACAGTTACAACTCGTCTACATGGCAAACTGATGTAAAAGATCACCTTGCAGCTATGGAAAAATTAGGGGCGGACGATGCAGAAATACCGCCGCTTGGTTATGCCATAGCACAATTGCATGGCGTGTATATTCTAGCTCAGAATAAGGAAGGCATAATCCTTGTCGATATGCATGCAGCCCATGAAAGAATTACCTATGAGCGAATGAAGTTTGCTTGCCAAAATGAAGAATTAAAGATGCAACCATTGTTGGTTCCCCTGTCTATCGCTGTGAGTCAAGCTGAAGCGAACTGTGCTGAAACTCAACAACTAGTTCTTTTGAATCTTGGTATTGAGATTGAGCGAGCCTCCGATCAGGCAATAGTCATTCGTCAAATTCCGTCGATTTTAAAAGACTCTAATGTTGAGCAGATGGTACGGGATGTTTTATCAGATGTTTTGGAATTCGGCAGTAGTGATCGAATTCAATCCCATCAAGATGACCTTCTTTCGACTATGGCATGCCACGGTTCAGTTCGTGCAAATCGCCATCTAACCATTCCTGAAATGAATGCGTTACTGAGAGACATGGAAGTCACAGAGCGCAGCGGTCAATGTAATCATGGTCGCCCGACGTGGATTTATCAGAGTCTGGATGAACTAGATAAACTTTTTTTACGTGGCCAGTAAAAACGCGACTATTTTCTAACCACTTTACAACTATCGTGAATCCTTCCAATTCAAAACCTAATGTTTTATGTCTAATGGGGCCGACTGCTTCTGGCAAAACTGGAATGGCAGTGGAGCTAGTGCAGCGGTTTGGTTTTGACATAATTAATGTTGACTCAGCGCAAGTATATCGGGGTATGGATATCGGTACAGGGAAACCTGACACGGCCACTTTAAATGAAGCGCCTCATAGATTATTGGACATTAAAGATCCAAGTGAGCCCTATTCGGCTTCAGATTTTCGGGTAGACGCACTTCATGAAATTACCCATATCCTTAGCGCGGGAAAAACTCCACTACTAGTTGGCGGGACTATGTTGTATTTCAAAGTGCTTCGAGATGGTTTGGCTGCGATGCCTCAAGCTGATGCTGAGGTTAGAGTAGAGATCGATTCCATAGCAAAAGAGAAAGGCTGGGAAGAAGTTCATCAATGGCTAGAACGTGTGGATCCAAAATCCGCAGCTCGCATTCACCCAAATGACCCGCAAAGACTGCAGAGAGCATTAGAAATTTACCTGATATCTGGCAAACCAATGAGCCAATTTTATATCGAAGATCAAGCTCGAAGGGCTCAAGAGAATGAATCATTACCATTTAATTTGCATTTCTTTGCCATTCAGCCCGCAGACCGAGAACTATTGCATCAAAAAATAGAAATACGATTTCGACAAATGTTAGCTGAAGGACTATTAGAAGAGGTGTCCGAGTTGTTTCGGCGCAACGATCTCAATGAGACGCTTCCTTCAATAAAATCAGTAGGATACAGGCAGGTTTGGCAGCATTTGGCTGGAGATTTAAGCTATGACGCCATGGTAGAAAGGAGTATTATTGCCACCAGGCAGTTAGCAAAGCATCAATTAACCTGGCTTCGTAGTTGGGAAAATCTGCGAAGTTTGGATGACCCATCAGATAAATCCATCGATAACGTCTTGAAATATGTGGAATCTATCTCAATATAAACGATTGTGGTCGGTTTGCTTTACTAGTCACAATTGGGTCCAGAAACATATTAGCTATTTAAGCACTGGGCTCTTGCCACAATAGATAGCATTGGAGATTGCGAGGAGAAAATCAATGTCCAAAGGGCATACACTGCAGGACCCCTTTTTAAATGTGCTTCGCAAAGAGCGCATTCCGGTTTCCATCTATTTGGTTAGTGGAATTAAGCTACAAGGCCAGATTGAATCATTTGATCAATTTGTGATTCTGTTAAAAAATGCGGTAAGCCAGATGGTTTACAAGCATGCTATTTCCACAGTTGTGCCTGCTCGAATGGTTAAAATTCCTATGGCGGGAAGCGAAGTACAGGATGAGGAAGGTGGCGAGCTTGGAAATGCTTGATTCTAGATATGACAGTACAAATTGAGGATAATGTTTGTTTTTTGAAAGGCCAGAGACTGGCGAGGTCACAATTCTAGTTCAACTCTCGATCGAATCTGACAAGGAACAGGAGGATCCCATCGAATTTGAAGAACTTGCCTTGTCGGCAGGTGCTCTGCCAGTAGAATTCATCTCTGGCGCTCGCAAACAGCCCTCACCAAATTATTTTGTAGGCAGCGGTAAACTTGAAGAGATTGCTTCTGCTGTTCGCGCACATAAAGCACAAGTAGTTTTATTTAATCACGCTTTATCGCCAAGTCAGGAACGCAACTTGGAAAAAGAATTACATTGTCGTGTGCTAGACCGGACTGGATTAATCCTTGATATTTTTGCTCAGCGAGCACGAAGTCATGAAGGTAAATTGCAAGTGGAGTTGGCTCAGCTTCAACATCTCAGCACAAGACTGAAGAGGGGTTGGACTCACCTCGACAGGCAGAAAGGGGGTATTGGTTTGCGGGGAGCAGGGGAAACTCAACTTGAGCTAGACCAACGAATGATAGGCCAGCGTATTAAGTCTATTAGAAAAAGCTTAGCGAAAGTTCGCAGTCAGCGGGAACAGGGTAGACGGTCACGAAGCCGGGCAGAAATTCCTACAGTGTCTTTGGTGGGTTACACCAATGCTGGTAAATCTACCCTATTTAATGCCTTAACGAATGCGGAAGCTTATGCTGCGGACCAATTGTTTGCCACATTAGACTCGACTTTAAGACGGGTAGAGCTACCACACTTTGGCGGTGCTATAGTAGCTGATACAGTTGGGTTTATCAGTCATCTTCCACATCAATTGGTTGAGGCGTTTAGAGCAACCCTAGAAGAAACTGCTTCGGCGGATTTATTGTTACATATCATCGACTGTGCGCATGAATCTCACATAGACTATATCGATGAAGTAAATAATGTACTTAAGGAAATTGGTGCTGAGTCAGTACCGCAGTTACAGATACTTAACAAAATTGACTTGTTAGAGAAAACCAAGCCTGAGATTGAGTATGACGAAAATCAAATTCCTAAGCGAGTTTGGATTTCAGCGCAAAAAGGAATCGGCATTGATCTGCTGCTTCGAGCTGTGAGTGAGATTCTGGCAGGATCTTTAGTGTCGGAAACAATACGCATTGCTCCAGAGCAAACCCGTCTGAGAAGTAAGTTATACGAAAAAGGTTTCATCGAAGACGAACGTATCGATGAAAGTGGTTTTTATCATCTCGAAATCCGCTTACCTAAACAGGAGCTGGAACGCTTGATGCGACAAGGTGCAGTACTTGAACAAACCCCGGAATTAATAGAGTCTTCAGACCCAGTTTGGGTTGCGAAAGAACAGGCGCGGACCGCTTAATCTACTGAATCCAGGGCTTTTTAACTTTGTAAAATGCTGTGTTAATTCATTATTATTAGCTAATATCGACTTTTTATGTCCTTGAAAGCTATGGAGATACCAATGGCTTGGAATGAACCTGGCAATAACGGTAACGACAACGATCCATGGGGCGGTGGTCGTCGTGGTGGTGACCAGGGGCCACCTAACATTGACGAAGTAATTAAGAACCTTACGAAGAAATTTAACAATCTCTTTGGAGGGTCTGGCAATAGTAGCTCCGGCAATAGTGGCGGGCCTACTTCAGCACCGAGAGGTGTTTCTGGAGGATTGGTTGCTGGCTTAGTTGTTGTCGTCCTCGTGGTATGGGGCTTCATGGGATTTTATATTGTCGATGAAGCAGAGCGCGGTGTTGTACTGCGATTCGGTGAAGTACTCGATGCGACTCCAGAACCTGGACTGCATTGGAATCCACCCCTCATTGACGAAGTGAGTCTAGTCAACGTTTCAGAATTGAACGACAAAACCTATCAAAATAGGGCTATGTTGACCACTGATGAAAACATTATCGACATTGAAGTGACTGTTCAATACTTAATTCAAGATCCGGTTAAATATGTAATCGCGGTTCAAAATCCTGAGCTTAGCCTCGATAATGCAGCCGAATCTGCTATTCGCCACGTAGTGGGTGGTAATACTATGGAACAAATTCTTACCACTGGTCGAGACCGGGTGGCGGCAGATGTTTCAGAGCGATTGCAAGACTACATGGATGTTTACAACACTGGTATTTTTGTAAGTCGGATAAATGTAGTTGATGCTCAGCCACCGGACGCAGTGCGTGCTGCTTTCGATGACGTTATTCGTGCACGAGAGGATGAGCAGCGAGTGCAGAATCAGGCGCAACAATATGCCAATCGTGTGATCCCAGAAGCTAGAGGTCAAGCTCAGCGCCAAATGGAGGAGGCAAACGCCTATCGAGAAGAAGTTATCGCGGTTGCTGAGGGTGATGCCTCGCGTTTCGATCAGCTATTAACTGAATACACTAAAGCGCCAGCAGTAACTCGACAGCGGCTGTATATCGATTCTCTTCAAGACGTAATGACCGCCAGTAGCAAAATCATGATCGATGTCGAAGGTGGTAATAATATGCTTTATGTGCCTCTCGATAAAATTCTCGAGCAGAGTGGTTCCTCTACTGCAAGGCCACGTACCTCTCAAGAATGGCAAGATCTTGCTGATGATCTTGCACCCTATTTGCAAGGGCCTTCAAATACCGCAGTTGATAGATCACGTTTAACGAATAGTGGCCGAGGGGGTAGACCATGAAGAATTTACTCACAGTAGGGTTTTTATTTATTTCCGTATTTTTACTAAGCAATACCCTTTTCGTTGTTAAAGAAACTGAAAGAGCAGTAATGCTTCAGTTTGGTGAGTTAGTGAACGCTGACATCCAGCCAGGTCTGCATGTAAAGATTCCTTGGGTGAACAATGTACGTAAATTTGATGCACGAATTCAGACTGAAGATGCTACCCCTCAAAGGTTTCTAACCCTTGAGCAAAAAGCATTGGACGTTGATTCCTATGCTAAATGGCGGGTCATTGATGTAG
This sequence comes from Gammaproteobacteria bacterium, assembly GCA_029244985.1. Classification (GTDB taxonomy): domain Bacteria; phylum Pseudomonadota; class Gammaproteobacteria; order Pseudomonadales; family Pseudohongiellaceae; genus UBA9145. The sequence continues at coordinate 133,833 of JAQWQD010000037.1, read as the reverse complement.
GGCAATTTTATATATCCACAAGAGGAAATGTCACAGCTGCGGGTAGCTTATTAGCTCAGCGAATCAATGATGGCCTGCGTGATCAGATCGGCACACGCACACTTATCGAAGTAGTCGCAGGTGAACGTGATCAGTTAATGCTGGATTTAACTTCTGAGCTTAATGAATCAACTGCTGCTGATATCGGCATAGAAGTTATCGATGTGCGTGTGAAGCGAATCGATTTGCCCGATGATGTCCGCTCGTCAGTTTATGACCGCATGATTACAGAGAGAAATCGAGAAGCACAGGAAATACGATCAAGAGGGGATGAGCTTGCCATTGGCATCCGTGCAGATGCAGATCGCCAAGTTGTTATCTATGAAGCAGAAGCTTATCGCGATGCAGAGCAAATTCGTGGCCAAGGAGATGCAGACGCAACTTCAATCTACGCTGGAGCCTATTCCAAGGACGAAGAATTTTTTGCTTTTACGCGAAGTCTGAATTCTTATCGTGAAACCTTTAGTTCCAAGAACGATGTGCTGTTGCTTGATCCTGACAGTGACTATTTCAAATATTTGAAAGGTGGGCTCACGGTCCAGTAAAAATCTAAAGTAAGTAGCGCCGCGAGAAAAGTTAGCGGCTAGAGCTAAGAAATATTCCCGAACAGGAAATCGAACCTGAGTTGCAAATTTGTGGCTCAGGTTCTTTAGGGCTGCGTTCTCGCAAAATGCTCTTTGGGCCAAGCTGGTTTGAGGTGTGCGAAATATGTTAGATGAACTTGCGATAGCATTTTGTTTGATTTTGGTGATAGAGGGGGTACTGCCTTTTATTGCACCTAACCGCTATCGAAATCTAATAAAATATTTGTATGAGGTTGATGATAGGACTATTCGATTCTTTGGCTTGGCCATCATGTTAATCGGAACTATGCTTCTTCTAATCATTAATTAACAAACAATCGTTCGATTAACGGACACATTATGACTGACGCAAAAAGGTGGCTACTTCCAGACGGGGTTGAAGAAATTCTACCTGCTGAAGCCTATAAGCTTGAATCGCTGCGCCGACAACTTTTGGATTTGTATGAGTTATGGGGCTACCAATTAGTTATTACACCACTTATAGAATTTTTAAATTCTTTGTTGGTTGGATCCTCTCACGATTTGGATTTACACACCTTCAAAGTTACTGATCAGCTCAGTGGTCAGATGATGGGTATTCGGGCGGATATTACCCCTCAAGTAGCGCGTATTGATGCGCATCGCTTAAATCGTGAAGGCCCAGTCAGACTTTGTTATGCAGATAATGTTCTGCATACAAAGCCGAGAGGAATTATGACTTCTAGAGTCCCTATCCGCATCGGCGCTGAACTCTATGGTCATTCAGGCGAAGCCTGTGACATCGAATTAATCTGTCTAATGCATGAGACACTTAGCGCGCTTGAAATTCTTGATATTCATATCGTGCTAGGTCATGTAGGCATTTTCAGATCTCTCGTGCTTGAAGCAAATATGGATACAGATACTGAAAAGTCTTTGTTCGAGGCTATGCAGCGTAAAGCATACGATGAAATCGATGAAGTTCTAGGAGCTTCACTCGAAGATTCAAATTTGCGTGATATGTTGAAAGGCCTTTCTAAGCTGTCCGGTGATGAAAAAACTTTAGAAGACGCTATTACCGTATTCGCTGATGCCCCAGAAAGTGTTAAGACCGAACTACAAGAGTTGGTAGCAATCGTTAAGGGAGTTAAGCAACGTATTCCCAACATTGTATTGTGTTTCGACCTTTGTGAGCTTCGGGGTTACGAGTATCACACGGGCATTGTCTTCGCGGCCTATACACCGAGTTATGGGAGGGCGGTCTCTAAAGGTGGCCGCTATGACCACATTGGCGAAGTATTTGGTCGTGCGCGTCCAGCATCTGGGTTTGATAGCGATCTAAAAGTGTTGGCAAAACTCTCAGCGAAAACATGCCAGCAAAGAGCCGGCATTCTTGCTCCGGATCTTAATGATGTGGGATTGCAAGAATCGATTAACAAGTTACGACGAGAAGGTGAGATTGTCATTGTAAATCTCACTGGAACACCATTGGACAAGAAATCTCAATCAGAAATGAATTGTGATCGACAACTAGTACTGAAAAAAGGTGTTTGGGAAGTCGATTCACAGTAATTAATTTTCTCTATCAACAAAGCTCACTGAGTAGCGAGAGATGGCAAAATCTGTAGTAGTGCTTGGAACCCAATGGGGTGACGAGGGGAAAGGAAAGATTGTTGATCTACTAACAGATCAAGTGGCAGTAGTTGCTCGATTCCAAGGAGGCCACAATGCGGGTCATACTCTTGTTATAGGTGGCGAGAAAACAGTTCTCCATTTATTACCGTCGGGAATACTCCGAGAAGAAGTTAACTGCGTCATTGGCAATGGCGTTGTCTTGAGTCTGGAAGCTCTAATGAAAGAGATTACTGAATTGGAAGAGCGCAGTATTCCAGTTCGCGAACGACTTAGCATCAGTGGTGCTTGTCCATTGATACTTCCAAGTCACATAGCTTTGGATCAAGCGAGAGAAGTAAAAAAGGGTAGAAATAAAATTGGTACAACCGGCAGAGGTATTGGTCCAGCCTATGAAGACAAAGTTGCTCGTCGAGGAATACGTTTAGCGGAAACTCTAAATGAAAAACAGTTTGCTGAAAAACTTAGAGAGCTACTTAGTTTCCATAATTTCCTGTTGCAACAGTATTTTCAATCTGATCCTGTTGAATTTCAGCGAGCCCATGACGACTGTCTAAGTTTTGCCGAGCAAGCTCGCCCAATGATTGCTGACACAATCGATATTTTGCATAGTCATCGCAAAGCCGGTAACAATATACTTTTTGAGGGTGCACAGGGTTCATTGCTAGATATTGATCACGGAACCTATCCGTTTGTAACCTCTTCGAATACTACTGCAGGTGGGACTGCTACAGGTAGTGGTTATGGCCCACTCTATTTAGATTATGTGCTCGGAATTACCAAAGCCTACACCACTCGTGTGGGATCTGGCCCATTCCCCACTGAGCTATTTGACAACGTGGGCCAGCATCTCGCAACAGTAGGAGCAGAAAAAGGCGCGACTACTGGACGGGACAGGCGCTGTGGCTGGTTTGACGCCGCCTCTGTGGCATTTGCTATGCGGATCAACAGTGTTTCTGGTATCTGCCTTACTAAACTAGATGTTTTAGATGGGTTGGAGAGCGTGAAAATTTGCACTGGTTATAAAGGAGTAGGAGAGAATACCTCTAGCTCCTTGATGGATGTTGATCTGTTCAAAAACTTGGAACCAATATATGAAGAACTGCCAGGCTGGAGCGAGTCTACGTCTGGTGCGAAATCGCTCGATGATTTACCACATAACGCTAGAAACTATATAAAGTACATTGAGGATACTGTGGGAGTGCCGGTAGACATAATCTCAACCGGTCCTGACCGCGAAGATACTATCATCCTACATCACCCTTTTAGCACATAAAACCTATAGCAGACTCTAGTCATTTACCTCCCAAAGGCAGGCCGCTCCCAATGCTCCGCTAGCATCTCCAAATCTAGGTCTTGCAAGTAGCGTCTTAGCATCATCAGTAAAAACATGCCCGGCCAGTTCTTTTGGCACCAGGTCGTATAATGCAGAGATATTGGAAAGCCCACCGCCGAGTACAATCATGTGTGGATCTAAGATATTAATAATAGTAGATAGACAACGGGCTAATTGCATGGAATAACGCTTAAGACATTCTTTTGCTCCATCATCATTTGCTTGAGCTTGTTGGCAAATACTTTTGGGATTCGCTTGTTTACCAGTCTGCTCGAAATAAGATTGCTGTAAACCACGCCCTGAAAGCACTGTTTCAATGCAATTAATGCGGCCGCAATGACAAATTCGATCGCCGTCAATTAGCTCATGAACCGAAACAGGAATAGAGTTATGCCCCCACTCGCCGGCAATGCTATTTGGCCCTGTCAGCAACCTCTTATCAATAACGATACCTCCGCCACATCCAGTACCCAAAATTACACCAAATACAGTTTTTACTTTCTTCGCCGCTCCATAATGAGCTTCTGAGAGCACAAAACAATTCGCATCATTTTCGATGCGGACTCGATAACCAAGAATAGTTTCAATGTCTTTTTTCAGTGAGCGACCGTTTAAAGATACTGAATTAGAATTCTTCATTACCTCGTCAGGAAATGTCAATGCGCCGGGAGTTCCTATACCAACTGTTAGTCTGTCTATTGCTTGTAGCTGTTTAATTAATTCACAAACGGAATGAATCGTACTCATATAATTTTCAGCCGGAGTGTCAATACGAATTTTATCTTTGACTGTGCCATCGTCCGCTAACACAATGCCTTCGATCTTAGTTCCACCAAGATCAACTCCAATTCTCATGCCAAAACCCCTCTAAAATAATCTGTATTATATGTGTCAGTGTCACAAAAACGTTAAATAACAATGCCTTGCATAGTACTACAAACACTCTACAATCATCGCTCCTCGCCAAAAATTGGCAGTTAATATTTTACTGGATAATTTGTGACACGAGCGCGTAACCAACAAATATCACTCGATGATACGCCCTATTACCATTGCATTTCTCGTTGTGTTCGTCGTGCGCATCTCTGTGGTGACGATCCAATCACTGGTCAAAATTTTGATCATCGCAAACAGTGGTTAGTTTCGTGTATAAAACAATTATCGGCGAGCTTCGCAATTGATGTTTGTGCCTATGCAGTTATGAGCGATCATTATCATTTAGTGTTGTTCGTAGATCAGGAAAAAGCGAGTACTTGGAGTGATAAAGAAGTCATTCGGCGTTGGACCAAGATGTTTCCACGTAATGTGGCTATCCTAGAAACATTACGTCAAAATTCCAAGAGTCGTGCTGCTCAGAGGCAGATGAAGCAGCAAGTGACACTGTGGCGAGAACGATTATCAGACATCAGTTGGTTCATGCGCTGCCTGAACGAACATGTCGCCCGTAGAGCAAATAAAGAAGATGACTGCAGGGGAAGATTTTGGGAAGGTCGATTTAAGAGCCAAGCACTTCTAGATGAGAAAGCATTGGTAACATGTATGGCTTATGTAGACCTCAACCCAATTCGTGCTGGAGTCAGTGACTCTCTCGACAAGAGTGATTTTACTTCTATCCAGGAACGATTGATAAATCATGCAAAGAAAGTAAAAAACCGAAGTTATCGCCAAAATCGATTATTAACACGTCGTTCTACAAAGCATTTAGTAGGCCGCCAATCGACTAGAAAGCAATCTGTTCTTAAGCAATTTACAGATATGCCGGGCTTGAGTGATGAGCCAATATCATTATCTCAACAAAGTTATTTCGCATTATTGGAATCAACAAGCAAAGCTTTGAAGTTACTGGACCCTAATTCTGACAAAGCAATAAATGTCTTCGAGGATAGACAACTTGTCTTGCAACGAATAGGTATCTCAGCTGACTCCTGGCTAAAAAGTGTGAAATATTTCCATCGACATTACGCTATAGCAGCGGGAAGTGAAACTTCTCTGATTGAATACCATAAAAGTCGAATTAAAGCGGGTGTAGAATTTAAATATCCAAATAAATGGATTAGAGGTTTACATTCAGCTCGATTGTTATACGGCACGTGAAAACCATTTATAGATAACTTCTTAAAAAATTTATAAGCCTCCATTTTAGTTACCCTAGCATCATTTTCACATACTGACTTAATTAGCAGCGATATTTCTAAATTAACAGAGAAGATCTGTTTAAAAAAATCCCTTCTTAAACATTATTCAATTTATGTTGATCAATTTATAAGCAAAATTAAATGGATGTCCTTTAATATACAATTGGCTGTCCTTTATATTGAAAAGTTTAATATCAAATAAATTCTCTAAGTATCAGATATACAAACGTTTATTATTTTGTTGGCATTAAGCTTTAATTGGAGGGGGCCGGTACACCACTTTATTTGTCTATTTTGAAGACTACTGAAAACTAGCTTAAATCACTAGATATTGTTTGACTTTGGTCGACTAACACTATATGTTGCGCTCCTAAGTGTCCGCTAACTTGTTGAATTTACAGGGCAAGATTCGGAAATAGGCTCGATATGTGATCTATAAAATCGCAAAAAAAACAGCGGTTTTTAAAAAAATTAAATTTGTGCTTTGCTTGAAATTTAGCAAATAACACAGAGGCATTTAAGAAAATCACATTTTAAATATTGATAATTCACTTAGCATAGCTGGAGCTAAATCGAATGAGTAAACTCGCTCGTGTAGTGGTCGAAGGGACTAAAAGTGAAAGGCTGAAAGAGGTAGAATTTGACAGCGATAGTCTTTATTTGAAAAAGCTGAAGGAAGACGAGATCCGAATGAAGCTTGATCAGTTTGCAAAAGAACTTTCTCAAGTTCAAAAACAGCGAAACAAATACTAAAAAAGCTGTTTCCCAAATCACAAGGTGAATAGATTCTCTACTCACTTAACCCCGCCCCTCTTTGTTAAAAAGTAGATTTTTTTAAAAAGCGCAAAAATTGAGCGACTTATTTCAAAAAATTGTACGCCTCTTTCCGGTTTATTTTTCTCGCGGAGGTAGTACACTTGTTCCACCAGGCTCGAAGAGTAATCAATGCGAAGATTAATTCATATCATAACTGCTTCACTTCTATGTTCGATTCTGTCTACCTGCGTAAGCGAAAGAGATTATTCGCCTTTGTTGAGAGCAGAGCCAGAAAGAAATAGCGAGTTGACTCGGGCACCTAGAACCCTTCGGCTTTTCTACGACGCATTGCCAGATGTGGCTCGAAGTAGTTTAAAGCTAGTTGGACCAAGCGGCGAGCACCAGCTTCGAGGGCTTCATACAATGGCTGCGGATGATCTTATGATTGAAATCATGGATCCGGTGACTGCCGGTGACTACAGCGTGGAATGGAGAACTGTGGTGGGTGATGACCCGACTGTATATTCAGGGTATTTTAATTTTTCAGTGCGTGGAAATTAGACTTACTGTAACCCCTTCCTTTTTAGTAAGGCAGATCAATTACTTGAAATGTCTAATTTTGTATAACTATTTCTTTGCGAGAATAGAGGGATTTATCTGAAAAGCTAGCCTCGGCGTATGGTCAGGCCGCCATCGACGGGAATGGCTGCTCCGGTAACATAAGAAGCTGCAGGCAGTGCCAAGCTTAAAGTTACATGGGCGACCTCTTCAGGGTCACCATAACGTCTTAATGCTATACGACGACGTGAATAGATTTCTCGCTCTTCTTCAGGAATCCAATCAGTCATTCCCGTTAGTATAGGCCCCGGGCAAATAGCATTTACTGTAATGCCTTCTTTGCCTAATTCTGCAGCGAGTGAACGAGTTAATCCAATGACACCATGTTTTGAAGAAGTGTATGGGCTATTGCCAGGACTGGCACCCAATCCTTCGGTCGAAGAGATATTGATAATTCGGGGCGATTTCGATTCTCGTAGATAGGGCAGGGCAGCTCTAACTGTGCGAGTGTGTGAGGTTAGTAAGACACTGATACTTTTCGCGAACCTTTCCTCATAATCTTCGTCATCGATAGGAGTTCTTAATGACACTCCGGCATTATTAATTAACACATCTATCCCGCCGTAGCTTAAGGCTGCTTCTGTTATGCAACTTTCGATTGCGCGCGCATCTGTGACATCCAGTTGCCAGGCTTTTGCTTCACATTCTGCTTGTAATATTTGCTCTACTGTTTCTGAAACGGCGGATTCGTTCAAATCACTAGCCGCAATCTTAGCACCATATTCCGCAAACAATTTTGCAGTTGCACGTCCCATGCCGCTGCCGGCACCTGTTATAAAAACTACTTTCCCTTCGATAGACCGGCTTAAATTGGATAATTTCTTCATGGCACTACTTAGGCTCCAGCATACCAATGAAAACCAAAGTCTGAATTTAATCCGCCAGTGCCTCTTCCAAAATCTTCAACCGACGAAACCACTTGAATTGATTTAATAAATTTTAGCTGTTTGTAGCCGCAGTGGCGCTCGACGCGCAAGCGCACGGGAGCACCATTGCCTAAAGGAATATCTTTTCCATTCATTCCATAGGCGAGAATAGTTTGAGGATGCACTGCATCAAACATGTCATAACCTTCGTACCAACCACCGTAGGCATCAATCATAATGTATTTCGCCTCTGTTGTGACTCCACCAGCAGCCTCAATAACAGACATTAATGGTGCTCCAGTCCATTGGGCGATTGCTGACCAGCCTTGTTCACAAATGTGCATAGTAGTTTGTGTGCGCCGCGGCATGCGCTTTAGATCTTCGAGGGAAAGCGATATAGGATTATTGACTAACCCAGTAATAGACAAGCGCCAATCTGCGTAGTTTCCTGCACGCAATCGTTGGTATTCCTCATCATCGGGGTTGCTCTGATTCCATACGGGAAAATTCTTTGTAATTTCGCTAGCGTCGTGTTCTTGCACTAATTGCTGATTCGATAACAGCATTCTTTGACTCGCCATCGTCATCACGTCAGCAACACCCATAAAGCCTTCTCTTATAATCGGTGGTTTATAAAACTGGGTGTCGCAGCCAGTAAGCAAAAAGCCGCCAAGTGCTCCAGATCCAGACATTAGTTGTCTTCTGGTTAACTTGATTTCATTGATGTTTTGAAGAGTCTTTTTCGTACTCATAATGATTCCTCAGCATTTTCTGAATGGATTTCATACTTGCCGATGAACATCGACCGCAGTTGATTTACTGCCCCCGCAATTATCATTTCAACAAGATGCACAAATACAAAAACTACTAAGAGGAGTGAGCAAATTACGTGTAATGTTCGAGCAGTTTGCCTACCTCCAAACAAATCAATTAGCTCAGGAGAAATTGCAGTGAATGCTGGCATTTGAGCAAATCCGCTAATAATCATAAACGGAAACAGAGCAAACAAAACAAACAAATAGGAAACTTTCTGTAAAATATTATAGCTAGCATCCGACTCTCCTTTTGCTGCTTTTAATTGTAAATGCCGCGCAAATTCTGACTTTAGATTTCTAATTGAAAGTTGTTCTCTTGTTGGTAGCATCTTTTGGTAAAACTTTTTTTGCCAGCCATTCCAAATCAAGTAAATCATGCCGTTAATTACGAATACCCAAGCGAATAGGTAATGGTAATTGCGACCCCAGCGACGATCACCTAGTTCTTCGGCCCGCTCCCAAGAAATACCCCAATCTTCCAGCCTGAAAATAGCTGGGTAGCCTTGAAACCCAACCTTTCCCCAATACAACTCAGGGAAATGTAGAAATATCATGATTCCGCTGTAGAGCAGATAAAAAAAAGAAACCACCATAATCCAATGGCAGATACGGGCATTGATTGTGTGGCGAAAGATCCAGTTTCTAGTAGTTGAAGGCATGAACAGGCGCTTCTTATTTTATAGTTCCTATACAGTCAATAGTTTTACAGTAAAAACTTAAACAAGCAAAGACTATGCATTTTTAACCCCTGAAAATGGTATTAATTGGCCAAGAGGTTGACCGGGTGAGGGTTGTAAATTCTGGCAACTTTATTTAATTGTCACAGACAATATTGGGTTCCATGTGTATACTTGACGTTGAATGATCATTCGTTTTCCTGTTAATGCCTAAATCCCGTAAGTCTTCTGATCCGTTCGCATCTCGCGAGTCGGAGAAGTACGAGAACCCCATACCTAGTCGAGAATTTATTCTTGAACATCTGGAAGACTTGGGTGCGCCCGCATCTTTTTCTAAGCTGTGCAAACAGCTCGAGCTAAATGAAGAAGAAAGAATAGAGGGGCTGCGACGGCGACTTATCGCGATGAGTCGGGATGGACAAATTATAAGTAATCGAAAAGGAGCCTATGGACTAGCTACACACATGGATTTAATAAAAGGAGTTGTGCAAGGCACAAAGGATGGAGTGGGTTATTTAATACCTGAAGACGGATCAGGAGATTTGTTTCTGAGCCTTCGTGAGATGGAAAAACTATTTGATGGTGATCAGGTGCTGGCGCGACTGAATGGTTTCGATAATCGTGGCAGAAAAGAAGGGACCGTCGTTGAAATACTTAAACGGCGCCATGAGCAAATTGTAGGTAGATTTTTTCTGGAGTCAGGTTTCGGTGTAGTAGTTGCTGACAATAAACGCATCGGTCACGAAATTCTTATACCAGAGAAACAGATGGGCGAAGCTAAAAGTGGTGAGTTTGTTGTTGCTCAAATTTCGGAATATCCAAGCCGTCGACGCAAAGCGATCGGCACTGTTACCGAAGTCTTGGGCGATCACAGCACGCCTGGGCTAGAGATTGAAGTTGCCATACGTAGTCATGGTTTGCCGCATAAATGGCCAGCGGGGGTTAAAGAAGAAACAGCAAAACTACCAAATTCAGTAGATGATAAAGACACTATTAACAGGTTTGATTTACGAGACATTCCCTTTGTTACTATTGATGGTGAGGATGCAAAAGATTTTGATGATGCTGTTTTTGCGCACCAGCATCAACGTGGAAACTGGACCTTGTATGTCGCCATCGCTGACGTGTCAAATTATGTGCAAATAGATAGCGCGGTAGATAAAGAGGCTATTAATCGCGGAACCTCAGTTTATTTCCCTGGTCACGTAATTCCGATGCTGCCTGAAGCATTGTCAAACGGATTGTGCTCATTAAAACCGAAGATCGATCGGCTGGCGATGGTTTGTGAAATGGAGATATCAGCAGACGGCAAAATGACCGGCTTCAACTTTTATGAGGCCGTTATACATTCTCATGGACGAATGACATATACGGAAGTTGCAGATATTCTACAGACTTCTGCTAATGAGACTCTTGAGAAAGTGCGGCAAAGATTACGGGTGAAACATAAACCCTTAATTCAGCATTTCGAAAGCCTTTATTCACTTTACAAGTCGCTACGAACTTCCCGAGAAAATGATGGGGCGATGGATTTTGAGTCCCCAGAAACACGCATAGTATTTGGGAAAGACCAAAAAATTAAAGAAATCATTCCAGTTGAGAGAACCGATGCCCATCGTTTAATTGAAGAATGCATGTTGTGTGCGAATATCGCTGCTGCGCGCTTGTTAGAGCAGAATGAAATTCCAACATTATTCCGCACTCATGAAGGCCCCAATCTCGATAAATTAAAAAATGTTAGAGAATTTCTAATTGAGCTGGATCTCCATTTAGGAGGAGGTGAGAAACCGACACCTGAAGATTATTCCCGGTTACTTACTGTTGTGGCAAAGCGTCCAGATCGGCAATTGCTGCAGACCCTGCTTATTAGGTCGATGATGAAAGCAGTTTATCAGCCAGACAACATTGGCCACTTCGGGCTGGGGTTTCCAGAGTACACACACTTTACTTCACCTATTCGCCGTTATCCGGATCTATTAGTGCATAGGGCAATTCGCCACCTGATTCGAAATAAGCCTGGCGCACATCTACAGAAACACGAATTAGCCAACAAACTGGATAAGAAAAAGATCTACCCTTATGGTGCCTCTGAAATGGATAGTTTTGGTGTAATTTGTTCCGCAGCAGAGAGGCGAGCCGATGCGGCGAGTTACAACGTAATTGATTGGTTGAAGTGTGAATACATGCTTTCCCATGTCGGAGATGAGTTCTTTGGTACCATTATTTCCGTGACAAGTTTTGGTCTATTTGTTGAGCTCGATGATATTTATATAGAAGGCTTGGTGCACATTTCGGAACTCAGCAATGATTACTATCACTTCGATCCGGTTAGGCATTGCCTGGAAGGAGAAAGAAGTAAACAGGTTTATCGTTTGGGTGATCGATTAGAGGTCAAAGTCGTAAGAGTAGACATTGAAGAAAAGAAAATTGAGCTACAAGCGAAAGGCTTTAAGAAAAGTACTTCGAAATGGAATAAGAAGCAGGCTTCATCAAAATCCAGAAAACTAAAAAGCGAAAAATTAAGAAAAACAAAATCAGGTGCCAATCACGAGACAGTCAAATCTTCTGAAAAAACAACACAAAAGAAATCAAAGCTAAGTAGAAATAAAAGAGCCAATAGCAAATCGAGCCAAAATCCCACTTTTGAGAAGAAAAGTGGCAACTCTAATAAGAACAATGCCAAGAAAAATAAAGCTAAACAGATATCAGCTAAACGTGGAAGAGATAGAAATTAGTATATGAACGGACAAATTTTCCATGGATTGCATGCCGTCCGAGAATTACTTAAGCACCAGGCAGGACATGTCGCTCAAGTGTTAGTTCAAGCTGGGCGTAAGGATAAGCGCATGGAAATTATTTTTTCCCTAGCCGCTGAACAGGGTATTCCAATTTTAGAAACGGACAAAGCCGACTTAGATAAGAAAACAGATGGGAAGCACCAGGGCGTCGTTGCAGTTATTAAGCGAGGAAGTACTGCCTCGGATAATATATTGTCTGAGCAAGACATGTACGAGCACATTAAATCTCTTACTTCTCCATTCTTGCTTATTCTTGATGGTGTGACGGATCCCCATAATTTGGGCGCCTGTTTAAGAACTGCTAATGCGGCAGGTGTTGATGTGGTTATTACTCCAAAGGATAAATCCGTAACGTTAAATCAAACAGTCAGAAAAGTAGCGAGTGGTGCCGCCGAATCAATCCAGTTAGTAACGGTAACCAATTTAGCCCGTTGTTTGGAAAAGCTTAAGGAGGTCGGTGTTTGGATTATTGGAACCGATGATAAGGCAAAGATTTCACTTTATGGACAGGACTTTACGGGGCCCCTTGCCCTCGTTATGGGTTCCGAAGGCAGCGGATTACGCAGACTCACCCGTGAGAAATGTGATTACTTAATTTCAATTCCCATGGCAGGAGAATTAAGTAGTTTGAATGTTTCTGTTGCGACAGGTGTAGCATTATTCGAAGCTATTCGGCAAAGAAAAAGCGAGTAAGCAAGGCTTCAATAACTCTAACTAAGAACAAAGCTTCCTATTAAAAAGCGCCTGAGCTAGGAGCCATTGTCAGGAGTGGTGATGTTCCTAGTATGGGGTCTTTCTCCAAGATCAGCTCCTGAAAGTCCATCGGGTGGCAGAATTTGCGGCTTTGGCGGAGGTTGGCAAGTAATTGAATCAATGCTAAGGGTCCTTGAGAAAGCGTGAAAAGTCGGGAAATAGCCTCAAATGCAGTTGCATCAGCTCTCGAAACTCTCTAGAATTCCGGCTCTTTTTACCGGTGGGGCTTGTCTCCATCCTACACAACTCCTTGTCTTACCACGCGCGCTAGCGTTAGCTGGAAGACTCAATCCATGAGGAGTCTCTATGAGACACTATGAAGTAGTATTCTTGGTGCATCCGGACCAATCTGAGCAGGTTCCGGGGATGATCGAGCGCTATACCCAATTGATGGCTGATAATAATGGCAAAATCCACCGTATGGAGGATTGGGGCCGTCGTCAATTAGCTTATCCAATTAATAAAATCCACAAAGCACACTATGTCCTCATGAACATAGAGTGTGGTGGTGAAATTCTGGAAGAGTTAACCACCCTGTTTCGTTATAACGATGCAGTATTGAGAAACCTAATCATCAAAACAAAAAAAGCTGAAACTGAAGAATCTTTAATTCTAAAGGGTGAGCGAGAAGGAAAGGAACGCAAAGTCCGTGCTGAACAAAAGCGTAAGATCGAAGAAGAGGCATCTGCCTCTGCCGCTGAAACAGCAACAGGTGATGTTGAATTAGACTCTGGATCTCTGGAAGAAACTGAGCCTGGCAGTGAGTCCGCGGCACCTAGTGAAGACGCAGAAGAAATTTCGGACGATGCTCCCGAAGAAGCAATTGCTGCAGACGCAGCAGAGTCTGAAGAAGCAGATACAGAAGAAGGGTAACTCTTCCAATAGTTAAGTTAGGAAAAGATTATGGCTCGTTATTTTCGTCGACGTAAGTTCTGCAAATTTACAGCAGAAGGCACTGAACAAATAGACTACAAAGATTTAGAAACCTTGAAGGCTTATGTATCTGAAACTGGGAAAATAGTCCCAAGCCGAATCACCGGCACTAAAGCTCGCTATCAACGCCAGCTTGCAACTGCGATTAAGCGAGCAAGGTATTTGGCACTGATTCCATATACGGACAGTCACCAGGTTTAAACAGGTTTAATTAATGCGCGGCCTCGCTGAATTCGTGATGACCGGAAGAAAGCAGGCCATAATAGCGGCAGGCTTACTAGGCCTGATACCACTGATTAATTTACTAAGCCCTGCAGTTGTTGGGATAGTGATGTTACGCAAAGGTTTGCAAGAAGCAACCTTTGTATTTATTTGGGGAGCGCTGCCGCTAGTTGTTTGGGCGATGTTGGGTGATATCGTTCCTTTGGTTCTGCTGTTTGGTATTACCGGCTTAACTTGGCTGCTGCGAGAAACTGAGTCATGGGAATTTACCTTCCTGGCAGCGATAGCCATCGGTTTAGTCATTGAAATTTATCTTCGATTACAACCGGCTGTTTTAGATGCGGTATTTCAGCAACTACAACCATATTTTCAACAGAATAATCTTCAAGGAATGGAGATTGAACAGATAAGAGAAACGATGACCACCATTATCGGTTCGGTTTATATGTTTCTTTCAATCGTTTTAACGATGCTTGCCCGTTGGATGCAAGCATCTTTATTTAATCCAGGTGGCTTTCGAAGCGAAATTCACCAGTTGCGCATAAAACAGAAAGTTGCATTAATACTTTTGGGTTTTATGCTTTTGTGCAGTTTTGGGATATTGATACCGCAAGCCTGGGTGCTTTATTTCATGATACCTTTGGTGTTTTCTGGGGTAGGGCTCTTGCACGCGGTAGTGGCAAAGCGGAAAATGTCTTCCATGGTGTTGGTGGTGTTTTACGTATTGCTAATGTTGCCGGTAGCCATACAAGTAGTTGTGTTGCTGGCATTGATAGATAGTTGGTACGACTTTCGAGCAAGACTTGATCAAGTAGGTTAGAAACTTACTTATAATTTAATGAAAATATTTAAGACTACGTGAGGGATTCAAGATGAACGTAATCTTGTTGGAGAAGATCGGTAAACTTGGCGAAATTGGCGACACTGCCAATGTCAAATCTGGTTATGCGCGGAATTTCTTGTTTCCACAGGGTAAAGCTATTCCTGCTACAAAGATAAACTTGGAAGAATTTGATCAGCGAAAATCTGAACTAATGGCTGCTCATAATGAGAAAATAGGTGTAGCACAGGCTAGAGCGGAGAAAGTTAACGGAACAAGTTTAACTATTGAAGTTAATTCCAGTGATGAAGGCAAATTATTTGGTTCAGTAGGAACCAGAGATGTGGCTGACGCTGTTAATGCAAAAACTGGTAGCGATATAACCAAGGCAGAGGTTTCAATGCCTCACGGCGTTATTCGTGAGCTCGGTGATTACCAGATTAGCCTAGAGCTTGGCTATGATGTTAAAGCAACTATTTCGGTTTCGGTAGTTGGACTTGAGTCAACCGCAGGAGTTTCTGCAGATGGCAGCCTTATTGAAGAAATTGACGAAGCTGAAGCAGCTGATGCTTCTGAAAGTGATGATTCGGAGGAATCTTCTGATAGCTCTAAGGAAGAAAAGCTAGCAGAATAATCCTAGCACCTGAAATGGAGTGCTAGCTTTCTTATTGAAGTACCATTCTGTAAACTCAGATGGTACTTTTTTATTGCCCGTGTTTTATCCTAAATGTCTGAAATTTTTGAGCCAAGCACTCCCAGTTCAGGAAGAAATCCTTCAAACCTGACTGCTCTGAAAGTCCCGCCTCACTCTGTCGAAGCTGAGCAAGCAGTTTTGGGCGGGCTAATGATAGATAATACCGAATGGGACACTGTCGCCGATGCTGTCCTGTCTGTAGACTTTTATCGGGCTGAGCATCAACTAATTTTTCAGACAATGACCCAACAGAGTGAGGCGAGGAGCCCTATAGATGTAGTGACTTTGGTTGAGGCGCTGGACAGTCTCAACGAATTGGATAACGCCGGAGGCTTAGATTATCTTAGCGATCTCGCAGGAAATGCACGTGGTACAGCAAATATTCATGCGTATACTGATATTATAAGGGAGCGTGCCATTCTGCGCCGCCTTATCTCAGTCGCCAACAATATTGCAGATACCGGCTACAACACCGGCGGAAAGAAAGCGGCTGAAATTCTGAATGGCGCAGAACAGCAAGTTTTTAATATTCGAGATGAGCGCCCAAAGGATCAAGGTCCTGTCCCGATTAATCCCCTTCTGACCAAAGCTGTTGATCGAGTTGACGAATTGGCAGGGCTGGATGGAAGTCTGACTGGGTTAGCCAGCGGATATCAAGATTTGGATGAAATGACTTCGGGATGGCAGAAGTCAGATTTAGTCATTGTTGCTGGCAGACCTTCAATGGGTAAAACTGCATTTGCCATGAACTTGGTAGAAAATGCAGTTCTTACCGGTGAACAACCAGTTCTTGTGTTTAGCTTAGAGATGCCGTCAGAAAGTTTAATTTTTCGTTTACTTTCCTCCATAGGTCGAATCAATCAGACAAAATTACGAACTGGTCAACTTACAGAAGAAGATTGGCCTGGATTCAATAATGCCGTCGCTAAACTTAAAGACCGTCCACTCTTTATCGATGACAGTGCCAGCGTAAGCCCAATGGAAATGCGCGCAAGAGCAAGAAGAATTGTCCGCGAACACGGGCAATTAGGTATGATTGTTGTTGACTACTTGCAGTTGATGCAGATTAAAGGCACCAATGAAAATCGGGTAAATGAGATCTCCGAAATTTCCCGTTCGCTTAAATTGCTTGCTCGTGAATTCGAATGCCCAGTAATCGCACTTTCGCAATTAAATCGTGGATTGGAACAACGGCCTAATAAACGGCCACAAATGTCAGATCTCCGTGAGTCAGGTGCGATTGAACAAGATGCGGATCTCATCACCTTTATTTATCGTGATGAAGTTTATAACGAAGATTCGCCGGATAAAGGAATGGCTGAGATCATTATAGGCAAACATCGAAACGGACCAATCGGCACCGTGCGTCTGAGTTTTCTCGGCCAATTTACTCGCTTTGAGAGCCATGTCCAGCCAAGATACGATGACAGTTACACTCACGGCTAAACCACCTTTAGGTTAATCAAGGCATGACCGAACCAACCAAAAGAGCTTGGGCTACTATCGATCTTGAAGCTCTACGCAAGAACCTTGCTGTGGTTGGTGCCTATTGTCCCGAATCAAAGATTTTCCCTGTTATTAAGTCCAATGCTTATGGGCACGGAATGGAGCAAGTTGCCCAGGCAATCAATACCTCCCAGACAGAGGTCTCTGGATTTGCTGTTGCGACTTTACAAGAAGCAGTTGAATTACATGGGTTGGGCTATGGTCGACCAATCTTGCTCTTGAACGGTTATATCAATGAAACAGAATTGCGTCTTTGTTTAGATAAGAGCATAGAGCCAGTCGTCCATGCGAATTACCAGCTAGAGATAGCACATAAAGTCTTAAGTGATGATTTATTTTCGGGAACTCACAAATTCTGGGTCAAATTGAACTCTGGCATGAACCGTCTTGGTATGACCGGGGAAGAGGCTAGCCAAGGTTTTCTTCAATTGCATACCTATCCCAATACAGAATTGATCCTGATGTCTCATCTCGCTTTTGCTGAAGACATGGATAATCCATCATCCCGAGCCTTCACTGAAAAACAAATGGAAGGTTTTCTTGGACTACGAAAGCAACTACAAAAAGATTGCGACGAAACGGTTGAGACAAGCATTGCTGCCTCGGCGGGAATTCTTAGCCTCCCCGAAACTCACTTAAATTATGTCCGACCGGGGGTAATGCTTTATGGTAGTTCACCACTAGCCAAGATGACCGGAGGTGAAGTTGGACTTCATCCAGTTATGACTCTATCTTCACGCTTAATCTCTATAAGCAGCGTGCCTGCTGGGGGGTCTATAGGCTACAACGCCACTTATGTTTGTGAAAAAGATACTAGAGTCGGAACCGTTTCCATTGGCTATGGTGATGGTTATCCAAGGTCGGCAGTCAATGGAACGCCCGTACTCGTGAAAACACAAGCACGAACCCTGCGTACGCAATTAATCGGCCGTGTATCCATGGATATGATTACTATTGATCTTAGTGGAATTGAAGATGCCCAGATCGATGATGAAGTGATTTTATGGGGAGCTGGACTCTCTTCTGACGAAGTATCGAAGTATGCAAACACAATATCTTATGAATTGTTCTGTAAGATCACTCAACGTGTTCACTATGTTTATGTTTGAGTGCAGTTATCGAGCTGAACATAAAATCGAAGAATCAGTGAGTCTCTAAACTAACATGGCTAAAACTAAAACGGTGTTTGTTTGCAAAGACTGCGGAACTGAATATGGTCAATGGCAAGGTCAATGCGCAGCCTGCAAAGCCTGGAACACACTGTCTCAAATAAATTTAGGCTCGAGCAGTTCGCCCGTGACTAAAGCTGATTTTCGTCGCCAGGGTTACGCTGGCGATCAGTCCAACGTGCAAAGCTTGTCTGACATCGATCTTCAATCTTTACCCAGATATTCAAGTTCAATCGAAGAGCTGGATCGGGTCCTCGGTGGCGGTTTGGTGCCTGGATCAGTTGTGTTAATAGGCGGTAATCCGGGTGCCGGCAAGAGCACATTATTGCTGCAGATTATGTGTCAGCTTGCTCATAGTGGAAGGCCCGCATTGTACGTAACGGGTGAAGAGTCCTTACAGCAAGTGGGCATGCGGGCGAATCGACTTAATCTTCCAACTGATAATCTTAAGATGCTAGCAGAAACTAATGTAGAGCAAATTTCTCGTGCTGCAGAGGAAAATAAACCTGAGTTATTAGTAGTTGATTCTATTCAAGTAATGCACAGTGCCGATGTGCCTTCAGCGCCAGGCAGCGTGTCACAGGTGCGGGAATGTGCTGCGTATTTAATTCAATACGCTAAACAAACTAACACTGTTTTGTTCTTGGTCGGTCACGTAACCAAAGAAGGTAATTTAGCTGGGCCGAAAGTGCTCGAGCATATGATTGATTGCTTCATCATGCTGGAAGGGGGAAATGATACGAAGTACCGCATTCTTCGCGGGCAGAAAAATCGCTTTGGCGCTGTGAATGAATTAGGCGTTTTCGCCATGACAGAATTAGGCCTTAAAGAAGTTAAGAACCCTTCAGCTATATTTTTAGCGCGTACCGAAGAGGATACGCCTGGCTCTCTAGTCATGGTGCTTTGGGAAGGAACGCGACCATTATTAGTTGAAATCCAAGCATTAGTAGATACTAGTCCTCTTGGAAACCCGAGGCGAGTCACCGTAGGGCTTGAACAAAATAGGCTGGCGATGTTGCTTGCGGTGCTACACCGTCATGGAGGGTTATACATGGCGGATCAGGATGTATTCGTCAATGTAGTCGGGGGAGTCAAGGTTTCAGAAACTAGCGCAGATTTGGCTTTAGTACTTGCTATAGTTTCAAGCTTTAAAGATCGTTCCTTAGCCAAAGAGCTTGTGGTGTTTGGTGAAGTGGGTCTCGCTGGTGAAATCAGGCCAGTGCCAGGCGGTCAAGAAAGACTGGCAGAAGCGGCCAAACACGGATTCAAACGAGCAATCGTTCCTAAAGCTAATCTACCAAAAACTAAAATCGAAGGATTGGAAGTTCTAGGTGTAACGAAAATCTCACAAGCATTAGATGCTATCTAATTACTTTAGCTAGCAGAGTTCCCCGACTATTAAGGAATGAGGATTAAGCGGGGGCTCTTTCGAAATCTTGCTTAATGGTTTTCAAAGCCCACCAGTAATGCAAAGCACACCAAATATTGAACAGCACTGTAATCGCCATGGCATAGCGCAATCCGTCAACACCATAGCTTGGTGTTAAGTAATCGCTTACAAATCCTGTTACCACCGGACCAAGTCCCAATCCAATCAGATTCAATACAAATAATAGAACTGCTGATGCCATTGCTCGCATCCGAATGCCTACTAGAAAGTGAGTCGAGGCGATACAGGGTGCCAAATACCAACCACCAAAGAAAACTGGAATGAAATAGGAGTAGACGGCTATATAGGCGGTGGGCATTAGTAAAAACGTGTTTAAGGCAAACGGCAGAGCCAATATTGTTGAAAAGAACGGGATCCAGATATACCAACTCTTGTCACCGGTTTTTTTTGTCATGTAATCAGATGCCCAGCCACCAAAAAACGTTCCAGCCAACCCACCGATTCCAGCAATCAAACCGTAGTATAAACCAACATCAAGGATGGGCATTTCATGAACACGCTGCAAGAACAATGGCATAAAGTTGCCCATGCCATAGGTAACGAAGGCATGCAAAGCGCAAGCAAAGGAAAGGTGTCTAAATGACTTTCGTTCCCATAAGAAATGCATGACCTTAAAGAACCCGGGGGGTGCTATATCTCTGCGTGCCTCGGCCATGCCTCTAGGAGGCTCTTTAATCACGAATCGCACAATTATCGCTAGTAGGAGCCCTGGCAGGCCCACAACCACAAAGGCCGTGCGCCAATCAAAATACTGGACTAAATAAGCACCACCTACTGTTCCCACCAAAATTCCGCCATAAACTCCCAAGGAATAAATTGAAAGGGCGGTCGCTCTCTGTTCTGCAGGGAAAATATCCGAAACTATAGAGTGAGCAGGGGGAGAGCCTCCTGCTTCGCCTACGCCGACACCAAACCTGGCTAGGAATAGCTGAGTAAAACTTTGTGCAGCTCCACAGAGCGCAGTCATTACGCTCCAGATACTAATCGAAATCGCTATGATGTTGCGTCTATTACTAATGTCTGCCCAGCGGGCAATTGGAATACCGAGGGTTGTATAGACGAAGGCAAAGGCGATACCAGACAACATGCCAAACTGGCCATCGGATATTTCTAGGTCTTCGATAATGTACTGAGCAAGTACATTAATAACCTGGCGGTCCACAAAGTTAGAGACATAAACTGTAGTTAGAATGCCTAGGACTAAGTATCGGTAGTAGGGATTCTTATAAGCTTCGATACCCGAGGCGCTATCGGAATTGTCGGACGGCGCAGAATAGCCATCCGCACGATTTCGGTTTTCTTCAGAGCCAGAGTTATCTCTAAATTCCGTGGTCATGTCCTTTTACCTTTATTTTAATTTTTAGCGAAGGGGATGTAAGCATTTATTCTGAAGCGAGTCTACGTATAAGTAGTGTGCTCAATTTCGCTCTCTCCACTAATGAGCTTGCCCGAGCTTCTTCACGGTTAGAATGTGCTCCAGTTCCAGCTACACCAAGTGAATCTATTGTTGGTAGTCCAACTGCTTGTGCGAGTGAGCCGTCAGTTCCACCGCCTGAATCTGAAACTCCAAGTTCTTGGCCCAGTAATTTGCCGATCGCGCGAGTTTTCTCTAACAAGTAGTCGCTTTCCTCTGTGGGAATTTTAGGAGGGCGATGCAAGTTGATCCAACTCACCGTGCTGAGTTCTCCAGTGTCTACAGGATAGCTATAAACTTGATTGGCGATTTTCTCAAACTGCAAGTGCGCATCTTCTCCCTGCTGTGGGGCCGGATAACGCAAATCGACAAATGCTTCTGCACACGGTGCAACAGTATTGCGAGCCTCGCCCCCATTCACGATACCGACATTCACCGTAACTCCCGACTCATAATCTGTCATGGTTTCAATGTCGATAATTTTGTAGGCTAATTCTTTGATGGCTGACCGACCTTGGTTATGAGCACCACCGGCATGTGATGCAACGCCATTAACAACAAATCGGGCCTGGCCCAACCCTTTCCTACTTCTAATTAAATTATTCGATCCAGAAGATTCATAGACCATTCCCCAGTCATGATTAATCGCTTGTTCTTCAATATATTTTCTTGATGAAAGTGAGCCAATTTCTTCATCACTGTTTAGCAGCACAGTTATGTTTTTGTCAGCCAGTTCATTAAATTCGTGAAATGCCTTGAGTGTGTATAGCATCACCACTAGGCCGCCATGCATATCCGCGACCCCCGGCCCATATAGTATATCACCTTCACGAGTAAAACTTTGAAATGGACTACTTAGAGGAAATACAGTATCCAGGTGTCCCATTAACAGGAATCTTTGACCTTGCCCTAAATTACTTGCTAATACATGGTCCGTAACATCAATATTGTATTCGCTTCCAGGACAGCTAGGCATTTCGATAAAGTCCCCAGGCAATGTGGACACAGAGAATCCTAAATTGCGTAACTCAGCACTAAAAATAGCAGCCAACTCATCGACTCCGGCCTTATTAAGAGTGCCAGAATTGATATTAGTAATTCTCTCTAGTAGCTTCAGCATGTCTTCTTCCTGTGAGTCAAGCCAGGCTCCAATTTCGATCTCATTTTCACTGATTGCGGGTTCGGTATTATCTGCAGCATTCATAGCAGAACTGAATATCGTGAACGACAGGATACTTAACACAAATTTTAGGAACTTCATTTACACTACTCTTCTAAGCCATGGATAATTGAGGATATGGGTATTCCCACTATGAATAATTCAATAAAACTCAGTATTGGAAGGTGAGCAATGGCCACGGCGGTGGCGCGTCCAGGATGTTGCTTTCCAACCCACCTCTCTAGCATTGATAAACTTTACTTAAATATCGGTAGCTATGCCCCATTGTGAAACGGAGACCATCACTATAGCGATGTAAAATAGCATACTGGTGGCTGTTCTCAACATGATGGTTTGGGGGCTTGCATTAGTATTGTGCTATCTAGAAATTGAGCGCCTTGCCTCGGGTCAGTTGTTGAATTATTACAGAAGCTTCTAGTGAATACATTGTATTTAGTTAAAACTGTCTGCATAATCCTTCGCCCATGAATGCTGTAAGTGAACCAATTCTCTCAATTCAAAACTTGAACAAAACCTTTGCCGATGGTTTCCAAGCGCTCAAAAATATAAATCTGGAAATCCAGAAAGGCGAGATAATTGCCCTGCTTGGCCCAAATGGAGCAGGGAAAACAACATTAATCTCTACTATTTGTGGCATTGTGCAGGCGACCTCCGGCAAGGTAACTGTTGCCGGGTATGACATTACTAGAGACTATCGTAAAACTCGATCTATTATCGGTTTGGTTCCTCAAGAACTGACCACGGAATCATTCGAGACTGTCTGGAACACTCTTGTATTCTCCCGCGGGCTTTTTGGCAAGAAAGCTAATTCAGCACATATTGAAAAGGTGCTGAAAGCGCTGTCTCTGTGGGATAAAAAAGACAATATGTTAATGACACTCTCTGGAGGTATGAAACGCAGAGTACTAATAGCTAAAGCACTTTCTCATGAGCCCGCGGTCCTTTTCCTTGATGAGCCGACAGCGGGTGTGGACGTATCTTTGCGCAAGGACATGTGGAAAATTGTCCAAGAGCTAAAAGGTGATGGAGTTACTATTATCCTGACAACGCATTACATAGAAGAAGCAGAAGAGATCGCAGATAGAGTAGGTGTTATTAATGCTGGCGAAATAATTTTAGTTGAAGATAAAACTGAGCTAATGAGCAAGCTCGGCAAGAAACAGGTATCTCTGGATCTTTGTGATCCGCTGGCTACAATTCCACAAAGTCTGGCTGGGTATTCCTTGGAACTTTCTGAAAATAAGGATCAGTTAACTTACACTTTTGACTCTTCAGGAGATCGAACGGGGATTACCTCACTGCTTGATGATTTGAAAGCTGCTGACA
Source organism: Gammaproteobacteria bacterium (assembly GCA_029244985.1). Taxonomy (GTDB): domain Bacteria; phylum Pseudomonadota; class Gammaproteobacteria; order Pseudomonadales; family Pseudohongiellaceae; genus UBA9145. The sequence continues at coordinate 110,152 of JAQWQD010000037.1, read as the reverse complement.
TATATTTCCGCGACCTAAATACTACCCAAAGTTCTCTCGAAGATATTTTCGTCAACTTGGTCGAGGAGTCATCTTAAATTGAATTTCTATGCAGTGATGGCTATCTACAAATTCGAGATGGCACGTACGCGGCGAACATTAGTGCAAAGTATTGTCGCGCCTGTCATTTCAACTTCGCTCTATTTCATTGTTTTTGGGGCAGCTATTGGTTCAAGAATCACTGAGGTCGGAGGCGTAAGCTATGGGGCGTTTATCGTGCCTGGATTAATAATGCTGAACTTACTAATGCATAGTATTTCAAATGCATCTTTTGGGATTTATTTTCCTAAATTTATAGGTACAGTATATGAGGTGCTGTCGGCTCCGGTTTCTACGGTGGAAGTAGTGCTGGGGTATGTAGGTGCCGCAGCAACCAAGTCTATTATTCTTGGTCTTATCATTCTTGCAACTGCGACTCTATTTATTCCTTTGCGCATCGAACATCCGTTAATAATGCTGTTGTTCATATTTCTTACATCAATCACTTTTAGTCTACTTGGGTTTATTTTGGGAATATGGGCAGACAATTTTGAAAAACTTTCAGTAGTCCCTTCATTAATTATTACACCGTTGGTTTTTCTAGGGGGAAGTTTTTATTCAACCGATATGCTGCCACCCTTCTGGCAATCAGTAACTCTGTTCAACCCGGTGTTGTATCTGGTTAGTGGTCTACGTTGGAGTTTTTACGAAATTTCTGAAGTAAATGTATTGGTGAGCTTGGTCTGCATTACAGGATTTATGCTGCTGTGTTTCTCTGTTGTGCTATACATGTTCAGGACGGGCTATAAACTTAGAACTTAGCTACGCGATACCAACTACCTAATTCCTAAATCTATCAGTCATTAAAATGCGCTCACTTATGCGCCATCCTTCGAGGGTTTTTCGCCAAGTATTGCGATAAATACCTGAGCTCCGAATTTTAGCTGTCGTATCATTTTCTGTTTGGTGAGTTATCAAGACCATATTTTCCGTTATGGCAGTTGTGGTATTCAGTTCGAGAAAAACTATCCCGGAAAAATGGTGGCGACTCTGACGGTCCGCTAATCGGCCTTCGTGAGATTCTTTTGCATAACGGAAAATCGCCTCTCTACCCTCCAGTCGCGATCCATCGACATATTCACCATGCAACCATCTTTCCAATACCGCGTTCTTGGTGAATAGGTGCGAGAATCCCAGCGAATCTTTACCATCCCATCGATAAGAGTATTGAGTTAATACATCAGTTATCGCCAGACGATTACTTATGTCTATAAGATTGTCTGCTTTAGAGACCGACATTGAGAGCAGAAGAGCAGCCAGAAACAAGCCGTGAAAGAATCTAAATCTTGTGTCTCTGCGCTCAGCGACTAAATGCATGATGGGACTCCTTTGGACAGTCCGCCAAGCATAACAATTCTGAGGATTCATGGGTAAAAACATTGTTTTATTCAGTCATGGCCTAATTAATACAAAGGTGGTGATCTAGAGCGAGTGGACATGTCAAGAAAAGGCTCGCAATACCAATCGAATCACTCACATTGGTATTTCACTCAGTCAGAGTTAATTGATATGCTGCATTCTTCTGCATTGGAGAAGCACAAGTGGCTTATAAGCTAATTACCAAATTCTTATTCTGTTTTATCCTTCTTGTTGCCTCGTTAGCAAGCTCAGCACAATACTCTTCAGAAACTGAAGAAGCTATTACTGACGCAATGGGGGCGATGGATGCCTTTATGCTGGCCTTTAATGCTCGTGATCCTCAAGGATGGGCTGCTTCACTAAATTATCCTCATGTTCGATTCGCAAGTGGTAGTGTTACTGTTTGGGAAACTGCCGAGGAGTTTGCCGATACTCAAGCTTTCGAGAGATTGCCAAGCACGGGCTGGGATCATTCCCATTGGCTAACCCGAGAGGTCTCTTTGGCATCTCCAAATAAAGTGCATATCAATACAGTTTTTCAGCGTTTTAATGACGACAATGAAATAATTGGCACATATCAATCACTTTACATCGTGACGAAAGTGAATGGCCATTGGGGCACTCAATCAAGATCAAGTTTGGCTCCTTAGCTTTGTCGTCGACGTCGATATTGAATACCCAACTCTATTTTGGAATGAGATTATTTATGTGTGTTTCTTGGATAAACTAATTGAGTTTGTGCTGCTCATTTAGAATCCTATGACAATGGGATTTATCCGGGCATTAAAAGACTTAAAATAGGATTGTGACTTAGAGATAGAATTATGACCAGGTTAGTAACGCGTAGGGAGCTCATTAATTTACTGGGTGCAACAGGGGGTACGGCGGCAGTGTTGCAGGCTGGCTCTGTTCTAGGTTTGCTGCCAGCAACAGCGTCTGCTGCCGCACTTGATCTGCTAGCCTTAGGTTCAGCCAACAAGAAAGTTGCTATCTTGGGTGGTGGCATTTCAGGTCTTACAGTCGCCTATGAGCTTAACAAGCGCGGTTATGATTGCACTGTTCTTGAGGCTTCTCACCGCTGTGGAGGTCGAATTTTCACTGTTCGGCACGGAGATCTAATCGATGAAATTGGCAACCGCCAATATTGTGAGTTCGATGATGAGCCTCACTTGTATTTCAATGCGGGTGCAGCGCGGATTCCAACTTCCCACCGCAGCTTGCTTGCTTACTGTAAAGAACTCGGTGTAGAGCTCGAAGTTTTTATTGGTGAAAACAACAATGCATTTTTACAGGATGACGCTCTTGCTAGCGGCAAGCCTTTAAGGATGAATGACTATAAAACCAATATGCGCGGCTTTCTTAGTGAGATGTTGGCGAAGTCGATGTCTGAACAGCAAATGGATGAGCCATTTACAGAAACAGAAGCAGAGAATTTGCTAAGTGTTATCCGTTCGTTTGGAGACTTAAGTGAAGGAGATTTGTATCAAGGGAGTTCAAGAAACGGTTATGCTTCTGGTGGTTACTTAACTCACGGTGTGCAGAAAGACATGCTCGCATTTCGTGATTTATTGCAAAGCAGCATGGGCCGAATCGCATTATCTGCCTACGAAGGGGAGTATGGTCCTTGTCTTTTGCAACCTGTGGGAGGAATGGACAAAATCATTGCGGGATTTTTGAGGAAGATTGGAGGGCAGGTTAAATATCGTGCGATGGTCGCAGGGATTCAAGTTCGCAACGATGGTGTAGAAATTGTCTATGATCAAGGCGGCGAACGCCGCAAATTAGAAGCTGATTACTGTTTTAATTGTATTCCAACACACCTCGCTGTTGGTTTAGATCATAATTTCTCGAGTGACTACATTAAAGCCATGAAATATGTGCGTCGCGGTGAGGCTTATAAAGCAGCGTTTCAAGCCAAAGAAAGGTTTTGGGAAAAGGAAGGAATTTATGGCGGGATTACACGCATGAATAACTCCAGTCGGGAAATATGGTATCCACCTCATGGCATCCATAAAGATAAAGGTGTTGTATTGGCGGCTTATGATTTTGGTGGGGGAAGTTATTTCACCAAGATGACTCAGCAAGAACGGATTGGAACACATTTGCAAGACGGCGAAAAAATCCATTTAAATTATCGGGGGCTGGTGGAAAAGCCAATTACAATAGCCTGGCATCGGATGAATCATATGCTCGGGTGTGCGGCTCGCTGGCGTCAAAGTTTCTCTGGCTGGACGAACGAAGAAAAAGAAATGTATAACATCTTGCAGGCACCAGCTGGAGGAAGGCACTATGTTATCGGAGATCAAATGAGTATGAATTCTGCTTGGATGGAAAGCGCGATTCTGTCTGCCCATTGGGCGATGCAAGATCTTGATGTGCGAGTGCGTTCTGAGATTGCCAAGTAAATGAGATTAAGTATTCGCGGGGAATGCCTGACCCTTTCTGGAGAAGTGGCATGATCGGAAAGAGAGAAGTAATAGTTTTGTTTGCAGCACTTAGTTTTTATTCTGTAAAAGTCTATGCTGCTGAAAACTCTCCAGAGCCAAGAGAGCCATATAACGATCGCTATTGCACGACATGTCATGGCACTGATGGTAGAGGCAACTATGGTATTAAAGCACCAAGGTTAGCTGGCATGGAGCCTTGGTATCTAAAACGTCAGCTAGAGAATTTTCGAGCGGGAATTCGTGGCACCCATTCTAGTGACCGCGAAGGCATAGCTATGCAGCCGATGGCAGTCAAACTTAGCGATTCTAGTATCACCGATATTATCTCTTGGGTAGGAAGTTGGGACTATGTGGCCACAGAAATTACTATCGAAGGTAGCGAGTCGCTCGGTCAGCAGCTTTACACTCAATGTGCAAGTTGTCATGGCGCGAATGGCGAGGGAAATGAAGCCTTAGGTGCGCCAGCGCTGAGGGGTCAAAACGATTGGTATTTAGCCACGCAATTAAGAAACTTTATCGAAGGCTGGCGAGGAAGCCACCCTCAAGATAGCTTTGGTCAGCAAATGATACTAATGGCACAATCTCTTCAAAATGATGATGGCATTATGAATGTCGTCAGCTATATAAACACGTTAAGTAGAGATTAGCTGGCTTTTGCAGATCGAGAGAAAGACCTATTAGTCCTTGGCCTGTCTCTAGGCTAACTATATACTCGAAACAGGCACTGTTAAGATTTCTAGCAGATAGTGCGCTCAGGAATAAAAGACCAACAAGTAAATCGAATAAGAAAATTAATAAGAAAGTTTGAACTTAGGCGAAAGCCAACCCTTCAGGAGCAAAAAATATGTCCGCGCTCGCTATAGTCAATCTAATTATCTTTGCCGCTCTACTTAGCTTTATTTATCAGCTATCGAAGAAAGAGCTTGGGCTTTCAAAATTAGTATTAGTTGGTTTGGTTGTTGGAACACTGTTTGGAACTTACCTCCAAATAGTCTTTGGGCGTGAGCATGTGGTTTCTCAGGAAACCATTGAATGGACCAACATAGTGGCAAATTCCTTCGTTAACCTGCTTCGAATGATAATCATTCCCCTAATTTTAGTGACGATGATAGCTGCCGTCCTCAAAGTTAGTGAAATCAAGTCATTGGGGAAAATTGGTGGCTCAGTTGTCGCTATCCTAGTCTTCACTACTATGATTGCTGCGCTCGTCGGGGCATTAATGGCGTCTGTTGCTGGGTTAGATGCTAGCGAGTTTAATCTTGGTGAAACCGAAGTAGCTCGAGCTGAAGTTTTAGAGTCTCGCCAAGACAGCATGGCCGATTTGAGCATTCCTCAACTTTTAACCAGCATGGTATCTACAAATATCTTCAGAGACCTTAGCCAGTCTAGAAGCATATCGATAATTGCCGTTGTAATTTTTGGGTTACTTTTTGGAATTGCTGCATTGTTGGTTGGACAAGAAGATAAGACTCATGGAGAGCGGATTAGAGGCTTTATAGACACGACGCAAGCTGTCGTCATGAAACTAGTAAAGATAGTGATGAACCTAACGCCTTACGGAGTTTTAGCTCTCATGACCAGGGTTATGTCCACCTCAGATTTTGGAGCACTTATGACTCTCTTAAGTTTCATGATAGCTTCCTACATAGCCATAGCGATCATGTTTGCCATTCATGCCCTAATGATTAGTTTGTTAGGAGCCAATGTAAAAAGCTATTTTCAAAAAGTGTGGCCAGTACTAACTTTTGCTTTTGTGACTCGTAGCTCAGCGGCTACTATTCCGCTTACTATTCGTGCACAAATAGAAGAGTTAAAAGTACCAGCACCAATTGCCAATATTGCAGCATCCTTTGGTGCAACCATTGGTCAAAACGGCTGTGCAGGTATTTATCCTGCTATGTTGGCCGTCATGGTAGCGCCTAGCGTTGGAGTCGAGGTTGATTTTGGCTTTATCGTTTATCTCACCTTGGTTGTTGCCATTGGTTCTTTCGGTATAGCAGGCGTGGGCGGTGGTGCTACTAATGCTGCATTAGTAGTGCTCCCTTTGATGGGATTACCTGTTACCGTTGCCGCGCTACTTATAACGATCGAACCACTTATAGATATGGCACGAACCGCCTTAAATGTGAATGGTGCGATTACAACTGGAATGGTTACCTCACGCTTGTTAGGCAGTGAAGGAGAATCAACAGACGCCAACCTAGTAAATCAACCTGTGCAAGAAAATTAGATTTTAGTCCGTAAGACTTTTGTTAGTAGGTTCGTATTGGAGAAATGATCATGTTAAGAATTAAAAATATATTTATAGCCGCTATTCTATTTGTATTAACGGGGATTGCTGCGGTTGTAAGTGCGCAGGAGATTACTCGTAATAATGAGGGCAGATACTTCTATACTAGTATTACTATTCCTCCGGGTGCTGAAACGATGTATTTAAGCGGCTCTGGTGCAAGTCCCCAAGCAGACGGTTCTTGGGGCGACATGCGTCAACAAACTATCGATACTTTTTCCAGTTTTAAAGAAACTTTAGAAGATCAGGGTTGGGCGATGAGTGATATCGTTCAAGTGCGCGCATTCGCTGTTGCCGGTGATGATGGCTTGGATTTCGCAGGATTTAATGCGGGCTATGCTGAATTTTTTGGCACTTCAGATAACTCTAATAAACCGGTACGCTCGTTTGTTGAAATTAAAGATTTGGTTGTCGAGGGCTGGTTGGTAGAAATAGAAATACGTGCTGCACGAATGCCATAAAGTTAAGGAAAAATTATTACTAGAAGGATCGATTGTTTATGTACGCGCACCTCTCGGTCCTTAACATTTATATACCGGAGCTTCAGATTTATTGAGAAATAGATTTCCCTGAATTTCTCTAATATTTGCTCTAAACTTATAACGTCCCAAAGAAATACAGCGCTGCTTTCTGAAGGAAATTTTTGTGAGTAGCAAATTAATAGACGAATCTGCAACTACTGATTTTTCTTGAAAAGTCCTTAAGAATAATCTTTAAATCGATTGGACGACGAAAAGTTTCACTATTTAGAAACGGCTCAAGCTATCCTCAATGCGCAATCGAACTCAGTGCATTGCCGGAGTAAAACGTAACTATTCATAGATTACTGTCCAGGCTATAGATCGAGCGCGTTGCGCATTTCTCTTGCTGTCATTCCCTTCACATAAACATCTGTGCCTTGATCGAATTCTCGGGCTCGCTCTAAACCACCTACTATTACTGGATCAAAACCTGAATCGAAAACCAATTGCGTTGCCACTTCCACCGCTTCTTGGTCGTCACCTGCTATCGGAATGGCGATCCGTTCGCCTTCGCGATGGGCTTCATCTTGCACTTCTCTCCAGCTCAACGCATTAAATGCTCTTACCAATCGAACGCCTCTCAGATATTCAGCAGAAACAACACCAGTGCCTCTTTCTAACGCGTCCGCAGCCATGTCACCGTCTCGCTGAACGTAAGGGTTTCCGCAATCAATTACAATTTTTCCTTGCATAAGATGACCGTAATCCCTACCGATTTGAGGCGTAGCAGCGTAAGGTACTGCCACTAAAACAATATCGCCGAATTCAGCTGCTTCCTGAGGATAGCCAGCGTGGCACTTTGGCCCTGCCTGTGCCACAAGATCTTCCAAGCTATCTGGGTTGCGGGAAGAAAATAGAATCTCATGACCTGCTTCAGCCCAGCGTAAACCAACTGAGCCGCCAATTCTACCGGACCCAATAATGCCAATCTTTAAAGGGTTAGATGATTGACCTAGTGCTTGGCGTGAATTCAGAATAAGTGGCAATGCTCCGAGAGTTCCGGCTGATACTATTAACTGACTAAGAAATTTTCGGCGTTGATTTGAGACATTTTCTTTCATGATGGGACCTGTCTACATGCTAGATTGATAAGAAATTTCTGTGCATTTCAGGATACCCAGAGTAAACAATTCATCACAATTGTTAAAGTCTCTGAACAGTAATCGAGCTACTGTGGCGTGTGCTGAGAAAGTCAAAAAACCTGAACCTAAACTGTTCGCATGCCGCAAGCGCTTCAAAAATCTCGGTGAGCATATGCTATTGCCTATCTTGCCACTTCTCATAGCGATGAAGAGTTTCAGGATTGAAGGTTCATCCAGAGGAGTGTGTCTAGCAATTAGCGCCGCAGGTTTGGGGTGAATTGAATCGGAAAGCTAGTGTGGGAGGGTGTCTTAAGGTATGTTGTGTGTATGACCTTTTTTCATCATCGGAGAAATAAATCAGCGCCTTTTCTGCTTCTTTTTTACTGCTGCACGCTTATTTATTTTGCCTTCGCTATTTCTTATAGCTTTGGCCAGTCGACGTTAGAGATTGATGATTTTAACGCTGCCTATCTTCAATACGGCGAAACCAAGGATTCAGAGCCCGAAATTGCTCGAGAAGCTGCTCGTCGTGCCTATGAACTAGGCAAGGAATTATTTGGTGCAAGTAGTGAGCGCAGTGCAATGCTAGCCATAAACTATGCAACCTTGATTGCTGATGAGTCTGCAAGTCAGTCCTTTCTTGATGAAGCAGTCGAAATATACCAGGCAGTATTTGGGTTTGGCTCGGAGACGATGATAGATCCTTTGATGCGATTGGGAAGAACCCTAAATGATCAAGACAAGGAAGTACTGGCTAGCCAATATTATAGGCGAGCATTGCAATTAGCAGAAACCCATTTAGGCCCAGATTCCAGTAAGGTAGGAAGTATCGAAATAGAACTTGGTGCGATTAGCCTGCGAGTGGGAGAGCTGACTGAGGCTTGGGAAAGAATACAAGAAGCAAAAATAATTCTCAGCAAATATACTGACGCAGGCTCTCAAAGTGGTTTAACTCGAATTGAATTACTTGCTGGTGAATACTTTCTAGCCCGTAATGAATATCAAAATGCTATAGAGCCTTTGCTTAACTCTTTAGCAAAATTTGAGAGATATCCTGGCTCTAATGTTACTGTGCGCAATCGTATTGCATTGATCAATGCCTACGAGAATTCAGGGCAGCAAGACTTGGCCACGATTCAATGTCTAGCAATTGGAGAGACCCGTCGGATCGGTGAAAATGAGAACTTAAGACCTGTCTACAGAGCTCGTGCAGAGGAAGTGAACACTCATGGAATAGCTGAAGGGATTCAGATAGAGTTTCTAGTGGATAAAGAAGGTTTCGTTAAGAACCCTAGATTGGTCTCGTCGCTGACAAATTCTGTTCTCGGCCGGAATCTCCTGGATTTAATTCAGAGATTTAGATTCGCTCCCAGATTCATTGATGGAACCGTTGTCGATAGCCCTAATCAAACTTACATATTTGATTAAAAGATAAAAGTCAGGTCGGAAATATTTCGATGTTAAAGAAACAACAAATTCTCTTCTTAGTTTTTTTACTTCAGTCAGTTCATGTTTATTCTCAATCGATTAGTGTGGTTGAGGCTAGTATTAGCGAATTGCAAACTGCTTTGGAAAATGGAAGCACAACATCTCTGCAGCTGGTAGATTTGTATTTGGCTAGAATTGAAGCCTATGACAAACAAGGGCCAGCTTTAAACAGTATAATTAGAATCAACCCTCGCGTTAGAGATCAAGCAGCAGAGTTAGATAACGAAAGAGCACAAACAGGAGCGCGTTCATCTCTCCATGGTATTCCTGTTTTAATTAAAGACAACTACAACACAACTGATATGCCTACAACCAACGGTTCGGTTGCTCTAGCTAATTTTTTCCCAAACCATAATGCGACCCAAGTTGATTTGTTGCTTGACGCTGGCGCAATAATTATTGCCAAGACAAATTTACACGAATATGCCCGCGGCATAACCAGTATTGCCTCGTTGGTAGGCCAAACGAGGAATCCATATGACATTCGCCGCGTGCCTGGCGGGTCAAGTGGTGGAACTGCGGCGGCTGTTGCTGCGAGTTTCGGCGCAATTGGAATGGGTTCAGATACTTGCGGATCGATTCGGATTCCATCTGCTTTTAATAATCTAATTGGTTTGCGCCCGAGCAAGGGCATTTCAAGTATCTATGGAATTATGCCTCTTTCACACACACAAGACACGGGTGGCCCATTAGCAAGAACAGTTGAAGATCTAGCACTGGTGTTGGACTTAACCATTGGTTATGACCGCAATGATACAGCAACAGAGGTGATGCGAGCGCAAACACCACTAAGGTTTCTAGAATCACTTAACTCGGTTGATTTGGAGGGACTGCGGTTCGGCAAGATTAAAAGTTATTTTGAAGCTGCTAACTCTAGTACAAGAAGCGTAATCGAAGAGGCTTTGGATTGGTATGCCGCAGAAGGCGTAGAAATTATCGAAGTTGAATTATTAGAACAAGGTGAATTAATCAGTTCGTCAGGAGTAATACAGCATGAATTCGAGATTGATTTTAATCAGTATCTCGCGGCGAACGGAAGCGAGGAAATAGCAAATGTGAATGATGTTGTGGAATATGGACTTGTCCATGAAGCTCTAGCGAGTCAAATGAAGACCAGCGTAGAAGAAGAGTTTGATGAAGAGGCATATGAGAAATCAATTGAAGCGCGCTCAACGATTCGGACCGCAATTGAGGATCTATTCGAACTTAATAGTTTAGACGTGTTGGTCTATCCAACTATCACACAATCACCAGTACTAATCGGAGATCCTCAGACTGGAAGCAGTTGTCAATTATCAGCCCATTCTGGATTACCGGCCTTATCCATGCCGGTTGGTTTTGCCAGTAATGATCTGCCAGTGGGGATGGAGATTCTTGGAAAGCATTTTCAAGATGCCGAATTGTTAGCCATCGCGAAGCATTATGAAGACTCAAATAGTCCTCGGCAGACTCCTTCGGTGACCCCAGGGTTGATCAATGGGGAGGCTCCAAGTGTTGAGTTTAGACGATTAACTTTTAGCCAGAATTCAATCTCACTGCAGTTAGACACTGAGTTCTCAATTCAAACGAATTTGTTTGCATTTAGGGTCACTCAAAACCCCGACAATGATGCCGAGATTTTTGCAGTGACCCTTATAATAGATACAGAGGAAGGTATTGCTCTCAATGAGCCTATAGTACTAAATCTCATGGGGCCAAATATTAAACAGGCGAGTGGTGAGTACTTTATGAGTGAAGAGTTCAGGGAAGCCTATAACCAGAATCGGCTCTTTCTAAAAGTCTTTGCAGACTCGACGTCAGTAACTGGGGCAACACAGCAGCTATAAAAGAGTAGATTAGTTTTCGATTAATTCCAAAATGCTATCTTTAAATTCGTCTACAGTCAGAGCTCGCTCAGTGGTTAGCTCACCGGTACCGACATTTACTCCGGCAGCGACATCACCAATCCCCTCTATCAGGGCCTGGGGTTTTTTTATTGAGGGCGGAATAGAAGATACGGCCTGAATTTGTATAATCGGTTTTTGATCAATCGTACGCATTCTTCGTTCGCCCAGCACCTCCTGGATAAGGAAATGTCCTTGTGACCAGCCCAATAATGGATTTAATAAATTTCGGCTGGTTGATTCTACGAAATAGATCCCCTGTTCTCCGTCTTTAGGTATTACCAATCCAGTTACTTCAACAATCTGGTTGTTAAAAGTTCCTCCGGCAAATTTTAGTTCTACCAAATCAGATGAATAATCACCCTTAAGTACATCATTGATTCTAAAAGTCACATAGGTGTTTACAATACCCGAATTTGAGTCCTGTCGAGTTTCATGCAAAATAACTTCGCCTTCAAATACGAACTCCGCATCTTTGGCTACTTTATCAATGTCCATGCCAAGGATAGTTGTTGCAATTCCATATGAAGAATATATAAAAGCAAATAGCGATATGAGGGGAAGGCTGAATCTTAGGAATAGCATAGATCTTTCCATTAAGTTTCTAAACTTCTTTATTCAATTATTGATCGTTCTCGATCGTACCAGATTTGCCAATTAGCGCAGATTTAATTCAGTATTTATTTTTTATTAGAACCGTTGGGTCATGCAACAGAAACTTGAGTCGCTGTATTTAGCAAATTGAATTAGAATGTAGGTTGATCAACTGGCAACAAAACTACTGGAACCATTTCGCTGTATTGAAACCAATCCCCGTCAATTCTAACAATGTTTTCTTCAGTCTCATCGAGACGAGCGGTACCAGTAAATTCAACATCTAATCGAGGAATGCGAATAGTAATTTTGCGCCCCTCGACTCTCACTGTGTCTGCAGGCATTCCGTAAATTCCCATACCGCCGCTTACTAGAGCGGCAGCGTACTGTCCTTCTCGCAGGCTGAAAGTAAAAGCCAAATTCGTGCTGTCCCTGCCAATAACCAAAGGTCCTTCCCAAGAACCAACTAGAGACGGGGTTTCTAGTTTTTCCTGAGCTTGCCCCGAGGCCACAACGGTTGATAGACAGAATAGAAGCATTTTCAGTTGTTTGATCATGCTTAGAATCTTAAATCACCAAGCCTACTTAGCGCAATGTTGAATTATGGCCTAGATGGCTATTCGGGGTCACCGGCAAAGAACAAGGAAAAGATTTTCTCAAAACCTATTTTCCATATTAGCAAGCAGAGTCAGCATTAAATAAATCCTAAAAGATAGCTGAGACTTGAACATGGAGTAGGAGCAGTTCTCCAATGTGATGTTGATCCAAAAAATAGCTTGTCGACAGAATTATTATCTAAACAAATTTAAATCGATGGCCTCTGCCATAGCTTTATACCCGGCATTATTTGGATGTAAATTGTCTTCTGTATAGACTGGCAGTATGTGTTTTGGATTAGATGGATCTCTCACCACTGCATCAAAATCGATTACGCCATCAAATTCACCGCTGTTCCGTATAAATCTATTGACAGCTTGTCTTTGTACCTCACCTTCTTCGCTGTAATACACTGCTTCTTCGAAGGGAGTTAATGTTGCGCCAATAATTTTTATTCCCTTTGCATGGGCACGAGCGATTATATTTCGATAGCCACTAATTATTTTATCAGCCAAAATCGGTGCGCCAGATTCCATAGTAGCCATGCCGATATCATTAATACCTTCCATCAGAATCATGTGACTAACTTTATTCATTGCCAGAACATCGCGTTCAAAGCGTGCTTGAAGGTTTTGACCGAACTGCGGGCTAGACTCCGTTGTGACACGATTACCGCTTATTCCTGCGTTAATTACAGCAAATTTTTGTATAGCTGTATCATTGAATATCCTGCGGGCAAAATGATTTGGCCACCGCTGATTATCGGAATCTGTAGAGCCCCAGCCATCTGTGATCGAGTCACCAACAGTTGCAATCGTCGTTATATCGCTGTCATTAATTACATCGATTGCAGTTAGAAGGTTCCATGCTGGCGTTTCGGCTTGTACTGGTAAATTAGTACTTGAGCTATGATTCCCCGGTGAAGAAATAAAATTCGTCTGGTTAGAAAGTGCGTGAGCAGTAAGGAAACCGAATTTATCCGGTAGATACAAACTAATACTTAAGTTGGTAAGTTCTGGAACGGTAGTTACAACGGGGTCGCTAAAAATTACAGCGCCGCGAGATAGAGTTATCGAATTTTTGCCATTAAATGTTATCGGCAGTTCGGTATTACTTTGAATAGAGCTTCCTTCAGATTGCAAAGCGACACTTGCATCGCCAATAACTACTGGTGCATTTCCATGATAATTCGCTAATCGAATTCTTAATGCATTTCCTCCAATCGAAGTATGCACAATCAAGCGTAAGGTCTGGTTGCTCACTAACTCATTGTCTTCACTAGTCGGTGGAAGGGTGCTGGGGCTGGTTGCCCAAGTCGTAATCCAGCGAGGATCATTATGCCCTTGGGCACTAGCGCCAAAAGTCGCTACACCAAGTATTAGTGAGAATAGAAGTTGAGAAGCTAGGCGAGACTTAATGATCATTGCAATGTCCTATGCTAAAGCGATGTCCAGAGTAAAGCATAGATAGCTATAAATTTAAATCTAGTCCCATATGTTGCGGTAGAACTTTCGAGTTGATATAAAACGCGATCGTAATTGTCAGGGTTAAAATCATGGAAATATTACCAGCGGTAGAAATGGAATCTCCCAGCGGTGTTGAAGTAAATGCATCAATAATTTGGCTGCATGGTTTGGGAGCGAATGGCGACGATTTTGCGCCGATAGTTTCACAGCTGAATCTTCCTTTAGACTTTGGCATACGTTTTATATTTCCCCATGCACCTTCTATCCCTGTAACCATCAATAATGGTTATGTGATGCCGGCTTGGTATGACATCAAACAAATGGACATAGATCGTCATGTTGACGATGAGCAACTGAAACAATCAGCTCAATGGGTACATAATCTTATAAATCGCGAGCTTGAACGAGGCGTCGCTAGCGAGAGGATCATAGTCGCAGGATTTTCCCAGGGCGGAGCAGTTTCTTTTGAAGCTGCCTTAACCTACGAAAAACCACTCGCTGGAATAATGGCCCTTTCAACCTATTTCGCCACGGCAGATACCATTGAGATCAATCCATTGCATAGCTCCCTGCCTATCCTAATCTGTCACGGAGCCCTTGACCCGGTAGTGCCAGAGTCTATGGGGAAGCAGAGCCTAACTACCTTGCAAAACTTGAAATTTGAGCCTGAATACAAAAGCTACCCTATGGAACATGCTGTTTGCCCCCAAGAAATAAGTGATATAGGTGCCTGGATAACTCGGATTCTTGCTTAAGTAAAAACTGTTGACCTTAGAGTCAGCTCTAAGCTTATACTATAGGCTAAGTTAATTGAGAATAAGGGTGGTGGGATGTTGAAAATCAGTGAACTAGCTGCAAAAACAGGTTTATCAGCGCACACCATTCGCTTTTATGAGAAGCATGATCTGATTAGAGCCAGTGAGCGAAGCGAAGCTGGCTACCGCTACTACAATGATTCAGATATTCGTCGGGCTGAATTCGTGAAGACAGCGCGCAATATTGGCTTTTCTTTGGAAGATATTTCCCAGCTATTATCAATTCGTGTGGATAAAACTAGCCACAGTTGCCAGGAGGTGACTGATATTACCCAACACAAATTAGATGAGGTCAATGAAAAACTTTCTGAACTCGAGTCAATGCAGAATACGCTCCAAATATTACTAAAGAGCTGTTGTGGAGGCCCCGAAAAGGCGACTCACTGTTCAATTATCGAAGCGCTGGACGCCGGAGCGGTTGTTAAAAATAGGAGTGCTGCTTAATGAATTTTCTAACTATTTTTTGGAATTTGGTGATCGAAAGTGCCCCATGGCTGTTGATAGGTTATTTGCTGGCGGGGATTATTAAACAAGTGATTCCCAGTAGTTGGGTTGAAAAACAATTGGCAGAACCGGGATTTGTTTCAATTGTGAAAGGTGCTTTTATTGGTGCGCCACTACCTCTTTGTTCCTGTGGCGTAATTCCTACTGCTCTAGCGATTCGGAAAGCTGGGGCTTCAAAAGGGGCAACGTCTTCATTCTTAGTGGCGACCCCTGAAACTGGCGTCGATTCAATTTCTTTCTCCTATGCTGTGCTAGGGCCAATTTTCGCTCTGATGCGCCCTATCGGTGCATTAGTAAGTGCGATCATCACGGGCATATTAGTGAATTCTTTCGATAAAGAAGAAGTAATTGCAGAGACAACTAGTTCACAAAGCGGAAGTTGCTGCAGCAACAAGCAACAAGAACAAAAGGATGTAGCTCCGTTAACTCAGAGATTTATTGGCGCATTCAAATATGGTTATGGGCAAATGATTACTGACACCGCAAAATGGCTAGTCATCGGTCTAGTAGCTGCTACAGTAATAACAGCCTTAGTCCCTCCGGAATCTTTTACGCAATGGGGTAATGGCTTGGTCGCAATGATAATCATGGTAATCGTCGGTTTACCTATGTATATCTGTGCAACTGCGTCAACGCCTGTTGCAGCCGGTCTGCTCTTCGCGGGGATATCTCCAGGTGCTGCACTTGTGTTTATGTTGACAGGCCCGGCAACAAATATTGCGACGATGGGAATGATTAAGGAACAACTGGGCACACGTTCTCTCATCGCCTATTTGGCGGGTGTGATAGGAGCTGCAATTGTCTGTGGACTAATACTTAATGAACTCTATCAAGCCTATGCTTGGCCTTTACAAATCTCTATGTCTGAGCATGAGGCATTTCCGTTATGGCGACAGTTAGCAGCTGTAGTTTTAGTAGCGCTAATTGCAAGAGTTTGGGTGCAACCATTGTTCTCTAAAAAGGAAACTCAGTCAGTAACTGCGGAACAAATTTAGTTGCCGAGCCCCTTTGCGCTGGCCACGTGATGATTTGTGTCAAGCACAAGTAGCACATCGGATTTTTCTGGCAAAAACTTTAAACTATGACGGGTCAGCCTTTCGTAATGTTGGATGAAGCGCTCTAATTGTTCTTCATTCATTAACGCGGAAGCATCCAATGAGCTAATTTTTCTAAGCTTCTCTTCCTGCAGTTTTCGCCATTCAAATACCTGCTCATAGGAAGGTGCTTTCAACATAATCAGAAATTGAATTTGATTAAAAACAGACTGATAGTCACCTGCCAATTGAGAATTAACGAACCTACGCCAGTTTTTATCTGAATCTTCTTGAGCTTCCAATACATTGATCGGATTCTCTAATTGAGCAGAGTTTTGTGCTGGTATAGCAACGCACCACCCTTCAAGTATTATCGTATCTACACGGCCGTTGACGCGGTTCCAATTTGATTCAGAATAGCGATCGTCCAATGCCTTATCAAATCTTGGTAAGCAAACAGATTGACCAGGTTGTTGGGCGCACAAGCTCTTCAACTTCTCTGAGAGCAATGCTATGTCATGGGTACCCGGTACACCTCGAGTTAATAACATTGGATGTTCTTTTGCCGCAAGTTCCTGTCGCTCCTTTTTTGTGAAATAAAAGTCGTCAATTGAAAAGCTGGCTATATTGAATTCCCGAGCTTCCAGCAGTTGGACAAGCAATTTAGTTAAGGTGGTTTTACCAGTACCTTGGGCGCCATTAATACCTAGCAGCAGAGGCTGCTTTGATTTCAAAATCAATTTAGCAATTTTTTCAGCCAACGGTACAAAATACTTTATAGCATCTTGCCCATAGGACTCTGGCAAGGACTCCTGTTCAATGAAATCGTGGATGAGTTGTGAATACATTGTGTATAACCAGCAAGCCAAGTGTTGAGAACTGTTGAACTCAGGACATAGTACATTGGCATGATTAAAAGGATCAATTACTACGTGCCGAGCAAAATAAGCCTGTGTTACGATGACACTATCTAGTTAGATTTTTGCGTTTTTTCGTTTTTCCTCTGACGGCTATTGAGTTAATTAATTTTAATGAAGTTTCCTATTCTTCCAGAACGACCATTGTTAATTTCTCCAAGCTTAGCTGCAACGATTGGTTTACAAGAAGCTCTTATGTTGCAAGTACTAGCAGATTTACTCGAATTTCGTGAGCCGGTGGCATTATCAAATAGTCCAGAACTTAAAGGAGTAAAAGTTGCATATTCAGAGCTGCTCTCTCTTTTGGGATTTTGGGAACTTAAAGACATTAAGTATATCCAGGCAAATCTGCAGAATCTGGGTATGCTAACGGTCGAATCTACGACTGCAGACGACGAAATCCTCGTTGCTATAAATGACAAAGGGCATGCCAAAGTAAAGAGTGGAAATGAAATTGCCAAATCAACTTCAAAAATGCCCAAAGTTCCTAACAGTGGAGCTGCTTCTTTAATACCTATAGATTGGCAGCCAGATCAAAATTGGATCCGTTTGTGCGAACAACATTCAATCCCAGAACAATTTATTTACACGCTAATACCCGAATTCGTGAATTATTGGAGAGATCGTGGGCAATCACGTTTCTCCTGGGGGAATGCCTTCTACAAACATGTTTTGAAAGAATGGCGTAATGAGCAAACTCGAAAAGGGGTCCACGAATCAGCTACTACTATGTCGGCAACTTGGTTCCCAAATCCGGATGCGGTAGAGATTCTCGAAAACGCAGATATCAATCGTAGTTTTATTGAGGATGCCGTTCCAGAATTTGTTCTCTACTGGCAGGAGAGGGGAGTTGTGCACGGTGCCTGGAATACGAAGTTTATTGAACATATTCGCCGTCAATGGGCTAAGTTTGCGGCTTCCTTCGGCAGAGATGATACACCTAGAGCTATCTCTGGTGACTGGCAACCCAGTGTGGACTGTTTCGAAATCTTAGCCCTGGCTGAGATTGATGAAGATTGGGCAAAAAGCCGAGTACCTGAATTCGTTTTGTATTGGAAAGACAGTCAGCAAGTTAAATCTTCCTGGAATACCGTTTTTCTTCAATTTATTAAGCAAGATTGGGCTAGACAACTAAAACATTTGGAAACTACCGAAGCATCAGATGCAGAAAATCAATCCATTGCTGGATCAAGCCAGCAAAGAGTTAAAGAAAAATTCCAGCAAATCGCTGACCGAAGCTGGGCAGAGTAGTAAATCACCCGACCTAAGCCGCGACCGTATTGCTGAGCCTGATCATGACTATGAGAATGATAGAGTGCGCGATCATGTCGATGCTATTAATCAAGTTTTCGCTGAATTCGAATTTGCTTATCACAATCAGTTTCATAAGGCCTTCGCAGAATCTGAATCTTTAGTGATAGCTAAGAAATATTGGCTGAGTAGTTTGGAGCGATACTCTCCGCGCCAAATCGTCGCTGCTACAAAAAAAGTGATTCAATCACAGGAATATTTGCCCTCTATAGCAGTTTTCACACGTGCTTGTGATGAGGGAACGGGTCTCTTTGGCCTGCCTTCAGTGAGACAAGCCTACTTAGAAGCCTGTTCTGCTCCTTCACCCAAGAAACACTATGACTGGAGCCACGAGGCTGTTTACTATGCCGGCAAGGCAACCGGATGGTATCTATTAGCAAATGAGCCTGAATCATCCGCACTTTCAGTCTTTGAATATCACTACGAACAATTGTGCAGGCGAGTTGTTAATGGTGAACAGCTCACCATTGAAATACCTGTGGCATTATCAGACAACATAGAACGCACGCTAGGCAAGGAAGAAGCTAGAGCTCGCATTGCAAAATTGAAGAAAAAGCTGGGACTTTAGCTGTGGGCTGCATACTAAGCATTTAATTTTTTGTGTCTGATACGTTTCGGCTGAGAAGAGTCACCCAGATGTTTTTTTCGTTCTGCTTCATAATCTGAATAATTGCCTTCGTGAAAGAACACTTTGCTCTCGCCTTCAAAGGCGAGGATGTGGGTACATATGCGATCGAGAAACCAGCGATCGTGAGAAACTACAATTGCACAGCCTGGAAAGGCCAGGAGTCCTTCTTCTAGGGCTCTAAGTGTCTCTACATCTAAGTCGTTAGTCGGCTCGTCCAGTAATAAGACATTTCCACCCCGTTTAAGCAATTTGGCCATATGTAATCGGTTGCGCTCACCACCGGATAAATCTTTGACAAATTTCTGCTGGTCACCACCGCGGAAATTAAATCGACTAGCATAGGCACGAGAAGAAATTTCATATTTACCGATCTGCAGCAAATCCTGTTCGTCGGAAATTTCTTGCCACACAGTATTCGCCCCATTTAGTTCGTCACGGCTCTGATCGACATAAGCCAGATCGACGGTTTCACCTAATTCTATATGGCCAGAATCTGGTTGTTCGCTGCCCACTAACATCCGAAGAAACGTTGTTTTGCCTGCGCCATTGCCACCAATAATGCCCACTATACTTCCTTTAGGTACGGAGAAACTTAGTTTGTCGACTAAGATTTTATTGCCGAAACTCTTACACAAGTCTTTAACTTCAAGGACTTTGTCGCCGAGTCTTGGTCCAGGAGGTATATAAAGCTCTTGAGTTTCATTGCGTAATTGAAAATCTTGGGAATTCAGCTCTTCGAATCTCGCTAATCTAGCTTTGCTCTTGGATTGACGACCTTTGGGATTGGCGCGGACCCATTCCAATTCAGATTTGATTGTACGTTCATGAGCTGCTTGTTGTTTTCCTTCTACAGCTATTCGTTTTTCTTTAGTTTCCAGCCAAGCACTGTAATTACCTTCATAGGGAATGCCATGACCGCGATCTAATTCCAGAATCCAACCGGCAGCATTGTCTAAAAAATAGCGATCATGTGTAATAGCAACTACCGTACCTGGGTATTCCTGCAGAAATCTCTCAAGCCAGGCTACGCTCTCCGCATCAAGGTGGTTGGTGGGTTCATCCAGTAGAAGCATATCAGGTTTAGAAAGCAACAATCGGCAAAGTGCAATACGGCGCTTTTCTCCTCCGGATAAATGCCCTACAGATTCTTCCCAAGCAGGCAAGCGCAGAGCATCAGCCGCTATCTCTAAGGTTCGTTCAATTTGCCAACCATCCACTGCGTCGATGGCATTTTGTAATTCACCCTGCTTCTCAAGCAGCGCATTCATCTCTTCGTCTTCTATGGGCTCGGCAAATTTGTCACTAATTGCATTAAACTCTTCAACTAGGCCAATAATGTCTCTAATACCATCTTGCACATTTCCACGCACATCTTTGGAATCATCCAATTCTGGTTCTTGCGGTAAATAGCCAATGTTAATGCCGGGCTGGGGTCGGGCCTCGCCGTTAATATCCGTGTCTCTGCCTGCCATTATCCTAAGCAGTGTCGATTTGCCTGCTCCATTGAGACCCAATACACCAATCTTTGCACCAGGGAAAAAAGAAAGTGAAATATCTTTCAAAATTTCTCTCTTGGGAGGCACTACCTTACCAACTCGGTGCATCGTGTAAACAAACTGCGCCATTCTTAACTCCGAGACCTGTTTTTATGAGACCCTATTATTGCATACGACATGTCGTGTTTCTTGGAAAAAATTGGTAGCAAAACCCCAATATATAGATGCTCATCGAAGAGTCATCGGGTAGAATATCGCCTTCGAAAATTTAAGCTCGGTATTGGGAGTAGTGAATGTTCAAGAGCGATATCAGCCTATCGGAATTTGATCCAGAAATTAGTGCAGCTATCGAAGCGGAAAAAACTCGTCAGGAAGAACACATCGAATTGATTGCTTCAGAGAACCATACTAGCCCTTTAATAATGGAAACGCAGGGCTCAGTATTAACTAATAAATATGCGGAAGGTTATCCGCGAAAGCGCTACTACGGCGGCTGTGAAAATGTAGATGTAGTTGAAGAATTAGCGATTGCCCGTGCTAAGGAATTATTTAAGGCAGATTATGCCAATGTGCAGCCTCACTCAGGTTCGCAAGCAAATGCATCGGCCTACATGGCTTTGCTTGAGCCAGGTGATACTCTCCTAGGTATGAGTTTAGCGGATGGTGGGCATTTGACCCATGGCGCTAGTGTTAGTTTTTCGGGAAGGATCTATAAATCTTTTCAGTACGGTCTAAAAACAGGAACCGGTGAGGTCGACTACGATCAAGTAGATGCATTGGCGCAAGAACACAAACCGAAATTAATCATAGCTGGTTTTTCGGCTTACTCTAGAGTTATTGATTGGCAAAAGTTTAGAGATATTGCTGACAGTATTGGAGCCTATTTTCTTGTTGATATGGCACATGTCTCAGGGCTAATTGCAGCTGGTGTGTATCCAAGTCCAGTGAATATTGCTGATGTGACCACATCGACTACTCATAAGACTCTGCGCGGGCCGCGCGGCGGAATCATTCTGGCGCGGTCTAATCCAGACCTTGAAAAGAAATTAAATTTTGCGGTATTTCCTGAAAGCCAGGGAGGACCATTAATGCATGTGATCGCTGCTAAAGCTGTTTGCTTTAAGGAAGCTATGAGCGAAGGTTTCGTTAGCTATCAAAAACAAACCATCGAAAACGCGCGCACGATGGCTAAGGTTTTTATAGAGCGTGGGTTTGATATTGTTTCCAATGGCACTGATGATCATCTCTTTCTTTTAAGTTTAATAAAGCAGGGCGTTACAGGTAAAGATGCGGACGCGGCTCTTGGAAGGGCGAATATCACAGTTAATAAAAACGCGGTTCCCAATGATCCTAATCCACCGTTTGTTACTAGTGGGCTGCGTATTGGCTCCCCGGCCATAACTACTCGTGGTTTTAAACAAGCAGAGGTTAGTGAGCTAACTGGCTGGATGTGCGATATCCTGTATGATTTAGAGAATGAAGAGAAAATAGCTGAAGTAAAATCTAAAGTGATAGAGCTTTGCTCGCGGTTCCCTGTATACCAATAACTATTTGCAATTAAGCTATATAATAAATAACAAGAAACAACTAGAGCAAAAGGTTTTATATGCATTGCCCTTTCTGTAGTGCCGTAGATACAAAGGTAATAGATTCTCGTTTAGTATCTGAAGGAAATCATGTGCGCAGAAGGCGCGAATGTATTACCTGCGAAGAACGATTCACGACCTACGAATCAGCAGAATTGGTTATGCCAAGAATCATTAAACAAGATGGCATTAGGGAACCGTTTAACGAAGATAAACTTTTTGCGGGCTTATCTAAAGCTTTGGAAAAAAGACCAGTCGGTATTGAAAAGGTGGAAGAAGCAGTCAGTCGCATTAAAGCCAATCTTCGCTCAACGGGGGAAAGAGAAATTCACTCTCGCAATGTGGGCGAGCAAGTAATGAAAGAGCTTCGAGAGCTCGACGAAGTTGCCTTTGTCAGGTTCGCTTCAGTTTATCGAAGCTTTAAAGATCTTAATGAGTTTAGAGAAGAGATCGATCGGCTGTCAAAAGACACCTTAAGCTAGTTCCAACAATCACTTTCAATTCTGTTAGAATCGTAAAACTGCACAACGATATAATTTTGTCCGCGAAGATTTTTAGCCCTTACTCATAGTACGGAGACAAAGAGTTTTTGTTATGAAGGCTCTACAGAACCAACAGCTTAATCCAGCTATTCTTGAATGGCCAGTCTATATGCAAAGCGCATTGCAATTGGCTGGTAATGTGTTGTGCACCACACCAAATCCTCGGGTCGGATGTATCATCGTCAATAATAATAATATCGTTGGAGAGGGATGGCACATAGCTGCAGGCCAAGCGCACGCTGAAGTAATGGCTTTGCAATCCGCCGGAGATCTTGCGCAAGGAGCAACTGCTTTCGTTAGTTTGGAGCCTTGTGCCCACCGTGGCCGGACAGGTCCTTGCAGCCAGGCCCTTATTAAAGCGGGAATAGCTATAGTGGTTGTTGCGGGTGTTGATCCTGATGAACGAGTCGCAGGTCAAGGGATTCGAGACTTAGAAGCGGCCGGTATAGAAGTATTCCACTTAACTGATTTTGAGTCTGAAGCTCGTGATATCAATGCTGGCTATTTCAAAAGGCAAGAATCTGGATTGCCACGCGTTCGCTTAAAATTGGCAATGAGTTTGGATGGTCGAACTGCTTTGGCGAATGGTGAGAGCAAATGGATTACTGGAAAGGAAGCGCGTGCCGATGTACAAAAATTGCGAGCAAGCAGCAGTGCGGTAATTACCGGAATTAACACTGTGCTATCCGATGACCCAGCACTCAATGTTAGAGCAAATGAGCTTGCGTTAAGTGAGAGTGAGTTGATGAACAATGCTGAATTATTTGCATCACAGCCATTGCGTGTCATAGCAGATAGTCAAATACGGACACATGGCACTGCAAAAATTCTAAGTGAGCCAGGCTTAGTGAAAATATTCTGTAATGAAAGTATTAATTTTCAAAATAACTTTGCAAACAACGTTGAAATTATTCAATCCATTTCGGACTCCAAAGGAGTTAATTTAAATTTTATGCTAGAATACCTAGCTTCGAAATTTACATGCAATGATGTGTTGATTGAAGCTGGTCCTACTTTAAGTGGTAGTTTTATTCGTGCAGGATTGGTTGATGAACTAGTCGTTTACATTGCGCCTAAGGTGCTTGGTAGCGATGCGAAACCATTGTTTGAAATCACTGGTTTAGAGTCATTGGCGGAAAGCACTCAATTTGTCACTAGTGAAGTAACGCAAATAGGAACCGACATTAAAGCTATGCTCATCAGAAGCTAATTTTTATCTTATGTTTACCGGTATAATAGAAGCGATTGGCATAGTTCAAAGTCTTAGTAAAATCCAAGACGAATGGCGCTTGAAGATTGATTGTGCCCAATTGGATACGTCTGATGTAAAACTTGGGGACAGCATTGCCGTGAGTGGATGCTGCCTTACAGTAGTTGAATTGGATCGAAAATGTTTTGGGGCGGATGTTTCCAACGAAACTATTCGCTGTACGGCATTAGGTCAAGTAAAGAGCGGTACTGTCGTAAATTTGGAAAAGGCGATGTTGGCGACCAGCAGATTCGGTGGGCATATAGTCAGTGGCCATGTCGATGGAGTCGGCACACTAGTAAGTTCAGATCCTGAAGGGCAAAGTATAAGATTAGTATTTGAAGCGCCGAATGAACTTTGTAAATATATCGCAGCTAAGGGATCAATCTGCGTCGATGGTACTAGTTTAACCGTTAACAAAGTAAATGGTTCGCAATTTTCGATTAATATTATTCCGCATACTCAAACGGAAACTATTATTGGTAGTTACGAGATTGGTAACCGGGTTAATCTCGAAGTCGATATAGTGGCACGTTATCTAGAACGTCTCGCGCAAGGAGATAAGGCTGAGCAGCCAGCTCTGCTTGATAGAGAATATTTAAAAGCCAACGGGTTTGATTACTAGCTATCTAAATATGGAACTTAATTCAATAGAAGAAATTGTCGATGATATCCGTCAGGGTAAGATGGTTATATTGATGGACGATGAAGACAGGGAAAATGAGGGGGACCTTATTATCGCTGCTGAATGCGTGCGCACTGAGGATATTAATTTCATGGCCACTAATGCCCGTGGATTAATTTGCCTTACTTTAACTAAAGAGCGCTGTGAATATTTGAAACTACCTTTAATGGTAAATGAAAATAACACGCCCTATAACACAAATTTTACTGCGTCGATTGAAGCTGCGACCGGTGTAACAACGGGAATATCTGCCGCGGATCGAGCTCGAACTATTCGCGTTGCGGTAGCTAGAGACAGTCAACCAGAAGACATAGTGCAGCCTGGACACATATTCCCCATAATGGCACAACCTGGTGGTGTGCTTCGTAGAGCAGGTCATACTGAAGCAGGATGTGATCTTGCTCGACTCGCGGGTTATCTCCCTGCCGCTGCTATTGTAGAGATTATGAATGAAGACGGCTCAATGGCGCGCCGTGAAGACTTAGAAGTATTCGCAAAGAAGCACGACATAAAAATCGGAACAATTGTAGAGCTAATTCATTACCGTATCGCCAATGAACACACTGTAACGCGAGTAGAAACAAACACACTACAGACTCAGTATGGGGAATTCATTGTGCATAGCTACAAAGATTCCATTAGTGGCAGTCTACATTTAGCTTACGTAAAAGGGGAGATACAGAGTAGTGATTCCGTGCTAGTTCGAGTCCATATTCCGAATACTGTAAGAGATGTTTGTGAAACCTTTAATGTAGAACGAACAAGTTGGTCTTTTTCCAGTGCTCTAGAGCAGATTAGCAAAGAGGGTAAAGGTGTTGCCGTGTTATTATCTGGGGACGACTACGGACAGAACCTGGAACATAATTTGGCGTCTGCGTTGGCAAGACACGGAGAGGTTACGCCAGCGAATAGACCCGGTAGCGATCTGACAATTGGAACAGGATCGCAAATTTTGAGAGATATTGGTGTTGGAAAGATGCGCTTGCTAAGCTATCCAGCTCGATTTAACGCAATCTCAGGTTTCGATTTAGAAGTAGTTGAGTTTGTTCAATTTAACCAAGAATAGAAGTCACTTTTGTTAGATTTCTCAACTTGCTAGGAAAGTATCATGAGTACGATAAAAACTATCGAAGGCAACTACGCTAACTCAACAGCCAGTTATGGAATCGCAGTTGCTCGGTTTAATAACTTTATAGTAGAGCGATTATTGGATGGCGCGCTTGAAACGTTCCGAAAACATGGTATCCAGGAACGCGACGTTACCATAGTAAAAGTGCCTGGCGCTTACGAGTTACCTCTTGCTGTTAAAAAAATGGCGGAAAGTAAATCCTACGATGCTATTATTGCATTAGGTGCAGTGATTCGTGGCGGCACACCACATTTCGAATACGTAGCAGGTGAGTGCATTAAAGGTCTTAGTCAAGTAAGTCTAAACACCGGCATCCCAGTCACTTTTGGCGTCCTTACAGTCGATACTATTGAGCAAGCCATTGAGCGAGCCGGCACCAAAGCAGGCAATAAAGGTGAAGAGGCAGCTCTTACTGCTATCGAAATGTTAAGCCTTGCACGTCAGTTGGAGAGCTAAGTGGCAGTTAGTAAAACTGCAACTACAACCAAGTCAATTCGTGGTGACCGCAAGAAAGTCCCTCTCGTCCAGCGACGCAGGGCAAGAAAACTAGTTTTGCAAGCTTTGTATCAGTGGATTATGGCCAGTTCTGATCCAGAGCAGATTGCAAAACAGTTTCATGAAGAAAATGAAGGCAAGATGGATTGGGAATTCTTTGATAATGTTTTTAAGGATATTCCAAGAATCATTGAGTCTTTGGATTCTCATTTAGGTCCCGTATTGGATCGAGATTTGAAAGAACTCGATCCTGTAGAAAAGGCACTTCTCTATTTAGGCACATATGAACTTGTCCACCGTGTCGATGTGCCCTATAAAGTCGTCATCAATGAATGTGTAGAATTAGCAAAATCATTTGGTGCAACGGAAAGTCACAAATATATTAACGGCGTGCTTGACAAGCTTATCCCAAAATTGCGACCGGCAATTGTTTCTCGTCGGTAGCAATTTCATAGTCTAAATTCTATTTATACTCATCATGAGTCTTAGCGAATTTGAAGTTATAAGAGAATTCTTTAACAAGAAAGAACTCGCTTTGGATCGCGAGGAAGTATTGTTAGGAATTGGTGATGACGCGGCACTTTTAAGTGTGCCTTCTGAGAAAGTCTTATCAATTTCTACCGATATGTTGGTAGAGTCAGTTCATTTTCCGAAAGATGCTGCGCCTGCTCAAATTGCCAAGCGTGCCTTGCTCGTAAATATTAGTGATCTTGCAGCGATGGGAGCGGAACCTTTGTGTTTCACATTATCTCTTGCCCTCGCCAAGCAAAGCGAAATATGGTTACAACAATTTAGTCAAGGATTGGCTGAAATTGCACAGCGCTATAACATTGCTTTGGTAGGTGGTGATTTGGTGGCTGGCCCAACTGCGATATCTATTCAAGTTCATGGGCTCAATAGTTCTGAAAATTGCTTGCGCAGAGATAGGGCTAGCTTTGGTGACTTAATATTTGTCACAGGTTGTCTGGGTGATGGGGCAGTTGCATTGGCTAGTCTAGGATTAAAAACTCACCTGGGCGATTCTTTTAAGATTAACAAAGAAGCATATTCAATAAATTGCCAAAATTATTTTAATAACATCTATTTCGAACCTGAGCCTCGAATTGAGTTTGCAAAAAGCTGTGGTAAATACATCGCAAGCGCTATTGATATTTCTGATGGTTTGATTGGAGATCTGGGACATATTTGTAAAGCAAGCGGAGTTGGTGCAACGCTGTTTGTCGACGAAATTCCATACTCCCAATCAGCAAATTGCTGTATGTCAAAACCTAATTTGCTGAAGGCGGCGCTCTATGGTGGAGATGATTATGAGTTGTGTGTGACGGTAGCAAAAACAGATCAAGAAGCATTTATGCAGGCCGCGGAGAGCACAAACACTCCAGTACGTTGTATTGGTGAAATAAACGATAACGATAGAATTCGCTGTCACAATAATTCTGGTGAAGAGCTCCACTTCCATAATGAGCCCTACATACATTTTTCGGAAGAAATCCAAGAATGACTGGGCTAGCCAGAACAGTGTTATCTAGCCCAATACATTTTTTAGCTTTTGGTTTTGGTGCTGGCCTCTCGCCTAAAGCGCCCGGCACTGTTGGGACAATTATTGCTGTTCCATTCTATTTAGTGTTAGCTCATACCAGTGTCTGGATTTATGCTGGGATTTTGGCTATTAGCTTCGCTATTGGCATTTGGCTATGCGGGCGCTCAGCAGAAAATTTGGGTGTCCATGACCATGCTGGAATTGTTTGGGACGAGTTTGTTGGCTATTGGATAACTATGTTTATGGCGCCTGCAGGTTGGATGTGGGTAATTCTTGGATTCTTGCTTTTTAGATTGCTAGATATCCTGAAGCCTTGGCCAATTAATTTTATAGACAAACATGTAAAGGGGGGCTTAGGGATCATGCTAGATGACGTTGTAGCGGGTATAATGTCTGCTCTGTGTATCCAGGCCCTTTTTGTGCTGTTCACCTGAATAGCCTGAAAGCAGGGTCTCGAAAGTCTGAGGAAAGTAGCTTGTCAGTTGAATTCGTAGCATCCGCTTCCTTGCCTACCCAGTGGGGGCATTTCACTATTAATGGTTTTGAAGAAAAGAGAACTGGGAAAGAACATGTCTTACTCACATTCGGTGATGTAAGTGGCGACGACCCCGTACTTTGTAGAATTCATTCCGAGTGCCTGACCGGCGACTGTTTGTTTAGTTTGCGCTGTGATTGTGGTCCACAGTTACAGGCAGCGATGGAAAGAATCGCGGCAGAGGAGCGTGGAATTATCCTTTACTTACGTCAAGAGGGAAGAGGTATAGGCTTACTGAATAAAATTAAGGCCTACGCTTTGCAAGACTCTGGTGCCGATACCGTTGAGGCGAATGTTCAACTAGGATTTGAGCCAGATAGCCGTGAATATCAGATTTGTAAACCTATGCTTGATCATTTTCGGATAGCTTCATTAAAGTTGATGACAAACAACCCTCGTAAAATCAATGAGCTAATAGGAATGGGTGTTGAAGTTCCCGAGATTGTGCCATTACATATCGAAGCAAATACCCATAATGAAAGTTATCTTGCAACGAAAGTCGATAAGCTCGGCCATATAAAGTAAACCTGCGGTTCTAGTTGTGCCTTCCCCAGCCAAAACAATAATTGTAGACTTTATTCGACACGGAGAGCCCGAAGGCGGTGATATCTTGCGTGGGCGGGTTGATCCTGTGCTTACTACATTGGGTTGGACTCAGATGCGGAAAGCAATAAGCCTTTCTGAATCTCTTCAACCAAGTGAAACAACACCTGATTGGTCTGAAGTTATTAGCTCACCTTTAAAACGTTGCCGGTTCTTTGCAGAACAAGTGGCAGAGCATACGCAATCCCCGATAACGATTGCTGATCAATGGCAGGAAATTGACTATGGTGATTGGGATGGTATGCAAATAAGTGAATGGCGCAAAATTGCTGCCGATCAATTTAATGCTTTTCGTAAAGATCTTTCGGCTCTTGTTCCACCGAATGGAGAAGATTATCTAAGCTTCAAAGATCGCATACAATCGGCTTGGCAAGGGCTTGCAAGCAAAGAAGATGGCAGCCACTTGCTCGTTGTTACCCATGGCGGTGTGTTGCGAGTTGTATTGCCAACGGTTCTTGGTATGCCACTGAATCGAAGCTTTCCTTTATACATTCCGTTTGCGTGTTTTAGTCGTGTAAAACTTGAAATCATAAATGGAAAAATCAATGCTAGTTTGATTCTCCATAATGGTGCAGAGCATCCAGCCAGCTCGCTTTAATCTTTAGAGTGATGAGCGTGCGCTTTCAATGTGGGCGCACATTTGTTGAGCTCCGATCAAGGCACGAGGCGTATGTCTTTGTAATAACTCAGGCGGTATGGAAAACAAATTGTCTTTTGCAACAGCACCTAGATTTGGCCACTTTTTCCAGTCATCTAGCCATTCTGGGCGTTCTATATCCATGCCGCTGGCGATTATTACCTCAGGGTCTCTCGCTAGAACTGCTTCATCGCTCACTTTTGGTGCAACTAGCTGAAGTTCTTCAAAGATATTGCTGCCACCGCACAAGCTGA
Organism: Gammaproteobacteria bacterium; assembly: GCA_029244985.1. Lineage (GTDB taxonomy): Bacteria > Pseudomonadota > Gammaproteobacteria > Pseudomonadales > Pseudohongiellaceae > UBA9145. Next base: position 80,387 of record JAQWQD010000037.1, on the reverse strand, counting down.
TGATGTCATTAATCAGTTCGTTACCCCCTGAAGTTATGAGCGGAGCATCCCATACCTGATAAAAAATTTTTACCAGTGGTTTGTCGCCGTACTCTGTTAATAGAGCACTGTAAGTTGTTTGAAATTGTTTTATAGCATCAGCAGCGGTAGCTTCAGTTCCGGCAAGTGCAGCAAGTTTTTCAATATGGCTTGGAATAGACTCCAGCTTTTTCGGTTCAGCGATATAGACTGTTAGGCCAAGTTGTTTCAGCCTTGCAACCGTTGCTCTGGGATTACCACTTTGCCAAGCGACAACAAGGTCTGGCTTGAGTTGTAGAATCCGTTCAAGGTTCAATGAGTCGAAACGACCAACAATCGGTAAGTCGATGGCCTGAGGTGGATAGTCGCTGTATTCAACTACTCCAACTAGCTTATCACCCGCTCCTGCTGCATAGATTAGTTCTGTTAGAGAGGGAGCAAGGCTAATTATTCGCTCAACGGGTTGGCTCAGAACGATAGTTGACCCAGCATCATCGATTACCTCTATGATCGAGTAGGCATGAGAGGTCGCCACTAACGAAAAAAATTGAGATAGAAATATTGTGCGGAAAGTTTTCAATAATCTATACCCTTTTGTACTTTTATGCCTGCATTAAAAGCATGTTTAGTATCTGCAACTTCGCTGACAGTGTCAGCTAGTTCAATGAGTTCCTTGGAGGCATTCCGACCAGTCACTACAACATGTTGATGAGCTGGGCGTTTACTAAGTGCTTCTAGCACCTTAGTTTTGTCCAAATAGCCATAAGTTAGCATATAGGTGAGCTCATCTAGAATGACTACATCGATGTTGTCATTGCTTAATAAGGATAGTGCTTTTACCCAAGTAATTTCTGCAGCAACAATGTCTTTTTCTCGATCTTGCGTCTCCCAAGTAAATCCGGTTTTCATAACATGAAATTCCACTAGGGCATTATCTTCAAACAACATTTGTTCGCCACATTCCCAAAGCCCTTTGATAAATTGTACTACTCCGCATCGCAAACCATGCCCAACACTCCGTGCGAGCATGCCGAAGGCAGAAGAGCTTTTGCCTTTTCCATTCCCTGTTAATACTACAAGCAATCCTTTATCGATTGTTGCTTCTGCGATTCGGCTATCAACGTGTTCTTTCTTTCTTTTCATGGCACGTTTGTGTCGCTGGTTTCTGTCTTTCTTATCACTATTTTCGGTATTGGACACAGTGCGTGCTCCGGGTTATTGATTCTAAAAATTTAATCTGATTCCGATGTAAGAAGCTCGATCAGGCGAGATGAAATCGAGAACTTCTTGATAGGTTTCATCCAATGCATTCTCTAGGCGAGCATAGAGTGAAATATTCTCTGAAATTCGATAACTTGCACTGATATCTAAAACCTCAAAGTCATCAAGATCGACGCGTGAACCGAATTGCTCATCGACGGAATCACGAGACACTCGATAAAAAGCGCTAAGACGAAATTTTTCAGAGGAACTAGTGAAGTTGATACCAAAATTTGCTAATTGTTCTGGTCGTCGTAACCGTTGCATATCATTTGGTCGTTCAGTTTCATTATGGGTGTAGTTTGTGGAAAAATTCAAGAATTCAGAAACTGTAATAGTGCCGCTGAATTCAATTCCATCTGATGCGCTAGTGCCAGAGTCCTGCAAGTAACCGCTGAATCCTACCAGATCGAAAAAAAGCGCATCTTCAACTTCTTGATCGAATCTAACGACTTCTAATCTAATCGTTCCGGCACGATACTCTATGCCATACTCAAAACCAGCACTTTGTTCTTCTGATAAAAGCAGACCAGCTGCTGGCGGAAAAGCGAAAGGGCCAGCATTATAATCGATTTCAAACAAACTTGGTGCACGAAATCCTGAACCGTAACTTCCTTTCAACTTTATTACTGAAGCATCTAAAGTAAATAGATAGGCGGTTGATATTCGATAGCTACTATGACTGCCGAAATCATCATTTTCGTCCCGACGAACACCTGCCGTCACAAAGAAGTTGTCTGAAAAATCACTGAGAAATTCTAGATAAGCACCATCATTATCGCGCTTTAATGAGCCGTTTGCTTCTTCCTCAAAGTCGACCCCATACACTAAATCAAATCCGGGTAAATTGGTGGCACTCCCAACATATTCTATTCTATTAAGTTCGCCGCTGGATCCAAATGATAGCGACCCTAGAGCAAAATCATCTCTTTCGGTTCTACTTTCTGAATATGCCAGCGAATGGGAGAAAGAACTAGAACTGTAGTCAAGGGAAAGTCGTGTTGCTTCAAGCTCATAAAGTGAATCACAATCATAAGCTGTGGTCCCGGCAAAACAGCCATCATATTGAGTTTTTCCCTCGACATTACGATGAACCAATTGCAGGCGAAAATTTTCGCTCAAATTTGTACCCAGCCGAGCATGAACAGTACTGTTTTCATAACCGTCGTCATCGGCTAATAAGGTATCCGATGCCCTAACATTGTATCCGTCAGTTTCAAATTCAGTTGCTGAAAGTGAAAAATCTATAGATTCATTAGCTGCTGCTAGATGAAGATTGCCTAGCTCAGTGCTGCGGCTACCAGACTGCCCGTCCAATATTACAGATACGCCGGGGTCAGTTGGCTTCGAGTTAATTGAGATTACTCCTCCTGCATCAGCGCCATAACTCAACCCTTGAGGTCCACGCAATATTTCAACTCGACTGACGCCGCTGCTAAGAATATGCTCAAAAGGAGTAGAAACTTGTGGCGCGCTAGGATCGGAGATTTTCAATCCGTCTATGAGAGTTAAAGTACGAAAGCCTTCTTCGCCTCGAATTCTTAGTGCAGAAGTGGCTCCCATGCCGCCGTTAGTGGTTACTGTAATGGCTGGCGATTGGCGCAGTATATTTGCAAGGGAAAAATTGCCATGAGCTTTTAACATATCCTCGGTTAGCACAGAAACAGAGGTGCCTATTTGCCGAATCGGTTGAGGAATCCGATTCGCAACAACGATTAACTCTTCCAATGTTTCTGTTTGAGTTGGTTCTTGTGCCTGGCCTGGAATAAAGAGGCCGGACGTGATGCTAGAAAAAATAAATACAAGTTTTCGGACCAACATAAATCTCCCAATGAACACATTCGCGACAAAGCGATACAAAAATTCATCAGGGAGGGGTCAGGTAGAAGAGTCAAAAAATCAACTCTGCCACTGATGGAGCCCTCCGCCGCATCAAAATGTAGCTGTCAATTAGTTTGGTATCGGACTTATCGAAATAGAATTCGATTCACCGTTGCGGGGGCAGCGCCGGCCTTTCACCGACTTCCCATTTAACCTATGCTTCTATTAAGTATTAAATAATCTTATAAGACTAACGAGTCCAAAGCATAGGACCTAATCAAGCTTATTCCATTATGGAATGGCGCAGAGTGTATTTGGCTTGATCAGGACAGTCAATCAAGAAAAAGGGATTACTTAAGAATAATTCTAAAGGCAAGTTTAAACAGCTTCTGACTGAATTTTACAATCCATTAACTTTTGCTTAATTGCTTCAGTAACGCTTGCGCTGTCTAGGGCAATGTCTGCCAAAATTTCAGGGACTTTACCGTGTTCAAGAAATTTGTCAGGTAGCCCTAAATTGAGAATAGGGATCTGGTAATTTGAGAGTAATAGGTACTCATTTATAGCTGAACCAGCGCCCCCCATAATCGAATTTTCTTCAATAGTTACGATGAGTTGGTGTGTAGCCGCCATATCACCAATTAAGTCTTCGTCTATTGGTTTGACAAAACGCATATCTATCACACTCGCATTGATGCTGTTGCCGCTTTCCAGAGCTATACTGACCATGCTGCCGAAAGCCAAGATAGCTACGGAACGTCCTTCTCGTCGTATTACAGCTTTGCCAATTTTTACAGTCTCAAGATTTTTATCAACACTAACGCCTGGGCCTTTCCCACGCGGGTAGCGCACAGCCGCAGGTCCTTGATGAGCATATCCTGTAGAGAGGAGCTTATGGGCCTCGTTTTCATCACTCGGCGCCATTACTATCATGTTGGGTATACAGCGCAAGTAGGTAAGATCGAAACTTCCTGCGTGAGTCGGCCCGTCTTCTCCAACCAGGCCAGCTCTATCGATAGCGAAAAGCACATTTAGATTTTGTAAGGCAACATCGTGAATTAGTTGATCATAAGCTCGTTGTAGAAACGTAGAATAAATGGCCACGATTGGTTTAACACCATTGCAAGCCATGCCAGCGGCAAAAGTTACAGCATGTTGTTCCGCGATTGCCACATCATGAAATTTCTCAGGAAATTTCTGAGCAAACTCTTGCATACCCGAGCCTTCCCCCATCGCTGGAGTAATCCCTACAACCTTGTCATCGACATCAGCAAGTGAGCATAGCCAGTTGCCGAACACTTGAGAATAAGTCTGTGAAGGTTTTGTTGTCGTAACTTCGGTTTGCTGCTGATCTGCTTTCGAATCAATTTTACTTAGTGCATGCATACCGTAGGGGTCGTTCTCAGATTCGGTGTAACCTTTACCTTTTTGTGTCACGATATGGAGAAGCTGAGGTCCTCGCAGGGTTTTAATATTGTTTAATATCTCCACTAGGCCAGAAACATTATGCCCGTCGATCAAACCAATGTAGTTAAACCCTATCTCTTCAAACAAGGTGCCAGGAGACACCATGCCTTTCATGTATTCTTCCGCTCGGTGGACAGCTTTTAAGGCGGGAGGAATTTTGGATAATACCCGTTTGCTGCCAGTTCGGATGAAGTTGTAAGGTTTGCTCGCCCACATCCTGGCAAAATAGCTGGAAAGGCCTCCAACATTATTGGAAATGGACATATTATTATCATTTAGAATAACGAGAACATTGTCATCTAAATGGCCCGCATGATTTAGGGCTTCAAATGCCATTCCTGCAGTCATAGCTCCGTCACCAATAATAGCAATGTTATGGTGATCCAGTTCCTGCATTCGCCCCGCGACCATCATACCCAAGATCGCACTGATTGATGTGCTGGAATGGCCAACGCCGAAATGATCGTATTTACTTTCCTGACGATTTGGAAAAGCCGCTAGACCTCCTGCTTGGCGCATGCTTAGCATCTGGTCACGCCGACCTGTTAAGATTTTGTGAGGATAGGCTTGATGCCCTACATCCCAAACGAGGCGGTCTTTTGGTGTTTCGAAGACATAATGCAAAGCGATGGTCAGCTCTACCACACCAAGTCCAGCGCCGAAATGCCCACCCGTTTGACCCACAGAATAGAGAAGGAATAATCGCAGTTCGTCTGCTAATTGAGAGAGCAGTTCTAACTCTAATTTTTTAAGATCAGCTGGGCACTGAACCTGATCGAGTAGAGGCGTTTCCGGTCGTATTGTTGGGATTTCATCTAACATGGGTATATTTCAACTCTAGGTACGCCAAATTTCAAGCTAATCAAGTGATTAGGGCGCGTAAAGTAATGCAGGAAATGGTTTCCGTCAATCAGTGAATTCGACTTACGATATAGGTAGCTATGTCCCTAAGGTTATTGGCAGAACTAGAAAACCCCCCAAGGGATTGAATTGCTTTTTCTGTCAACTCTGTAGCTGTATTTTTCGCCGCTTCCAGGCCTAATAAACTCACATAGGTGGATTTTGACTGGGCGCGATCGGACCCTTGTGGTTTACCAAGTGTTTTTGTATCACTAATTTCATCGAGAATATCATCTTGGACTTGGAATGCGAGACCGACATTTTCTGCATATAGCTCGAGTGCCTGCATTTGGTCGGCTGTAATTTTTTCGTTACACAGTGCACCTAAACAAACGCTGGCCTTGATTAATGCTCCTGTCTTTAGTCGATGAATCGTTTCCAGACTCGAAAGATCTATATCAACGTCACTGGCTGCAAGATCCAATGCTTGACCACCTGTCATACCAGAGATTCCGGCCGCAATGCTCAATATAGAGGTCATTTTTAATTTAGTTGCAGGAGACAATTCTTGGTCTTGTTCAGTCAAACATTGAAAGGCGAGAGCCTGTAATGCATCTCCAACTAGAATCGCCGTTGCTTCGTCATAGGCTTTATGTATGCATGGTTTGCCTCTGCGCAGATCGTCATCGTCCATAGCAGGGAGGTCATCATGAACGAGTGAATAACTGTGAAGAAGTTCAACGGCGCAAGCGGCAGAGTCAGCTGTTTTGATTTGCGCACCCACCGCTTTTGCACTGGCATAAACCAACATGGGCCGGATTCGTTTGCCACCGTCAAGGCTGGCATAGCGCATTGCTTCCAACAATTTATGACTCGGTATTGATTGCGAGAGAATTTGTTTTAAAGATTGATTTACCCGTGTTTGACTTTGAAGCAAAAATTCATTCAAAGTTTTTGAATGTTGTAGGGTCATGAGATGGTTTATTCGTCGTCCTTAAATTCCAATTCTTTTGTTTCACCGTTTTCGCTAATGAGCACCTGAACTTTTTGTTCGGCCTCTTTGAGAGCGGCCTGACATTCTCGAGTGAGTTTAATTCCTTTCTCAAATGCTTGGAGTGAATCTTCCAAGGTCAAATCCCCTTCTTCCATGGAGGAGACCAATTCTTCAAGTTTTTCCAATGCTTTTTCAAAATCAAAGGATGCTTGCTCATTCTTAGTCATAAATCCTCGCCATTAGTATAAAGCTTCTTCTAAATAGAATTGTAAACATAAAATGTTAGATAACCACAGTATAAGCGAAATGGCTTCTAAAATAGCCTCAAAATTACCTAAATTTACCGGAATAATTATAAGACTTGAAAGCCTGCCCTTTAACTATTTTGCTTTAGACACATCTTGTTGCTCAGGAGGCTGTGGGTTATGCTCAGGTGGAGTGCTAAAACACTTTTCAACCAAAGAAATCTTGATATAAATTAAAGTGAAAGTCATGAATAGAAATGAAAGTAATAGGGGTTCGGAGGCAAGATCGTTAGCTTTATATGCTGCATATGTTTTATTGGCAGTGGCGATACTGATTTACATATTAGCTTTCTTTGCTGGCAATACTGGAATCGCTATAAATGGTGGAGCAATAAATGAAGAAAGAAATAGTATAACGATCGCTTTGTCAGAAGAACCTCCACAATTAGATTCTACCAGGTCAACCGATGCGTCAAGTTTTGTCGTGCTTGCGCATACAATGGAAGGATTGATCGCTTATGATCAAAATGATCAGCTCACGCCAGGAGTAGCCGAACGTTGGGAGATAAGGGATGACGGTGCGACATTCTGGATCCGAGAAGAAGCCATTTGGAGTGATGGTCAGCCAGTAACTGCTCATGATTTTGAGTTTGCCTGGAAGCGAGTCCTTGATCCAGATACTGCAGCACAATACGCATTCATTTTGTATCCAATTAAGAATGCGGAGGCCGTGAATCAGGGTGACCTTCCCAAGGAAATGTTAGGTGTTCGCGCAGTGACGGATTTAGTTTTAGAAGTTGATTTCGAAAGACCGACTCCCTATTTTGACAAACTAGTTGCTTTCAATACTTATTTTCCACTTCGAGAAGATTTTTTTGAAAGCACTAATGGCCGTTATGGTGCTGATGCTGAAATGCTTCTGTCTAATGGCCCCTACATTTTGACTGAATGGATTCATGGCGCCTCAATGGTGTGGAAAAAAAACCCCTATTATTGGAATAGCGAGAAAGGACTTCTGGATGAAATTGTAACTGCTTATATAACAAATGATGCCAATGCAAATCTTAACCTTTTTAAAGATGGTCAGATCGTACAGACAGGACTTACGGCTCCTATGTTGCCAACTGCAATGGAGCAAAGATGGCAGATAGATAGGTTTATGGATGGGACACTATTTTTCTTAGAATTTAATCATCGGGAAAGTCGTATTACTGATAATTTGCATTTCAGGAAAGCTTTGTATTTCGCGCAAGACCCTTCGGAACTAGTGTATAAAGTCTTGAAGGAAGCAAGCTATTTGCCAGCAGAGAGTTTATTTCCGATTTGGATTCAGGGCCTTCAAGGAGCTTTCCGTAAAGAATATCCTCTGCCGAAACATAGTTTGGATTTGGAAAAGGCGCGGGAATACTTAGACTTGGCACGACAAGAACTAGGCCTTGAAGATTTTCCACCAATTATTTTATTGACCGGAGATTCGTCTTTGTCGTTGCTCGCTGCTGAATATTATCAGGAGCTTTATAAAAAGAATTTAGGTCTAGAATTACGTATTGACGCTCAAATTTTCAAACAGCGTTTGGCTAAAATGACTTCAGGCGATTTTGATATCGTAATGGCGGGATGGGGTCCCGATTATTTTGACGCACTGACTTTTGGCGATTTATTTTCTTCTTGGAATCTTAATAATAGAGGTCGATATCAGAGCGAAGAAATGGATAATCTTGTGAGAACAGCGCAATCTGAGCTAGATCCTCAAAAACGGATGGATGCGTTCGGTAGTATTCAGGAATTGATTTATTCAGATGTCGTTATTATTCCTATGTATGAGCGAGGTGTTTCTTTTGTTGTAGACCCTCGGTTAAAAGGTTTTAAGCGTAGGTCAGTTGGCCCCCAAGTTGACTATAACTACGCTTACATAGATTCATCTCAGAACTAGAGCTGGGTAATTCTAGAAAATAAGCAAACGACTAGGTTTATATGTTTTTATTTGGGTTAAAACGATTACTTCAAGGTGTGGTAACAGTCTGGTTTATTGCTACTGCTACATTCTTTGCTATGCATAATGTGCCAGGTGATCCTTTGCTCAATGAGCGAGCGGGAAGTGAGGCAATAAAAGCAAACCTTGAGTCTAAATATGGTCTTGATCAACCTTTAAGCACTCAGTATTTTATTTATTTACGAAATTTGTCTAGGGGTGATTTTGGAATTTCTTTTACACAAGAAAATCGCGAGGTGAATGATATAATCCGGGAACATTTTCCTGTTTCCGCTATTCTTGGAATTCTTGCCATTGTATTCGCAGCAACAGGGGGGGTCTTATTCGGAGCTCTTACCGCTCTTTATCGTAATAGATTGCCTGACTACATTATTATGATTCTCGTGATACTAGGTATTTCTGTGCCTAGCTTCGTCATTGCTGCAATGAGTCAATTGATGCTTGTCGGAATTAATAATATGGCAGGATCGACAATCTTGCCGGTAGCAGGATGGGGCACTATTCTGCACATGCTAGTACCAGCCCTAGTGCTGGGGTTGGGTACTATGGCTTATCTTACGCGGCTAATGAGATCGTCTATGTTAGAAATCATTGGTTCAGATTATATAAGAACGGCTAGGTCAAAAGGTGTGCCCCCTTCGCGCATATTTGCCAAACACCAACTTCGTAATGCGATCTTGCCAGTTGTTACAGTATTAGGACCTTCGATTGCCGCTATTACTACCGGCGGCTTTGTTGTTGAGCTAGTGTTTGCGATACCAGGGCTAGGCAGATATTTCGTTCAGGCGGTTCAGCAGTTGGATTACACGGTGATTATGGGCACTACTGTATTTTATGGAGCCTTTTTGGTTTTTATGGTCATCTTGGTTGATATTCTTTACGGCTTTATAGATCCTAGGGTTAGATTAGAAAAATGACTAATCTAACCTCTACAGATTTTGAGCCAATTTGTCATGCCCAGGAAATCCAAGGTATTTCTCGCCCTTCATTGTCTTATTGGCGCGATGCTTGGATTCGGCTAAAAGCTAACAAAAGGGCTATCTCCTCACTTTTCCTAGTTATAGGGTTGCTTCTATTCACCATAGTCGGTCCTGTGATTTGGAATGTAGACCCAGCTCTCCAAGACTTGGATCAGGTTGGCCAACCACCAGGCGGTGGGCGTTTGGCAGTAATTGTAAATGAATATGAACCATGGGACGGGGAATCTGAAGCCAAAGGAAGTGGGCTACGCTTGGCGGAAAATGCAACGACTATGGCTGTGAGGCTTAATTGGGATAATCTATCTGGTGCGATTGGATACCGAATTTATCGAAATATTTTCCCCGTTGGACCGGAGCGAGCATATGGAATTCCTCTGGCAGAATATTTTGATAATAGTGTGCTGTACTTTGAAGATCGCCTCGACCTTAAGCCAAGGCGTTACTACTATTCGGTAGTTCCAATAGATGCGACCGGAGTTCTTCTTGATGGGTACCAAACTATTTCAGTAGATGTTTTGAGAGTTACCACTTTAGGTGAAGTGGAGTCACAAGGATTGTCTGCAGCAAATATTAATTTGATTATTGGTGATAGTGTCAATTTGGCTCCACACCCTTTAGGTACAGATTATTTAGGCAGAGATATGCTTGCTCGGCTAATGGCGGGAGCGAGAGTATCCCTGTTTATTGGTATCGGTGCGCCCTGCCTATTTATATTATTTGGCATCGTTTATGGCAGTATAGCCGGTTTTCTAGGGGGTAGAATTGATCAAATTATGATGCGCTTTGCTGACTTTGTGGTAGCGCTGCCTTTTCTATTATTTATGATTCTTTTTAAAATTGCATTTGGAATTGGGCCAGGCGAAAGTGGTATTTTCCCAATGTTGGTAGCATTGGTCATTTTAATGTGGCCTGCTACAGCAAGGTTAGTTAGAGGACAAATATTACAAATTAGAGAACAAGGCTATATTGGAGCGTCCCGTCTGTTAGGCGCCAAGACAAACTATTTAATATTAAGACATATGTTGCCTAATACTCTTGGCGTAGTGTTGGTGACAATTACGTTTGCGATACCAGGTGCAATATTCATCGAGGCATTTCTCTCCTTTATTGGAATGGGCGTTGCTCCGCCCACTCCTTCATGGGGGTCGATGTCAAATGAAGGCATTAAGAACATGCTGACATCGCCGCATGAACTTATTTTACCGGCAATACTTATTAGCGTTACAGTCTTGGCTTTTAATCTTTTAGGTGATGGATTACGTGATGCGCTTGATGCGCGATTGAGGAACCAGGAATGAGGGGGGCAGCAAAATCTGGGATAGGCTCTAAATTGCTTGAGGTTAGGAACCTTGAAGTTGAATTTGATACCTATGGAGGAATTGTTAAGGCCGTTAGAGGTGTGGATTTCTCTGTTGATAGTGGTAAGACTCTGGCCATAGTGGGTGAATCTGGTTGCGGTAAGTCGGTTACTGTTCAAAGTATGATGGGTTTAATACCTATACCTCCAGGAAGGATTACTTCGGGGTCAGCCTTATTAAGGGGTCAAGAAGTTTTGGGGGATACCATAATTGAAGGGAAAGAGATTAGGGGTGCTGAGATTGGCATGATATTTCAGGACCCTATGACATCCCTGAATCCGACTATGACAATTGGAAATCAAATTGCTGAGCCACTGCAGATTCATCGCGGATATAGCTATCGACAGGCATTTAATGAAGCCATTAACTTACTGGATATGAGCAAAATTCCAGAAGCCGCAAAGCGTGCCAAACAATATCCTTTTGAGTTCTCGGGTGGCATGCTGCAGCGAGCCATGATAGCGATGGCAATATCATGTAAGCCATCAATTTTGATTGCTGATGAACCCACCACAGCTCTAGACGTAACAATACAAGCACAAATTCTGGATCTGATGCGTGACCTTCAAAGTCAAACAGGCATGGCGATTATTCTCATTACTCATGACCTTGGAGTTGTTGCAAGGATGGCTGACGAAGTTGCAGTCATGTACGCAGGTAAAATTGTCGAACATGGCACTGTTGAAGATGTGTTCTATCGTTCTGCTCATCCTTACACTCTTGGTTTGCGTGCGGCAATGCCTACTAATGATCCGGCAAATCAGCACCAGCTTAATCCGATAGAAGGAAGTCCTCCAGATCTGTTTTCACCACCCCCTGGTTGTGGATACTGCGCGCGTTGCCCTTGGGCGATGTCGATATGTCAAAAGAGTCATCCAGAGCATTATTATCTTAATAGTGGTCATTATAGCCGTTGTTGGTTGCATCACAATGACTCCGAAATCAAGCCCAATCAGCTTTCTTTCAATTAAGAAATCTATGGTTAATCATTTGCAAGTTCCTATTTTAGAAACGCAGAATCTAACTCGTTATTTCGATATAGGGAAAAAACAAGTTGTTCATGCTGTAGATGGAGTGAGTATTTCCGTTGGCGAAAAAGAAATAGTGGGACTAGTAGGAGAGAGTGGCTCTGGTAAGTCCACTCTTGGGAAGACCATACTGGGCTTGCACAATAAAACGTCTGGCAGCGTCAGTTTTCGCGGTCAAGTTCTACCTCAGAAATATCAATCGAAAGATTTTCAGAAATGGTCTAAGAAAATGCAGATGATATTTCAGGATCCATATTCCTCTCTAAATCCAAGGATGACAGTTGGAGAGATTGTTGGAGAGGGCTTACGTCTACATTCTGGAAGTGATGCAGTGAAAGTTAAGGAGCAAGTGGCTGATTGGCTCAGCAAAGTAGGGTTGCAGGCAGATCATATGTCGCGTTACCCACATGAATTTTCAGGAGGCCAACGACAAAGAATTGGGATTGCCAGAGCACTAATTCTAGAACCAGAGTTTATCGTTTGTGATGAGCCTATTTCAGCTTTGGATGTCTCGGTTCAGGCTCAGGTAATTAATCTACTGGGTGAGCTAAAAGAAACAATGGGACTTACTATGTTGTTTATTGCCCACGACCTTTCTATGGTTCGATACGTTAGCGATCGAATGGCGGTTATGTATCTTGGCTCATTGATGGAAGTGGGGAAAGCCAATGAAGTGTACTTTGATCCCAAACATCCTTACACAGAGGTGCTTATTGGATCAAATCCAGAGCCTGACCCAAAAGTGGAAAGGAGCCGGCCATCGACGGCGATTCGGGGAGAGATTCCATCTCCAGTGAATGTGCCTTCAGGGTGCCGCTTTGCTAGCCGCTGCCCGAAAGTAATGGATGTGTGTTTGCAAACTACTCCCGAGCTTATTCCTCTGAAAGACATCGATCGTAGCGTCGCTTGTCACCTTTACTGCTGACAAATAGGAAGTACATTTGTTGTGCAGGCAGTAATTGTCATCTGCTGTATTATTGAAATATAGTAAGAGTCGAGAGATTAACTAGTCAGAGTTATCAAGTTCCCGCACGATCTCAGTTAATCCTCTAAAATCTGTCTTGCCACTACCCATTCGTGGGAATTCAGCAATCGTCACATATTTTTTGGGTAGAGCGAGATTAGGAATCTCTTCGCTAAGTTTCTTCACGATAGCTTGCTGATCGATGGTGGTATTTGTCACTGCTACGATTTTTGAGCCACGTTTTGCGTCTGGGAGTTCAACTACGCAGCACTCAATTTCTTCAGGGGTTACATTATTCAGGGTTTCTTCGACCATAACTAAGGAGATCATTTCACCGCCAATTTTTATAAACCGTTTCAACCGGCCTTTGTGCCAAATATAGCCATCCTCGTCCAGGTAGCCAAGGTCACCTGTATCATACCATCCAGACTTAATACGTAAGTGGGTTTCCTCGATGTCGTTCAGGTATCCCTGCATAACACCGTCCCCTTTCACCAATATTTTTCCGGTCTCCCCGGCAGAGCATTCTTCACCCGTATCGATATTTTCAATCTTAACTTCAGTTCCGGGAATTGGAATGCCAATACTTCCAGGTCTGTTTGCATTTCTCGGATTAACCGATATCACTGGGGAGGTTTCTGTCGTGCCGTATCCTTCAAAAATTTCAAGATTATGCCTTTCACGATAAAGTTCGCGCAGAGCTTCTGGACATTTATCTGCACCAGAAACGGTTAGTTCCACACTTTCAAAATCACCCGCCTTAGATTGTCGCGCATAACCTTCTAAGAATAATGGTGTGCCAACTAGTAGTGATGGCCTATCTTCTTTAATTATTTTTGCAACTGTTTTAAATTCAAGTGGGTTAGAATAAGTGATCGAAGTCATACCTAAACATAATGGTGTCCAGAGGTTTATTGTTAGACCAAAGACATGAAAATATGGCAATACAGCAAGCAGATTATCCATACCGTAGATGTTCATCATGCCTGAAAATGAATCTATATTAGACAATAAATTTTTTTGAGTTAGTTGTACTACTTTCGGGTCTTTTTCGCTGCCACTGGTAAATAAAATTACTGCTGGTTTGTTCAAGTCGTGGGATCCAGAAATGCGTTTTAACCATGAAGTAGGCATCTTGGATTTAATCAATGCCAGTAATTGCTCTGGACGACTAAGACTTTCAAGAATATCTTCGATGAAAACCATATCTGGCAATTCGGCACACCCAGTTTTTTCTAAAAGTGCGCGTGCCGTTATGATTTTTCTAAAATCACATTTCTGCTGTGCATACAAGCAGTTTTTTTCTGCACCAGTTGAGTAGTTAATCATAACCGGCGTTTGACCAGCAAAGATTGCTCCTAGTATCGCTAAAGCACCACCTGCGGAGGTGGGTAGCATAATGCCGATTCTGCCTCGTTCAACCTGTCGGAAACGTCGGGCGAGAATTAGCGCCGCAATAAGTGCTCGAGAATAGGTGACATCCCGCCCTGTGGTGCGATCTATGATCGCCAACTTATCGGGATTTGCGCGTACTGTATCTATAAATCTATGTTGAAGCATCGTTGCATATTCACATAAAACCCTTACTTGGAACAAGCTTCAGGGGATGCTAGAGTAAATCGTTCTATATACAGAAATTTGGAAAAACGTTATGACTTGCCAAGTTTTGCCCCTTAAGTTATCCCATTTTATTCTAGTTACTACGCTAGCGCTGACCAATATTGTTGATGCTCAGCAATCGGAAAGACCCCCATTTCAACACTATTATGTGCAAGGTAATGTTCACATGTTCGAGCCAGCAAACACCAATGGTAATCCTGGGGCGTTGGTAGGCGATGACGGGATCCTGCTAATAGATTCTCATTTCGATTTTTCAGTTGAAGACTTGCTGGCATCATTAGGTGAAGTTAGTGATCAGGAAATAAATTTTGTAGTTAACACTCATGTGCATCCAGATCATATTGGTGGGAATAATAAACTGGCTGCTTATGGTGTAACTATTCTTGCTCATGACAGCGTTAGATTGCAAATGCTGGAAGACATTCGTATTCCAAGGCGTGGTGGCCGCTACAGTCCTGCCCCAGCCCCGGCTGCAAGGCCAGTAATTACATACAGTGAAGCAATAAGCTTTCATCTTAATGGAGAGGAGGTAAGAGTCTTTTTGGCTCCGCCCGCGCATACAGGTGGAGACAGTTTTGTTTATTTTATGGGATCAGATGTCTTACATTTAGGCGATGTATTTCGTACTAATATGTATCCGATCATCGACAAACATAATGGTGGAAGTTTCCATGGCATGATTGAAGCAATGGGGCTCGCAATAGGCATGGCTGGCCCTAATACAAAAGTAATCCCTGGTCATGGTGCGGGACCGAGCGATAGAGAAGGCATGGTTATTTATCAGCAACTTCTATTTACTATGCGCGATAGAGTAAAGGCATTAATGGAAGAAGGGATGTCAGTAGAGGACATTATCACAGCAGAACCGATGGCAGATCATGACGAGCGCTATGGAGGCATCCCCAGTTGGACTTCTGCTGATGTCATTCCCATTATCTATGAAGAGTTATCAAAGTGATAAAAAATCTTACAATGAAGACGATAATTGTGACAGGTCTAATCAAGACATAATTACTGACTCAGAACCAAATGAAAATATTTAGAATCAGCAGAAATATTATTTCTGTCCTTAGTGAAAATTTATCTCTAATGTAAGAAGGCTATTCAATAGCCGTCCGTTCTAATGCATCCTAGTGAAAGGAAATAGTCTGGTATGATATTTTTTGGAAGATGCCACTGTGGTGACGTGAAATTTGAAGTAGAAAGTACAGAACATGCAGAAATTGAAAACTGCAATTGTTCAATTTGTACCATGTCAGGATATTTGCATCTTATCGTTCCTAAAAGTCATTTTCGGCTCATAGCGGGGGAGTTGGAGTTAGCTACTTATACATTCAACAGTGGTATTGCGAAGCACTATTTTTGTAAAACTTGTGGCATCAAACCTTATTATATTCCCCGCTCAAATCCCGATGGTGTTGATGTAAACGTCAATTGTCTAGAAGAAGCGCCTAGTAAAATGAAAATAGTTGATTTTGATGGTCGCAATTGGGAGCAAAATGCTCACACTCTTGCACATAAAAGCAAATCACCGTAGCTTCTTGTTGTTCCCATTCAGCGTTTAATATAGATGTCTAGTATTCTCCGTAAACATCTCAATACAATTTGGTTTGCACTAGTCGCAGTCTTTTTGCTGCTATTGTTTTTATTCCCTAGCTGGATTAATCCGGATTCCATTGCAAATTTTCTCAATAGCTTGGGGGTTATAAGCCTTCTGGTTTATATGCTTCTTTCATTGAGTAGAGCCTTACTAATGATTCCCAGCACTCCTTTTGTGCTAGGTGGGGCTATTGCATTTCCTGATATGCCGCTAGTGGTCTGGCTTATATCAGCTTCAGGAGTTGTGGTCGGCGCCCTGCTAGTATACAGTTTCCCATCTTTTGGCAGCTACGATCGGTTTTTGGAGGAAAAATATCCGGATAAGATCTTGTTTCTAAAAGAAAAAATGAGAGGCGAACATGCCTTCTGCATAATCGCAGGTTGGGCATTTTTCCCACTCGTCCCCACTGATGCGGTGTGTTATGTGGCGGGACTGGCAAAAATAACCTATAAAAAGATGATTGTTCCTTTGCTGATTGGTCAATTACCGCTAGCAACTGTTTACATTTTTCTAGGTACTGAATTCGGTGAGTGGCTGAGGATATGACGGCGAGATTTAGGTTCAGGGATTCGATCAAGCTAATTAAAAATATTAAGACTACTGGGACAATTACCCCTAGCTCTAAGAATCTAGTTCGACGTCTATTAGCGCCAATAGATTTTGCATCAGCCCACTGTATCGTAGAACTTGGCCCAGGCAATGGCTGTGTCACGCGGTCTCTGCTAAAACGCATGTCTAAAGATTGTGTTCTTATATGCCTTGAAGTTAACAATGAGTTTGTCGCTCAGTTAAATCGTGTTGAAGATTCTCGATTGCATGTTTATAACGCTTGCGCTTCATCCATTCGAGAGATACTTGATGAATTAAATTTTGTTGAAGTTGACTATGTTGTTTCGAGTCTGCCTCTCTCTCTTATTGATGACGATGTAGTTAAAAATATATTGGTTGAGGTTGATTCCAATTTGAAAAAAGGCGGAAGATTTTTGCAGTATCAATATAGCTTGGCCAATTACGGTGACATGAAACCGTTCTTTCGTGACATTAAGCTTAAATTTACGTTTCGTAATATGCCCCCTGCATTTGTCTATGAATGCATTAAGTAGAAGTGCTCAATAATTAATCTTCTTGTTGCTTATTGGTTGCTGACTAAGTTGAGTCAGCGTAAACTCGTTGCTCACTTCGATTAATGTTGTGGGGAACGATTCAACACTTGGAGGCTAATATGTCGCTGCGAATCAATGATGTTGCACCAAATTTTACAGCGCAAACCACTCACGGTGAGATAAATTTCCATGAATGGTTGGGCGAACAATGGGGCGTTTTATTTTCTCATCCGAAAGATTTTACCCCTGTATGTACTACCGAGCTGGGCTACATGGCTGGATTGGAAGAACAATTTGTAAACCGAAATTGTAAGATAATAGGTTTGAGTGTTGACCCTGTCGATAATCATAATGAATGGGCGAAAGATATCGAAGAAACTCAAGGCCACGCAGTTAATTATCCAATGATTGGTGACAGCGATTTGGCAGTAGCAAAACTTTACAACATGTTACCGGCAGATGAGTCGGGTTCGTCCGAAGGAAGAACTGCGGCAACTAATGCAACGGTAAGGTCAGTATTTATAGTAGACCCGAATAAAACCATTAAATTAATGCTGACCTACCCGATGACAACCGGCAGGAATTTCGATGAAATTCTACGAGTTCTAGATTCCATGCAACTTACAGCAAAACATAAAGTTGCAACGCCTGTTAATTGGCAGCAGGGTGATGATGTCATTATAGTGCCTACAGTATCTGATGAAGAGGCAAAGGACATGTTCCCTGGTGGCTGGAACACTGTTAAGCCCTATCTTCGGACTACCAAGCAACCTTCCGAGTAAAAATCTCGAGAATTAAAGGGAGTGTCTATAAAAGGCTGAAAATGATCAGCCTTTTATTTTGGTTGTCTGTTTAATCTACCAAGGGTATGCGATTGTCAGGGTCTGGTCTAAATATTAGGTAGGTAAGGTCTGTTTCTAATTCGCTGAACCAGTGGGGGGTATGTCCTGGGATGACAATGACATCGCCAGGCACAACTCTTCTGCTCACTCCATTCTCGATTTCAGTGCCCCGTACCCAATTTTCATTTTCTTGCTTGGCTTCTGTCATTTCGCCACCTGTCACCAGAGTGGCATAGCCGCTTAGCATGTAATAGATTTCAGTGGTGTTTACCTGGTGAAGATTGGAGCCACCTGGAAATTCTTTGGGTCTAAAAACACCATAAACACCGACGCGATAATCTCCAGTCACTTCGACAGAACGAATTGGCCGGTCACTTACGCGATCGCGCGGGAGGTTATCGATAAACTTAACGATGTCCTCAGCTGTTACATCTGTAGCGACGGGAGGAATAGTCGGCGCAGGTGTTTGCGCAAAAACATAAGTTGTTAAAGACGTGATCGCACCAAAACCAACAATCGTAATTGCGAATAAGATTTTTTTCATCGTGAAAACTCCTCTATTTATTCTGGTTTTATGTATTAAATTCGCCTCAAGCTGTGAAGAGAGCTTTAAAGGTAGGGTAAACTGAGCAACGAATCTCGCTGCTCAGTTTTAATGCAATTTGAATTAGCTAATTTTGGACAGGGAGTTTGAAGGCAAGCATTTCAGGGCTATGCTCTCGATCGCCAATAGCAACTAGCACATACTGTTCTCCTTCATGCAGATAACTAATCGGGGGACTGGTCGTTCCCGCCTCAAGTTCGATTTCCCAAACAGTGTCACCAGTTTCTTTGTCATAGGCTCTAAACCAAGGTCCACCGCTATTGGTAGCGATCTCTACCGGCATATCGAATGGAATACGACCGCCAGGCCGTTGGTTTGTAAATCCTTCACCCAAAAACAAGAGCGAACCGGTTAGCAAAGGAGTTGGGCGGCCAGGTACTCCAAGTTTCTCTAAGTCCAAATGCACTATCGCAGGGTTATCAATGGGCCCGTCACCATTTGGTACCATCCAAACATGATCACCTGTGTTCATATTGATGGCGGTAATCCGACCATAAGGCGGCTTAAATAGTGGTAAGCCGCGGGGCCCAGCGACCCATCGTCTTGAGCCTTTAGTGTAGGCAAGATTAGTTTCATCAGGGTCACCCGGAAGAATATCTGCCACAAAGGGTGAGGTAATAGAAGGAATGTAGAGATAGCCAGTTTGTGGATCAAAAGCTGCGCCCTGCACATCGGCACCCCCTTGCGAGCCCGGTAATTGGATAGTTCCCTGAGTGCCTGTATCTGACGCAATTGAGGGTGGGGTAAACACTGGCCCTGTTACATAGTTGCTAAATATTTCTAGGGCTTCTGCTCTTAATTCTGGCGTAAAGTCGATTAAGTTATCTTCAGTTGCACCTTGTCGATCAAAAGCGGCAGGTTTTGTTGGGAAGGGTTGAGTTGGAGATGTTACTTCGCCTGGCACTTCTGATTGAGGCACTGGTCGTTCTTCAATTTCCCATACTGGTTCACCGGTTTCTCGATCAAACACAAATGCAAATGCTTGTTTGGTTAGTTGAGTTACAGCTTTGATTTCCCGGCCATCGACAGTAATGTCCATTAAGATTGGTGCGGCTGGGGGATCGTAATCCCATAAGCCATGATGGACAGTTTGGTAATGCCAAATACGATCACCAGTTTCTACATCCACTGCAACAATGCTTTGGCTAAATAAATTATCACCAATGCGGTGGCCACCGTACATGTCATTCGTAGAAGAAGAAATTGGCATATAAATCATGCCAAGTTCTTCATCGGCACTGAATAATGCCCAAACTGGAGCATGTCCCGTGAATGACCAAGAACGATCTTGCCAGGTATCTGTGCCAAACTGACCTTCTTGCGGAATAGTATTAAATGTCCACAAATGCTCACCAGATCGTACATTAAAGGCATGAACATCGCCTCGGTAGGCTTCTTTAACATCGAAGGTGTCGGACATTGATTGTCCGAGTACGATGACATCCCGAACTACCATTGGCACTCCACCCCAGCGATAGCGTTCGAACTCTGGCGGCATAAGCTGTAAATCGACCAGACCATCCTCGCCAAAATCAGGATAAGGTTGTCCGGTTGCAGCATTCAAAGCTGTCAGATAAGTGCCTCGCTGAACAATGATGCGTTCTTCATTGCCGTCGGACCAATAGGCAATGCCGCGCGTTGGAGCACCTGGCAGACCTTCTGCACCTCCTGGAGGCTCCTGCACCCAAATGGTTTCGCCAGTGCCAGGATCGAATGCTTCAACCAAGCCGACACCATTGGTCACATAGGCGACTCCATTTTTTACAACTGGTGCAGCGTTCCAAGTATTCGAGTATCGCTGTCGTGGATTCATTGTTACGTAATATTCGTCTAAGGCGGGACGTCGCCAGACGATTTCTAAGTCGCTAATGTTGTCCGCATTT
This sequence comes from Gammaproteobacteria bacterium, assembly GCA_029244985.1. Taxonomy (GTDB): domain Bacteria; phylum Pseudomonadota; class Gammaproteobacteria; order Pseudomonadales; family Pseudohongiellaceae; genus UBA9145. Next base: position 59,767 of record JAQWQD010000037.1, on the reverse strand, counting down.
ATTTGGTCGAGCGGGGTATATTTCGTGCTGCCAATTTCAGCACCGTAGGCATCCCAATCGCCTGCTGTAGTTCCCTGTCCTACAGGTCGGTATTCTGGCTCAGTAGCAGCAGGTTCAGTGGAAGCGCTGGAATTCGATTGAGTGGCTTGTTGCTGGTTATCACACCCCGTTAACAACAAAATTGCTGCAAGGCTAGATATTTCGGCGATTTGACGTGGCTTCATTATTATTGTCCCTGCTTTTTATTCCTGCCATTTTCTTGAATTAGCATAAATGCTTTTCGAGTAGGGATTCTACCTAAAAAAGCGACTTTAGAAACAAGAATAAACCAGATTTCTGGATTCTAATAAAGGGCGAAGCTATTGAAATAAAGGGCAGTTCAGCATAGGCTCTAAGCACCCCTGCCGAAGCGGATACCGGGTATGTCCAAAGTTATCGTGATGAATCGGAGGGTGAAGAAGAGTCCAAAACCCTTGAAAGTAAATTACTATCTGCTCATGGGATGTGAGATAAAAACCTAGGTGCAATCGGACATGCATTGATTTGCCTAAAATCAAACAATTAAAAAATAGAACCAGTTAATCTTCTTGTTAATGAGGTGCAGCCAATGTCAATTAATCTTGAAATTACTAGGCGACAATTGTTGGCAGGTATCGGCGCCACTACATTTCTTTCATATACGCATTTGCTAGTGGCTGCAGAAAATAAAATGCGTGGTGCCTTAATGATATTGAGTACACCTTACACAGACCAAGATGAAGTGGACTACGAAGATTTAGCAAAGGAAGTAGCTTTTTGTGCACGGTGCGGTGTACAAGGTTTGGTTTGGCCGCAAAATTCCAGTGAGCAGCGTTACTTAAGCAAGGAAGAACGCATCAAGGGCTTTGAAATTTTGGCTGAAGCCAATCGCGAAACTGGAATGGCATTAGTATTTGGAGTCCAAGCGGAAGATACTGAAGGCATGCTTGAATATGCAAAGAAGGCTGAATCACTAAACCCCGATGGCATGATTGCGATTCCGCCAACTACTGCAAATTCTCTCGAAGATATTCGTAACTATTATCGAGCTCTTTGTGAAATCACGGACAAACCTATTTTTGTTCAAACCAGTGGCGGGCCTGACATTGAACTCACTATTAGTTTTCTAGTAGACCTCGCCCAAGAGTTGCCGCAATGCGGATATATAAAAGAAGAGTACGGGCGAGTTCATGAGCGCATGCGAGCATTGCAGCAATATCAGCCTGACCCGATTCGTAGCGTGTTTGGAGCAACGCTCGGTAGGGGTTGGCTCTATGAAATGCGCATTGGTACCGATGGTGTGATGACAGGCGGAGCGATGTATGGAGATGTTTATGCAAAACTTTGGGAGTTGCATCAAGCAGGTGAAGAAGACGCGCTAAGAGATTGTTATTCCCGATTACTACTTATTCAGAACTTAGACAATTTAATACCTGGTGTTCGTCTTTATGTAATGCAGATGCGTGGTGTATTTAAGACTACGAAGTCTCGCCGCGGAAACTATAGTTTCTCCCCGCAACAAATTTCAGAAATTAATTATCGTTTTGATGCGTTAAAATCTTATCTAGTGGCTTGATATCGCATAATAGGTTTAAATTTTAATTGGAGTTAAAAATTTAATTATGTCTATGGCCACTATATTAATTGTCGATGATGAGCCGGCTATACGGGACTTGGTTGACATTACTTTGGATCTAGCAGGCTATAAAAGCATTAGTGCTTCAAACGCGCATGAGGCGCTGGTTTCAGTGATTGATAAAAAACCAGATTTAGTTTTACTCGATTGGATGCTTCCTGGTGGCAGTGGCATTGACCTGGCTCGCCGTTTGCGTCACGATGAAATTACCGCGGCAATCCCAATAATTATGCTTACCGCTAAAACAAGCGAAGACAATAAAGTGCAGGGGCTTAATGTGGGAGTAGATGACTATGTCACTAAACCTTTTTCACCCAGGGAACTTGTTGCTCGAATAAAAACAGTATTACGCCGAGTTAATGGCACAAAAAAAATTACGGTTCTTCAGGTGTTTGATCTGCAGCTGGACCCAACTAGTCATCGAATTTCTATAGAAGATAGCTATATTGAAATGGGGCCCACAGAATTTAGGCTCCTTAAATTTTTCATGCTAAATCAAGAGAAAGTATTTAACCGAGATCAGATACAGGATTCTGTTTGGGGAGCAAATGTATACTTGGAAGAAAGAACGATTGATGTGCATATTCGCCGGTTAAGGAAAGGGCTTTGTTCAGTCAAAGGCACAGCAATTGATTATTCAAAACTAATCCAAACAGTTCGGGGCGCCGGATATCGGTTTTCGGTTAGGCCTTTGTAAAAAACTCTAAACTACCCGCCCCTCGATATCTTTCTGCAGCAGAAAATGTTTGAAAGGAAAACCCGTCTAGCCAACCAAAGGGATTTCCGACTTTAGGAATTTATCGGTCAAAAACGTCGAATTGAGGACTTCATCAAATCTTCCACAAGTAAAATTTAGCACCTCAAAAGGGGCTATTGGCAGAGATGACCTGTCGATGAGTCAGCAAGTAATTAAGGTTAAGTGAAATACATCAAGCCTCGGGCTAGATCAGCGTTCGCAATTGACCTGTTCAGCTTCTTTGATTTGTTTTTGATGACCTCTACCAAGGAAGCATTATTTGGCGCAATTTCACCATCTGGAAGGTGAAGATTGTTTTCGAAACCTACGCGGCAATTCCCGCCAAGTTCTATTACTCTTTGCATGCACAGAGATTCGGTCTTACCGAATGCGCAGAGCCACCAATTACACTTATCTGGAATTGCATTAAGCAAAGGCTCTAAATCATTGACATCTGACTGCTGGTTTTTATCGTATCTGCCCAATACCAATAAGATTGTGTGATGGTCTCCTGGAATTAATCCACGCTGGCGGAAGCCCTTGAATCGATGTAAGTCATCTAAATCGTAAAGAATATATTGGGGCGCTATATTCTCCTTGCTCATCCATTGGAAAAACTTAGCAGCTTGCCTTTCATGAGGTTCATCAGGGCATAATTCTCGAAGCGCTATCGATACTGCTTCTGGTTTAACTGCTTTTACTACTTCGATCTGCTCATTGGGTTCATACAGCCCAACAGCTTCAGTAGTTATCTGAATAATCAGGGAATCGCCGACGCGAGAACGAATTGCATTAATTGCTTCTTTATATAGTAAAGGGTCCAGGCTGTGCCTTTGATCCTTGTCGCGCACATGGAGATGAATCATGCAAGCGCCAGCTTGCAGACAGTGCTCGGCAGTGCTGGCTAGTTCTGCTGGTGTTATCGGAATGACAGAATGCTCCGTCTTGGTTTTTCTAGCACCATTAGGTGCCACGGCGATCATTAGCGGGCTCAGTACGGACATTAGTAGCTTACTTCTCCTCAACTCTTACCTTATGTTACTTTTAGATGCAGAAAAAGCCTAGCTACTAGCTGGGCGTCAGATTATTTTTTGTGTGTAAAGCCGTAAAAGTAAAACGCATTTAAATTACACACTAACCCTGGTTGTTCATTTGCCTGGCATAGTTAGTAATATGCTGCTAGTAAAAACACTTTTTGTTACGATGCTAGCGGTCAAAGAAGAAAATGGTAGAGCCCAGAAATCGAGATGTTGAACTGAGGTTTCTTGTAAACCTTGCCTGAGTATAAATTTCTAGAGGATTTGTTTGATTTATGCCAAACGATCATGACCACGATCACACGGAACCGCCTTCTGATATTGTTTTAAAGGTTAAAGCCCTAGAAAGTTTATTGATTGAAAAAGGGCTGGTGAATGCTGAAGCGCTCGAAGAGATTATTGAGACTTACGAGCACAAGGTAGGTCCCCGCAATGGTGCTCATTTAGTTGCAAAAGCTTGGCACGATTCGGATTTTAAAGAAAAGCTCTTAGAAAACCCGACTGCAGCTGCAGCAGCGCTCGGTTATGTTGGCAGGCAGGGAGAACATCTTCAGGTCGTGGAGAATACACCTTCTCAGCATAATTTAGTTGTTTGTACTCTTTGTTCTTGTTATCCGTGGACAGTGTTGGGGTTACCGCCGGCCTGGTATAAGTCTGCTCCTTACCGTTCGCGTGCTGTCAGTGAGCCTCGATCAGTGTTACGTGAGTTCGGCACCGAATTAGAAAACGAAGTCGTGATTCGAGTTTGGGACTCTACCTCAGAAATGCGCTACTTGGTTTTACCATTGCGACCAACAGGCACTGATGGATGGACCGAAGCACAGCTGCAGCAACTAGTTTCTCGAAATTCAATGATTGGTATCGAACTCGCGAAATCGCCAGCCGAAATAAATCAGACCAATCAAGGCATCGAATAATGCAGGGTGGGCATGATCTTGGTGGTAAGCAAGGGCTGGGTCCAATAAACCCGGAATCTGAAGCGGAAGAACCTGTGTTTCATGCGGACTGGGAACGGAGGATATTTGGCTTAACCTTGGCAACAGGTATGCTGGGAAAGTGGAATATTGATCAGTCGCGATATGCCCGCGAACGTCAGCACCCCATCAACTATCTCGAGAACTCCTACTACGAGAATTGGTATGAGGGCGTCAGTAAACTACTAGTAGAGAAAGGACTTATAAGTGAAGCAGAACTTCTCAGTGGAATATCGCAACAAACAGTAAGTCAAGAATTTCCTGTCCCTACCAGAGAAGACGTAAAAAAAATTCTAAGCTCCGGGGGGCCAACCGAAATGGGGCTAGATGTGGGGGCTGTGTTTTGTGTTGGTGATCATGTAAGAGTTATACGAAATTTCACGCATGGGCACAGTCGCGTGCCCACTTATGTGCAAGGCTGTGTTGGTAAAATAGAAATTCATCATGGCGGACATATTTTTCCAGACAAGAGTGTTGAGGGGCTTGTTTCTGGGGAACATTTATATGCAGTCCGATTTTCTGGGAAGGAACTTTGGAGATCTGATATTAGAAACGACGAAGTGATAATTGATTTGTGGGAACCCTATTTAAGGTCCTCAAATTAATGCAGAGTCTTCCTGCCCAGCCTAAAGACGAGAGTGGCCCTATATTTAATGCGCCATGGGAAGCACAAGCTTTTGCGCTTGTCTTAGCCCTACATAAAGCTGGGCAATTTAGTTGGAGTGAATGGACAAAATATCTCAGTGAAGAAATTAAGTTAGCACAACAAGCCGGAGATCTAGATTTCGGCAAAACATACTATCAACATTGGTTAAGAGCGCTCGAAAAAATCAGTTTGGCGAAAGGCTTGACTACAAATACGGATCTTATGGACAAGACAGACCAGTGGCGCCAAGCTTATTTGACTACTCCCCATGGTCATCCGATTGATTTAAATTAAATATGCTGGGAAATAGGTGTTGCCCGACAAAAAATATAAATAAAATCGCTGATTTGTTAAATTATCGATTGGCAATTTTCTCGCACATCATTATGATCCTATTTGGTGGCAAAAAAACCAGCTACTAACTAGATAATAGAAGACAAGTCGAAACCAATAAGAAGATATGGCGGGAAGACCACGAAAAGCTGAACCTGAAGCCGCACTGGTGGCAGCAATGAATGCTTTCTGGCAAAAAGGCTATGAATCGACATCCATGTCAGATCTCACAGAGGCAACTGGCTTACACAAAGCTAGTCTTTATCAAACTTTTGGCGATAAGCATCAGCTTTTCGTTTCTGCGCTAAAGCTCTATTTTAAAAAATCCTCGAAAGCTCAAAAAGAAAGTCGCAATGGTGAAGAAAATCCTATCAATGCCATTAGAAATTCGGTTGATACAACAATAAATCAGTGTGCAGAAGGGAAGGGCTGCCTAGCTGTCAATTCACTAATCGAAGTCGCCCCTTTTGATGCTGAAATTGATCGCATACTAAAACAATTTCGACAGCATTTAGATAAACACTTGGCTGGTCTCGTGGATGAGGCAAAATCTGTCAAACTTGTTTCAGGCTCAGTTGATACAAAGGAAGCGGTGCGTATGATTTCTATATTTTTGCATGGTCTTTCTGCCAACATGGCAGCAGGCATGAGCGCCAATAAGGCACGGGCGCTATTGCATGGTCAATTGGATCTAGTGCTGACTCTACGCAAAAAGTCGCATCGGTCTTAGTTTGATTTCTTAGGGTAATTGCTGACAGAAATTTGATCCGGCTTTAAAACTTTATCTGGTCACCTCTCAGTGAATCAGGTTTGTTTAGAAGCCCCTTTATTTTTTCTAGAGTAAACCCTGCTTCTTATTTTAAGCAATTTTGTCAAAAGTTAAATATTTGGAGTGAAGCAGGTTTTAATCAAAAAAAGGGTAAATGCGCGCGAACAAAAAAGCTTAGTGCTAATTCTTGCCAATTTGGTTTTGTATAAGAGCAACAACTGAATCAGTCTACTTTGGATACCAGTCGCCGCGACGAAATTCGATTCCGCTGCCAGTTAATTCGCGTTCAAATGCATCAAGGGACTCTGTGACATTTAAACCTCCAGGAAGGGTTGAGCCGGTAAAATCAGGATTACCTAGGCGCCGAACCCAGTCTTGGTCGAAGTGGTAAGTGTAGACTACTTCCGGGCTAAGAATTTTGGTGCAGTCAGCAGCTGCTTTTGGAGTCATGCGTGCGAGAGGAATATTCATGGGCATGAAGGCTACATCAATGTCTTGCAAAGCTTTTATTTCATCCACGCATTCGGTTACTCCAGCGAAGAAAAACTTTTTACCACCCAAGGTGAGAACATATCCATTGGCATCGCCTTTTGGATGCTCAGGAGCTCCTATTATAATATCATAAGCAGCTACCGCTTCAACTGTGACACCTGCTACTTTTAGTAGTTCTCCATTGATTGCTACAACCGCATTAGGAAGTTGGGCTAATCCGTTCTCTGCTATTACAACACTGGTAGAGGTATCACTTAAGTCAGCTATTGCTAGAGTGTCTAAATGATGCCCAGGGCTATCTGTGACCAGGATTAAATCAGCAGTTTTAGCGTGAGAGATATCTATGGGCGCCCAAGGGTCAACTTGAACAACAAATCCATCGTATTCCAGTTGTACGCTCGAATGGACCAATGGTGTAATTTCAATTATTCCATTGCTGCCAGCAATAGAATCAGCTAGAGCTGCGTTGCCGAATAGAAGCAAAGAAAGGCATAGTAAAATCGGACGATTTAGGTTTGAGATAACTAATTTATGCATAGTTTTGTTCTTATTTTTGAGAATGGGTGGAATGCTCTGACCAAGAGTATATGCTGAAGGTTTTTAACTTGGAATCTGTGAACAAAAAATTAAGTAGCTTTAGATGCACAATAGCTGGTAATTAACGGTCTCTGAAGTCGTTTTATGTGCCGGGCGAAATGCCTTGCAAGCCCCATCCCCAGACGGATATAGTCCATAGCTAACAAGAAATAATGATAATCACCAGCGAATGAGGAGCAGCCCCATGCGCAACAAAGATAAGCGGGACAATCGGTCTGACTTAGACTCGAATATAGATCCTGTGGTGAAGTATGCAGATCCAACCCGAGGCCTTGACCCACAACAGCAGTCCAGGCGAGACTTCTTAGAGGGATCCGGAGCGGCAGTAGTTGCTGGTGCTGGAATCTCAGCACTCGGAATATCAACGGCCCAAGCCCAATCTTCGAATTCTGCAGCCAGAACCGCAATTAGCGTTACAGTTAATGGCATTCAGCACAGCTTGGAAGTGGAGGACCGCTGGACGCTCGCTGAACTTCTGAGAGATGAGTTGGATTTGACCGGAACCAAGATTGGATGCAATCGCAGTGAGTGTGGTGCGTGCACAGTTATAATGGATGGTCAACCAATCTACTCATGTAGCCAATTAGCTGTGTGGGCCAATGGAGCCAACATTCAAACTGTGGAAGGCTTGGCAGTCAACGGCGAATTAAACCCTGTGCAAGAGGCTTTTGTGGCGAATAATGGACCTCAATGTGGTTTTTGTACTCCAGGCCAATTAATGACAGCGACAGCACTTTTAAACAACAACCCCTCACCGACCACTGATGAAGTAAAAGACGCGATGGTAGGAAACCTTTGCCGCTGTTCCAATTACAACTCGATCGTTGAAGCTGTAGTTATGGCAGGCGAACAAGGAGGTGTGGCATGAGCGAATTAACCCGTACTGGATTAGAGCCACTTAATATTATTGGCAATGAAACGGCACGTGTAGACGCAGTAGAGCGGGTGACAGGCCAGGCGAAATACACCCGAGATTGGAAATTACCAGGCATGCTCTATGCTAAAGTCCTGCGGAGTCCGCATCCACATGCCCGCATAGTAAGCATCGATACTACTGAGGCTGCAGCGCTTCCTGGAGTGAGGAGTATTATTACTCATGAAGATGCACAAGTGGTGTGGGGGTCAGGTTCAGTAAACGGAGGTCGTCAGTATAACGATCCAACGAAAGACGCGACTCTGCACCGCCGCTATATTTTTAATAATCCTGTTCGCTTTGTCGGTGATTCTGTAGCGGCAGTAGCTGCAACCGATCGGCATATCGCTGCTCAAGCACTGACACTTATAAAGGTAGAGTATGAAGAACTGCCTTTCGTTCTAGAGCCTGAAGAAAGTTTGGCTGACGGTGCCCCGCAAATCTGGCCAGAAGGAAATCTCTGTCCAGATTTCCGTGGAGAGCTTAAGCCTATGGTTTCCGATATAGGTGATGTAGAAGCAGGCTTCGAAGAAGCTGATCACGTCTTCGAGGAACGTTATGAAACCAGCTTTATTCACAATGCTCAAATGGAACCTCGCTGTGCTCTGGCCCATTGGCAGAGAGATAAGTTGGTGCTTTACACACCTTCACAAGGTATATCCAATTGTCGTCACGATACTGCTCGAGATCTCGGTTTGGAAGATCATCAGGTTCAGGTAATTACCAAATATATGGGTGGTGGATTTGGTAACAAGAACCAGAATCAAGACGCAGACCTTGTAGCAGCTACCCTTTCACGACGAGCCGGCGTTCCGGTGATGTTGGAGTATTCTCGCCGAGAAGATTGGCTTGGTGTCCATGGTCGCTGGCCAACAGTGCAAAACTATAAAATAGGCGTTAAAGAAGATGGAACTGTGACTGCGATGGAACTTCGTGGATACAGTGGAATGGGCCCTTATCGGAAAAATTCGGGTGGAATTAGCGGCATGGATGCTTATGGCTGTCCAAACCGCTATCGGGAAATTCATCCTGTTTATACTAATCGAACGACGTCTGGAAATTTTCGAGCACCATCGGAACCGCATGGCTTTTATGGTGTAGAAAATATGATGGATGAAGTGGCTTATCAGATTGGTATGGATCCAGTTGAGTTCACAAAAATAAATATGCGTCGCCCCACTGAAGAGCAACAGTTTACAAACTATTCATTGGAAGAAGTTATAGATGACGGTGTTGATCGCTTTAATTGGCAGTCACGACGCAAAGTTGTACCTGGCTCAGATGATGGGCCAATTAAGCGTGGAGCCGGATTCTCTTTTATGATGTTTAGAGCCGGTGTTGGAACATCCAGCGCAATTGTTCGCGTGAATGCTCGTGAAGAATACACACTTTATGTCGGTGTTACCGACATTGGCCCAGGGGCCAAGACCACTATGGGAATGATTGCAGCAGAGGCTTTAAATGTGCCTTTGAGTCAGGTGGAGGTAGTTTGGGGTGATACCGACCGCTGTCCATATTCTGTAGGAGAGTCAGGCAGCCGAACTACGATCATGACAGGTATAGCGGTAGTGGAAGCTGTGCAAGATCTCCAACGCCAGATTGCTGACGGAGGTATGCCGTCAGGTAGTGATGTGTTAATCGCGTCTGCTTCTCCAACACCGACCACCGACGGGAAGACCAGACAATGTTTTGGTGCGCACTTCGTGGAAGTCGAAGTAGATACCCGCGTGGGTAGTACGCGAATTTTGAAATATACCGCTGTCCATGAATCTGGACGAATAATTAATCCGACAACAGCGCGAGATCAAATTCGCGGTGCAACACTCCAGGGCATAGGTCAGGCACTCCATGAGAACTTGCTTTATGATCCCAAAACTGGTCAGCCTTTAACGCCGGGTTATTACCGAGGTCGTCATCTAACTCACAAAGATATTCCAGATATCGATGTGCACTTTATTGAAGTGGATGATGGATACGGACCTTTTGGTGCCAAAACAGCAGGTGAGTCGGGCATCATCCTAGCACCTGCTGCGGTAGCAAACGCAGTAGCAAATGCGACTGGCAAGCGCATGACGTCTTTGCCAATAACGCGAGATAAGATTCTAGGAGCAATGGCATGAAATCACTGACGAATATCAATGCGACTAGTTTTAATCAAGCGGCAGTGGCAGCACAGCAAGCTAGCGATCAGGGGCAGTCCGTCGCTTTTTCTGGCGGCGGTACCGATCTTCTGCAACAGGTCAAAGACGGCACCGATGCTGCCGATGTCATTATCAATCTGCGCAGTGTGCCTGATGGTCGTATTATCGAGTCAAATGGTGCTGGCGTTTCTATTGGTGGCTTAGTCACTCTGACTGAACTTTCAGAAGATCCTTTAGTAATCTCAGGCTTAGCAGCAATTGCTCAAGCAGCTGGTTCGGTTGGTACTCCTCAGATTCGAAACGTTGGCACCTTGGCAGGGAATGTTACTCAACGCCCATGGTGCTGGTACTATCGAAATGGCTTTAATTGTTTTAAAGCCGGTGGCGAAGAATGCTTTTCTGTTAATGGTGAGAATGGTCAGCATGCCATTTTTGGTGGTGGTCCTTCTTACATAGTACACCCTTCAGATGTTGCGCCGGCGCTAGTCGCATTTGATGCGGTATTTCAGGTAACAGGCCCCAATGGTGATCGTGAAGTATCGGCTGAAGATTTTTTTCTGCTGCCTATTACTAACCCAGTGCGGGAGAATTCTCTGGCAGAAAGCGAACTACTAACAGGTGTACGTATCCCTAATGTTTCTGCCAATACGGTGAGCACCTATCACAAAGTCATGGATCGAGAGGCTTGGACCCATGCTGAAATTGGCGTGGCTACTGTAATTCAAAGAGATGGCAATTCGGTGCAAGATGCGAAAGTCATTCTCGCTGGCGTGGCGCCAATTCCCTGGCGAGTGCAAGCTGTGGAAGATTTTCTTATCGGCAAACAGATTAGTGCAGCGGTGGCACAAGAAGCAGGTGAGATTGGCATTCAAGATTCACAGCCTCTGTCCAATAATGCACATAAGTTGCCGATGACAAGTGCAGCAATTGAGCGAGCGATATTGAGTTTGGCCGCTGGCTAAATTCATGTATTTTAAATGAAGCGGCGCGATTTTTTACTACTGCGAACTGAAGGCAACGAAAGCGTCGCTGATTTGTCCTGTGAAAAATTGTTTATGCATTATCAGGACCTTAATGCTGGATTCCAGCAGGGGAATAAGGAAGAAGGTATACCCGATGACGCTGATTGGTGGGCGGGCGAGCCTTCTCTGCATATACGCAGAAGCGATCCGGAAACTTTCTTTCGCGGTGTGCTGGATGACCTCAAAGATGTTAATGCTATCCAGGTCCAAGATATGGAATGGCTCGCTCAGGGTGAATTCCGGGTTAGAGTAGAAACGTTGCTCACTGCCTTTAAAGCAGGAGGCGGAGAAGTTAAGTACAAAACCAACAAGGAAACAGAAGTTTCGGTTGTTGGATAAAACCAGTAAGTGAATGAAAAGCTCACATTGTCGTTAAGAACGGATATTGCTAACAAATCAGCTTACTAACGATTAACAAAACAAGCGGAATTATCTTAAGGCAGAAATCAATCATGGAAACTATCAATAAAGTTACACAATCTTTTCTGGTTATTCTGTCATCATTAATTTTACTCACAGCATGTGGCGATAGCTCGCAACCAGCTGAAACAGATTCAATTGAGAGCTCTGCAAGAGTGGCAAGTAATGTGTCCGCAGCTGATGTTGCAGTTGATGATGGCATCCGGGTGCAAGTTGAATCGGCTTTAGTAAGTGCGGCCGACCTTCCCGGTGGATTCACTGTTGAAGTTAACGAAGGTATTGTGCTGATTAGCGGCTCAATGGCTTGTGAAGATTGTGGTGGCCTCCGAACCCCAGGTAATATTGGCACTGTCCAGCAAAGCTTGGGTGGTGTGGTACGGGCGGTTCCAGGCGTCATGCGAGTAGATTTCGACCTTTCCTACCCATCTAATTAGTCTCACAATCTATCCTTAGAGTATCAAACTAATGAAGTTTGCTCAGATACGAGCGCGTGCGGAAAAGCGAAAGGGAGTTGTAGGACTAAAAAAACTCTTACCGAAGAACTTAGCTACTAAAAAGTTAGAATCCCTAGGTGATGATCGCTATTTGGCCATGATGACGAAGGTTGTAAATCAAGCTGGATTCAGCTGGAAAGTGATTGAAAATAAATGGCCAGAGTTTGAAGAAGCTTTTTTTAAATTCGACCCTAACAAACTGGGCTTACTATCATCGGAGCAATGGGAGGCCTATACGGCTGACCGCAGAGTTGTTCGCAATTGGCAAAAAATCAGGGCCCTTCGAGAAAATGTGTTTTTTATACAAGAAACTGTTCGAGAGTTAGGTAGTTTCGGAAGATTGATGGCGAATTGGCCCGCTACCAACCAGATTGGATTGATGAATTATTTGAAAAAACACGGCTCCCGTTTAGGTGGAAATTCTGGGATGTACTTTTTGCGCAGGGTTGGCAAGGATGGTTTTATCCTGTCTAAAGACGTAGTTGTCACATTGAAGAGTGCTGGGCTTGAAATAGCTGAGCGTCCCACTAGTCAACGAGATTTAAAAAAAGTACAGGGTCAATTCAATGAGTGGCACGAGGAAACAAAACTGCCATTTAGTCACTTGAGTCGAATAGCAGCATGTTCAGTGGGCGAGAATTTTCAGTAAATAGACCCTAGCTGAGGAATTTAAATTAGTCATGTATGCGAGAGCTCTATCTCGGTTAAACAAAACGACTTCACTGCGAAAACAAATCCTTTATCCGGTGCTTTTTTCCTTAATCGCCACCGGGTTTATTCTCGGTCTAACTTATCTCCTGGATCCTAATACGATTCTCGATATAAATGATTCTGGAAGTATAGAAGCTGCACCTTGGGTTGTAGCGATTTTTTTAGGCCCACCTATTGAAACTTTTCTATTTCAAACGCTCTTATTATTGGTAGTAAAACGCATTACAGAATTGTGGGGGCAAGCAGACAATTGGTTCCCTGCATTTTTAGTGACTGCTATTGTTTTCGCAACCGCTCATGGAGTTATGGAAAGTTCATTGTATTTGGCACTTATTAATACCTTGACGCGAGCGCCTCTAGCGATTGCTTTGGCGCTACTTGCTATTTCCCAAAGGACTCAGAAAAGTGGTAGGCCATTTCTCGCCGTTACCCTAGCTCATGGCTCTTACAATTTAATGGTCTTTTTCCTGGTGATTAACCTAAATTTGCTCCTGCTAGCGTAAATGACTATGTAAAGTACAATAACCATTGTAATGAGCTACCAAAAATTCGAATTATGATTTCACGCCCTCTAATCATTTTACTAGTTGTATTCACGAGCAATCTGTTAACAGCTCAAGACGACCCATTTATCTTCGTGCTTGGAGTTGCACAAGATGCTGGGTATCCCCAAGCTGGATGTTACCAGCCACATTGTCTGCCAGGCTGGGAAAACGCTGAGTTACGCCAAGGTGCTACCTCCTTAGCTGTGGTTGATCCAGTGGCCAACAGTAAGTATCTATTTGAAGCGACGCCGCATCTCCCAGAGCAACTCTATAATTTGGAGAGGATCGCTTCTGATACGAGTTATTCACTTGAGGGCATATTTCTTACCCATGCTCACATAGGCCATTACACAGGTTTGATGTTTTTTGGTTTCGAGTCCATGAACGCTGACAATTTGCCTGTTTATGCTATGCCGCGCATGATTGACTACCTCAGTACTAATGGTCCCTGGAGCCAGTTAATTACAATGAACAATATTGTATTGCGGGAACTGAGAGATCAGCAGCCGGTTACACTTAGTAATGTGACCGTTACGCCAATACTTGTTCCTCACAGAGATGAGTTTTCAGAAACCGTGGGATATCAAATAAGGGGACCTAATAAAACTGCGCTATTTATCCCTGACATCAATAAGTGGGAGATTTGGGATCGTAGCATTATTGAAGAGATACGCGCAGTGGATTATGCCTTGGTTGATGCGACGTTTTTTGATGGAAACGAAATACCGGGTAGAAACATCGCAGATTTTCCGCACCCTTTTGTCATAGAAAGTATGGAGCTTTTTGAAGAATTGGCAGCAGAGGACAAAGCGAAAGTTTGGTTTATTCATCTCAACCACAGCAACCCTTTGTTAAATCGAGAAAGTGAAGCTTATCAGCGGGTGACTGCTCGAGGTTTTAATGTGGCGCGAGAGGGGGATCGCCTCCCCCTCTAAGTTTCAATCTCTACGAGATTCTAATCAATAATAGCCTGCTGAATAGCGTTTTCGAAATCATACTGAGTTCGCCCATGCGGTTGCTGTAGTAAAAGAACACCGGTTAAAGCTTCTTCTGGGTCCGTCCATGTTCTAGTGCCGAATGCGCCCATCCAACCAAATGCGCCAGCACTGCGACGCGCACCAGCGGCAACAGGATCTTCTGTAACATAAACTGTATAGCCAAACCCCAGTCCGTCCTGAACGCGACCGATACCGTTATATAGGCCGCCAGCCTGATCGCTGCTCATCATCTCGATGGTACGAGGGCTAAGTAGGCGGTTGCCAAATAGCTCTCCACCATTAATCAGCATCTGTTCAAATTTAAGGTAGTCCTCTGCAGTGCTATTAAGCCCTGCAGAAGCTGAAAAATAATTAGTGGTGCGATCGAAAAATGGAGACATATCACGACCATGTATAGCCACTCGCCGATCTCTGTATTCTTCTGGCACATTAAACCAAGTGTTGTTCATATCTAAGGGTCCAAATATGCGTTCTTGTAGGAATTCATCAAAGGGTTGCTCGGAGACAATTTCTATTATGCGTGCTACAACATCTAAACCGACTAAACCGCTATAACTCCACCGCTCACCTGGTTGGAAATCTAAAGCCCCAGAGGCATAACGGGACATTTCAGTTTCTAAGGTTCTATCTGATGGTAGTGGGAATGGTGCTTGTATTCCTGAAAGAGTTCCAAGCCCTCCCGTACCCAGCCCTGATGTATGAGTAAGTAGGTCATGGATAGTGATTTCCCGTTTCGCCGGGACTAAGCGATGCTCAGGAATATTTGTTCGGTCTACTCGTCGAGGGCTAATGTTTTCGTCAATCGAGTCTTTAAGTACCGCTACCTGCAGGTCTGCGAATTCCGGTAAGTACATGGACACAGGGTCTTCAGGACGAATCAGACCTTCTTCGATCATCATCATTGCGGCAACGCCGAGTACTGGTTTGCTGGAACTCATCATGATGAAGATGGAATCTTCTTGCATAGGCCTTTCGTTCTCAACGTCCATTAATCCATGAGCCTTAAAATGTACAAGCTTGCCATGGCGAGCTACGGCAGTTACGGCGCCCTGGATATCTCCAGCCTCGATATGCCTTTGCATCACGGTATTAATTTGTTCAAGTCGTACTGATGACATACCAACTTCTTCGGGAGAAGAAGCCCATGGAATTTCTGCAGCACTTACTATCTGCGCGAGCAGTAAGCCAGCACTGGAAATGACGATTAATGCAATTTTTTTCATCGAAAATTCCTCTTCGTTTATAGCTTTTTATTGTTATTAGCAGTGTTTAGTCTGTGAAATATTCACCACCTTTATACCATAACAATAAGACTGTAGCTTTGTTCTCGTAATATTTGAAACAGCTCGGCTTGCCAGAGAGACAGTTTAGCGTTTTGTGTGTCTTCACCTAATATGAGTAAGCGATAGCTTATAGCCGCCAAACTAAAGTACAAAAAATTTCTTCACCCTCAAGCGTTCACTGCACGCTGGTGTACCACAGTTGATGTGTTAGCATAAGTGCCAACTATTTATGAATCGTTACGCTATTCTTCTACAGAAAAAAAGGAAACCTCATGCTAAAACGAATTAATTATATAGTTTCTTGCTGTGGTTTATTTGCCCTAACTTGTGCAAACTTGCATGTCGCTGCGCAAGACGTTGCTGAGCTAGTTGACCATCGCTATGCTGATAATGAGGGTGTAGAGATTCACTATGCTGTTATGGGTGATGGACCCTTAATGGTCATGATTCATGGTTTTCCAGATTATTGGTACACCTGGCGCTATCAAATGAAGGCCTTGGCTGATGACTACACTTTAGCGGCGCTAGATACTCGAGGTTATAACTTGAGCGATCAGCCAAGCGGTGTAGAAAGCTATGATCTTCAAGTGCTCATAAATGATGTAGCCTCTGTCATTAGAGCGGAAGGCAAAAAAAGTGCAATTATCGTAGGCCATGACTGGGGAGGGGGTATTGCTTGGACTTTTGCTGCCCACAAGCCAGAGATGACCGAGCAACTAATCATAATGAACCTTCCCCACCCTCGGGGGTTGGTACGGGAACTTGCCCTATTCGGACAGCAGCATGAAAATTCACAGTACGCGCGTAATTTTCAACTACCTAATTCCCATCAGAGCATTGCAGCAGACGGCCTTGCAACTGCATTGGCTCGGGGCGATGAGGACATACGGGCAAGCTATTTGGAGGCATTTAGCCGGTCCAGTGCCGATGCCATGATGAACTACTACCGAGCTAATTATCCTCGAGACCCCTATGACTCGGGCGCTTTCGCGGAATTGCCTGAAGTACAAGCCCCTGTATTGCAGTTCCATGGTCTACTGGATACTGCCTTGCTCCCTGGTGCACTAAATGACACGTGGGAGTACTTGGCTACTGATTGGACGCTTATGACCATCCCTGGCGCTAGCCATTGGCCGCATCATGAGAGACCTGATATGGTCAGCAACATGATGAGAGCCTGGTTAGGTCTGCACCGTTAAAAAGCTGTGTAAAAAGAGGGTATAATCATATACTACTGCACTTAGTGTAGGTCTGCTTTCCTGAAAAACTTACTTGTAGTAAGAATAAAAACAGATCGAAAAATAGATCGAGGGAGAGAAAAAACGTGCTACGAAGTTTAACGCTATCCGGCTTATTACTCGGGCTTAGTGCCACTTTGCCTGTGCAGCTTGTTGCGCAGGATTCAGCAGATTGGCAGCGTGCTTTTCTCAACCAATACTGTATTGCCTGCCATAATGATGTCACCCGAGAGGCCAATTTCACCTTACAAACTATCGCGTTAGACCAAGTCGGTCATCGCCTTGATGAAATAGGTATTTGGGAGAATGTAGTTCTTAAACTGCGGGCTAAAGAAATGCCTCCTCCCGGAATGCCGCGCCCAGATGCGCCAGCCTATGATAGACTAGCTGCTTGGCTTGAAACGTCCCTTGATGATGCAGCGGCGGCCTCACCAAATCCGGGGCAACCAGTCGTCCATCGACTTAATCGTGCAGAATACACTAATGCAATCCGCGACCTACTGGCTTTGGAGATAGATGATCGCGAATATTTGCCTGCTGATGATTCTGGGTATGGGTTTGACAATATCGGCGATGTACTGACACTGTCGCCAAGCCTACTTGAGCGCTACATGATCGCAGCGGCTAAGATTAGTCAGCTCGCAGTCGGCGATCCTAATTTACTTCCTACTGTGCAAACTTATGAGATGCGTCCGACTCTACTTCAGTCAGGCCGCATGAGTGAAGAGCAGCCATTTGGAACACGGGGTGGAAATACGATTTCGCACTATTTCCCGTTAGATGGTGAGTACCATGTAAAAATTCGACTAGCACGAACACATGCCAATCAAATTATCGGATTAGTAGAACCCCAAGATATCGAAGTTAGGTTTGACCGTTCACGCATCGCGGATTACACAGTCGGCGGCGATGGTATTATCAACCCATGGGCTGCTGTTATGTATGCTTCTGAGTATGAACAAACTGCGGATGATCATCTTGAATTACGACTAGAAAATATCGAAGCTGGAGCACATTCAATTACCGTCGCCTTCCCAGAAAAGCGGGGCATGGTTGAAGGTATTTTAGAGCCAGCACTATCTACTGCTTCTTATGAGTTCGCTGGAGATCGAGACATGCCAATGGCACTGGGCAGTATCGAGATATATGGTCCTTATAATGCCGCCAAGCCAGTTAGCACACCGAGCCGAAGGAAATTATTTAGTTGCGAACCAAACGGAACCATTACTGGGGACCGAGCTTGTGCTTCAAAAATCCTCTCAACATTAGCTCGTAATGCGTTTCGCAGACCAGTAACTGACGATGACCTCAGTATACTGCTGTCTTTTTTTGCGAGTGGCGAAGCAGAAGGCGGTTTTGAGCGCGGTATACAGCGGGCACTGCGTGCAATTTTAGTTGATCCAGAGTTCCTATTTCGTATCGAACGAACACCAAGTGATGCAATGCCGTCCGAGGCTTACCAAATAACAGATGTCGAATTAGCTTCGCGTCTATCATTTTTTCTCTGGAGCTCAATTCCAGATGAAGAGCTTCTAGCACTGGCAGAGCAGGGAAAACTTAGCGAGCCGATAGTATTGAGAAGTCAGGTCGCGCGTATGCTCTCAGATCCGCGCTCTTCGGCATTGATTGAAAACTTTACCGGGCAATGGTTATATCTTCGGAACCTCCCGGGTCTAACGCCTGATCCCGATGCCTTTCCGGAGTTTGATGACAATTTGCGTGAAGCATTCAGGCGTGAAACAGAAATGTTTGTAGAGAGTCAAATACGTAATGACAACAACGTACTAGAACTCCTTACAGCGGACTACACTTTTTTGAATGAACGCCTGGCACGTCACTATGGAGTGAGTGGAGTTTATGGCAATCATTTTCGCAAAATCGCATTCCTCGATAATCAGCGTGGCGGGTTACTAGGGCAGGGCAGCATATTGGCAGCTACTTCATACCCAAACCGCACATCGCCAACACTCCGTGGTAAATGGGTTTTGGATAATCTTCTCGGTGCCCCACCGCCACCCCCGCCGCCGAACATCCCTGATTTGGAAGATAGCGATACTATTAGTCCGCGTTCAGTGCGAGAAAGGTTGGAGGCTCACCGCACCAACCCAGTTTGTGCAAGCTGTCATTCTAGAATGGATCCATTTGGTTTAGCTCTAGAACCATTTGATGCCATCGGGGGACTGCGAACCCACGACGGCGGCGAACTTATCGATGCCTCTGCGACTCTGCCAGACGGGTCAAGCTTTACAGGCCTCGCCGGTGTCAGAGACTATCTCCTAGGTAGTGAGGAACGATTCGTCGCCACGCTCTCTAAGAAACTGTTAACTTATGCTTTAGGTCGCGGTCTCGAAGATTATGATCCACCTGCAGTGCGGCGCATTGTTCGAACAGCAGCAGAAGACAACTATAGCTGGTCATCGATTGTGCTTGGTATTGTCGAAAGCGTTCCCTTTCAAATGAGGAGGTCACAAGAACCATGATCATCACTAAAAAATATCTCCCTCGACGAACTTTCCTGCGGGGCGTAGGTGCAGGACTTGCCTTGCCATTGTTAGATAGCATGGTGCCGGCATTAACTGCTCAAGAACTTACTGCGGCACAACCAGTAAAGAGGCTTGGAATTGTTTATGTTCCCAATGGTGTCTATATGGACAATTGGACGCCATCTAAAGAAGGGCGCGATTTTTCACTGCCTTCAACAATGGTGCCACTTGCCTCCTTTAAAGATCAGATGGTGGTACTAACTGGGCTTTCAAATAAAATGGGTGACGCTTGGCCTGGTGAAGGGGCAGGCGATCACGCGCGTGCAGCAGGAGCCTACTTAACAGGAGTGCATCCGAAAAAAACAGAAGGAGCAGATCTTCGCGCTGGATTATCAATGGATCAGATTGTAGCGAAAGTATTGGGAGAGCATACGCAACTCTCATCACTAGAGTTGTCCCTCGAATCTCGGGAAAACGTCGGCTCGTGTGACCCTGGTTACGCCTGTGCCTATGCCAACACACTTTCTTGGAGCAGCGCGACTACACCTCTGCCAATGGAAAATAATCCAAGAGTTGTCTTTGAGCGATTGTTTGGCGGTAATGAAAGCACGGACCCTGAGGCTTGGCGAGCCCGTCGTGAAGAAGACAGCAGTATTCTTGATGCTGTAGGTGATAAAATTGCCAAACTGCAAGGGGAGCTGGGTCATCGCGACCAACTTAAATTAGAGGAATATCTCGACTCGATTCGTAATGCCGAGCGTCGTATTCAGATGGCGGAAGCTCAGAGTGAAAGAGAGTTACCCGTAATTGAGCAACCAGCTGGTGTGCCCGGCACCTTTCAAGAGCATGCAAAGATAATGTTCGATTTGCAATTACTGGCTTACCAAGCCGATCTGACCCGAGTAATTACGTTTATGGTTGGTCATGAAACAAGTCAGCGTGCTTATCCCGAAATCGGTGTTCCTGATGCCCATCATCCATTGTCTCATCATGGTGGCAACGCAGAGAAGATCGAGAAACTCATTAGAGTGAATGCCTACCACACTGAAATGTTTGCCTACTATCTCGATCGCATGAAAAATACAGTTGATGGTGATGGTTCGTTATTGGATAACTCTACTTTAATGTACTGCAGTGGCATGAGTGATGGTAATGGCCATAACCATCATAATTTACCTACGCTAATTGTGGGTGGCGGCAGCGGTACAATCAATGGTGGCCGTCATATTCAGTACGCCCGCGAGAATGAGACGCCGGTGACGAATCTATTTCTCGATATGTTAAACACACTTGGTATGCCTCTTGAGACATTTGGAGACAGCACTGGTAATTTAGATGTCTTAGCAGGATAAAATAATGTCGCAACGCTATATGAGCTTGGTCAAAGTTTACCTTACCGCATTTAGCTTTTGTGCAGCGGGGTTTGTGCATGGAGATAACTCAGGTCTACTAAAAGCGGCTGAGAGTAATGACACGAACACCGTTAATGCATTGCTTTTAGACGGTGCTGATGTGAGTGTTACTCAGACTGATGGTGCGACAGCATTGCATTGGGCTGCCTATTGGAATGAGATTGATCTTGCTATCAAGCTGCTAGAAGCTGGCTCTGACATTGATGCTAAGAATGAGCTTGGCGTTGCGCCTTTATCCATTGCTTGCCGCAACGGTAGCTTGGACATGGTTACAACTTTATTGGCGCAAGGGGCTGATCCCTTAACGGCAGAACCGAGCGGTGAAACTGCACTAATGACCTGTGCGCGGACTGGGAGTACAGAAGCTGTTATTCAATTACTTGCCGGTGGCGCAAATCCTAATGCCTTGGAAATCGATAGTGGCCAATCTGCATTAATGTGGGCAGCGTCTGGGGGCCATACTTCTGCTGCGCGGGCATTAATTGCCGCAGGAGCTAATACAAATGCTCAATCCAGAGGTAATTTTTCACCTTTAATGTTCGCCGCAAGAGCAGGGGCCTTAGAAGTTGCCGGTTTACTGCTAGAGGCAGGCGCAACAGTTAATACGTTAACCACTGATGGTTTAAGCCCTCTACTAATTGCTGCAGCCAGTCTAGATGCAATAACAGGCAGTGACTATCGATTAGTAGTTGGAAAAAGTGATCACGAAACACTAGGTTTATTGTTACTAGAGTATGGTGCTGATGTGAATCAGGCGGATCAATATGGCATGACGTCCTTGCACTACAGCGTTGAGATGAACAAGCCAATTTTACTGAAAGCTCTATTAGATAGAGGAGCAGATCCAAACGCGCAACTCACCCAAGGGCTTCCTTTCAGAAGAGGTGACTATGTCGGGCGTGAAGCCTACAACGGAGCTTCGCCTTTTTGGTTAGCAGCGCGCCTTGGCGATGTTGATAAGATGAAATATCTACTGGATTCTGGCGCCGATCCAGAACTGCGGCAGGCCTGGGGTGTTACTCCGCTCATGGTAGCTGCTGGACTCACGCAATCAGACTCGCGCATGGTTGATGAAGCGAAACTCTTAGAAGCACTAAAAATGTTGGCTCTTGATGTAGGTGCCAATATATATGCGATAGACAGAAGCGGTCAGACAGCGATTCATGGTGCGGCCAACGTATCGGGAAATCGGCTTATTGAGTTTCTTGTGAGTTTGGGTGCTGACCCAATGGCTGAAGATAATCGTGGCCGTACTCCTCACGATGTTGCTATGCGAACTTTGAGGCCAAGACCAGTTACGGCCGCATTGCTTAGAGGGCTTTCTAATAACGCAGCCCCTTTATGAATTATTCTGCTAAACCCTTCGTCATAATTTTTGTACTTATTTTTGGAGTTGCCTGCAGCAACTCACTCCAATTATCTCGAATTAGTCCAGTCAATGCTTTATTTGCTGACGATATTGCTGATTCAGAGGTGATGGGAAAATGGGCGAGAAGCTGTGCTTTGTGTCACGTCAGCGGAGTGGCAGACGCGCCGCTAGTTGGTGATATCGATGAGTGGGCAAGCCGACTCGCGCAGGGTGAAGAATTAATTCTTCAACATGTACTTGAAGGCTATAACTCAATGCCTCCGTTGGGATATTGCATGTCTTGTGAAGAAAAAGATTTTAAAGCCATGATTGGGTTTATGGCCGGAACCAATCAATGAAAAATTCTTATTTACAACGCCGAGCGTACAAAAACCTAACGCGCCGTTCATTTCTTGCCTCCAGCTTAAGAGCAGCGCTATTTGGTGCCTATGCCATCAACAGTACAGCAATTGCCCAGTCAACACCCTGGCGGAATTGGTCCGGAGGCTTGTCTTGCCAGCCGCAGGGTCGATACGATATTTCTAGTGAAGATCAGCTAGTCGAATTGTTAAAAAGGACAACTGGCCCTATCAGACCTGTTGGCTCCGGGCATTCGTTCAGTCCTCTGGTTCCAACTGATGGACATCTTGTCGTTACCGATCAACTGAATGGGATTCTGGAATATGATAACGAATCTATGGAGGCAACTTTTGGCGCGGGATCCAGATTGGGCGATCTGGGTGCGCCTCTTAATGAGATTGGTCAAGGCATGCTCAACTTGCCGGATATTGATAGACAAACAGTTGCTGGCGCTACAGCGACAGGTACTCATGGTACAGGACTAAATTTTAACAGCTTGTCTGGGTACATTACGGCATTGCGACTAATTACTCCTAATGGCGATATCAAGGATTTAGATGCCAGCGATGGTGATCTTTTCGATGCAGCGAGGGTGAATGTTGGCGCTTTGGGTGTTGTAACTCAGATTCGTATGCAGAACCGTGCTGCGTATAAGCTCAAGAAACGAGAATGGACAGCGCCAACCGAAGACATACTGGCGAATTTTGATGAGTTGGCTGCGAACCATCGCCATTTTGAAATCTTTCCGCTGGTTTACTCTGATTTTTCCTTGGTTCTGCAAATTGATGAGTCGGAAGAGCCCATAGGTCAGACAATAATTCCTGCCGAGGAAGTAACACTTGCCGATCTCCGACCATTAGGTGTCGATGCGGTACCTGCAGAAAAATTGGCAATGAACAATGCCTTGGCAATTAATGCCGAAGTGAGTGAAGCGGTAGACCTATCCTATAAACTATTATCGAATATTCGCAGTAATCCGTTCAACGAAATGGAGTATTCAGTTCCGGCAGAAGTAGGTGCAGATTGTGTACGGGAAATACTTAAAACAATTTACGATGAAGCTATCGATGTTGCGTTTCCATTGGAATACCGCTACGTCAAACCAGAGTCGCCTTGGCTAAGTATGGCTTATGGTGATGAGCCTCATGCGACCATATCCATTCACAGGACTGCGGGGGAAGATTATCGTCCATACTTCGATATTATCGAGCCAATCTTCTGGAAATACGGTGGCCGCCCTCACTGGGGCAAGATTCATAGTTTGGGGCACACTGAACTCAGTCAGCTTTATCCGCGTTATGAAGACTTCATAGCGATTCGTGAGTCCTTAGACCCTAATGGACGTATGTTGAACGACCATCTAAAAAAATTATTTAACGCCTAATAGATGCAAGACAGAGTTACATTTGGTCAAACGATTGATCAAGGGTAATGACGACCTTCAGTTACTGCTTCCAGGTTCATTCGCACGTCGCTCATCAGCACGGGCACCACGCAAAATATTGATCATCCCGTAGTTGCCTTCATGACACGCGTATTCGTAAAGCTGACCAGCGACTTTCGTCATTGGTAACTGGGCAGTAATCGTATCGGTAAATGTAGAAGGGTCCTCTAATGTCCACTGATAATCGATGGTGCTGTAATTCATGCGAGTAAATCGTTCAGTTAAGACTTTATCTTTGGCTGTACCAAAAGGGGGAAAGCTAGGTATTAGCTCACTAAAGTTTTTAGTTTCGACGACTAATGTATCGCCCTCATAGTAGCCGCGAGAATCTCCAGTCCATAGGCGAATATTGTCATCTAGAGAGCGATCATTATCGAGCGGCACAATGCGAGCGTCATGAACCATCTCGGTCATGATGACCGCATGGTCACGATTCTGGATTATCTGAATGTTGGCATTGTAGCCTCCACCTGATAATGGTGGGCCAGCATTAAAGCCGATCATACAGCGCTCAGAAAGGCCGCGGTCCTCAGGGCCGTCTTTTGCGATGCCGCCGAAAACGGCACGGACCGGACGATCGCCAGGTACATCGGGACCCAGATTTGCTGTATGCAACATTGAGCCTTCTACTCTTTCTGGAAAGCGGCCATTGAGTGGGTAAGTAATGAGAGAAGTGCGAATATTTTCGCCAATTGCTGCTCCTTCGAACCAGAAGTCGTTATAGCCACCAGACCTTTCTGCTATTGGGGGTGCTTCAGGGTTAACATTAAGCTCGGCTTCCCGAGCATCCGCTGCGGCACGATTCGCAGCCCGATCAATCCGGGCCTGAGTTATTTCTTCTTGGGTTAAGAATTCGCGGTTCCCTAATTCTTCAGGCCTTTGCATAGGCGTTTCGGAATTAAAGTTCCAAACACCTTGTAAATCAGGCTGATCCCATTCTGTTCGAGGAACGGCATAATCTTCGTTGGATTGAGCGAAGGACAAACTAATTGGAGCGATCAATGCTGAAACTAATAGTAGCAATTTGGTTTTCATTGTTTTGCACCTTTGGCTTTTGCGACCGTCATTATGGAGTCAGTTAAAAAGTTCTTACTTCTCTCCTTAAGCGAACTTATAGATTTAAATTACTCTCCAGCGTCCCTTTCTAAGCGACGAGCGCCAGCTAAAGAGCCGGGCATCGAATAATTCCCTTCATGGCAGGCATATTCGTACCAGGGTTCAGGCGAGGCATAGAAGCTCAATTCAGCAGTCCATGTTTGACGGTAAATATTACTGTCTTCAACAGTGAACTGATAAAAAATTTCGTTATCAGCGTAACGACTGAATTTTTCTATAACTCGACCTTCTTTCGTAATTGGTATAGAGCTCTGACTCATCTGTTGTGGGTGGATGTTTGTAGTTTCTACCACCAGCTCACCATCTTCATACCAGCCCACAGAATCACCAAACCATTGTTCTAAGGGCTGTGGCCGGCGATTAGCTCTTGCTTCTTGAGGTGTGTCAAAAATAGGAATAATTCGAGCATCATGCACCATCTCAACTAAAATCATCACATAGTCATCAGTTTGCACGAATTGGTAGGTATTGTTGTAAAGGGCACCCATCATGCCTGGCCCCGCTTTATTGCCAAAACCTAAAAGGCAGCGTTCCGCATTAGGAAATGCCTCAGGGCCGCTATAGTCTGCCACACCAGTTGCGTAGCGATTACCAAAATTAGCTCGCTCGAAATCAAAATTTGGTGCTTCTAGGCGGGGGATGCGGCCACTCTCAGGTTCAACAATATAAGAAGTGCGATATTCGCCTTTAATTAGAGCCAGATTCGAGCCAGGGCTGACCCAGAAATTGTTATAGGCTCTGGTGCCAAAATCATCGGCACCTGCTTCTGGCGTGTCATTGACGCCATCTCCTTCGTCCAAGCCACCTTCAATACCGGCTATTGGCGTAGCTGCGGCAATGACTCTGGCTTCCTCCGGTGACACGATCAAGCTGTCTACGCCTTGCGGCCGTTGCAGGCTAGTCAAAGAGGCATTTGTCCAGATTCCTTCAAGGTTCGGACGCTCAGAGGTTTGCGCAACGGCGCCGGACCAAGCCAGGGAAGCGCAGGCCAGTATGAATCCGCTTCTTAGTGTGTTTTTTAACAGGACTGTCATTTTGGGGAGCCCCCTGATTTTTATGCTCATAGTTTTTGTTAGTTGCTGTTATTACAACACATTATCAGAATTGAGAATACTCAAGAGCGACTAATTGTAGGAGAGTCGGATAAGTGAATCAGTAAAGCGGGTGAGCTGAAGTGAATTTGTCATAGAACTTGGAAACATTCGGAAATTGCGTTTGATTGAACCAAAGTTCTGTATGACTATTAGGAGCTCCAACTCAATAATTGTGCCTATGAAAAAATTAGTATTTGCTGTGTTGCTTACAACTAGTTTTGTAATGTTAGCTGTTTGGCAGCGACACTTTTTGTTATTTGAGTTGCCTGGATCTTCAGCGCCTCCTCCATTGCTTGATGTTGTCGAAGAGAGTGGCTCGAGTTATTGGTATGACGACTATTTTCTTGTAGATCAAATAGATTCACAAACTTTTGCAATTGGGGAGCCACGGTATTATCAGCAAAATTTTAGTTATCTTATTTTAGGAACTGAATCCGCAATTCTTTTCGATGCTGGGCCAGGGCTTAGAGATATTCGCCCTGTCACCAATTCATTAACAGACCTTCCCATTACTTTCATCCCCTCTCACTTTCACTATGATCACATTGGTAACACAATTACTTTTGAGAATGTTGCTGTAATCGATCTTCCTTATTTGCGCAGGCGTGCAGAATCTAATTCGCTGAAATTAACTTGGGCTGAACATTTAGGCTCTTCCGAAGGAATAGCAGCACCTACTTTAGAAATTGACGAGTGGTTACCCATAAACTCGTCCCTGGATTTAGGCGAACGGGTGTTGCAAGTACTATATACACCTGGGCATACAGAGGATTCGGTTTCCTTGTTGGATACTAAAAGTGGGATGATATTTTCTGGTGATTTTATTTACCCGGGCGCCCTTTATGCGTTTCTTCCCACCAGCAATATGGGTGACTATTTGGTAGGGGCAGAAACACTGCTTGAGAATGCCAAGTTTGATGCCGAGCTATATGGCGCCCATCGAAGCAGTGCGCCAGGACTTCCGCTGCTCGCGACTGAAGATGTTCTAGATTTACGTGCTGCGTTAATAGCTATTAAGAATCGAGAACTAGAAGGCAGTGGAATTTTCCCTCGGATGTATAAAGTAAACGAACGGTTAGATATTCTTGCCGAGCCTAGCTGGCTCCAAAATTGGGTACCAGATTCTAAAGACTAGAAAGTTAAATTAGAGGTAGATTCATCTATAAATTTAATTACTTAGCGCCTGCCTGGCCGCAGCATTGGTCTGCTCCATGACAAGCGCCTCCCGGTCTACCGCGCCACTATAGTCTTGTGCGCTTCCGTCTATTCTACTTAGAAATTTCGCAAATAATTCATACGATAAATCTTTTTCAAGATCGATGAATTCGCAAGCCTGAAAATCTCGCATAGTCACGTTCATTTTAAGTTCATTATCATAGAAAGAACTTGATACGATGCATGACTGATCGACCACTAATTGCCCGCAAGTCCCTAACGGATCTATAGAATTTCCATCGTCACCAAAAGTGCCTGCGCTCGTCTTACAGCTTTCCAATGTTTTTGAGAGAGATGGCACTCTGTATTGGTACCAAGAGCCATTGAATAATTCCTGGTATCGAAAATCGCCTAACTTCAAGAGGTATTTCTTGGTCGGGTCAGTTGCATTATAACTGTCTTGAATTAGTGAAGGGTCAGTCGTAATAGTCGTCTCAGGCAGCCACCCCGTAATATAAACTCTGTTATAAATCGGGTAGGCAAAAAAGTCTCCTGTATCGCACGCGGCCATAATTGAATAGGGTGAAACACAACTAGGGTCTTGGTCGTGACCTCCGCCCTGAGTATGTATGAGCTCGTGCACGTCAACCTTTGCATTAGCTATCTTAATCTTTTCAAGGCTCTGGCCGCCGGCTCCGCCGGATGTATCGCTATGATCATCGAAAAAGAAAGGTTGGTATTGTGTGTATTCAACGCCATCTGAATTTAAAATATTCCAGTGTTTTGCTCCCCAAGAAGAAAAACTAGATGCGGCCGCTCCCGCATTATAGGAATCATCACTAGACAATATTATTCCTATGGTCCTGTATTCCTTTACGTCAAAACCTGCTGGCATTCTCAGCCCGTCTAGCAAGAAGCGAACGGCTGGAGAGCACGCGAGAAATACCTTGTCCATAATCCATTGGTAATGTTCTTTCCCAAGCTCAGTATCTTTCCAGTTAGCCGCTCCCTTCTTATTTTCTACTAACCAATCTCGTAAGTTATTAAGGACGCTGATCTGTTCTGCTGTAGGATTGCTCAAAGCAGTTGGGTGGCGTTTAAACTCATAATAAAAATTTGAGAGAACATCGTCGGAGCCCCAATTATCGAGAGCTGAATCAATGGCTTCTATTTCTGCCTTTGATTGGGCATATTCACCATCGCGAGAACTAATAGGCAGCATATGGGTTCTATAAGAATTCAGTCGGTTAAAGCTGAGCAAGGCCATCTGGGTCGTAGCTAATTCAGCTTGAGCTTTAAAGGAGTCGGTGGTTTCGTAGAGGGTAGTCCCGTTATATCCCAGCAGCATGAAGGCGACATCGATTTGAGTTTTAAAATCATAATCGATTGCTTCCCCAAGATTGTTTCCTGTGGAGTCCCGCAGTGCGCCGATGGGAATATTTATAGAGTAGCTTTTATCAGACGCCAATATAGCGGTAGGATTTATTGATAGACTTGCGCCTGTAATCGTTATGCTTGCACTAGAACTAGCCTGATAAGATTCCACTGTATTACCGTCAGAATCTTTGAGAGTAATTAAGCCCTCACCTTTTGTGAGTGGAGAACTAAATGTTATGCCTATATTGTTCTCCACCGGCATTGTTTTAGAATTTTTAGCAGGACTAAAAGTAAGCGCTGAGAGTTTTGGGGTGGAGGCAGGAGCTTCTAAAGTCACAGCGCTTTGTAGTGTCAACAGAAGATTAGTCGAGTCAGTCAGGCTCCAGGTGGTTTCCAGAGTCTGGCCGTTAGCTTGAATAATATCCGTAAAGATTCCAGTCGTTGTTTCAAATTTTCCGCTACAATCAGGGGTCTGTGCATTTTCGTTAAGGGCATTTGCAGCATTAAAAGCTCTGCTCTTAGCAACTTGAATGATTGCGTCCGGTAATGAGTAAATTGTAAAACCGATATCAAATTGGCCTATTCCACCCACCGAGCCCGGGAGTCCATCTGTAAAAACGCGCAAACATGTGTAGATCGTTGCATCAGAAGAATTAAATATTCCGATGTTATTAAACGCTAGCTCTAAAGAAGAGTCGGGTGTTACACCGTTGTATAAAGAAAGCCATTCCCCTTTCCCCCAAATATTTTCTAATGCTTCGATATCTAGACTAGAGTACCAAATATTGCTGCCGTCTAAGTGCTCGTTGTAACCCATGCGTGTTGAGGCATGTGAGTCAGACCACTCATCCACAGCCCAATCGCCATCGTCCTTATCCCAGGGATGTTCCAACCCTAAAAAATGACCCAGCTCATGTAAGAAAATATTACGCCAAGTAGCCTGCTCGATCGCACTATGGATGGCTTCTTTATTCTCTCCAAGCCCACTTTGATGACTGATATTGATGCTGAGATCCACGCTCCACTGTCCACTTAGTGAGTCTCTGTTTTGGGCTTTATGGATATAGACAACGACATCCGCTTCATTTTGTATGACTGTCTCTTTGATAGAGATATTTAGTATTGACGAGGCACGAGCTGTTGATTCTCTGATTACCTTGTATTGCCATTCTTCCGGGGGTTTGAATTCTGAAGTGGTCTCGGTATTGATAAAGTAATTTAGGATTCTAGCTGTTCCAGCAATACTCTTTCTCGTAGCTATCTCCGAGTCGCTCATGATGAGCTCACTTATTTTTATTTCAGCTGGAGCAGCAGAGGCAAAATTCGTTAAAAGTGCAAGCAGGAGGAATGCGGGGAATTTGTATAAAAGTTTCATATTATTCCTTTATACATGACTTAATTGAAGAGTTCACTTCGCTTATGCTAGGTGAATCTAATTAGCTTCATGTTATTTCTTAATACATGACTTAAGAAAGAGGGATTTGTGGGTTCTAACTAAAAGGTTCTGACGGTACTCAGATTAGAACTGAGGGGGGAGATGTCGCTATCACCGATCGCGCCGATGATAGCTTGCCTTCGAAAGATTATGCTTTCAATAGTGACTACCCTCGCAAGAATTTCTGCTTACTTCTTGGATTTCGCTTCTTGTCTTTCTTTTTCAGCTTCAACAACGGCGTCTGAGACTGACCTTGGGCATTGCATGTAACGAGAGAACTCCATAGAGAACTGACCACGACCAGAGGTCATTGTTCGCAGGCTGCTAATGTAACCAAACATTTCTGAAAGAGGCACATCCGCTTTAATGCGAACACCTGTGGCCGCAGTGTCCTGATCTTTAATCATGCCCCGACGACGGTTTAAATCGCCAATTACATCGCCGACGTGATCATCCGGCGTAAATACATCTACTTTCATGATCGGCTCGATTAACTCAGGTCCGGCTTTAGGCATTGACTGACGGTAAGCGCCTCTTGCAGCAAGTTCGAAGGCTACTGCTGATGAATCCACTGCATGGAAGCCACCGTCGAATAGTTCGATTTCTATGTCCAGTACCGGAAAGCCGGCTATTGGGCCGTTCTCCATCATGCCTTGGAACCCTTTCTCAACAGCAGGGAAGAATTCTTTCGGTACGTTTCCGCCCACAACACTGGAGCTAAATACGTAGCCGGTACCTGGTTCACCGGGCTTAATTCGGTAATCGATCTTACCGAATTGGCCGGAACCACCTGACTGCTTCTTATGGGTGTAGGTATCTTCAATTTCCTGGGTAATTGTTTCACGGTAGGCTACCTGAGGCGCGCCTACTTCCAGATCAACACCGTAAGTACGATTCAAAATATCGACCTTAATATCAAGGTGAAGCTCGCCCATTCCTTTGAGGATGGTTTCACCGGAATCTTCGTCTGTCTCAACTCGAAAAGAAGGGTCTTCCGCCACCATTTTGCCAATCGCAATGCTTAATTTGTCAACACTAGTCTTGTCTTTTGGTGATACCGCAATTGATATAACCGGGTCTGGGAAAATCATGGGTTCCAGCGTGCAGGGTTGATCGGTGCTGCATAAGGTGTGGCCTGTTTGCACATTCTTCATGCCAACGATAGCGAAAATATCACCGGCTTGCGCTCTATTAATTTCATTACGGTCATCGGCATGCATTTCTACCATACGGCCAATGCGCTCGGTTTTACCTGTAAATGAATTTAAAATAGTATCGCCTTTGTTTAGCACACCGGAATACACCCTAGTAAAGGTTAGCGCGCCAAAGCGGTCTTCCATGATTTTGAATGCCAATGCGCGAAATGGTTCAGTCTCATCAATCAGAGCAAACTCACCATTGGGTTCGCCTTTCTCATCGGTCAAAGGCTGAGCTTTAACTTCAGTTGGGTTGGGCAGATAATCAACAACCGCATCCAATATCAATTGAATACCTTTGTCTTTGAACGCAGAACCACAATAGGTAGGGAAGAAGTCCAGAGCGATTGTACCCTTGCGGATGCAACGTTTAATGTCATCTATCGACGGCTCTTCGCCATCTAGATAGGACTCCATCAAGTCATCATCTTGCTCAACAGCCATTTCAATTAATTTTTCACGGTATTCTTCTACTTGATCAACCATGTCTTCCGGCACATCGCCAATTTCGAATTTCTCTGGGTTGCCTGGATCAGGCCAAACATGTGATTTGCGTGTGAGGAGGTCAACTATACCTATGAAATCGTCTTCTGTGCCGATGGGTAAAACCATGACCATAGGGTTCGCACCGAGCACGTTTTCGACCTGATCAACAACTTTGAGGAAGTCTGCACCTACGCGGTCCAACTTATTAACGAAGATAATGCGCGATACTTCTGACTCATTGGCATAGCGCCAGTTAGTCTCTGACTGGGGCTCAACACCGCCCGAGCCACAAAACACACCAACTCCGCCATCCAGAACTTTAAGTGAGCGATACACCTCAACAGTGAAATCAACGTGACCCGGGGTATCTATAATATTGAAGCGGTGATCTCGCCAGAAACAGGTGGTCGCCGCAGACTGAATAGTGATTCCGCGCTCTTTCTCCTGATCCATGAAATCCGTTGTTGCTGCACCATCATGTACTTCTCCGGTTTTATGGATTTTACCGGTTAGCTTAAGAATGCGCTCTGTAGTCGTGGTTTTCCCGGCATCAACATGGGCGAAAATACCTATGTTTCTATATATTGATAAATCAGTCATTGTGCTGCCCAAAGTTTAGTTAGCTAGTTAGTTAGTTAGGAAAAAAAGGTGCCGAATAATACTAGAGTTTCATATAAAAACGCGAGGGGAAAATAAAGGAAATCGTTGGAATCTTTTAAGAGCTGCCGGATTATTGGCAGTGGCATTTTGAAAATGAGGTAATCAAGCCTTTTTGAGAGTTCGTACTCGTAGCTTCCTCATTAGCAAACATCTATAGTATCTTTTGGGTATAAAGAGTTGCTGCATTAGAATAAATTTGAAAAAGTTTAAAAACTGAATTTCGTTTTTATAGGGGATATCAATGAACAAACGATTAAAAAAATTAGTGTTGATCGCCACTTTAGCGTTTATAGCCGGGCCTATCAGTGCACAATTCGATAACGTTGGCGCCATTAATTTTCCAACCTCTGAGTCAGAGGAAGCGCAACAATATTTTTTGCGTGGAGTGGCAATCCTGCATAGTTTTGGCTGGGAGCAAGCGCAGGAACAGTTTCAGAGAGCGCAGGAAATTGCGCCGGACTTTGCTATGGCCTACTGGGGTGAGTCTCTCGCCTACAATCACCCTTTGTTTTCGGGAATGGATGCAACCGAGCCCCGCAATGTGCTTCAGCGCCTTGGTCCTACCTCGGAAATTCGACTGTCAAAGGCGCCAACTGATCGAGAGAAGGGGTTTCTCACCGCTGTAGAGATTTTGTGGGGCGAGGGAGAGATTGCCGATCGTAAGATTGGATATATGGAGGCGATGGAGAGCCTTTATAATAAATATTCTGACGACGATGAAGTTGCCGCTTTCTATGCTCTATCGGTATTGAGTGCTCGTGCAGTCTCAGGAGGTGACCTAGACAACCGCCTGGCTGTGCGTGCCGGCACAATCGCATTGGATATATTCAACAGAAGGCCGATGCATCCGGGTGCGGCGCACTATACCATTCACTCTTTTGACGACCCAATTCACGCACCACTAGCACTTGAAGCTGCCTATCGCTATGCCGAGATCGCGCCCGCGGTGTCTCACGCCCGACATATGCCGACGCACATCTTCATACAACATGGCATGTGGGATCTAGTATCCGGAAACAACCAGTCAGCCTTTGAAGCGGCGCGGGAACTTTGGCGACCCGGTCAAAGCATGGGTGATGCAATTCATTCTCTCGACTGGGGCCAGTATGGCGACTTGCAGAAGGGTGACTATGAGAAAGCTCGCCTTTGGATAGACCGCATAGAAACCATGTCTAGTCAGGGTGGTTTCGCTGAAGGGGGAGCTAGAGGAGCCTCTGGCGCGGCTCGAGCAAATAATACAGTCGCTTTAACTAAAAATCGCTACATTGTGGATACTGAAGAGTGGAGGATCCAGGACGTAACTAAAGACTCTCCCGATCATGAGCTCCTAGCGACGGCGCTCTCTGCGTATCACCTCGAAGATCAAGCGACACTAAAAGCCGCAGAGCAGGAGTTAAAGCGTCGCGTCGATGAGGGAGAAGAAGGTTATACCGCCATCATGGCTAGCCAAGCTAGCGGACTACTTCACGCCAGCATGGATCATCCCGACGTAGCTATCCGTTTCTTTAATCAGGCTGTTGAGATCGTTGAGCCCATGGCACCGCCGCGTGGTTCAGCTAACCCAATCAAGCCTCTTTACGAGATGTATGGCGAGGTGCTGTTGGATCTTGGTCGGCACGAAGAGGCTATAGAGCAGTTCGAAATTTCCCTGCAGCGTATGCCAAACCGTCCGCGCTCTTTGTGGGGAATGGCAAACGCGCAAGCCGCAATTGGGCGGACAGATCTTGCTGCTGAGCACTACCAGATGTTGGTGAATATATGGGCGGGCAGTGAAAGCTTCGGAGGTATCACCGAAGCCCGGTCGTACCTGATTGATAACGCAGGGGGATCAGAGTAGGTTTCAAAGGTCAGCGTAAATACAGAGTATTGTGTATTACGCTGACCCTATTGTGTCGTAACCTATGTTTTAGGCCGCAATAGACCATGAATAACGTGTTTGATCAAACTTATGTGTCCTCATATC
The DNA here is from genome assembly GCA_029244985.1 of Gammaproteobacteria bacterium. GTDB lineage: Bacteria > Pseudomonadota > Gammaproteobacteria > Pseudomonadales > Pseudohongiellaceae > UBA9145. The sequence continues at coordinate 25,235 of JAQWQD010000037.1, read as the reverse complement.
TGATTAAGCTGAGGTATTTTCTTTTTTAAAAGACAAGGATAAAAGCAATTTGGTGGAGGCGGGGGGATTTGAACCCCCGTCCGTCAGCTCTCGGCCTAAAGATCTACATGTTTAGCGTCGTCTATTGAGTTAGCCCTTCTCGACCCGACGGGCAGGGTGAGTTAGGGCGAGTCTGGTAAGTTTTAACAGTTCGACGCCAGACACATCGAACTTGCGATCCCGTTCTATATGACGATTGCAATCACTGGTTTACGGGCATCCCCGTGGCAATCGCTAGCCCGCTATATTAAGCAGCTAGAGCGTAGTTGTCGTCGTTGGCAACTAATAGTTTGCAGCAATTGTTTTACGAGAGTTACTACCCTCTCGACATGCACCACAGGACTTGATACCGGCGTCGAATCCGAATCACCCCCAATACACTGTTAAGCTTAACATAAGTAGCTAAGAGGGGCTTACTTGCTTTGACTTAGAATACTGTTGGATGAGGTAGTAGGGTGCTACTTATAGTTTATAGTTGCCGTTTTTCCCAAGCTTCGATATCCATATTTATCGCCTCACGCAGGGATGAAAGCATTGGCCCCCTTAACCTCAATTTGCTTGCCTTGTGGGCATCTAAATCCAGCTTCAATATTTCCTTTGCTTTTAAAGTCGCTGCTGCCAATACTTGATCAGCTTCGACAACTTGATCCAGAAATCCCGCTTCTAAGGCTTCATCGACATCGAAGAAATGAGCAAGGCCAACTGCTTTGTTCCGGTGTTTGTTAATTATGCGCTGCTTCACTACCTCAATGGCGAAATGGGGTACTGTTAACCCGATGGCAACTTCATTGGCGGCGAATTTAGAATTGCCTTTTGCCCCAATTCGATAATCGGTAGATAGAAGTATAAATGTCCCCATGGCAACAGCATGGCCAGTACAAGCAGTAATAATAGGTAGAGGAAAACTGAGCATTCGATGGGAAAGTTCGGCACCTAAAGAAAGCATTTCTAGTATCTGTTTGTTGTCGCCAGATTTAAAAACACTGAGATCAAACCCGCCAGAGAACATGTTTTCCCTGCCGGCTAAAATTACTGCAGAGCCTGCTTGCTCAGCTTGGTCCAATGCTGAGTTCAATTCCTTTAACATTTGTACGGAAAAGACATTGGCTTTGCCATCATCCAAAGTGATTAGAGAAATGTTGTTTTCAAAGGTGTAAGTAACCAGTTGGCTCATAATTTGTTCTCGATTAGATTTCTAGTTGTAAGTTTTATTTGTTGGCACGACGCACGATTCGTTGTTTATCTATATTCCATTCCCGTTCTTTTGTAGATGCGCGTTTATCGTGGGATTGTTTACCTTTTGCTAATGCGATCTGACATTTTATCAAGTGTCCTTTCCAGTACATTTTGGTACAAACGCAAGTATGTCCTTTCTGCTGGGTTGCAGCGAAGAGTTTCGCCAGTTCTCTTTTATTTAGCAGTAATTTTTTAGTGCGTGATGGGTCGGCAACAGTGTGGGTATTTCTTGTATCCAAAGGTGTGACATTGCATCCCAACAAAAAGGCTTCTCCGTCTTTGATAAGGACATAACTGTCCACCAGCTGCACTTTCTTCAAACGCAAACTTTTTACTTCCCACCCCTGTAAAACAATGCCCGTTTCAAAAGTATCTTCTATGAAGAAATCGTGTCGAATTTTTTTATTCTTTACGATTGTCGTGTCAGGTAACTTGGCTGCTTTGGGTTTTCGCTGTGTATTGTTGGGTTTGGCCATGGGGAGCGATTATAGCGCTTAAGTGAAAATGACGCGCTAAGGGAAAGAAAAAGCCTTTTTGAGTAGCAAAATCAGTCGCTGACTGATGAAAATTTGTGTCGTTGTATGCGAGTAGGGGCACTGATAGAATCCCTTGACGTTATTCAATGAAAATGAGCTAATCTATTGAACTTAATGAAGTTTTAATAGAGAAGAGGGGAAAGCAGTTGGCAGGAGAAAGAGGGCAGTTTAGTTCAAAAATCGGTTTTATTCTGGCTGCTGCTGGTTCAGCCGTAGGTCTTGGGAATCTTGTCGCATTTCCAGTGATGGCATCGAAAAACGGTGGAGCCGCCTTTCTTATTATTTATTTGTTTTTTATTGCCTTTATTTGTTACCCAGTAATGATGGCCGAGATATCGATGGGCCGGAGGACTAATCGCAATCCGGTAGGAGCATTCTCTCAATTGTCAGATGGTCATAAGGGGTGGCGCCTCGCAGGTATGTTGGCAATTCTAACGCCTTTTATGATTGCAGTTTTCTATACCGTTATTACCGTTTGGCTTGTTGTCTATATAAAAGAAATTGCTACCGGCGGATTGGCAATGCTGTCTACCGAGGCAGCATTTGGAGAAATCGTCGCACGTCCTTCTTTATTTGGCTACTTGATTGGTCTTCTCATACTGATTTTTTTTATTTTATTAGGTGGCGTTAAAGGGGGCATCGAGAGATTGGCGCGAGTATTAATGCCTACCCTTGCTGCCATGCTGGTAGTGCTAACATTGTTTGTCCTGACCTTGGATAATGCAATTATTGGTATTCGTTATTATTTGGTACCTGACTTCAGTCGGATTGAACTTTCTGTGATTAATGGGGCTCTGAGCCAGGCTTTCTTTTCGCTTTCGTTGGGAATGGGAATCTTGATTACTTACGGCTCCTATTTTAGTCGTGAAGATAATATTGCCCAATCAACGAGCATGGTAGCGATAGCTGATACATCCATCGCATTTTTTGCTGGCTTACTCATTCTTCCTGCTATTTTCGCTTTTGATCCCAATACCAATACCGATGATCTCTCTACTTCTAGTATCGGTTTGATCTTTAGCTTCTTGCCGCAAATATTTTTGTCAATGCAAGCCGCGGTGGGTTATACCGGTGCAAGTGTTGTAGCAATTGTTTTCTTTACTTTGGTATTTTTTGCGGCGCTGACTTCTCTAGTTTCTATTATAGAAATTCCAATCTCGTGCTGGATCGACGAATTGAAACTGTCCCGTAAGAAGGCAGTCGGGCTGCAAGCATTTTTGTTAACTCTATTCGCTATCCCCGCTGTAATGTCTCTAGGCATCTCAGATTTTTTTACTAATTTCACCAACTACGGGGGCACGACTAAGTCATTTTTTGATCTGGTTTCTGATGTGTTCTACGAGACGATATTGCCTTTTGTTGGTTTTACAGTTTGCATTTTCTGCGCCTATCGCTGGAAGGTCAGTGGTTTGAAATCAGAATTAGTTAAGGGTGATGAAAGTTATGATGGCTCGATGCTTGAAAAATACATCAATTTTTCATTGGGCACTGTAATCCCTGTTGTTCTTTTGTTGGTGTTCATCAGTACTGTTGCGCAAATCTATTTCGCCTAGTTTTTGTCGCTGGTTTTAATTTATGGCATGCATTCATCGCAGTGCTCTTGTGCAATTCTCATCAGAGCAGATGTTCGATTTAATCAATGACATTGAAAAGTACCCAGAGTTTATGCGCGGGTGTAAGTCGGCGACGGTTATCAGCCAAAATGAGAATGAATTGATTGGCCAACTCTGTTTGGCAAAAGCAGGAATAAACCAGAAATTCACCACGCGAAATATTTTGAAACGTCCGCGCTCTATTGAAATGGGTTTGATTGAAGGCAACTTTAAGAATTTCACTTGTCAATGGACTTTTGAGGCGCTGGCTCTAGACGCTTGTAAGGTGTCGCTGCAAATGGATTTCGAATTTGATTTTGGTTTAGTTGATTTTGCTGCAGAGAAACTTCTTAGCTCTTCTGCAAATAGTTTGGTTGATTCATTAGTGACTCGTGCCAAGCAGGTTTATGGATGATGAGTCAAGAAGAAGCAAATCAGCAAAGCTTAAACGTCGAAGTGGCTCACGCCACGCCGAAAAAGTAACTTGTTATTAAACTTCGAGTTCCTCAAGGGACTACCGCTTTGGAGGCTATTAATCTTTCAAAGATTCTAGATGAATTTCCTGGCATTAAACTTGAAAAAGATACGATTGGGATTTTTTCTAAACCCCTTGATGGGAAAGCACGACACACTCCGGATCAGTGTCTTTTGCAAGATCTGGATCGTGTGGAAATATACCGCCCTTTGCTTATAGATCCAAAAAAGCCAGAGTTGAGCGGGCATCTAAAAAAGCAAGCATGAAACCTAAGGGAAGCGCTTAAGTAGAATCGAAAGCAAAAGCTATTCCGAAACTGCTAAAGAAGGAGTAACCCTGCTTTATCTAAACCTGTACTTCACGCATAATCACGGCAGATAAACTGAGTTCTATCCGAGCGAAAACTAGGCATGACGAAGAAACAAAAAGAATCTTTGCTGAAACGCATCGAGAAAGGCCTCTACGAATACTATGTAACACCGTATCGTCGATCCTTTGCGCGTGCCCAGCGGGATGAAGATGACTTATTTATGTTGTTAGTATTTGCTGAAAGCATGGGGCTGCCTAATCCTGCCGCCTACTATACTCTTGAGCTGCTTCCTCTTGTTTATGATCGGTTTCATGAATGGCATAAGCGCATGGGTATGGAGCGCTCACCATTGGATCATATCGGGTGTTGTTAGATCTCGCACAGTCTAAAAAGATTCTTTTTTTCGGAGGCAAAGGAGGTGTCGGAAAGACAACGATTTCCTCGGCAACAGCTATCGCAAGAGCAAACGTTGGCGGTAAAGTCTTATTGGTGTCTACTGATCCTGCTCATAATCTTGGACATTTATTCGATCGCCCTATTGGTTCACAACCTGTTCGAATTACGGCAGGCCTGGATGCTCTAGAATTAGATCCAGGAGAAACTATAGAAAAGCATTTGAAAGAGATATCTTCCTCGCTACATAAGATGATGCCGCCAAATCTTTATGGTGAAGTAGATAAACACGTCGCCCTATCGCGGGATGCGCCTGGTATGCATGAAGCCGCCCTGTTGGAGCGAATGGCTGATGTTATTGAAGAAGGGTATGACGATTATGATTTAATTGTGTTTGACACGGCACCTTCGGGTCATACTGCAAGGTTAATGGTCCTGCCTGAAATGATGTCAGCTTGGACGGAAGGTTTAATAAAGCGCAGGGAAAAGGCAGATCGTTTCGCTGAGTTTGTGCGTGAGTTAGGACAAGATTCTTCCATGGAAGATAAGACAATAGGTGGTGCGACTAGTAAAGAGCAAGAGCGGGAGAGTAAAATTCGACAAATCTTGCTTAGGCGCAGGCATAAGTTTACCCACTTGCGGGAACGCATAGCCAATGAGGATGAGACTTCCTTCATTATCGTTTTGGCCGCTGAACGTCTTCCAGTTCTCGAGACGATAGAGCTACATGATCAATTAATGAAGGCAAATGTATCGATTTCATGCCTTGTCGTTAATAAAAGGGCACCTTCTGACAGTGGCGATTTTATGGAGGAACGCAGAATTCAAGAAGAGGTACATCTAAAAACTTTGTCTGAATCGCTGCCTGAATCTGAGCGCCACGATATATATTTGCAGCCACATGACGTAGTGGGTATAGTTGCTGTGGAGCAACTTGCAAAGCAACTTCAGTAAAAATTAATCTTGACGTTTTTGAAATAAAATCTAATATCAACCTAATGTTTACCACTAAAATTAAGAATTCAGCGGCAAAAGTAGCGCATAGATTGCGAGGTTTATCTGCTCGCTACCTATCACCTTTCTTGCTGACTTTCTTATTTACTTTCGTTCAAGGTGCTGGATTAGTCCATAACCATGACGGTGATCTGCAACAGCAATTTGACTGTAACATCTGTTTAAAAAGCGGTTCAAACAATGAACTCGCCAGTAGTACAGAGCATTCTTTCAATTTCCAAAGGCTTTCAGGCGAATTTTCAGAGTCAATAGCGCTGGCCCCGCTCTATCGGATAGTTCCTACCAAGTCTCGCTCTCCTCCTAACGCATAACCAAAAAATTATTTTTTAATATTCGTTACATAACGTGTCTGCTCGTATAGGGCGGCCATGTTTTTTAGCTAATTTCATAGAAAAGTTATTCGTATAGGTGCAACCAATGGAGCTGCCTTTTAGACGTTCAAAACTATCAATATGTATAGGTGTAATTTTAACCACGGGCTATCAAGTAAATGCTGCTGAACAAGCCCATAGCGAAGATATGTTAGAGGAGATTGTTGTTACTTCAGCGTTTGGGACGTCTGAAGCAGAGACGGCTATGCCTATAGGTATTCTGGCCGGTGAGGCGCTTAGAGAGAAAGTCGCCAATTCTCTAGGGGACACGCTTAGAAATGAAATCGGGGTAGCGGTTGCTTCATTTGGTACCGGTGTTGGTCAGCCCATTATTCGAGGTCAGGGTGGAAACCGAGTTAGGGTACTTGAAAACAGCGTTGGTGTGTTAGACGCTGCTGCTGTGAGTCCCGATCATGCTAATGGGGTTGAAGCGCTAGTAGCCGATCGAATTGAAGTTGTTCGTGGGCCCGCCACACTTCTTTATGGCAGCGGTGCAGTCGGCGGTATCGTGAATGTCATTGATAATCGAATTCCTACTCGTCTTACTGAAGAAACTGAGTTCCAGATTGAGCAGAGCCATAACTCGGTTAACGATGAGGACAAGACTGTTTTTCGCTTGGACGCAGCAAGTGGGTCTTTTGGTTTTCATCTCGATGGCTATAAAAGAAAAAGTAATAATGTTGAGATAGATGGTTTTGCTATTGACGAATTTGCTATGGAGGAATTGGAAGAGCATATCGAAGAGACTCTCGGCATGCATCACGACGATCACGATGACCATGAAGAAGGATTCACCAACACAAACGGATTCATCGGTAATTCTGATTCGGAGGCATCAGGCGGTACTGCGGGCTTTTCATATATTACTGATCGCGGGTTTGTCGGTTTCTCGGTAAGTGAATTAGATAATGAGTATGGCCTTCCTCCTGGCACCCACTCTCATGGCCATCATGAAGAAGATCACGACGATGATCACGAGGAAGTGGAGTTCGTTCGACTGGATCTTGAACAGACTCGCTATGATTTCAAGAGCGGATTAAGTTTTACTAGTGGCTGGGTCGAAAGCTTAAGCGCCGATATCGCTTTGACCGATTACCAGCACGGCGAGATTGAATATTTTGAAGACGGGGGTAGTGAGGTAGGGACGCTTTACGAATCTAAGGGTTACGATAGCCGGTTTACTCTTGCCCACGCACCTGTGGGAGATTGGACTGGTGTCTGGGGGCTGCAATTGTCAGATACAGAATTTAGCGCCACTGGAGAGGAAGCTTTCATCCCAAAATCAGACATAACTTCAGTTGGGCTATTTGCCTTGGAGCGATTCAGCGGCACGAATTACACTTTTGAGATAGGCGCACGCTATGAAGATAACGAAGTTGATGCAGGGTTGGCGTGTGATTATGACGACTCATCATCTAGCATCAGCAGCAGCCTACTTTATGATGTGAACGACGGGTCAAATTTCTTGGTTGGTATTTCCCGTTCCGAAAGAGCCCCTCGGACTGAGGAGCTATTTTCAAATGCCGCTAACGTTGAAAGTCCATGTGCTCTCATTGATCACGACGATCATAATGACGAGTTGGTCTTGCATGCAGCGACTAACCTGTTGGAGATCGGAAATGCAAATCTTGACTCAGAAACATCTAATAACTTCGAGATTGGCTATCGAAAGCACTCAGGATCATGGACCGGCGAGATAAGCGCTTACTATAACAATATAGATGACTTCATCTTTTTGGATATTACCGGCGAAGAAGTCGAAGAGCAGATGGTTGCTCGGTATACCGCGCGCGATGCAACATTTAAGGGAATTGAGGCACAAGTTAGCTATAACATATTTGAGTCTTCGGAAACTAATGCAGTGCTGACTGTTTTTGGTGATATGGTAGAAGCAGAATTTGACAAAGGCGGCAACGTTCCAAGGATACCCTCATCGAAATTAGGTGCAGAGATTCGTTATTTTGGTAACGATTGGAGCGCACATGTGCATGTAACTCGTCACGGAGAGCAAAATGATGTCGGTCGTCTAGAACTGGAAACGGATGGCTATACCCTTCTTTCAGTCTATGCGGATTATCACTTGCGAGTTGGAGCTCAGAGCGAGGTAAAACTTTTCGTTCGAAGTGACAATTTACTTGACGAGGAGATTAGAAATCATACTTCGTTGCTTAAAAACTATGCGCCAGACCCTGGAAGAGCGATAACGTTAGGATTGCGTTACGAGTTTTAGTTAGTGGTTTCCTCGTCTTGACTCCCGCCTGCGGTTGCGTCTGCAACCGCGGACGGGATGAAGTCGCCTTCGAAGCTAACTAATTGGTCATCGATGAAAAATACAGAGAGGCGTTCCTGTCCACGTTCGCCGCCTCCCGGTTGAAAGCTGTAGATGTAATCCCACCGATCTTGATGGAATGGGTCTCGAACAAGCGGAGTGCCCATGACGAAAGTAACCTGCCGTTTCGACATGCCAGGACGTAATTGGTCGACCATTTCTTGAGTTATGACGTTCCCCTGAGGGATGGATATTTTGTAAACGCCGGGAAAATCCATTGATCCGATATTATTGCAGCCCAGTAATGTGCTGCATAATGAGATGATTAGTATTTGCTGGGTCAGTTTTTCCATATTGCCGAAAGACCTGTTTGGGTCTCGCTTTCCTAAGTGCTCTTATCTGGGCATAATACCTTACCTAAATAGGTAGGAAAACTGCGCATTTCTTGATGATCGAACTAAGTCGGTTCAAATTATGAATACTAAACTTAGTCCTCTATAGCGTTAAACACCTGCAATCTTGAATTCTAAAGCTTATCCCTGATACTTGAGAGCGTGATATGACCACTGAAAACCAGGAATTGCGTAAAGCGGGCTTAAAAGTCACTTTACCCAGAGTAAAGATTCTTCAAATTCTGGAAAATTCCGTTAATAAACACATGAGCGCTGAAGATGTTTATAAGGCACTGATTGAAGCTGACGAAGATGTGGGCTTGGCCACGGTATATCGAGTACTCACGCAGTTTGAAACAGCTGGTTTAGTCATGCGTCATCATTTTGAAGGTGGCCATTCGGTATTTGAATTGACCCCGGTAGACCACCACGATCATATTGTTTGCAATAAGTGTGGTCGAGTAGAAGAATTTTATGATGAGATTATTGAGGCGCAACAAGATAAAATCGCTGGCAACTACGGTTTTAAGATTACTGACCACAGTATGTATCTGTATGGGGTCTGCGACAGTTGTCAAAAGAACGACGCTTAAGTTGAATCTGTAATTTGCGTCATTAAATTAGTAAAAATCTAACTCGAAGCTACCATTTTTTCTGCATGCGCAAGCGATTCCTCACTAAAGTCATTACCACCTAGCATTCGAGCAATTTCTTTAACTAGTCGGTCACCATGTAATTCCTTTATATGTGTTAGCGTCGATTGTTTCTCACTTTGTTTGCTGACAAAGAAGTGATGATGACCTTGGCCCGCAACTTGAGCTTGATGGGTTACGCAGAGAATCTGTGTTTTCTCACCAAGACCTCGCAATAACTCACCTACAACTATCGCAACACCGCCCCCGATGCCCACATCGACTTCGTCGAAAACTAAACTGGGTATTCGCGACGTTTGCGCGGTAATTACTTGTATTGCGAGACTGATCCGAGACAGCTCACCGCCCGAAGCAATTTTCGCCAGTGGTTTTGCATCTTGCCCTGGGTTGGTGCTGACTAGAAATTCGATAGTCTCCAGCCCACTTATGGATGGATCATTGCCTTCTTTGGCTGCAAGGCTAACTTCTAATCGGGCATGAGGCATTTCCAATTCTTGCAGCTGTTTGTTAATTTGATTGGCAAGTTCTCTTGCACCTTTGTGGCGCTGCTCACTTATTTGTTTGGCGATAGCAGCGAACTGTGTCCTCAATAAGCTGTCATTGGCAGAGAGTTTCTCTAGCTCTTCATCAGAGTTTTGAAAGCGACTCAATTGTGTCCTTAGGTCAGCAATGATTTTAGTGAGTTCGGCAGGTTTTACTTTGTGCTTACGGGCAATAGTGTGAAGAGCGCTTAGACGCATATTAACCTGTTCCAACCTTTCAGGGTTGGCTTCAAATTCGTTCTGAAATGAAGATAAATCAGACACGGCCTCGCCTAGTTGAATTTCTGAAGATTCTAGTAATCCAATGATGGCGTCAATACGACTAGTCTTGCTAGGTAATTCTCGTAACGCAGCAAGTGCGGAGTGAACAAGAGACAGAACAGAATGATCTTCATTCTCTCGACAAAGCGAGAGGGCAGTGCTGACGCCCGATAAGGTTTCATCGGCACTGTTCAAATTCTTAAACTCAGCTTCCAATGAGGCGACTTCATTTTCGCCTAGTTTTAATTCATCCAATTCAAAGAGTTGATAGGCTAGTAGTTGGGTTTGGGCTGAGTATTCCTCAGACTGATTGCTCAGCTCATTCATCTCTCGAAAGTTCTGTTGCCACTGTTTGAAAGTGGACAACAATTTATCGCGGAATTTTTTATCGACACTGAATTCGTCCAACAGTCGTTGGTGCGTCAGTCGCTGTAGGAGTGATTGGTGTTCGTGCTGGCTGTGGATATCTAACAGCATTTCTCCAAGAGTCTTCAGGTTTGCCATAGTTACCGAAGAGTCGTTTATATAGCCTTTGGAGCGGCCATCAGCATTTACTACACGCCGTAAGATGCAGTTTCTAGAATCATCTAAAGCGAGGTCATTCTCCTGCAACCACCGATTTGCTTCTTTAATGTTGCTGGTATCAAATTCGGCGCAGATATCGGTTTTATTGGCACCGCTGCGAACCACGGTCTTGTCGGCTCGATCACCAAGAGTAAGGCCAAGTGCGCCCAAAATGATAGATTTTCCCGCACCAGTCTCACCAGTTATCACTGACATACCAGGTTGGAACTCTATTTCGAGTCGATCAACGGTGGCGTAATTCTGTATGGAAAGCTGCTGCAGCATAGGTATAAAGTATATTGGATCAATCTTCGGATGACAGCCAAATTAACTTAAGAAAAAACCTCATTGGGGTGCTTGAAATTGGCGGTCCCAGCCCCATATTTGGGACAGCGAAAAAAGGCACTTCATAATTTGGGAAGCCGGATAGGCAAGCCTTTGAAAGTATTATAAAAATATTAACCAATCTCAGAGGGTAGTATGAGTAAAACCACTCCAGAAGATGGGGCTGAAGCGGATCAGGATAAAGAGATTCAGACTCCAGTTCAGTCAGAGTCAGCTATAACCGAGGATTTGGTTAATACTGGCGATCCACAAAATTCGGAAGAAAGCGGTTCCCCAGAAGGTTTGAGCCTGGAACAGGCTCTGGAGAAACTAGCTGCAGCGCAATTAGCAGCGGAAAATGCCAAAGATGACCTGCTGCGAGTGCAGGCAGAAATGCAAAATCTGCGCAGGCGTACAGAGCAGGATATCGAAAAAGCTCATAAATATGGGCAAGAAAAATTCAGTATTGAACTGCTCTCCGTCATGGATAACTTGGAGCGGGCACTTACCGCGGCATCAGAGCACGAAGACGATTCTGTGAAAGCGATTTATGATGGCGTTGATCTGACCCTAAAGAGTTTTGTTGACTGCTTCAACAAGTTCAATATCGAAACCCTGGATCCGCTAGGAGAACCGTTTGACCCACAAATCCATCAAGCCATGGGCATGCAGGAAAACCCTGATGTTGAACCAAACACCGTGATAGCAGTAATGCAGAAAGGTTACACGCTGTATGGCCGAGTGATCCGACCTGCAATGGTAATGGTGTCTAAGGAACCAAGTTTGAAGGTCGACGAGGAAGAATAGAGCGTTGGGTTGGTCAGTCTCGATACAAGCACATAATTTGCAGGAAATTTGCCTGAGCCGCTTGAAATAACTGGAATCGGGCCAATATTCACAACCAAGGTATTAGTAAGGCGAAAGTAGGGCCTATGAGAGGCCAAAGCGAAGTAGAAGTTGAGAGAAAATACTACTTTTAAGCCAGGAATTAAGTGGAGAAATGAATAATGGGTAAGATAATCGGTATCGACTTAGGAACTACTAACTCCTGCGTCGCAGTGATGGACGCTGGTGAAGCCAAAGTCATTGAAAATGCAGAAGGAGATCGAACCACTCCCTCAATTATTGCTTACAGCGGTGATGGTGAAACGTTGGTTGGGCAGCCAGCCAAACGTCAGGCTGTAACAAATCCTGATAATACGCTGTTTGCGATCAAGCGATTGATTGGACGCCAGTTCGATGATGATGTTGTACAAAAAGACATCAAGATGGTGCCCTACAAAATTATCAAAGCTGATAACGGTGATGCTTGGGTAGAAGTAAATGGCGACAAGATGTCCCCGCCACAAATAGCTGCGCAGATCTTAATGAAGATGAAGAAGACTGCTGAGGATTTTCTGGGTGAGGAAATCAAGGAAGCAGTAGTTACTGTACCTGCCTATTTTAATGATTCGCAGCGGCAGGCAACAAAAGATGCCGGCAGGATTGCAGGCCTGGATGTAAAACGAATTATCAATGAGCCGACCGCAGCGGCACTTGCTTACGGCATGGATAAAAAAGCCGGTGACTCTACTGTCGCAGTGTATGACTTAGGTGGTGGCACTTTTGATATCTCTATTATTGAAATTGCAGAGACCGATGGCGAGCACACCTTCGAAGTACTTTCGACCAATGGTGATACTTTCCTTGGAGGAGAAGATTTTGATCTTCGCTTAATCGACTATCTGGCGGAAGAATTTAAGAAAGAATCCGGTATGGATCTGCATAATGACCCTTTAGCACTACAACGACTTAAAGAAGCGGCAGAGAAAGCTAAAATCGAACTTTCGTCTGCGCAACAAACGGAAGTGAATCTTCCGTATATTACTGCTGATGCATCGGGCCCTAAACACTTGGTGCAAAAACTAACCCGTGCAAAATTTGAGTCTCTAGTTGAAGAGCTAGTTGAACGAACTTTGGCGCCACTAAAGATTGCGATACAAGATGCTGATCTTGATGTCTCCAAGATTGATGATGTTATCTTGGTCGGAGGTCAGACTCGGATGCCACTGGTGCAAAAGAAAGTTACTGAGTTCTTTGGTAAAGAATCTCGAAAAGACGTTAATCCGGACGAAGCTGTTGCAGTAGGTGCGGCAATTCAGGCGGCTGTACTCTCTGGCGATGTTAATGATGTATTGTTGCTAGACGTAACTCCATTGTCTTTAGGTATTGAAACTCTGGGTGGGGTTGCTAGTAACTTAATAGACAAGAACACCACGATTCCAACTAAGAAAACACAGGTATTTTCTACCGCAGATGATAATCAGACGGCTGTGACAATTCATGTTGTTCAGGGTGAGCGCAAACAAGCTGCGCAGAATAAATCACTAGGCAGGTTTGATCTAACTGATATTCCGCCATCTCCTCGAGGCATGCCTCAAATTGAAGTAGCATTCGATCTGGATGCTAATGGCATTTTAAATGTCTCAGCAAAAGATAAGGCGACAGGTAAAGAACAGTCTATCGTAATTAAAGCATCCAGCGGTTTGTCAGATGAAGAAATAGAGCAAATGGTGAAAGACGCAGAAGCACATTCTGCAGATGACAAGAAGTTCGAGGAGCTCATAACGGCCCGCAACACAGCTGATGGCTTGATTCATGCTACCAAGAAAACTCTAGAGGAAGCAGGTGATAAGGCCACTGATGAAGAAAAAGATGCAATTAACAATGCTGTAAGTGCTTTGGAAGAAGCAGTTAAGAGTGATGACCTCGCAGAAATCGAAGCTAAGACTAAAGATCTTACTGATGCCTCAACGGGCTTGGCTCAGAAACTGTATGCAGAGCAGGCTCAAGCAGAAGGCGCCGCTGGTGCTGAAGCAGAAGCCGGTGAAGCAGGACAGTCGACAAATGAAGATGCTGTAGATGCTGAGTTTGAAGAAGTTGAAGAAGATAAATAAGTAAGGGAGTAGGCGGTAGCAGCACTACATAAACATTATTCCGTCACTAACATAAATGCAGAAAACTAAGTCATCACGATGACTTAGTTTTTTTGCGTAAAGAGAATGGTTTTTTAATTCAAGGATAAAACGGCAGACTAAGTGTCTAAACGCGATTATTACGAAATCTTAGGTGTGGATAGGGGTGCGTCCGGAGCTGACATTAAAAAAGCTTACCGCCGCATCGCTATGAAAAATCATCCAGACCGTAATCCGGATAATCAAGAAGCAGAAGATACATTCAAAGAAGCCAATGAAGCCTTTGAAGTGCTTTCTGATTCAGAAAAGAGATCTCGCTACGATCAATATGGTCATTCTGGTGTAGAGGGTCAAACGAGTCAGGGTCATGCAGACTTTAGTGATATTTTCGGTGATATTTTCGGTGACATTTTCGGTGGTGGACGAGGTGGTGGCCGCAGTCATATAAGAAAAGGTTCTGATCTGCGTTACAACCTGGATCTAAGTTTAGAAGATGCGGTCAAAGGTAAGACTGTAAAGATTAAAATCCCAACTACTGTAAGTTGTGAGCCTTGTGATGGCTCTGGGGCTAAACCAGGCACGAAACCTGTAGACTGCACTACCTGCAATGGGCATGGTCAAGTGCGTATGCAACAGGGGTTTTTCTCAGTACAGCAAACCTGCCCCCGTTGTCAGGGTGCAGGTAAACAAATTAAAGATCCTTGTAATACCTGCCATGGCCGTGGCAGCATTGATGAAACAAAAACGCTTTCAGTTAAAGTGCCTGCGGGAGTCGACACTGGTGATCGAATTCGACTGACTGGCGAAGGGCAAGCTGGCGTTCACGGAGGCCCTCCCGGTGACCTGTATGTTGAGATGATAGTTCAACGTCACCACATATTTGATCGTGATGGGAAAGATCTGCATTGTGAAATTCCAATTAGTTTTACTGATGCTGCAGTCGGTGGCGAATTAGAAGTACCAACACTTGATGGTCGCGTAAAACTAAAAATCCCAGCAGAAACTCAAACAGGCAAGCTTTTTCGGTTGCGTAATAAAGGCGTGACTCCGATTCGTGGAGGCAGTGCTGGTGATTTGCTTTGTCGCGTCGTTATTGAAACGCCAGTTAACTTGACGAAAAAGCAGAAAGAAATTTTGGAAGAGTTCCAAACTATTCACGAAGCAGAGGGTGAGAGGCAATCACCGCGGAGATCGTCTTGGTTTGACGGTGTTAAAAAATTCGTCGATGGTCTTAGAGCATAGCCTCGTTTATTAACTAGCCCAAAGCCCGTTTGGCAATATCTCTATGTTGTTCTGCTTTTAGCCGTGGCCCGAAAACAGTGACTACTTCAGACGAGGCCAAGCTCGCGAGCTTGCCAGCAGTTTCAAAATTTTCGCCTTGAGAAATTGCATAGAGAAAAGCTCCGGCAAACATATCACCGGCACCGTTTGTATCGATGGCCTGTACCGGGTTGCCCGCTATTGAGATATACGTTTCTCCATCAAAAAGTATCGCTCCCTTTGGACCTCGAGTAACTGCGAATTGATTGGCAATACTCTCCATTGTTTTGCAGGCTTCATTGAAATCTTCGATACCCGCCCACAACTTGAGTTCTTGTTCGTTACAGAAAAGGAGGTCTACTCCGTCACCAAGGACTTCATTTACCGAATCCTTAAAATACTCGAGCATAGACGGATCAGAAAAAGTAAACGCTGTTTTTATTTCATTCTTATTAGCGAATTCTTTTAGATCGACAATCGCTGATTTGGCACTGGGCGAAGTAACTAAGTACCCTTCTATATAAATGAAATTGGATTGTTTTACCGCTTCAAAATCAATTTCATTTATAGATAAGGTTTCGGATACACCCAAAAAGGTATTCATGGTTCGCTCTGCGTCGGGGCTAACCATTATCAAACACTGCCCCGAGGTTCCTTCTTCGCGCTCGTTAACACTGGTATCTATGTTGTGATCTCCTAACTGTTCAAGGAAAAAATCTCCAGTTTCATCATTCGCGACTTTGCAAGCGTAGAAGGCTTTGCCACCAAATTGAGTTAGAGCGTACATAGTATTGCCTGCTGAACCACCTCCAGATTGTTTCTTTACATGGTATTTCTGCATCAGTAGGTTAACTAGAAATCTCTGTTGTTCATAACTCACTAATGTCATGAACCCCTTTTGAATATTGTGCTCAGCAAAAAAACTATCAGGCACTTCAAATTCCGTATCAACAAGCGCGTTGCCCACGCCATACACATCGTATTTGGCCATACTCGACTACAATTCCGTATTGAAAATTAATTAATAGTTGAAAATGCTTGTTCTGCAGCATCTAGGGTTGTTGAAATTTCTTTATCGCCATGGGCTGCAGATATAAACCCAGCTTCGAAAGCAGATGGCGCTATGTAGACGCCATTCTGTAACATCGTGTGAAAATAACTTTGAAAGTGATCCATATTTGACGCCATAACTTGAGAAAACATAGATACCTTTTCTTCGTCACTAAAGAAACAACCAAACATGCCTCCCAATTGATTTGTTGTAAACGGGATGCCTGCTTCTGTAGCTCTTTCTTCTAATCCGGTTAAAAGAGTTTCGGTCTTCGCGCTCAGCTCTGTATAGAAATTAGCTTCACTAACAGTTTCAAGCATGGCTATTCCAGCAGCCACAGCTAACGGACTGCCAGACAGTGTTCCTGCTTGATAAACAGCGCCTATGGGTGCAATTTTTTCCATGATTTCTTTCCTTCCGCCGAAAGCACCAATTGGCAATCCTCCACCAATGACTTTGCCCAAGGTGGTTAGATCTGGCAGAACGCCGAAGATTGATTGAGCTCCACCGAGAGCGACTCTGAAGCCAGTCATGACTTCGTCAAATATCAATACTGCACCATGCAATGTGCATTGTTCTCTTAAAGATTCTAAAAATTCAGGGATAGGAAGGACACAGTTCATATTGCCTGCCACAGGTTCTACAATAACGCAGGCAACTTTACTGCCATGCACAGCAAAAAATTCTTCAACTGCAGTAACATCGTTATAAGGTAATACATGGGTTAAGTCGGTATAGGCTTTTGGTACACCCATGGAGTCTGGCTCCCCTAGAGTGAGAGCGCCTGATCCAGCTTTAACCAGTAAGCCATCGACATGACCATGATAGCAGCCTTCAAATTTTACAACTATATCGCGTTGCGTATAACCACGTGCTAGGCGAATCGCACTCATCGTTGCTTCAGTGCCAGAAGTGACGAGTCGCACCTGTTCTATCGAGTGCACTAAATTACAGATTTTCTTAGCAATTTTAACTTCGGCTTCCGTGGAAGCACCGTAACCAATGCCAGTTTGCAATTGCGTTTCTATAGCATCGATAACTTTTTGATGGCTGTGCCCAAGAATAAGGGGACCCCATGCTCCAACATAATCAACATAGCGATTATTATCGGCATCGATCAGGTAAGCTCCTTCTCCACCCTTAAAAAAAAGTGGATTTCCACCGACACCTTTAAATGCTCTTACGGGAGAGTTTACCCCGCCCGGAATGTATTGAACTGCCTGTTCGTAGAGTGCTTTTGATTGATTTTGATTCATGGTTAGTTTGTATAAATTCTCAGTAAGTTAAAAACCGCGTCAATTTAGTTTTAGGCTTGTTGATAATAATGGCTTATTAAAGAGTAGGTTTTACGACGATAAGAATCACTATCCCGGCTAGAATAAATACGGGCAATTCATTAAAAAATCGGAAGTACACGTGTGGTTTAAATCTTGAGTCTACTCGCAATTTCATCATGTACCGCCAACAATAGACTTGGTAGACAACGAGTAGTGCTACTAAGCTCAGCTTTGCGTGCATCCACCACCAGGCCATAAAGTAACTCCAGTTGGCGATTAGTAGCCATGCACCAGACAACATTGTGGCAACTGCTGATGGGGTAGTTATTCCCCAAAATAACTTACGCTCCATTATCACGAAACGGTTTTTGCTAATCTGGTCTTCGCTCATGGCATGATAGACAAAAAGGCGAGGCAAATAGAACAGACCACTAAACCAACAAACTATGAAAATAATATGAAAAGACTTAAGCCAAAGCATGATTGCTCCTAACGCAGAAATCAGAAGCTATCACAGCTCTAGATTGATGTCTTGGCGTACTGGTTAATACGTCTAAGTTATTGATTTTAGTCGATGAAATGACCGAGCTTATTGCATTCTTAGAAAGATCGTCTAAGATACTGCCCCCGATTCTTTATAGTTACCTTGGGAATGAAGTTTGATTAAAGCAGGAATAGTTGGAGCTACAGGTTATACCGGCGCTGAGCTTTTGCGCTTGCTAGGTCAGCGGGAGGATGTTGAGCTGACCGTAGTGACGTCGCGCGAGCTTGAAGGTACCCCAGTGTCGAAGTATTTTCCAAACTTGCGTGGGCACATCGAAATTGATTTCGCTTCACCTGATAGTAAGAAACTTTTCGATTGTGATGTTGTTTTTTATGCGACTCCTCACGCCGTTGCCATGAATACTGTGCCAACATTGCTGGATTCTGACATACGAGTAATTGATCTCTCTGCAGATTTTAGGATTCGAGATATTGCAGTTTGGGAGTATTGGTATAAAACTAAACATGCCTGTCCTGACCTCATATCGAAAGCAGTTTATGGTTTGCCTGAGGTAAATCGTGAACAGATTAAATCTGCCCGTTTAATTGCCGTCCCAGGTTGTTATCCCACTGCGATTCAATTGGGATTTCTTCCTTTATTAGAAAATCGATTTATAGATAGCTCTCGACTGATTGCAGATGCCAAGTCCGGTGTTAGTGGAGCCGGAAGAAAAGCAGTTGATGACTTCCTACTTTGTGAGGCGTCGGAATCGATTAAAGCTTATGGCGTAACTGGCCACCGGCATCATCCCGAGATTAGTGAGCGTTTGAATTTAGTGAGCGAAATTGAGGTCGGGCTTACTTTCATCCCACATCTGATCCCGATGAGCAGAGGCATCCTGGCCACTCTCTATGCACCCTTAAAACAAGGAGAAAATCTCACCCAAGAAAAGTTGCAGTCAATTTTTGAGGACCGGTATGCTATTGAGCCTTTTGTTGAGGTGTTGCCAACCGATGAATTTCCAGCAACTCGAGATGTAAAAGGGTCAAATAAGTGCCAAATATCAGTTACATATCTGAAAGATACTCACACAGTAGTGGTTCTTTCGGCAGAAGATAATTTGGTGAAAGGTGCGTCGGGGCAGGCTATTCAGAACATGAATTTGATGTTTGGATTGGCGGAAACCGCCGGCTTGGAAGGAATTGCACTGCTTCCTTAGTTAATAAATAGCTTAAAAAATTGCGGAGTAATCTGAATGCGCAGGGCAGTAAAAGGTAGTAAACAGGAAAAAATGGTCGTTGTACCCTATAGGCCATGGAAACGCCTTTTCTTCACTTTAACGCTTGTGACAGGAGTGGTTGCTAGTGCGTTGTTTGGTTTTGCCTATGGCTATTATCAAACTTTACAGACACAACAAACTTTTCAGCCAGATCGAGCCGAGTTAATTGAAGAAATTGAATTATTAAGAGTAGAAAATTTTGATTTGAATCGACAGGTGGCGATTCTGGATCGAACTAGCATTATGGATCAGCGAGCAAACGAAGAAGTGCAAGATACGATTAGTAGTTTGCGAGATCAGGTCGTTTTATTAGAACAAGATATCACTTATTATCGAAGTGTAGTGTCAGAAGAGACTGAAGATACTGGGCTGATCATTTCGAATTGGGATATTAACTCAACTCGAGAAGATGATCTCTATCGATATAAATTAGTTATGCGCCAACAAGATGCTGACGGAGATACCTTTCTAACAGGCCATGTCAATGTAAGTTTGGTTGGCCGACAAGATGAAGAGTTCGTAACATTTCCATTACATACAGTTTCAGCAGAGCAAGATCAACTGGATATTCGTTTGCGTTTCAAGTTTTTCCAAAATATAGAAGGCGAACTGACCCTTCCAGAAGGGTTTGTTCCCAGCCTAGTTCAAATCGCTGCAGTAGAGACTTCACCTTTTGGAAAAACTTTTGATCAAGATTTCAGTTGGGTAGTGAAACAGTAATCCCCACTATAGTTGTTGAGGAGAAAGTAAGATGTTTGGCAGAGATGATAACAATCGATCACCAAGTGGCCCTGCTAATACTCTGGTGTCGAGAGCCACAGAGATTGTTGGTGATATTCACTTCAGTGGAGAGCTGATCATCGAAGGCTGTATTAAAGGTAATATTTATGCAGAAGATGATTCCACTAGTTTAATCAGAGTTGCAGAAAAAGGTGCAGTTGAAGGTGAAATCTGTGTGCCATCTGCCATTATCAATGGCTTGGTGCAAGGGGATGTTCGCTCAGCGAATCACATTGAGCTGGCCGCAAAAGCAGTAGTAGTTGGGAATGTTTACTACAACTTGATAGAAATGGTGAGGGGTTCTGAAGTGAATGGCAACCTGATGCACATTAGTGCCGACCAACAAGACACTAAGCGTCTCGCGGTAAACAAAAAAAAGCTGCCATTTGATAGTAAATCTCTTCAGAAAGACTAATGCAGCGCGACACTATTTCATTACGAGACTATAAATTAGTTTGCCCCGGTACTATAATACCCGAGTAAATTCCTTGGGTATTTGCTGGTTTTAAAGTCTCTATTTGACCCAATATGGTAGGAAAGAGAATTAAACGCTTATGTCAGTAGTCCAAACAACAGAACCGGTCATTATGTCCTTTACGGATAATGCGGCTGATAAGGTACACAGCCTTATCGCCGAGGAAGCTAATGACAACCTAAAGCTGCGCGTTTTTGTTACTGGTGGCGGATGTTCCGGATTTCAGTACGGTTTCGCTTTCGACGAAGCTATTCAAGAAGATGATACTGTGATCGAAAACAAAGGCGCGGAGTTATTGGTTGACCCATTAAGCTATCAATATTTGGTGGGAGCCAAGATCGACTATGTTGAAGGCTTAGAAGGTTCGCGTTTCGTGGTCGATAATCCGATGGCGAGCGCTACTTGTGGCTGCGGCTCTTCTTTTTCTATTTAGCTTTTGTCAAACTCAAACTGAGTTCAAGCTTGATAGATCCCGCCTAGAATTGCGGGTTTGCTGGCGCCAGTGAATGCTGAAGAATCGATTTTCTTACCTTCAATAGATTGCTTTGCCATCCAGGCAAACGCTACAGCCTCAACCCAATCCGCATCTATTCCCAATCTAGTTGTTGTCGAGACTGAGGATTGAGGATTGGCAAGTGCCAACTTCTCCATTAACTCTGTGTTGTGTGCTCCACCGCCACAGACGTAAATTTCTTGAGGATGCGTAAGACCGCTGATCGCACTTGATATAGAACTCACCGTGCATTCAAGCAATGTTGCTTGAATGTCAGCTGGATCGATTGTCTTGCCAAGCTCTTTCAATTTTCTCTCCAACCAAGGGCCATTGAATAATTCTCGGCCGGTGCTTTTTGGCGCGTTCCGTGAAAAGTAAGGCTCGCCAAGCAGACAACTCAGCAAGTCGTTGTCCGTTGATCCTTTACTTGCCCATTCGCCATTTTTATCAAAGCGTTCTTGTCGGTGTTTGCCAATCCAGTAATCCATCAGAACATTGCCGGGGCCCGTGTCAAAAGCCAGTGGGACGTTACTGGAAGGAAGCATAGTTACATTGGAGATGCCTCCGATATTAATTACCGCACGATCTAACAACTCTGAATGAAAAACCTCGCGGTGCAGTAAAGGAGCTAGAGGAGCACCTTGCCCGCCTAATGCCATATCTCTTTGCCTAAAATCAGCAACAGTGGTTATACCAGTTAGTTGTGCAATCGTATTTGGGTTGCCAATTTGTAGAGTAAAAGCATTGTCACTAACTGGTTGATGCCAAATAGTTTGGCCGTGACTGCCAATGGCGCGAATGTCAGAAGCGCTTAAGTCTATATCTTTTAACAAGCGGTTCACGGCACAAGCAAAGAATTTACCTATTGCGATATCTGTTTCACCAAGCATTTGCAAACTAATGTTCATCCCTTGGCAGAGGGTCAAAATACTTTCTCGCAACGCAGAAGGAGATTCTTCAAAACGAGTAGCAATAAGGCTGAGTTTGTTGTCAGTAAATGACACTAAAGAGCAATCGACACCATCAATACTGGTGCCAGAAATCAGCCCAATATAAAGTTCATTGTTAGGCATAATAGATTAATCAGCGCTGGGCTGATTCAAAGTTAGTATTCTTGAATTATTAAGCTCTTCGAATTGATGAAGCAACGGAGCCGTTTGCTCATTGAACCGCGCCATCTTATCAGGGTCAATCGATTCCGCTTTAGGGAGTTTATCAAGAATAGTACGTGGGTTTTGGTGTACATCATTTACTAGGAATTCGTAGTGTAAATGAGGCCCGGTTGCGCCGCCTGTGGAGCCCACGTAACCGATTATCTGGCCTTGTCGGACACGATCCCCACGACTGATGCCATTTGCATAACGTGACAGATGGGCATATTTAGTTTGAAATCCGCCAGTATGCTGAAGGATTACTAAATTCCCGAAAGACCCATTTCGTGAAGCCCTTTTCACGCGCCCATCACTAGTTGCTCGAATTGGTGTGCCAGTTGGCGCGGCATAATCTGTGCCTTTATGGGCTCGAATAGTATTTAGAATCGGGTGACGGCGACGAGGGTTAAAATTTGAACTTATGCGAAAGGCATCTAAAGGACTGCGTAAAAATGCCTTACGCATACTTTCCCCATCAGGGGAGTAGTAACCAATCTCTCCTTCTTCATCTATATAACGTACAGCAATGAAAGTTTCACCTTGGTTAACAAATTGAGTCGCAAGAATTTCTCCATTGCCGACAAATTCACCGTTAAGGAATTTTTCATCATAAAGAATACTGAACTGGTCTCCAATGCGCGGATCTAAAATAAAGTCGATGACTCCGCCAAAAATATTTGCCATCTCCATAATATGAACTACAGGAATTTGTTCTCTTTGCCCTGCCATAAAGAGACTGTCAGAAATCTCTCCAACCTTAAATGCTTGGCTGATTTGTGCTTCTTTTAGTATTTCTTCAACACGGTAGTCATTGTTGTTGCGAGTAAACAGGAATCCCTCTAATGGTGATTTTAGAACCCGCAACTGTTCCAGTTCCCCTTCGTTGGGGATTAAAAAATTCAGCTGATAGCCAGGGAAAACCCGATTGAGTATTTTTGCTTCATCGCTACTATTCAATACGCGAAACAAATCTTGGTCAGTGAGACCTACCATAGTGAAGATGGCAGATAAATTGTCCCCACTCTTGATCTCAACATTCCTCCAATGGCTTACCCCGGCAGATGGCTCTTTGGCTACTACAAAATCAGACAGCTCAAGGTTGTTATTAGGCAAAACAACCTCATCTGTAATTGCTTCAAAGGAAATAGGTACGGGGATCTGCCGGATTTTATTAGGGACAGCTGACTCTTTATCATCGCTAGGTGCAGCTATAAGCAGAAGGAATAGCACCCCCAAGAAACCAGATATATATAAATGGTCCCGGGGATAATGCTCCTGGAAAAACTGTTTAATGATCTGCACAATGTCCATAAAGAACTGCTGCTTTTAGTTCTGGCGCGCGAATCCGCAAAGCTACAACAATCAATTGACCATTTCAAAGGGGTTTTTATCCCTACAAAGTCACTATTAAAGTACTTCGGCAGCTGTCTAGTGTAAAATTTTTGTTTTTTCACCATGATTAATTTGCTGTTTCTCCTGCTTGGGTCGGCAAAAACCATGAGTTTCTTAGTTTTGTGACATAGTTAGGATTACTAAATGGCAGCATCACCCCTAGATATAATCAGCGATTTAGAGAATCGAGAGCTCGTTTCTCAGCTAGCTGGCGGCGATGAATTGAAAGATCACCTTTCCAGCGGAAGCCGCACTGTTTACTGCGGTTTTGATCCAACTGCTGAGAGTTTGCACGTAGGTAGTGTTGTGCCGCTTTTAGTTCTGAAGCGATTTCAGATGGCTGGCCATAAACCCATCGCGTTAATAGGCGGCGCAACAGGTTTAATTGGTGATCCAAGTTTTAAGACTGACGAGAGGCAATTAAATTCGAATGAAGTTGTTGAGCAATGGGTTGAGAGATTAAAACCACAATTGAGCCAATTCTTGGACTTCGATTGTGGAGAGAATTCAGCAGTATTAGTAAATAATCTTGATTGGACTCAAGACTATGATGTGCTTGGATTTATGCGTGATGTTGGTAAGCATTTTTCAGTCAATGCCATGATTCAAAAAGAATCAGTTAAGCAAAGAATAGAGCGTGAAGGTGAGGGCATCTCCTTTACTGAATTCAGCTATATGTTGCTTCAGTCATATGATTTTGCTCAATTGTATAAGCGATATAACTGCACAGTGCAGGTAGGTGGTAGTGATCAATGGGGAAATATTACTGGTGGCATCGATTTAACTCGACGTATGGAACAGAACCAGGTCTACGGCGTTACGGTTCCCTTAGTCACAAAGTCTGATGGAACGAAATTCGGGAAAACCGAAACTGGCACAGTTTGGATTAGTGCAAATATGACTTCTCCTTACGCGCTTTACCAATTCTGGCTGAATGTTGCTGATGCTGATGTATACCGCTATCTGAAGTTCTACTCCTTTCTTTCTGTCAATGAAATTGAAGAGATAGAGCAGAGCGATAAAAACTCCCAGGGAAGGCGAGAGGCGCAGGGTATTTTGGCGGCAGAAGTAACTGAACTTTTGCATGGTTCGACTGGGCTCACGGCGGCGAAAAGAATCAGTGATGCCCTTTTTTCCGGGGATATCGCCCAGCTAACCAATGAAGATCTAGATCAGCTGGAATTGGATGGCCTGCCGTGCACAGTATTTGCAGGAGGAAACAAAGGCATTGTAGAAGTTTTGGTTGATACCGACTTAGCAAAGTCGAATAAAATGGCACGAGAATTTATCGGAAATAATGCAATAAATGTAAACGGACAGCTTGTCGATTCGGTGAATTTTGAGCTCGACGTCAGCAATGCGCTTAATGGTAAATACTTCCTTCTAAAAAGGGGCAAGAAATTGTTCCATTTGGCCAAATTTGAATAGCTGTTAACGAGCTTATAACTAATTGTTTTTATAGTAGTTATTTAAAAATACAAATTCTTGAAAAATCGCTCCGTTATTCCTTGCTAAAAGGCCCACCGCGCGTATAATGCGTCGGCTCTGTGTCATTGGGCACTGGGGTTTTTTGGGCTTCTGAAAGTGTAGAATCCCAAAAGTTGGGCTGAAGAGTTTTACTCATGAGTCCTGAATTGAAAGTCACTTCGTGATTCTCAAAATGCGTGT
>JAQWQD010000035.1 GCA_029244985.1 Gammaproteobacteria bacterium | reverse complement strand
ATCTGATCGCCGATCGAAATGATGTTAGCTTCGAGTTGATACATGCTCCTTTTGGAGCTTGCGCCTATTTTTCCCATGGAAATTCTTTCCCTGAGGAAACAAAAGCAGTTTGCGATGCAGCTGACGCAATATTGAAAGGGCCGATAGGTCTGAGTCATGAAGATTCGAAAAAAATACCAATCGATATGCAACCAGAACGTGGCGCGCTACTTCCTCTGCGTCGACGATATAACACTTTCGCAAATTTCCGACCAGTTTTTCTACCGAAGAGCTTAGCTCACTTCTCACCACTTAAACCGGGAATCATTGGTGATGGTATAGATTTTATGATCATTCGCGAACTAGTTGGCGGTTTGTATTTCGGAAAAAAGGAAACTGGCATAAACGAAGATGGCAAACGATTTGTAAACGAAAGCCTGGAATATGATGAAGATCAAATTAAGCGAATTGCCAAAGTGGCTTTTGATACTGCTCGAAAACGAAAAAAAGTGTTACATAACATCCATAAAAGCAATGTCTTGAAATCCAGCGTACTCTGGAACGAAGTCATCGAAGAAGTTGGCACAGATTACCCAGACGTAGAAGTAAAACACATTCTAGTTGATGCCGCAGCAACCTATATGTGTCTGAATCCTGGACAATTTGATGTAATGGTAATGGAGAACATGTTCGGTGATATTCTCTCAGATCAAGGCGGCGGGATATTGGGCTCACTAGGTCTCATGCCTTCAGCTTGTATCGGACCGAAGAAGGCTTATTACGAGCCGTCCCATGGATCTGCCCCTGATATCGCTGGACAAGGTATAGCCAACCCTTATTCGATGATAGGCTCAGTAGCCATGATGCTAGAAATGAGTTTTGATATGGAAGCCGAAGCAAAGAAAGTTTGGCACGCAACGGAAAGCGTCTTCGGTCAAGGCTATTCAACCCCAGACCTCTCCAAGCCTGGCGCGGACGTAACAATGATAAGCACAGACGGGTTTGGGGATTTAGTTGTGGCGGAACTCGCTAAGCAATAGCTAGTTAGTTGAAGCAGCCCGTGCATGTAACATTATGTTGACCATACGTATAGTTGCTTTAATTCCCGCCATGACTTGGTTTGAATCTATGCCTCGGGTTTTAAATTCTCGATCATCTGACTGCCAGGTAATAATACATTCTGTCAAAGCGTCGGTTTTACCACCTCTCGGAATATGTACCTCATAATCGGTCAGCAAAGGCATTTGAAATTCTTTCTGTTGCAAGATTTTTTCAATACCATCCATAAACGCATCGAACCCACCATTGCCTGAACCCGACCCTTGAAATTCCTCTTCATCAATAATGACTCGAATAGAAACAGTGCTACCCACATCCAGACCGGTGTTGATATCACATTTTTTGAGATTAATGTGTTGATACTCTTTACTCTCCATAACATCA
The DNA here is from genome assembly GCA_029244985.1 of Gammaproteobacteria bacterium. GTDB lineage: Bacteria > Pseudomonadota > Gammaproteobacteria > Pseudomonadales > Pseudohongiellaceae > UBA9145. The sequence goes on along the minus strand of JAQWQD010000035.1, from coordinate 6,806 downwards.
GCAATAATGAAAGGTAAATCTTCGGAAGTTATGACATGCTTAGAATCACCAAGACTCACAACTCGCTTGAGTACTTTTGCCTGATCTTCTGCTGACAGCGAAATTCCCAGTTCTACCAAATTATTAGCAATAGACGCTTTACCGCTCATCTTGCCCAGCGCATATTTTCGCTTACGTGCGAATCGCTCAGGGCCAAGCTTTGACACATAAAGATTTCCTTTTAAATCACCATCTGCATGAATCCCTGCGGTCTGAGTAAAAACGTCAGCACCTACTACCGGCGTATTTGCAGCTATCCACTTGCCGGAAAAGTTTTCTACCATACGACTTAATACTGCAATTCGTGTCTCATCAATAGAGAGTTTTAAACCCAACTTGTCTTTGATGCCGACTGCTACTTCTGCGAGGGATGCGTTTCCAGCACGCTCTCCAAGGCAGTTCATCGTGCAATGAATATTATTAATGCCCGCATTGATTGCAGCAAAGACATTAGCAGTTGCCAGTCCATAGTCATTATGAGGATGAAAATCGAATTCTTCGTTTGGAAATCTCTGCTGCATTTCGGTTAACGCATCAAACACTTCATTAGGCGCTAGCAAGCCCAAAGTATCAGGCAACAAGTAATGGCTGATTCCTAAATGTTGGGTTCCAGAGATCAACCCAAAAACATAATCTTTACTATCCTGATAGCCACTCGACCAATCTTCCAAGTACATATTGACTGTTACGCCCTGCTCTATGGCATATTCAACGGTGCGCGTTATAGCTTCGACGTGACTTTCCAGTGTTTGTCCTAACTGCTCTCGACAATGTTTTTCACTGCCTTTCGTAAGTAGATTGATGACTCTAGCACCGGCACTGGTAATCCAGTCAACACTGCGCTTGTAATCGACAAATCCCAACACTTCGACTCGATCCAAGATGCCTTCGCTAGCTGCCCATTCACAAATCTCTGCTACGGCCTGTTTCTCACCTTCTGAGACGCAAGCCGAAGCGACTTCAATGCGGTCTACTTTTAGCGATTGCAGCAGAGCACGGGCAATATTTACCTTTTCATTTACTGCGAAGGAGACGCCTTGAGTCTGTTCGCCGTCACGTAGCGTCGTATCCATCAGACGAATATGACGAGCATTTGCAGAGTTAGTCATCAAATATTCCAAAATGCCCAGATTAATGCTTATTTAGCCGGAATCACCTCTAAACCATCCCTTACTCCTGTTCCTTTGAGTAGAGCTTAGAACAGGCTATTGGGCCTTCGAATAACTGATCGAGAACGGCGGGAATCGGATTCTAGCAAAAACTGCAGCCTGCAAGAAGCTGAATTTCTACCATTTCTATACGTTGACCTTAATCACCATCGTTATATACTGCGCGCTTCGTGAGAATTTTGATCAACCGGGGAATTTTATGGCTATACAGATTTGTGTGCCGAAGGAAGTTCGCAAAGGCGAACAACGCGTCGCATTAGTACCGGACATTGTTAATCGACTAGTCAAACAAGGATTAAGAGTAAATATTGAATCTGCAGCAGGCGAACTGATTGGCTATACCGATGCAGATTACGAAAACGCCAATATAGTGGCAAATAGTTCAGAATTATTGGAGGGTGCTGATATTACTCTTACCGTTAATCCAGCAACTTCAGAACAAATTGCGCAACTCAAAGAAGGCTCTGTACTAATTGGTTTTCTAAATCCTCATTCCGATTTAGATCGCTTCAACTTACTTAAAGACAAAAATATCAGTGCATTTTCAATAGAATTGATTCCTCGCATCTCACGCGCACAGGCTATGGATGCACTGTCTTCGCAGGCTTCGATAGCAGGTTACAAGGCCGTACTGCTTGGCAGCAATATCCTTGGAAAGTTTCTACCCATGTTAACCACAGCTGCCGGTACTATTAGGCCTTCGAAATGTTTAGTTATTGGCGCTGGCGTGGCTGGATTACAAGCCATAGCAACGGCACGAAGACTCGGTGCTATTGTAGAAGGTTATGACGTGCGCGCCGCAGTTAAAGAGCAAGTCGAATCGCTAGGTGCAAAATTTGTCGACATCGAGATAAAAGCTGAAGGTAGTGGCGGTTATGCTCGTGAATTAACCGAAAAAGAAAGGCAACAACAACAGGAAATTCTTGCCAAACACGTAGCTGCGTCAGACTTAATTATCAGTACGGCAGCGATTCCCGGCCGCGCTTCGCCACGAATCATAAGCAAAGCCATGGTAGAAGGCATGCGAGGAGGATCCGTGATTGTAGACCTAGCGGCCGAAGGCGGCGGCAACTGTGAGCTCACTAAACTTGATGAAACAATTTTACATCAAGGGGTAAAAATTTATGGTCCAGCCAATATACCAAGTATGGTCGGTAACCACGCCAGCGAGCTCTATGCCAAAAACCTACAAAATATTTTAGAGCTACTGATCCAAGATGGAGAGATAAATATCGATCTCGAAGATGAGGTTGTAAACGGAAGTTTGATCACCCACGGAGGGGAAATTCATCATGCTGAAATTAAAGAACAACTAGAAGGAGTCTCATCATGATTGAAGGCCTCGCAGCTTTATACATATTTATGCTAGCCGGTTTTACTGGCTACGAAATTATCACTCGCGTTCCTGTCATACTTCACACACCTTTAATGTCTGGATCAAATTTTGTTCATGGAATAGTGCTCGTAGGTGCCATGTTTGCCCTGGGAATTGCTGAAACCACTACGCAACAAATTATCGGATTCATTGCTGTTTTGCTTGGCGCAGGCAACGCTGTTGGTGGCTATGTTGTTACGGAACGCATGTTGGAAATGTTCAAGTCCAGCAAGAAAGAAGGAAGCGAGGGGTAAATCATGGAAACCATAATCCAAGCTTCATATTTCATGGCGGCAGTCATATTTATACTTGGCCTAAAACAAATGAGCTCTCCAGTTACCGCTCGGAGAGGTATTTTATGGGCTGGCGCCGCTATGGTGCTAGCAACTCTAGCTACGTTCTTGGCACCTGAAATCACTGGTAGCGACCAAGCACTTACTAATGTCTCCCTTATCGTAATTGCCATTGTAATTGGTGGTGGTTATGCGTGGTGGAGTGGTAAGCGAGTCGCTATGACCGATATGCCACAAATGATTGCCATGTATAACGGTATGGGCGGCGGTGCGGCAGCAACCATTGCCGCAGTTGAACTACTAAAAGCTAACGCTGAAGCCTCGCATGACCCTACTGGGACAATGACAATTGCCGATGCTCTAGGCCCTGACGTGGCTATATTGGGGATACTTGGCGCTATTATTGGCACCGTTTCCTTTAGCGGGAGTATTATTGCCTGGGCTAAACTTGATGGACGACTGCATCGCAGTAAATTGTTACCTGCACAGCATCTGATTAACGCAGTAATTGCAATAGCGACAGTAGGTTTTGCCATTGCCATATATTTTAGTGCAGATTTAACTACTATTGTTATTTTCTATAGCCTCGCCTTGGTGCTCGGGATCTTTATTACAGTCCCAGTTGGTGGCGCGGACATGCCGGTAATTATTTCCTTATTCAATGCCTTGACTGGGCTAGCGGTAGGCTTTGAAGGCTATGTCTTGGGCAATGCCGCAATGATTATTGCAGGAATCGTGGTAGGTTCAGCGGGCTCCTTGTTAACTCATCTTATGGCAGTTGCTATGAATCGCTCTGTCGCTAATGTCTTTTTCGCCGGTGTCGGGACCGACTCGGGTGGCTCTGCCACGGCAGCCGAGGGAGAAATGAAAGAAATCCAAGCACAAGACGCTGGAATTCTTATGGCCTTTGCCAGCCAGGTCATTATTATTCCTGGCTACGGAATGGCCGTAGCACAGGCTCAGCATAAGATCTGGGAACTTACGCAATTACTTAACGACCAAGGCGTCTCTGTTAAGTTTGCTATTCACCCAGTAGCCGGTCGCATGCCCGGCCACATGAACGTATTACTGGCTGAAGCGGGGGTACCTTACGACATGATTTATGACATGGAAGACATAAACGCTGACTTTAAAAATACCACCGTAGCATTGGTGATAGGAGCTAATGATGTAGTTAATCCTTCGGCCAAAACTGATACCAGCAGCCCTCTTTATGGCATGCCTATTCTCGATGCTATTGAGTCTGATAACGTTATTGTCATTAAACGTGGTCGTGGCACAGGATTTTCCGGGGTTGAAAATCCCTTGTTTTTTACTGATAACACAAAGATGCTTTTCGGAGATGGTCAGAAAGCTGCTAGCGAATTAATCCAGGCAGTCAAAGAGCTCACTTAACTATTGAGCTCAGCAGCAACCGAAGCAGAAATAGAACTCCCCCGCGCCGGTCTCCTCAGGCGTTTAGCGGCTCTTCTATATGACATGTTTTTAGTGGCAGCAATTTGGATGTTGCTGGGCTTTATACTGCAATTAATTATCGGCACGGATAACAACCAGATTATTGATGGTCAAGTAATTACCGACCCAATGGTTAATAATCTTTTGTTCTTCTTAATGCTAACTAGCAGTTTTTCTTTCTATTGCTGGTTTTGGATGCGTAGCGGCCAAACCCTGGGCATGCTAGCCTGGCGCCTACGAGCGGATTCACTGGATGGAGGGCGACTCAAAATGCCGCAGGCGATAATCCGCTTTTTCATTGCCTGGCCGGCTTTTCTTCTTTTAGGGGCAGGCTTTCTTTGGCTATATCTAGACAAGCAGGGCGACACAATTCATGACAAAGTTTCCCGTAGTAAAATTGTAATAGTGCCGAAGTCCTACCGACCATTTTAAAGTGACATCTTCTTCAATAGGGCATTCATTGAATTGTTTGAATAAGAAATAAATCTAGAAGCAATCCAATCTCAACTATCATGGAGGTATAACTATAGAAGATACAAAGAGGAATATTTGCTTAACGGACTTTTCTCATTAAGAAAAACCCAACACTCCCGCACAGTAGTATTGGCACCAATACCGCCAGCAAAGGGTCAAAGCCATAAAGTAAACTGGCAGGTTCCATCATTCGCTGCAATATTGTAAAAACTAAGCCTATTGCCAGAGCAACAAAGACACGCGCACCCATCGTCGCTTCTCGCAACGGACCAAATACAAATGATATTGCCAAAATCACCAAAGCTAATGTCGATAAAGGCTGCAGTAGCTTTTTCCAAAATGCTAAATAGTAAGTATCGCTGTCCAAATCTTCGGCTTCAAAGTAATGGGCAAACTGATACAACCCCGATATAGATTGTTCATCAGGATCCACCAACAAAACGCTTAACAACTCCGGTGATAAATCAACTTGCCAGTCTTCCTGCAAATAATCTTGGGTAGCAACCACCCCAGCACCAAGAATGCTTTCATTGACATTACTCAATAGCCAATAGCTACTGTTTGCTTGCTCAACATACCTGGCTGACTCTGCGAACCTAACGGAAAGTAACCGTCTATTATCGTCAACTTGGTAGCGGCTCAGACCAAAAAGCTCTCTGCCACCCGGAGCAATGGCGTTAATATGGATGAACTCGTTACCAATACGTTGCCAATCGCCTCGCTCTGAATTGATTGATTCCGTGCCATTTTGTTGAATGGCTTTATTACTCTGCGCTAACTGCTCTAAAGGTGGAGATACGTATTCGCCCAGAAGCAAGCTAAATGCCATAACAAGCAGCGTAGGTTTTAAAACCGCAAATACGATTCTAGAGACACGAACACCAGCTGATTGCATAACAACTAATTCATTACTGGAGGCAAGTACGCCCAGCCCAATCAAAGCACCACCAAGTGCAGCGAAAGGAAGTAATTCGTAAACGCTTGTCGGCATAGTCAGCAACACGAAAGCAAATGCACTCGCCATAGAATAATTTTCGTCAGTATCTGCAAACTGATCAAGTAAACTAAATATCAAATCAAGCGTAGCAATTAAACCAATTACAACGAGCATTGACAGCAACACAGTGTTACGAATATGTCGATCCAGTTGTATCATGCCGGACGACCTAACGATAGAAAACGTCCTAACTCAGGAATTCGATAGAGAATTATGCCCATTGCAATAAACAAACTATGAACCCACCATAATCCAATCGTCGCGTTGATCTCACCTTCGGCCACCATATCTCGTGACAACTGCAACAATAAGAAGTAGCTCGCGTAGATCACAGCCGCTGAAATTAATTTGCTGTACCGACCCTGACGCGGGTCAACCTTGCTCATAGGAACAGCAATCATCGTAATCACTGGTATTAGAAAAATAATTGATAATCGCCATTGCAATTCTGCTTGATGCTCAGGCTCAGAAGACCCTATCAAATCAAGAGTGCTCAATGACTCTTCCTCAACGCTTGCTTCGAATTCGGTTGACGTGGGAAGTAATAAATACTGCACATCAAATTGGGCTACTGAGAAATCAGCTAAGCCGGGAGTGCCATCGTATTGATAAACGTTTTCCATACGCATAAATCGAGCGCCAGTTTCAGTATCGATAATCGGCCGAGCTGATTCAGCAATTAATATCCTGGGGGATGAATCACTCGAGTCTGATTCCTGCCCTTCATCGCCATTAGTCCTTTGATTACTTTCTGCGCTTAGCGCCACGAAGACATTTTCTAATTGCCTGCCTAATTCAGGAATCATGCTGGTAGATTCAGCATAAGTTACTCGACCGCCATCATTAAAATTCTGGAATTGCCCTGCGACAATAAGATCAATCTCTGTGAGTTGATCCTGGTTCTGTTTAAGTTGCTCAGTATGCCTTGCTCCCCAAGGAACAATACTTAAACTAAGAACAGCTATAAACAACATCACGCTAACTGACGTAATTGCGGTAAATAA
>JAQWQD010000032.1 GCA_029244985.1 Gammaproteobacteria bacterium | reverse complement strand
AAAAGAAGGCTTTGTCGAGTAGATTAGTAGCGCAGACAAAGTCTCATGGAAACACATGAAGCCCGGGATTCTTGCTCGGGCTTTTTTTTGGCGGTTAAACATGACAATATTTGGTATGGTTTTTGGATGAAATATTGAATGAAGTCAATAGGGTAGTAACAAAATGGTGGAAAAAATTTCTGCCCCGTATAAAGTCAGTTAAAATTAGACATTGATTCCATGGAAAATTACGATAATTTCCATCAGAATTCAGTTGCTAGGCAGAATTTCTGCCTGAAAAATTACAAATAGAGACAGCTGTAGCGACATCACCGAGGAGAATAACTCATGTCGAAGCCCGTTAGCTCAGTAATCAGCAAACTAGTGTCCGTATTAGGGCTGCTCGTAATCTTAATTCCGTTAAAAACCGCAGCTCAGACCGATCAGATTACCTTTCACAAAGATATTGAACCTATACTTCAGCGGAGTTGCCAGAATTGTCACCGCGCCGGTGGTGTTGGACCGATGCCTTTAGTGACGTATGAGCAGGTGGCGCCTTTTGCAGGACTTATTGAATACAAAACGGGTTTGCGCGATAGAGCCGGAGCGATGCCGCCCTGGTACATGGAAAAAGACATTGGTATTCAAAATTACAAGAACGACCCTTCATTGAGTGACGAAGAAATTGCTGACATTTCCACCTGGGCCCGCAGCGGTGCACCAAAGGGTAATGCAGCAAACGCACCTCAAGCGTTAGTGTTTGATGATTCTCTAAAATGGACTGCGGGTGAACCAGACTTAGTCGTTAAAACTAATGATGTCACCAAACTTGCTGGGACTGCTGATTGGTGGGGAGAAATTGATCGTGTACCCGTTGGTTTGGAAGAAGATCGCTATGTAAAGTCAGTGGAAATTGTCGAAGTCAACGATGTAAACAACCAAGCAGGCACCGGGCGTGATACGGTCGGTGGGCGCTATATTTTTCATCATATGATCTGGAGTACCGCTGAACTGGACGAAGAAGGCAATCGAATTGAAGACTCAGTGACAGGGTGGCCAGTGCATGAAGTTGGTCGTAATGCCGACATATTTGATCCTGAAGGTGGTCGTCTATTGAGAGCAGGCACTTATGTTTATTCTGATTCGGTTCACATGCATTCCAATGGCAAAGACACAACTGGCCATTTGGAAATAGGGTTTCGATTTCATCCAGTAGGATATGAACCGAAGTATGAACGTGTAACTCTTGGTTTGGGTAATGGCGTTGATATCAGTATAGCCGGTAATCAGAATAATCAGGAACTCCATGCTTACACGGTGCTTGAACAACACACTAAATTTATTACTTTTGAACCACACCTTCATGCCCCGGGTGAGCGAATGTGTTTGGAAGCAATTTGGGGATATACAGTCGAAACACTTTCCTGCGTGGGTTATGACCATAACTGGGTACGTGGTTATGCATTCGAAGATCAGGCTGCGCCTTTACTACCTAAAGGCACCATAATGCACATTGTTGGATACATGAATAATACAGAGACAAACCCAAACGTACCTGACGCGAGAAATTGGCAGGGGTCTGGAAATCGATCTGTGACGAATATGTTTATCGATCTCGGCATGCGGGTAAAAATGGATGATGAACAATTCTTTGCTGAGATGGAAAAGCGAAGAAATGATTTAAACATGGGGCCAAACGATCATGTGATCGGCTGTCCATTATGTGGAGCGCCGCTTGTGGCACCAATAGTAGAAGACGTAGAAGCTTCCGATTAACAGTAATGAATGCATTACGGGAGAATTAGGTGATTAAAGAAAGATTATTGACTGGTGACACGCTGGCTATTAAAGCTGTCACGTTGGTATTAGTTGGATTGTTATTTGCTCAAGGTGGTTTTGCACAATCATCTTATTCCAAAGGTAGACATGTAGAACCTGCATTTGAAGGCTGGCGTCCAAACCCGGACGGTACGTTTAATTTGATGTTTGGTTACATGAATGAAAATTGGGAAGAATCGCCGGATATGCCGGTTGGAGATAATAATTTTTTCTCCCCTGGGGATTTAGACCAAGGTCAGCCTACTCATTTTCTGCCACGTCGAAACCGCTTCACATTCGAAGTAACTGTCCCTTCTGATTGGGGTGAACGTGAGCTAGTTTGGACCTTGAATATAAACGGAGTCGAACGGAAAGCCTACGGCACCCTTAAAGCTGATTATCTCGTTGATAATATGGTCATCGCTTCTGAGACAGGTTCCTTAGGTGCGGGCACGAGCTCTCCTGAATCTCGAGCGAACATTCCTCCAGTGGTTTCTGTTCAAGGCGATAACATTCGTGCAACAACAGTTGCAGAACCGCTAAACCTTGAGACAATAGTTACTGATGATGGGCTACCTGAGCCAACTGATCCGGTTGAAGAAGCACGTCAGTTTGCCGAGTTCGCCGGTGGCGCTTTGGCTGTCGCTTTTGTCACAGAAGAAAATGTCATGCAGCGGCGGCTGATGTCTCCTCCAATTAAGGTAACGGTCCAAAAAGTGAATGGGTTGTACTATTCATGGAATAAATGGCGTGGACCCGGCGAAGTAACTTTTGACAAGCCTCAGGTGAAAGTTTGGGAAGATACTCGAACCAGCGCGAACTCTCCTTGGGGATCACTCTGGTTACCGCCACCAATACCAGTAGATGGCGTATATGATGTCAATGCCACATTTAGTGAACCAGGAGAATATATTCTTTGGGGCAGAGCAGACGATGGTGGTTTGTATCATGACGCCTGGATAACAGTTAACGTTTCAGAGTAGTCTGGGGAAATTACTAATAATTTTAGTAGGGCGGTGTTACCGCCCTTTTTTGTAGAGGGAAAAGAATTAAGGAAATGGGACTGTTTTTTTTATGCTAATTGAAATAGGAATGGTATAAGGCTTTTTAAAAGCCGCAGTACGTATAAAGCAAGAGTTGTTAGTATAAGGCTACATGGTCCGACGGTATTGTCCACCCACCTCGAAGAAAGTGTCGGTAATTTGTCCTAAAGAGCAATAACGAACAGCATTCATTAGTTCTGCAAAAACATTATCATTATTAATGGCTGCATTTCGCAACGCTTCTAAGGCTTGTTCGCAGTGATTGGCGTGTTGTGATTTGAAGTTGTTCAAACGCATAAGCTGGCTCTGTTTTTCTTCTTCAGTCGAACGGGCAAGTTCGATTTTTTGTTCTTCTTCAGTATCAGAATTTAAGAAAGTATTAACGCCAACGATAGGTAAACTTCCATCATGTTTGCGATGTTCATAATACATGGATTCGTCTTGAATTTTGCCGCGTTGATAACCAGTTTCCATTGCGCCGAGCACTCCACCTCTTTCAGAGATTCGTTCAAATTCTTGTAGTACAGCCTCTTCAACCAGGTCGGTTAACTCTTCAATAATAAACGAGCCTTGGTTGGAATTCTCGTTCATTGCAAGACCCCATTCTTTGTTAATAATGAGTTGGATGGCCATGGCACGTCGTACTGATTCTTCGGTGGGTGTAGTAATAGCTTCATCATAAGCATTGGTGTGTAAACTATTGCAATTGTCATAGACCGCTATTAATGCCTGCAATGTTGTACGAATATCATTAAAAGACATCTCCTGGGCATGCAGTGATCTCCCGGAAGTTTGAATGTGATACTTCAGTTTCTGACTTCTTTCATTAGCCCCATATTTGAACCGCATGGCGGTTGCCCAAATGCGTCGTGCTACACGGCCCATCACCGTGTACTCGGGATCCATGCCGTTGGAAAAGAAAAAGGAGAGGTTGTGAGCGAAATCATTCACTTCCATACCGCGAGCAAGATACGCTTCGACGAAAGTAAAGCCATTTGCTAGGGTAAATGCGAGTTGTGAAATTGGATTCGCCCCAGCTTCAGCTATGTGATACCCGGAAATACTCACTGAATAAAAGTTTCTTACATTGTTTCCGGTGAAATATTCCTGAATGTCTCCCATTACTTTAAGGCTGAATTCAGTGGAAAATATACAAGTATTCTGACCTTGATCTTCTTTAAGGATATCAGCCTGAACCGTACCGCGAACGTTTTCCAGGGTGTAATTTTTAATCGCTTTCCATTCAGCCTCATTTGGTTGTCTCTCATTCTCTTCGACAAAGACATCGACTCTTTGGTCAATGGCAGCGTTTAAATACATTGCCAGGATGGTAGGAGCAGGACCATTAATAGTCATAGAGACAGATGTCATTGGATTGCAGAGATCGAAACCGCTATACAAAACTTTCATATCATCCAGGGTTGCTATGGAGACACCCGAATTTCCTACCTTCCCATAAATATCAGGTTGAAGGGCGGGGTCGAAGCCGTAGAGGGTCACAGAATCAAAAGCAGTGGATAATCTTTTTGCATCCGAGTGCTCTGAAAGTTGCTTGAAGCGTTTATTCGTCTTGAATGCATCACCTTCACCAGCAAACATTCTAGTTGGATCTTCACTGTCGCGCTTGAATTGAAATACACCGCCGGTGAAAGGAAATTTCCCTGGAACGTTCTCCAACAACAACCATTTTAATAGTTCGCCTTCATCTTCATAACGAGGAAGGGAAACGCGGGGTATATCAGTTCCAGAAAGTGATTTTCGGGTTAGTGGTGTTCGCAATTCCCGATCCCTTACCTTAATGACATACTCATCGCGGGAATAATCTGCTTTAACCTGCGGCCAGGACTCCAATAAACGCTTTGCGCGAGCATCTAGTGCGGCTTCTTTTTTCTCAAGTATTGCGTTTAGGTTATTACTATTTTCATCTGATGCATCTAGCATTGCTTTGCTAGCTTGAAGTTGTTGCCTTTCTCGAGCGAGCTTTGACTGTATTGCCACAATGCCGTGATAGTCCCTAACTTCAGCTGCTATTTCAGCTAAGTAACGTTGTTGCTGTGCGGGGATAATTAAAGAGCGGTGACTAGAAGTTTTTACATCGACTTTAGTTAGATGCCGCTCGAATTTTTTCAGTCCTTTTTTCTCTAATTCTTCAACGAGTAACTGATACAGCGCAGTAATGCCGTCGTCGTTGAATTTTGAGGCAATAGTTCCAAATACAGGCATTTCATCAGGCATCTGTGAAAAAGCCTCTCGATTACGCTGCACTTGTTTTGATACGTCTCGTAAAGCGTCTTCACTCCCTTTTCGATCAAATTTATTAATAGCAAAAACGTCAGCATAATCAAGCATGTCGATTTTTTCTAACTGACTGGCAGCGCCAAACTCTGGCGTCATGATATAGAGAGAGACATCGACAAAAGGCACTATGCCGGCATCACCTTGACCAATACCTGGTGTTTCAACTATGACCAGGTCGAAGTCAGTTAATTTGATTGCTGCCAAGATGGCATGGAGATTTTCTGGAACTTCGGTGCGCGCATCTCGAGTGGCTAGGGAGCGCATGAAAATATTGGGGTGATTGATCGCATTCATTCGAATGCGGTCGCCTAATAGAGCCCCGCCGGTTTTTTTCCGCGTTGGATCAATTGCAAGCACAGCAATGCGCATTGAATCGTTGCTGTCTTGCCTAAATCGACGAATAATTTCGTCGGTAGAAGAGCTTTTGCCAGCACCGCCAGTACCTGTTATTCCAAGAATAGGTGTCGAGGAACTCTTTAATGAGTTCTCAATTAGATGGCCAAGTTGATGTTCATCATACCTACCGTTTTCAATCGCGCTGATTACTTGAGTGAGACTAAGTCGGTTGCCTGTTGTTAGCAGTTCTAAGTTCGGTGTGCTTTCACCTTTAATGTCGCCACTACTAAGCATGAGCATTTCATCAATCATGCCCTGTAAGCCTAAATTTTGGCCATCACTTGGTGCATAAATTCTGGTTACACCATACTGATGTAATTCTTCAATTTCTTCCGGAATGATAACACCGCCACCTCCACCAAAGACTTTAATATGAGGAGCACCGAGTTCGTTCAATCTATCAATAAGGTACTTGAAGTATTCAATATGTCCGCCTTGGTAGGAACTAATGGCAATAGCGTCAACATCTTCCTGTACCGCAGCTTCGACAATTTCTTGAACTGAGCGATTGTGGGCAAGATGGATTACTTCGGCACCGCTAGCTTGGAGGATGCGACGCATAATATTTATCGCGGCATCATGACCATCGAATAGGCTGGCAGCAGTAAGAAATCGGACCCAATGTCGCTTGCTAGAGGTCCCTGGGTCTCCAGAGTGCTTTTTAGCAGCTTGGCTGAAGTCGACCACACTCACGTTAGTTCTCCCATTAATACAGTTAATTTAATCACCGGCAGATTTAGCATTTTAGCCTAATCTAACACAAGATGTTTGAATCAATTATTGTACGGATCAGTTTACTTGAACTCTTGGTAAGGTCTACAAGTAAGTAATTATTTTGAAACGTAGACATTGTATAGTGTGTGAATGGAAACGTGGATAGCATTTACTTTGCTTGCAGTTGTTATGCAGTCAATTCGAACTGCGAGTCAAAAAAAGCTTGCAACCAAGATTTCAATTCAAGCAACAACTCTCGTTAGATTTCTTTTTGGTATTAAATTTGCGATTATCTATCTAGTTATTCTTTGGCAAGTGTATCAACCCGATTCTATCGCATTAAATATCATATTTTTCCGATCAGGCGCATTAGCGGGCCTTTCTCAAATTCTTGCGACCGTCTGTCTTATTAAATCGCTTACACTAAGAAATTTCGCCGTCGGAACAGCGTTAGCAAAAACTGAAGCTATGTTAACTGCTATTTTTGGGACTTTGTTTTTTTCATCTGCTCTTAGTGCAATTGGTTATTTGTCGGTAATTATAGGTGTAGCAGGTTTGCTAATCGCTAGTAATTGGAAAGTTTCCTTTCAAGATTTAGCCGACAATAAAAGTATTCGTTATGGTGCTGGCGCAGGGTTAGGCTTTGCTCTTGCCTCCTTGTGGATTAGGGATGCTTCTCTAGCTTTGGACGCTCCTCCACTGTTAAGTGCGGCTGCCGTATTAACTTACATGATAATTTTGCAAACACTAATTTGCCTTGGCTGGATGCTACTGCGAGAGCGTAATCAATTTTTCTTGATAAAGGAGAACATAGCGCTATGCGCCTTTGTCGGTTTGACTGGCGTTGCAGGATCAGTTGGTTGGTTTACGGCAATGAGTTTGCAGAATGCAGCCATAGTGAAAACATTAGGACAAACTGAGTTTGTTGTGAGCCTGCTAATAACTTACTTCTACTTTGGTGAGAAAATTTCCACCCGTGAATACCTGGGAATCATGCTAATCGCTATAAGCGTGGTAATTCTGATCGTTGCAACTTAATGCTCTTTCTATAGTTTTTGGCAATAAAAATGGTATGTCTTGGTACGCTATTGCCACTGAGACATTACTACTGAAACATGTATTCTTCGATGAACTTCAATTCGCTTATGGGTTTTTTTAGTAGAAACCTTACTCTCAGTTCTGTCTTGATTTAGCGTATTCTATATCCTCACTTTTGACGAATATTTTTGTTAGAGTGTCCGTTGTAGCGTGTTTTTTGACGCACTAACGGATACACTTTTGATATAGTTCGTTAGGAAAATTCAAGCAGTATAAACTCCGGAAGGATTTAGAGAATGAAAGAACAATATGGAGATATAAAGCTAACAGCGTTACCGGGAAATGTTGTTCAGTGCGAGATCGACCGACCACCTAATAATTTTTTCGACTTGGAACTGATTAGGGATATGGCAAATTGCTTCGATGCCCTTGATGATGATCCTAACTGTAGAGCGATCGTGCTATGTTCCAACGGTAAACATTTTTGTGCAGGTGCGAATTTTAGTACCCCTGATCAGACAGCTGAAGGGGATGTGTTGGCAGCAGAATCTGCTGATCAAAGAAACCCTATTTATCAAGAAGCGGTGCGTTTATTTGGCAATAAAAAACCTGTAATCGCTGCGGTACAGGGTGCTGCGGTAGGGGGAGGCCTAGGAGTAGCCATGATGGCAGACTTTCGCGTTGTTTGTGAGAGCACACGCTTAACTGCGAATTTTGTAAAGTTAGGTTTTACTCCTGGCTTCGGCCTAACCCATACCTTGCCTCGGGCGATTGGTGTCCAGAAATCCCATCTTATGTTCTATACTGGCCGCCGAATTGATGGTGAGATTGCCCTAGCTTGGGGAGCGGCAGATATTCTTACCTCTGCTTTATCATTGCGTGAAAAAGCTATCGAACTTGCAACTGAAATCGCAGAAAATGCACCGCTTGCGCTTGTTTCTTTAAGAGAGCAATTACGGTCCGGGATACAAGAAGCGGTGCAAGCTGCCACCGATATTGAAGGTAGCGAACAGTTCTGGTTGACTAAAACTGATGATCATTTCGAGGGGGTTCAGGCAGTCTCGGAAAGAAGAGCCGGCAACTTCACAGGTAAATAATTAAGTCGATCACGACACAAGGTTACTATTTTTCCTACTATGACTTCCCCTGACAAAGAACCAGATTTTCTTCGCGTGCTTGGTCGGCGAGATGCTTTGGCTCTAGCCTTTGGTGCGATGATTGGCTGGAGCTGGGTAGTGTTATCTGGTACTTGGATTGAATCCGCCGGCTCCATCGGAGCTATCACCGCCTTCCTTCTTGGTGGCGGTATTATGTTGGTAATTGGACTTACTTATGCTGAACTTGCGTCAGCTTTACCCTTTGCAGGAGGAGAGCATGTCTATAGTCATCGCGCTTTGGGGGCAGGCTTTTCCTTTATTTGTACCTGGGCAATTATATTAGGTTATGTTTCTGTGGTTACATTTGAGGCAGTAGCCTTGCCCACAGTGCTGGATTCAATAATCCCAGGGCTGGATAAATTTTTTCTCTGGCAGATTGCTGGGTGGGATGTTTACCTTAGTTGGGTTTTGGTTGGTGTTGCGGGTGCGGTCGCCATGACGGTATTAAACATACGCGGCGTTCGCATGGCTGCCATTGTTCAATCAGCAGTTGTTATCGTTATCCTTCTGGTCGGCGGTTTGTTTGTAGCAGGGTCACTGGTCGTTGGCGATACTGCTAATATGGAACCTCTTTTTGTTGATGGCTTATCGGGCGTTACCTTGGTATTGGTTATGGTCCCTTTTATGTTCGTTGGTTTCGATACTATTCCTCAGGCCGCAGAAGAAATTGACTTACCCTATAAGGATATAGGATCGGTGCTGATGTTATCAGTTGCTATGGCTATCGCTTGGTACGGGCTAATCGTGCTGGGAGTTAGCTTACTGCTTAATGAAGGTATATTTGGAACTACAGAAATTATAGCAGCGGAAGCGAATTCCGTGATCTTTGGCGAGGCTGGGCGCTTGGCTATGTTAGGCGCTGGTCTCGCGGGCATTGTTACTAGTTGGAATGCGTTTATTGTTGGAGGTAGTAGAGCGATTTATGCCTTGGCACGCGCAAACCTGCTACCTGCCGCTCTCAGCAAGTTACATCCAAAATATCGCACTCCTTACAATGCAATTTTGCTGATAGGTGGACTTTCTATTATCGGACCTTTCTTCGGTCGGCCAGTATTGGTTTGGTTAGTGGATGCTGGAGGTCTCGGCATTGTCATCGCCTACGCCATGGTTGCCTTGTCCTTCCTGATTTTGCGTCGCAAAGAGCCGAATTTAGAACGGCCCTATAAAGTGCCGTTTGGGAACTTTATTGGAATACTTGCTTTGATACTTTCTATAAGTCTGGGATTTCTCTATATGCCCGGAAGCCCTTCAGCGCTAATCTGGCCGCAAGAATGGATAATTATTATTGGATGGTCAATTCTAGGAGTAATACTCTTTCTAGTAGCTAGGAAAAACTTGCCAGCGGAATAA
This sequence comes from Gammaproteobacteria bacterium, assembly GCA_029244985.1. Taxonomy (GTDB): domain Bacteria; phylum Pseudomonadota; class Gammaproteobacteria; order Pseudomonadales; family Pseudohongiellaceae; genus UBA9145. The sequence goes on along the minus strand of JAQWQD010000032.1, from coordinate 52,957 downwards.
CATTTCATTGAGTTCCTATCTTTTTGTTGAGTTAAAATATGATCTCCATTGATACAGGTACAGAAGAACTTATTTGTAAAATAGAAAACCGTGTTGCCACTGTTACTTTAAATAAACCCCATAAAAAAAATGCGCTGGGTGATGTGTTAACTCCAGCTCTCAGAAAAACTATCGCAATACTTGATGATGATAATCGAGTCGGGTGTGTGTTAATCACTGGAGCTGGTGATGCATTTTGCGCAGGAGGCGATGTTTCAGGAATGGGGTCTGGAACAAAAAAAAATGTAGGTACACTTTCTTCTAAACAAGAAAAAATCGATACTTTAGTGGAGAAACAAAAAACGCTTACGAATCGCATTTATGAAGCTAATAAAGTCACTATTGCGGCAATGCCCGGTGCTGCGGCTGGGGCAGGACTTTCGATCGCTTTAGCCTGTGATCTTCGTCTTGCTTCAGATAATGCTTTTATTACAACCGCCTTTGGCAATATCGGACTGTCTGGCGATTATGGTGCCAGTTGGTTCTTGCCGCGTCTAATTGGTTTGGCCAAGGCAAAAGAACTGTTTTATACCGGCGATAGAGTGTTGGCCAGTGAATGCGAGCGATTAGGAATCGTTAATAAAGTATTTCCGAAAGAATCATTTAGTAAAGACGCACAAAGCTATGCAGCTAAAGTAGCAAATGGGCCAGTGAATGCTTTTGGTAGAATGAAAAAAAATCTCCATAGCGGTATGGATCAATCACTCGAAGACAGCCTTCGGCTAGAAGCCATACATCTGATCGAAAGCATGAATGACCCAGAGTCAAAAGAAGCTATTCAGGCCTTCATGGAAAAGCGTAAGCCCGTTTTTAGAGAATAAGCTTTATTCTGACGCAGTCAGTTTTGCTGGTTTTTGAAGCAAGAACAGCAATTTAAAAATACTGTCTAGAGTTTAATTTTATTAGACTAAGATATATCAGAATTTCACACCCAAATTGCTCAAGGTGCGAGTATTTCTGGGTCTCCCTAGGCTAAATAAATGAGGGAAAATCGGTTCAGATAACCTTGAAACACAGTGTTACAAAGTCCAAAAGGGCTTTTGGAATGATTGTCCTCGGCGTATACTCGGGCAGATAAAGGCCTTAGATTCACCGTACAAAAAACAAGGCAAAAAAAAGAAGACAATAGGAGATTATCCATGGGTCCCAAGAAACAAAATCGCAGGGAGTTTTTAAAGCAGGGCGCAGCTATTGCTAGTGGTGCTGCAGTAGGCGCAGCCTCTCAATCTGCATCGGCTCAGCTGCCTGGTCCAGAAGGGTTCCTGCAGGGCAGAGATGATATTGTGGCTTATGGGCAGAGATCACGGTTCATAGAGTCCAAGCGCATTCCCCACGGCGGCAGGCACTCACCGGATACTTTCGGGCTTGATTTCCACATAGCAACTCCTTTGCAGGACCAGCATGGGGTGATTACCCCGTCGTCACTTTTCTACATGGGAACTACGAGAGGTTCTTATATACCGGACATCGATCCTGAAAAGCATCGCTTAATGATTCATGGCTTGGTCGATAATCCCCTAGTCTTCACCATGGAGGAATTGAAGCGTCTACCTTCTGTGACGCGTATGCATTTCGTTGAGTGTGCGGGCAATAGATCAAATCGGCGTCATACCACCGTGCAGGAGACTCATGGGATGACAAGTAATGCAGAGTGGACTGGAGTGCTGCTTTCTACGCTACTTAAAGAAGCCGGTGTAAAAGAGGGTGCAGACTGGATTGTTGCCGAAGGTGTGGAAGAAGTTAAGGGCGCTTCCAGCATTCCAATGACCAAAGCCATGGATGATACTTTGCTAGCCTATTCAATGAACGGTGAACCGGTTCGGCCGCAACAGGGGTTTCCACTCAGAATGTTAGCGCCTGGTTTTGAAGGCATTTTTAATGTGAAGTGGTTGCGTCGTATCAAGGTAGTTGACCAGTATTACATGACCTATAACGACTACGGACACTTGACTCAGGACCCAGCCACAGCAGCACTAGGTTACCAGATAGGTCCTAAATCTGTGATTGTTCATCCTTCAGGCGGACAAACACTTCCTGGTGCGGGATATTATCAAGTCAGCGGTTTAGCGTGGTCTGGTGGAGGCAAGGTTGCCCGTGTTGAAGTGACCACTGATGGTGGAGAGACTTGGTTCGATGCAGAAATTCGTGGTGAGCCTCAAGCGATGGCGCACACACTTTTTGCCTTCGAATGGGAGTGGGATGGCAGCCCTTGTGAGCTCCAGTCTCGTTGTATCGATGAAATCGGTCAGGTTCAGCCTTCGCGAGCGGAAGTCGCAGAATTCTGGAATCAGCCTGCTGATCAGCCACCTCGTGTTCGAGGACAAGACAACTCGATTCAGCCTTGGCGAATTGAAAGCGATGGAAGTATTCATAATGCGATTGCTTAAATATTTACTGCCAGGAGTAATGCTCCTTGGTTTTGTAGCACAAGCACAGTCTCCAACTTATGGGGTTGGCAGAGCGCCTACAGCTGCAGAGATCGAGGCTTGGGATATTGCGATCGCGCCAACTGGAGAGGAATTGCCAGACGGCAGTGGCACTGCTGATTTAGGAGCACAACTTTTTCTAGAAAAAGGCTGCGCTGGATGTCATGGCACTAATGGCACCAATGGTATTGCACCAAGATTGGTTAAGAATGACGTTGGTGAAGTGGATAATGCCTGGCGTTACGGTAGGGTTCTTCCTATTCGTTCACCTTATGCCACTACAGTTTGGGATTACATAAACCGTGGTATGCCTCTCGGTGCTGAAGGATCGCTATTGGCGGATGAAGTTTATTCCCTAACGGCTTACTTGCTTTATTTGAATGATGTTATTACTGATGATCAGTTAGTTTTAGATCAAAATAGTTTGCCTAAAATTCAGATGCCGAATCGCGATAACTGGGCGCAAGTACCGGACTGGTTTCCTGGACAACCGAGGTTGGAAGGCTATCCATACTAGCCAAATATCTGGAACTAAAACGGAATTAGAGGAAGGTCAGAGTAGTCAATACGCTGACCTTTTTTTGTCACTTATTTTTGAAGGCTGGCGTTGCTATCTCAAAAAGGTGGCGTCAAGACATAGGGTTCAAATTCCATCCAATCAACCTCTGAGGCGGATTTAATTATCAGTCGATCTCCTTCCAACATGAGAAAAGCGGCTTGATCTAAATTCATGATGTATCGATTAAAGAGGGAAGGTTGAATACAGAGTTTTCGAGTCGTAACCAATTGTCTCAATGTGAAAGAGTCACCATCTAATCCCCATGTTGCTCCAGCCTGATTGCAGTCTGCTTCGATTTGCAATCGATTCTCTAGGCGAAATCGCAATAGATAGTTTTCAGGATTACTGGGAATGAATTCCGAATCGTCGAATCCATGTATGGAGACTAATTTCCAAGAGGTATTTTCTAATGTGGGGTCTTGCTGGGCTAATGTTGGTAGTAGGGTGAATCCCAGCATCAGTAGAAGTGCGCAAATATTAAGAAAGGACCGATTGTGCATAGTGAGGTAGATAGGTGGATAGTCTTGTTATGGTTTTGATTAATCTATTTTGGTGTCATGCGCCAACTTTCAAGTTTTAGCATTAAGTAATGATTGTAGCTAAGGGAAGTATTTTAAGTGGAAAATGATAGCTAAGCCAGCATGTGCAGAGTGATTCAACATCAAATTAGGAATTATCAAATTAATAAGCTTTTGAATTTGGTTTTCAGATGACTCTTGGGTTAAGTTGGGTATTCTACAGACTTATCGAACTGTTGTGTTGTTCGATTTAAAGGAAGAGTAATAATGAAATTATATGGTTGCGGTAATACACCTAATCCACGCAAAGTAAAAATTGTTTTGGCAGAGAAAGCCATAGACTATGAAATGATTGAATTAGACCTTCAGAATGGAGAGCATAAAGCACCAGAATTTTTGCGAAAGAATCCACTTGGTAGAGTGCCAGTACTGGAGACAGATGATGGGGCTTTTCTTACTGAAGCGATTGCAATTTGCCGTTATCTTGAGGCGCTATATCCACAACCTAATTTATTTGGCTCAGATGCAGATGATTTGTGTCAGATTGAGATGCACCTTTCTCAAATTGAGTCGGATTTGTGGTTCCAAGTTCGGAGTTCTTGGAAAAATGGCCCAGTACTTGAACAGAGGGGCTATCAAGTAGCTCCCGAGGCGAAAGTCTTCAGCGACGAAAATGTGTATGCCTATTATGAAAAGCTGAACGATGAATTGGCTGATAAAGAATACTTAGCTACTTCGCGCTTCACTATCGCAGACATAATTCTTCTAGTTTCTCTCGATTTTGCTATCCACTATTGCAAACTGAACCCAGACGAGTCCTTGCAAAATCTTTGGCGCTGGCATGGATTTGTCACTGCCAGAGAAAGCGTTGGTGTAATAACTTAATCTGTGGGGCATTTCTACTATGAAGATTAATCAAATCTTTTATTTAGTTTTATTACTTAATATTTTATCTATACCTACAACTTTTACGCAGGCTGCTGATAACAATGAAGAATTTGATATCGTTATCAGTAATGGTCGCGTTATTGATCCGGAAACTAGTCTGGATGCAATCCGAGATGTTGGAATACAAGGGGGATCGATCATTGAAGTTTCTGCTGAGTCGCTTGCGGATCGATTAGTTGCAGGAGGCGAACTCATTGATGCGAATGGACTGGTGGTTAGTCCAGGATTTATTGACATGCATGCTCATGGTCAATCTCAACGGTCAGCTAACTATCTCGTCCACGATGGTGTAACTACAGCACTTGAACTGGAAGAAGGTGTTTATCCTGTACGCGAATGGTTGGCGAGTCGAGAAAATAAGCGGCCTATTAACTTTGGCACTTCGATGGCACAAGGAGATGCAAGGTCATTGGCTCAGTTCTCTGTTGAGGATCGTATTGAACTGGAGGATGCTTATAGATCATCAATCGATAACCTTGATGTTTTCCTTGCTCAGTACGGAAATTTACTCAGCGAAAGCAATTACGCTGAGCTCACGCTTGACCAATATGTCGTGATGCGTGAAGAACTCCTCAAAGGTCTTCGAAGTGGGGCAATCGGAATAGGGCTTGCTCATCAATATACTCCTGGTGCTAACGAACAGGAAGTTTATGAGGTGTTTGATTTCGCGGCTGAACAAAATTCAATGATATTCTCGCATGTTCGTGAAAGTGGAATAAGCGCAATGCAGGAAGTCATTTCGAATTCTATTTTAACAGGCGCCGCCCTGCACATTGTCCATGTTAATTCTATGGCTTTGGGAGATATAGATTTTATTCTCAACTTGATCAGGTCAGCGCGTCAACGTGGATTTAATATCAGTACTGAAGCTTATCCTTATACAGCGGCTTCAACCGGGTTAGGGTCAGCATTGTTCGATGAGGGTTGGCAAGAAGAAATGGGTGGTATCAATTTCGAGGATCTGCAATGGGTCGCTACTGGGGAGCGCCTTAACGCAGAAACATTCCGCAGTTATAGAGAGATCGGTGGTGCGGTAATTATTCACATGATGGAAGAGGAATGGATCGGAAGGGCGCTATCTGAACCTTTTGTTATTGTGGCTTCCGATGGTATGCAATTCGCCCCAGGTGCTCATCCGCGTTCAGCGGGAACATTTAGTCGTGTGTTAGGTCGGTATGTTAGAGAGAGAGATGTACTATCGCTAAACGAAGCCATTGGGAAAATGACAATTATGCCAGCTCAACGGTTAGAGCCGGTTGCTCCTGCGATGGCAAACAAGGGAAGACTGCAAGAAAATGCAGATGCTGATATTACTATCTTCGATCCAGATCGCATTATAGATACCGCAACATTTGAAGAAGGTCTTTCTAATTCGATTGGCATTGAATATGTTCTGGTTGGTGGCGCCATTGTTATTAGAGAGGGTGAGCTAATAGAGGGCGTGTTTCCCGGCAAAGCGATCTATGGTGTAGGGCTGCAATAGAACCTAATTTCACATTTTCACTAATCGTTAATCAGTCAGCCATATCATTGGTAGTTAAAGAAGCGTTTATTTTTTCACTCCTTAGTTCTGACGATACTACTTCAGATATTAATCTTATTCCCTTTGGGGCTTCTCTTAGTTCAATTAGAACTCCTAGTTGAGTAACTATAGTTCTAATTGGGCGTAAACTTGCGATCGGCATCATTTCTCTCTCATTTGTTTATTAAATGTTATTCGTATTAGTGTGTGCCATATAATTACTTAAATTAAATTAATTGGAGCATAGATATGGAAATGTTGAGTATTTGGGGTGAGTTTTTGGGCGGCATAGGTGTGATAATTTCACTAGTATTTCTTGGAATGCAAACTCGTACAGCTAATCGTTTGGCTCTTGCTTCATCGCAACGAGAACAGAGGCATATATGGCAGGAAATGATGTTCTTCATGGCAGAGAATAGCTCGGAGTACCGAGAATTTTTGCACAACTATGATGACATGGACCCTGATCGACAAACCAAGGCGGTAATGGCACTGTTTGCTATGGGTAATCAGCTTGATATGCTGATCAAACTAAACGCGGACGGCCTAGAAACAGATGATAATCTGAGATATGTAATGGATGCATTTGTTGGTCATATGAGTACTTCTGGAGGCAATAAATTCTGGAATGCGATGTCCAAAATTGACCTATATGGTGATGATGTTTTAAACGCGGTTAACGCACGCTTGAATAAAATGGACGTGCCAAATGATGATTTCATCAATGCAGCACATTGGCTTAAGCCGAATAAGAATTCGTAATCGCTCATATTTGCTGTGTACAAGAAAACCTACTAAAGCTGGATGAGTCAATTGATAATGCTGGGCAAGCTTCTTAAATCTCTTTGCGGGAGAAATGCGCTGTCGTGTTAGAGGAAACTGCGCTCAAGAGATATATTTTTTCTTCTTAATCATTGCGCTTGCTGCGCTGCTTGTTGCGGCGGCCGCGACGGTGTTGGATTGTTTCTCATTGCTTCCATACTTCTAGCAAGCTCTCGACTGTTTTCTTCTAATTCTCTTATATATTCTTCACGCACGAACTTTACTTCGTTAAGTCGGTCGAACAAGCCATGAGCAGATGTCAGTAATACTTGATCAATGTCGTCCTTAAATTCTAAAGATTCTAATCCAGTTATTGCATCTGCAAGGAAATTCTCTGATTTCCTAACGTTAGCATTCATAAAATGATACTTTCCAAGATGGAAATTAGCGAGCGCGGTATACAAGTTATCTCTTCCAAATTCGGTTTCATAAATATTAAGCGCTTTCTCAAAAAAATCTTCGGCTGTGCCTAAGTTAAATTCTTCGCTTAGAATAATGCCAGCTTGAATATTTATGTCGGCAAAATTTAATGAGGATGATCCATAGATTTCGCCGATTATGTTTATTGCCTTTTCAAAAGCACGTTTTGACTTTTGACTATTTACGCGCGAATTTGCGCTTCCTGCTGGTTTTCCTCTATTTATGCGCGAACTTGCGCGTCCTTCATCAAAATATACAGAGGCTAATGACTCAGAGTCTCTTCCAAATACTTGTTCGTATATCCTAACGGTTTTTGAAAATTCTCTAGCGGATTCTTTGTTCTGGTCCACATCCATGAGGTTAAGCGCATAGTTGTAGCTGAGTGCTGCCATTGTTTCAGAATTTTCATCAAATAGTGGTTGAGCTAAATCAAGGGCTTTTTTAGCAAATTCTAATGATTCCTCTGGTTTCCCCTCTTCATTTAAGGATTGAAAAGAGCGGTAAGCATCATTGAATTGTTTAGTAATATTTTCAGTCTGTGAAAAGGCTGTGTTGACTGAAGCCAAAAGGAAAAAAAAGAGTGAAATTCTAGTTTTTCTCATGGTCCCCCCTAGTAATCGATAATAGGCGATACATCTAGCTTGTATTAAGTATGGCATAGTGCAGTTCATTATCAAGAGGAGGCACAGGCGGTTCACCGGCTTGTAGGAAACGTTGGTCGATTATAATGCTCTCTAGATTAGAATAGTTTCATCTTCGCATATTGCCTACTATGTTAGGCGAATAGTTTAATTAATACGAGAGGGGAATAATTATGAATTGGGAAGCTGCAGGAGCTATAGGGGAGATAATAGGAGCTTTGTCTGTCTTAATAACACTATTATTTCTAAGTTTTCAAATTCGACAAAATACAACGGCTCTTCAACAACAAAGTTCGAGAGAGTCAACATCATCACTCCAACAAGTCTCGGCTACTATGATGCATCCTGAGATAGCAAAAGCTGTCAGCTCTGCATACGCAGAAGCTGATGCTGATCTTTCTATAGCTCAAACTGCGCAATTAGAGCATCACTGTCTTGCTTATCTACTAGTGCTGCAACAGGATTTTTTAGATTGGAATAAAGGTATTCATCCTCACGCAATCTGGGAGTCTCGTAAGCCTCTCATTGAAGCAATATTTATAGCTCAAAGAGCAAGAGAATGGTGGGATAATGTTGGTAAAAATTACTTCACACCTGATTTTCAAAGTCTAGTCGCGAGTATACTTACCAAGGAAGCAAGAGATGGCGGCCAATATTTCAAACCGCTCAAAACAAAGTGATGGTTTTCTAGATGCTAGGTGGGCGCGCACAATAAGTACCATCGCCCTTGCTAGTTGGCTACTTAAAAGTGAATTTCGAGAAATTCTCAGAAATTTGGAATTAGATTTTGGAGGTTAACAATGAAAAAGATAGTTCCATTGATTGCATTACTAGTTTTCAGCTTTGAAGTATATGCAGATGCATTTAATGATGCCGTCGATGAGATATTTTCATCAATTGATAGCAGCTCCGCACCAGGGTGTTCCGTTGGGGTAATTGAAAATGGTGAGTTGGTTCACAAGGCGGGCTATGGTTTGGCTAACATGGAATTAGGTATTCCGTTGGATGGTAGCCATGTTCACCGAATGGCTTCAGTATCTAAACAATTTACTGCAATGGCGGTACACCTACTAGCAGAAGAAGGAAAGATTGACCTCGGTGAAGATATTCGGGCTTATCTGCCAGAACTTCTCGAATACGAGGGGACTGTAACTATTAATTCGATGCTAGGACATGTTAGCGGTATGGCTGACTATGATCAAATTGATGGTGATAGTGCTGAGCGCAATCCTGATTTGAATATTCAATCCGCAGCCGGCGGCCCTTTTCGACTTGGAAATGAGGACTATCTATCTATTGAAGAATTTTATGATGTAGTAAAAAAAATCCCCCTAAAACGACTGCCTAATCAACAATATGAATACAGTAATTTGGCGTATTTTCTATTATCAATGTTAGTAGAGGAAGTGTCTGGTCAGAGTCTTCGGAAGTATGCGGATGAAAAAATCTTTCAGCCCCTTGGGATGCCGCAATCATTTTTTAGCGATGAACCGACAGAGATCGTAATTAATCGCGCAAACGGATACAAGCCTACGGAAGGCGGCTACGTTACAGATATGACAAATCTTTTTTGGGTTGGTGATGGAGGTTTGCACACAAATCTTGACGATATGGTGAAGTGGGATCAGAATTTTTATTCTCCCAAGATTGGTCAATATCCAGCTGATTTACTACAGCAGTTTAATACTCCAAACAGCGACTTCGATTCTGGCGATGACGGGCGCTACGCCAATGGACAAACTTTTAACGAGTGGAATGGGCGACCAATGGTTTCACACAGCGGAGGATGGTTGGGAGTAAGAACGTATTATTCACGTTTTCCAGAAGATAGATTTTCGGTCATGATTTTTTGTAATGATGTGAGCCAAAATCCTAGGCAATACGCAAATAGAGTCGCCGAAGCATACTTTAAAGATTAAGTTTTAGTGAATTGGGGCAAAGCGCTATTTTTTTGAGGTCAATTTTTAAAGTTGTGCAGGGTAGTTCGCTATCGTACTATTTTTCGCCCAAGGCACTTAAGTTTTTCCTCTCATGCTTTGACTGTGGTTGATGAATGAAATATTGTACTGAAAAAATCGTTAATAATTTTTGGAGATTCTTTCTATGGACCTTTCAAAGCCAGATGGCAAGGGTGAGCTTAAAATATCAAGAATGACTATTAAAACAGATAGCAGCTCCTTCGATTTTGAAGGACAGGTGGAAGGATATGGGTCAGTCTTCTGCTCTCATGAGCTTAGTTACGTTGGTAGTGATCGTAGTAGGGGCGTGCTTAGTGGCGAGGCTAGAACATTTTTGACAGATGGGACTCTTATCAGTACTCCTCATATGGGAACATTTACAAGAGAACAATCCAAAGTGCGGGAGTACTTTACAGATGCAGTTAATAATGGTGCTATAAATTTTGTGATATGGGACATTGATTTGTTGTCTAAGCATGTCGATGTCAGCTATTGGGAGATCAAGGCGCCGAATTAAAAGGGAATCTATAAACTGATAACCTTCTTTTTAAACACAGTGCAAAGACTCAGAAGTCAAATGCGAGATAGGTCTAAAATTTGGTCCGTAAGCTAAGACCATAGAAGTTTTTATGAATCTAATTTTTTTTGATTTAGATGGCACACTCTTAAATGGTGCGTCAGAAATATCGCCGTTTACTAGAGAAACCCTTACTCTTTTAAGCGAAAAAAACATAGCTTATACCGTTGCAACAGGTCGGACTATGCTTTCAGCGAGAAACATTTTAAAAGGCCATGATTTTGATTTGCCTCAAATCTATAACAACGGGGTAACAATTTGGGAACCTAAGGCTCAGAAACTGACCCTAAGAAACCTGCTCAGTAACTCACAAATTTCGGCGGTTATTGAGCTTGCTGGTTCACAGGGAATTACCCCTTTTATTCATGCTATCGATGAGCAACACTACTTTATTTATCACGCTTCCCCACGCCATCAAGTAGAAAAAGAACTCATTAATACGCGCTATTACCATGACAAGGCTAAAATCTTACCTATAGAGGCGTTACACAGTAGTAGCCAAGTTACTAATATCAGCTTGATTGGTGTTGCTGAAGCGATAAAGCCGATTTGGCAAGAGCTCAAAAAAAACCCTAATCTAGTTGCCTATTCTGGTCCTGCTATAGAAGGGGATCAATTTAGATGGATGGATATTCTTCATTGCCTGGCTAGCAAGGGTGCAGCTGTTACAAACGTAAAAAGGCAAGTAGGAGCCACCAACGTCATTTGCTTTGGCGACAGTGACAATGATTTAAGCATGTTTGAACTTGCCGATGAAAGTTATGCTCCTGAAAATGGAAAAGTTAACATTAGAGAGGCAGCGAGTGCCATAATTGGGCATAACCAAAAGGATGGGGTAGCCCATTTCTTGCGCGAGCGCTTTTCTCTATAGGCTTGATATCATTGATCCCAGACTAACTCGATTATTCCAATTAAAAACGATGACAGAATGTTCAAATATCGAAGAGATGCGGCCTTAAAATAACTCATCATGTTAGAGCGTTTAACCAAATCAAAACTTCCGCAACAATCAACCCTACAAAAGACCCGATCATGGATCCTATCAAGGCCATAATGATTGCGACTGGGACAAGCTCCCTCCCGTAAGCTGCTCCCACTACCGCTGCAGCAGGGGCGCTTCCTATATTAGCAATTGACGCTATACCAGTAAGAAGTATGTTAACGCGCAGCAGCCGAGCTGCACACAAGAGAATTGATCCGTGAATAAACAGAATAATAAAGCCGGAAAGGATATACATCGGTGCCTCACTTACAGCTCCAAGGCTCACTTCCGCTCCAATTAGAGCAACAACGACATATAACATAATCCCGGAAACTTCGTCACTTGCAGAAATTTTTCCTAAAGCAGTAGGAGCTGCTGCCATACCCAAAGTTGAAGAAATAATAATGACCCAAATCATTTCATTGAAAAAGCTTACAGAGGCTATAAGTTCGGCCAAATGATTACTGGCAGCAGCTACCAGCAGGGACAAGCCTATCACCAGGAATAAAGATGGCATATTACTTGTCTTGTCTGACTCTAAATCATTCAATGAGTTAAGAACTGCGTCTAGACCTTCATCTTCAGCTCTTAAGAATTCATTGAACGCTGATTTGAAAGGTTTCAGTGCGAGTATAATCACCAGCCAGAATGAATAACAAAGCGCTCCCATTAATAAGGTATAGGTCATTGCCTCATCACTGACAGAGAGAGCCTCTTTAACAGCTACAAAATTCTGAGTACCTCCAGTCCAACCCGCGGACATAGTAGCAAACGTAAGAGGTGTTTCATTGCCGAGGAAGCCCTGCATAATTTGTTGGGTTACGATAAAGCCCAGCATGATTGAAAGAGTTGAGGCCAAGCACAAAGCAATTAGTCTCACGCCCAATTTTTGGATTACAGCAAGATTGAATTTAAGTGACATAAGAAACAGCATCGCTGGAATTAGGTTGTCCCTAACGGTTTCGCGCGCTCGACGAACATCCTCTGTGAATTCCCAGAACCCAAGCGTATACAGCGTCATAGAACCAAACATGACCAATACGATAGACGGGAACCAGCGAAAAAGGACTATCTTGAAATGGTGCTCAAGCCATACCAGCACGCCACATAAGCCAAACATTAGTGCAATAAAATCAAACCCTTGAGTGATCAACTACGTCTCCACAAAAACTTTCCATATTTGAGATGTTTCTTGATACCAAAATTAGTATGTTGCCGCAGCGGATATGACTATACATCTTTAGACTGTGTTCCTCACGCATGTATTAGAAAACTCTTTTTTTATGAGTGCTACTAAGTCATTCGTTAAATTCTGATCCCAATGGTGTAGACTTATTCGGTCTCGCTTAAAAAAGAATAGATTTGGCAATGGAATATCCAAACCCTGATTCAAAGTCTGCAGCACTCTATGGGCGCGCACAGAGCGTTCTTCCTGACGGCAATAGCCGAACTACTATTGCTCTAAAGCCTTACCCTATCTATATCGAAGAAGCATCTGGCGCGGACGTTACTGATGTCGATGGTAATCGCTTTATTGATTTTAATAATAACTATACCTCCTTGTTACACGGGCATTGCTTCGAGCCGGTAAGGAAAGCAGTTGAGGCACAAATAGTGAAAGCCACGGCCTGCTCATTCACCACCGAAGCAGAAATTGAACTAGCCGAATTGCTTTGTGACAGGGTGGAATCTTTCGAGCAGGTTCGGTTTTGCAACTCAGGCTCGGAAGCAGTCATGAATATGTTGAAGGCAGCGCGTGCGTTCACCGGGCGGCCGAAGATAGCAAAAATAGAAGGGCTTTATCATGGCTCTTATGATTTTGCAGAAGTAAGTCTGAGAAATAAACCTGGTGATCGCAATGGAAGCGCACCCATATCTACGGCTTACAGTTACGGTACCCCGGACTCGGTTTTAACCGAAGTAGTTGCTTTACCTTTTAATGAAATCGAGGCAACTGAATCACTAATTAATCTACACGGCGAAAGCTTGGCTTGCATCATGATCGATCTGATGCCTCAAACATTAAGCATGATCTCTCCCTCTGAGGATTATCTAAAAGCGCTAGTTCGACTCACGCGTAAACATGGAATTCTTCTTGCCTTTGATGAAGTTATTAGTTTTCGTTTAGGGTATTCCGGCGGTCAAGGTATGTTTGGAATTGATCCTGACATCACCAGTATTGGTAAAATTATTGGGGGTGGCTTTCCGGTGGGTGCAGTAGCCGGTAGAAAGGACATCATGTCAGTGTTTGAACCACAGGATGGACAATCTCCTCGACTCCCTCATGGCGGAACGTTCAATGCAAACCCTATCACCATGACTGCAGGCAAGGCAGCCTTGCAAGCCATGGATGAAGATAAGTTTGATCGACTTAACGCCGCTGGACATCAATTAAGACAGCAAGTTACAGAAATTATCGCCGAACTTGATATTGCCGCGCAGGTAACAGGGAAGGGGTCGTTATTCTCTGTGCGATTTCATGACCGACCTATGCGTCACTTCGCCGATATCGTTATTGACGAAGCGGAAAATCTGTTCATGGATAAATTGCGACGTTATCTTATTGGCAACGGTATTTGGTTAGGCGGAAACATGGCTGGCTGTCTTTCGACAGCGACCACTCAAACTCACATCGATAAGTTCTGTCAGGTATTAAAGGAAGGAATAGTCTCACAAAAATGACTACTGTTCGCTTAGAACGAAAAGTTGGGTTAGCTGGCGCAGTTTTTTTGATGGTAGGAAACGTAGTGGGCGCCTCAATATTTATTCTACCTGGCACCTTGGCTGGAATTGCTGGACCAGCTATATTTATAGCTTATCTTATAGCAATCATTCCCGCATTCTTTAACACGCTTGTTGCTGCACAGGTAGGTAGCATTCTGCCAGTTAGTGCAGCAGATTATGTTTTTACCAGCATTGTATTGCACCCTCTACTGGGTTTCCTCAAAGTTTGGGCAGCAATGTTGGGCGCGTTGGTTGGCGGCCCTATTCTTGCCTATGGTTTTGCCGATTACTTTGCTTTTTTCGCACCGGATGTCAATCGAGTGACGATCGCTTGCCTCATTGTGGTCAGCATCATGATCATCAACTTAATGGGTATTCGCTCTAGCGTGAAAATACAGATGGTAATGGTCTCATTATTTGTCAGTGCTTTATTGATTCTTGCTATTGGCGGACTGTTCTACATTGATGGAGAATTATTAACACCGATCGCACCACTTGGATGGGGTGCTGTGCTTGCGGCAGCAGTGCCAGCTTATTATTCTTACACAGGCTTCACAATGTTGCTTTCGATTACTGAAGAAATCAAGAATCCGGTAAGAAATGTTCCCCTAATTACTCTTTATACATTTCTGATCGTTGCTTTCATTTACACATCAGTAACATTTGTCGTGCCAGGTTTAATCCATTGGAAAGAACTTGGTTTGATAGTTGCGCCATTGAGCGCAGCTGCGGCAGTCTTTTTGCCCGAGTGGTACTCGACGGCTATTACAGTTGCGGCTCTTTTCGCTGCCGGTACATCTATCAATATGATATTTATTACTGTCTCCCGCTCATTTTTCGCCGTGGCAAGAAACAGAATTTGGCCACAAATATTTAATCGTGTAAGTCGTCATACAGGAGAGCCTGACACCACGATTTTATTAGTAGGCGTGATTATTCTGATTGGAATCGGCCTACAAGGGAATATCGCACAGTATGCTTCTGTATCAGTTATAGGTTGGATGCTCTACGGAATTATTTGGGGGGTTGCATTGGTACGTTTGCCGAAAATGCTGCCAGACCACTATAACAATGCGCAGTTTAAACTAAGTCAGTCATGGTTATGGGTCACTGCTGCGGTGAATATCTTAATCGGAATTTTGTTTATCTTCATTGCCGTCCGCGATAATACCGGTCCTGCTATGGGATATTTTTTCTTGTTGTCTCTAGGCGCAGTTTATTACTATTTTAGGCAGAAGATCCTTGCTAAAGAAGGAGTATCGCTAGAAGCGCTATTGAAAAATGAGACTGATGAAGCAACTCGAGCCACGCGTGAGGCTGTGACGAAGGATATGAAAACCTAAGTCTTCGATTGGTCCGCATCCTATTACTCCACCATTCTGATGAATAATAAGCTTTGGCTAATTGACTCGCGGCGGTTTAAATCTGATCTACGTTCCCATCGTTTGTAAATGGGATTATAAAATATTTTCGCATATATGAGCGATTGCAGCTGGGTTAATCCGGCTGCAATCATACTCTAATCCTTTAGTTGCCGAGGAGTGGTGACTGATGTGTGTGCTTGATAAGCCATCCGGAATTTTCCTTTATCAAGACTAGCGTAACCCATGTTGGTGGGCTCGAGTTTGATGCTTGGTTGTGCGGATAGATATTCCACCATCGCACGAAACTAGCGACTGCAACGTCCCCGTGAATGGAAACATCTAGACCTTCAATTGTTGTAACGAATTCCGTTTTTCCTCCGTTCAGAGACTCGCTTGCCTGACGACCAGCAATTTGATTAGCCATGTTCTTTGCCTCGTCTGTTTGACGAAGACCGCCAGTAATATAGACACGATCTGATCTCATCAGCCTCGCCTGGGCCTCCAAATCATTTTCTAAATCACCATACTGATAAATAACAGCCATCACATCATCCATGTCGTCGGCAAAGGAATTCGGTGCTAGCATCAATCCTGCTAGCATAAAAGTTAATACAGTAAGGCGGTTGCTCAGCTTGATATTCATGATCGGTTCTTCTCCAGAGTAGTAGTTATTCAAAATTCTTGGTTGGGATGATAACCAAAATTACTATGTAGACAACTCACCAGATGATTTTCTAAATCAACTTTGAGGGATTGATTGCTACAGCTTAAAGTTTTAGTTTATTTACCTCCAACTTATCGTCAGAAATACCATTATATAAATTGTCACCCTCACTTAGCCAGAGTAGTTCCATAACCGATTTATACGTATTATTCTGTTAAGAGAATATCAATATACGGGAGCACACATATGAGTTCATCGATCACAGGTTGTTTTGAGCTGGGGGACTTCGCTTTACAGTCAAACACAATTTTAGAAAATGCTTTTATCGGCTTTCGCACATATGGTTCACTGAACGAGGCACGAGATAATGTAATAGTATTCCCGACCTGGTACACGGGGACCAATGATCAAGTCGAGCCCTATGTCGGTGTTGGGAAAGCACTCGATCCAGAAAAGTACTTCATAGTTGTGCCTGATATGTTCACTAATGGGTCATCAAGTTCACCGAGTAATACTCCCGAACCACATCATGCTCTAGAATTTCCCTTAGTTACTGCGTTCGACAATGTTAGTGCTCAACGGCGATTGCTCGAAGAGCACTTTGGTATCACTGGTGTAGACTTGATGGTCGGATTTTCAATGAGTGGTCAGCAAGCCTACCATTGGGCTGCACTACACTCGGATTTTATCAAGCGGGCGTGTTCGATCTGTGGCAGTGCTAAGACTTCATCGCACAATTGGGCGATGCTACATGCATACAAAACAACTATGGAAACCACCCTCGAGTGGCGTGATAAAAACTGCCAGGACTGGGATCCAAAGGTTCTATCGGTTATGGCAAGTATCGGGGCGACGATGGCAATGTCTCAGGATTGGTACAGAGAGGGTTTACATCTCACGGACGAGGTCAAAGGTGTCACTGATGTGATAGAAAATATCAAAAATCTCTTCCAACCGTGGGTCCCCGCAAACCTCTATGCCCAAACCCTTACATGGATGTCAGCGGATGTTTCCAAAAATCCCAATTTCAATGGTGACTTGGAGTCCGCGCTCAAGGCGATAGATATTCCATTTTTGATGTTGCCATGCGAAACCGATATGTACTTCCGTGTTGAGGATAATGAAGCTGAGTTGCCTTTCATTTCTTTAGGCCAGTTGAACATGATCCGCTCTAAAAGCGGACACATGGCAGGATTGCCAGGATTCAGCCCAGAAGATGACGCTTTCATTGATCGACAATTGATAGATTTTTTACAGGTTCCTTGCTGAATTTGATGTGAGGGTTCACATGAGTGTCCCATGAAAGAAGGGCTAATATTTTAAGTAAAATGAAAATATTAGCCCTTCTTTTTGCGAGCACGAGCTCAAATATTCATGGTGAGTAGCCTGTTTCCAGTATGCGCTGAGTCCGTTAAAGGGAGCAGGTTCCCGCATCGCTGAAATAATCTCTAATACCATAATTGAGCTGTGCAAAGATGGAGTTTAAGAGTTACCAATCCGCGTGGATATATTAATTAAACGCTATAGATGGTTCCATTCCATTCTAACGTTTCAAGTGCCATTTCTCCCTCGCTCCTAATCTGAGTACCATCGGAAATATTAATCAACAAAGAAGTTTTAGCTACATGTGCGTCCGGTGGTGTTTCCCAAGTACCTTCGCCTTGTCCTATGACTGTGGTGCCATCATCTAAATAGGCTTGCGCAACCCATTTGATTTTTCCGCCTTCGTTCAGCTCAGCTGGAGGAGTTGGACCCCAAATAAGTGTTCCAAAGACAGCACCAAACCCGTCAGCAGTTCCTTCCCAATTTTGATGAATAGTTATGTCGCCTGCTTCATTTGAAGTATAAGTATTACCCTTATATTTTAATGAAAATTTACCTAATTCCTCTGACATTTAGATCTCCTTAATTAACATATTGAACAATGAAATTTATTAATCTTCTAATCCGCATGCTGGGAATACAGAAGTGTTTTAAACCTTATCGATATTCTAAATACCCCAATGAATTACATGACTTTTCCACAAGGAGAGATTTCCGCAAGTAGCAGGATCAGAAGAGTCAGGTGTATTCCATGACATGGCATCCAGTCTTCTGCCCAATCCTACCGAATTCTCACCGATCACCCTGATAGCAAATGCCGAATTCATCTCGCCTTCTTCCCCGCTTGCTAAAATCTGCAGAAAGCCATAATCAGACCTATCATTGTTAGCTCTGTTTTCTTCATCAAATTCTGCAAGCGTCTGTTGAACGTCTTCCATATTTCTACCCGGATTAAGTTGGCATTGCCTTATGGCTACGTAACTTTCCTCAATTTCGCCCCCTTCATAAGCGTTTGCTTGGTTAGGTTCATTAATTGACCAGTTACGTCCGACTTGCCTTGTTCCACCGCAGTCAACCATTGCAAAAAAATGACGGCTAGGTCCTGACTGAGATTGTGACTCCAATCCCCTTATCATGTGTTCGAAATTATCCCAGTATCTGACTACATTTATGCTTCCTGCCCGAGACGAGGCTGCAACAATAGGCTCTCTATAGAATACTAAGTTAGGCCCATTGTCAGTTCGTGGGATAGCTCTTCCTACGCTAACGATTTCCTCCATTGTGAAGCCTGGTTTCAGGGTGCATTGCATAAATTCATTGATGTTGCCGCCTTGTGCCATCGACGGGCTTATCCAAATCATGGAGATAAAAAGCATGAGGCTTGAAGGTATATAATTTTTCATTATTACTTCCTTTTCTTAGGTGGGTAGCCATTATGAATGGCCTTAAGATTGCAGCCGTGTTTGTGATACGCGACATTCTTATGTGGGATGATAACTAGAATTGTTGTCTAGACAACTCATCAGATGATTTTTTCTCTCGCGATCAAAGTAACGCGAGGGAACCTCATAAGCTCTTGATTAGAATGTTGATCTAACCTTGAGCATAAATTCCGTTCCGGTGGTGTAGCAGGGGTTCTCGATTTCAATCAGATCTCGGTCACGCAGATAACCGTTGTAGCGCTTACGCAGCATACAATTTTCATTATCCAGAGCGTTGTTTATTTCAAATCGATAGGTTAAGTTTGCAAAACCTACTTTCTCGGCAAAGAAAGTCAAATTTGGTTGCATTTTTCCGCCATCATAGAACACTACATTGTCGATATCATATTGGACTCTATTTCCACCGGTGCCACCCATCTCTCCAAATCCTTCTTGATAGTTCAGGCCAAAACTGAGATTTCTTTCAGGAATATCCTGACGATAACCTAAGCGGAACCCTCCTCGATCAAAAGGAATTATTGTCCGCTTTTTTGCGATTAGCGGATCATAGATATATGCTTCTTCGAGATTGAGTCCGGCAGTAATGAGTGCCTGGGGAAGATTGAGGAAACCTAATCGAATACTGGCATTAAGATATAGCCCGAAAACCTTTCCGTCGCCTACATTCCCATTGGCACTAAGCAGGGTTTGGGAGTCTGGTGAGATATCGACTTTCCCTATGGAGTCGCGTACATCGTAATAGAAAAATCTGGAATTCAGTACGCCCCCATCGTTAGGCAGTCGGTAGTCGAGATTAACGTTGTAGCGCCAGGTTTGTTCCTGTTCCAACTCAGGGTTTCCAGCAACAGTGTTCTGGTCGTCATCCTGTGGATTAACGCCGGCTGAGAAATCTTTAAAACTAAGCTGAGAAACATCTTTCTCTGCCGACACACGCAACTGAAGGCTTCGGTTTATATCGAAACGAAAATCCAACTTTGGTTTAACAAAATCAAAATCCCGTTTTTTATTCACATCGCCCGATTGCGCAATTTCTGACACTTCGTACAATAAACTGCTTTCCAGTGACATACGTTGATTGATTTGCCAATTGTGAGTGACGAACCCTTCTGCCCGAACTTCCTCCACCTCAGAAATTGCATTGGGCACAGAAATTGGATGCAGGCCACCGAAATCCAGAGAGGTAATGCCCGGCACATTTAATCCCAGACGCAATGAAGAATCTTGAATTGTTTGTGCGCCTTCAATACCGATCTCCAGACTTTGATCTTCTTGCAGACCCCAGCTATAGGAGGTTCTTACAATACGTTCTCGATAGCGACTTTGCGTATCCAGGAAAAGATTTTTCGTCTCGGGCTGCCCCAGGGCAGATGAGGCAAACCGTTCACGCGTGCTGGCATCCTTTCGCTCATTAACAATAAACAACAATTTGTATTTGCTGCCATTAGAAAAACTGTGTTCATAATCACCACCAAATTCCCAGTTGTTTGACACAGATGGGTTATCTTCACGTTCAATGGAAACCGATACTGGTGTGCTCTGATAATCAGTTATAGTTCTGAGCAAATTAGAAGGTGGATCGTTCTCGCTGTACAAAGCATTAAACGCAATTCGATCATCAGGTGTAGCCTGATAGACTAAATTTGTATTAAACCGATAGTTTGTCTGTTCAGTATACCGATCCATAGCCCGGGTCTCGTTGAGAGAACGATCTGCCAGAAGGCTAGTTTCAAAACTTTCCTGCAAAGGATGACAATTGCCCCACCAGTTACCACCATTGCAACCAGAACTTGCATCCGCACTCAGAAGATAATCGAGCTGGCCTGTTTGCCCACTGAAGGAAATGGTACCGAGTGGCTTTAGTTCGCCATCATGGAACCGGGTAAAACCTAGTTCTGTTGAAATATTCGACGTTGATCGCTCTCCCTTCAACACAATATTAACCAGTTGTCCTGTATTGCGAACATCGAGATTTCCCGACGTGCCGCGGATGATTTCAATATAATCCACCTGGTCGGCGGAGATTCGATCCAACTGGCTGCTGGCTTCGTTGGCCTTGCCTGCCAATCGCTTGCCGTTAATCAGTATCTGACCCTCGGCTCCAAGCCCGCGATCATTACCCCCAAAGCTAGGGACCTGATTGCCCTCAAGAGCAAGCCCGATACCCGGAATACGATTCAGCATATCGCTGACTGATACGGCACCGTATTCGGCGAAATAGGAAGCTGGGTAAGTAACAGTAGCATCGTCTTCGGGAAGCTCCTGCGCCAAGGCAAGACCCGAGAATACTGAAAAAACAGCGGCTGTTACATAGGTACAGGGGCTCTTTACTTCCATGTTTTATTACTCAGTTTAAGTTTTTAGACCACTCTCAAATTCAGGGCGTTTTTTCGCACGCGCGTGACCTTACATGATTATCTCGGATAATAAAACAGGCTACCGCTATAAAATGTGCGCTGCCGGAGCTGACCATCCCACGGTGGGACCACCCATTTATCCAAGCGGCTTCCATCTGGGGGTCTTACATACTATTCTGGACGAATCCTTGGGTATAAAAAGAGTTGAAATGAAGCCCTATTAGTTTTCCAAAAATTGGTATTAGAGCTTAGAAATGACTTGGACAAATTCGCTTAAAGATGCATCACTAAAAAGCGCTACCAGTGAATCTATTACTGATGGTGTTTTGACCTACAGTGAAGTGTTGAGCATGCTTCAAAATACCGCGCAAGGTGGTATCTCAACGTTAGAATTTTCCGATCTGAATACGATCTATAATAATTCGATAGATTTATTCAGTAATGATTACGTTAAAACAATCACCTATAACGTTATTCTCGGCAACCCTGCGAACGCTACCTGGTGGGGAGGTGCCAAGCAAATCTCGAACACCGAAGTTCTTGGTAATTTAGCGGCTGGGTCCTCCCAGCTCCATGCGGAGCGATTGATAGGCAAATGGTTCTTAGGCCTAGATTTGCCGATGCCGCTAGTTGGAGGTGACACCGCTAATAGTAAAGCGGCTAGCGGTGTTTATAATTACGGGACATCCACCGGCGCCCTTTTTGTTGATGGCATAACTGCTACCGATATTAACCAAGGTAGTGCCGGTACTTGTTATCTCCTGGCCGCGTTGGGCGCCATAGCCTACAACTCTCCGGAATACATTCAAGATTCTTTTATAGACAACGGCAATGGCACCTATGGTGTCCGTGTTTATTATAACGATCAATTAACTTATACAACCGTCAACACCAGTCTGATGGTATCTAATCAATATCCGAATCAGGTTCAGCTTGCTAGCGATTATAGCAGCGGTTCCACATTAGCTGGGGAGATGTGGGTGAGTTTGCTGGAAAAGGCGTACGCTCAGCTTAATAGCCAAGTAAACATAGTGGACCGTAGCGGTAATGACTGGAATAAAGAAAATAGCATTCAAGCCATTGAAGGTGGGATGGCTCAGCCGATTAAGCAATTTACAAACTTAAACTATGATCTTTATTCTTTATTTAACTATTACAATCCTTACGGGCAGACTTACTCATCGAGCGACCCAGGAACCCACAAACAAAAGATCATAGAAGCCTTAGCATCAGGGGCTATCGGTTGGCTTGCTAGTTATAAGACTTATAGCAACGACAGTGGGCAAAAGACGTTGGTTGCCAGTCATGCCCATATGGTGCTTGGTTATAATGCGACCACAGACAAATTTATCATTCGCAACCCGTGGGGTGGAGTTTCAAGTAATAGCTCTCGTGTGATTCAGTTCGAAATGGCTATCGAGGAATTCTGGAACGCTGAAACTAATCCACAATTTTTCATAAGTGAAGCATCGGCGACATCTGAAATTAATTACAATTATTCTTTGCTTGCCACAGCGTCCACTTCAGCAACCGCTGTGACCGAAGGCGAGTATATTACCTATACGGTGACTCGCGATGGCTCGGGAACTGAATCTACTATTTATTTTGATTTGTCTAGTGGCACCGCGGGCACCGATGACTATGTTGATTATGGAAGGTTTCCAGTTACCTTTGAAAAGCATGAAAGCAGTAAACGCTATGGCCTAAAAACTTATAAGGATTCCAAGGTAGAGGGAATCGAGACATACAGCCTAAATCTATATAACTCGAGAACAGACGTATCACCCGTTCAGTCACTGACGCTTTACATTAAAGACGTTGGAGCGCCAGAGTACGGGTATACGCTAAGCTCTTCAGCACAAAGTACCAACAGTGCGGTCCTTGAAGGCGAGATTATAACGTTTACCATTACACGCGACGGCACTGGATCTGAATCAACCATTTACTTAAATACGGCGCCAGAATCGGCGGCAGATAATGATTTTGTTTCTTTAAAAGCTCAGGCAGTCACCTTCAATGCTTATGAGACAACGAAAACTATCGATGTTAAAACTATCCAAGATGGCGACTCTGAGTCGGTCGAGAATTTTCGATTAACCCTCACGAAGAACCCGGGTGATACCACCGCGGTTGCTTCAGCTCTGGGGCATATTAAAGATTCTGAGGTTCCTTATTTTGATTATACGATTACGTCATCTGCCGGCAGCCCTAGTGCGGCCGTGGAAGAAGGTGGCACTATTACTTTTACCATAGCCCGAAGTGGCAGTGGCTTTGAATCAACAGTTTTTATCGCAACCGAAAATATCACTGCTGCAACTAATGATTACACTGGACTGCAACTTCAACCAATAACTTTCTCCAAGAACCAAAAAATTGTCACTGTGCAAATAGAAACCAGCACAGATGAGTGGCTGGATACCACGGAATATTTCAATCTCAACGTTTATCGTAACGAAACCGACAAAACGCCAGTTAGTTATGGCACCGGATTTATAAAAGAAAGCACTGTTACTATTTACGATTACACGATTACTAACGACGCCACAGAAAATTCTCCAGCCACTGAAGGCCAGACAATAACGTTCAGGATTGAAAGGAGTGGCACCGGAACCGCTTCCACAGTTTATGTCAGCACTGACAACAGAACAGCGACCGGCGACGATTTTGTTTCTGTCTATAAACAGGCTGTTGAGTTTGCGTCCCATGAAACGGTAAAAACATTTAGCATTGAGACTACAACCGATACCCTTGAGGAAGAGGTAGAACTATTTGAGCTAGAGCTGTTTCGTAACAAGACTGATCCGTATCCTGCCGCTTACAGTGAGGCCTATATAACAAACAAGGTCACTGAAAAGGATTACAACTACACAATTACTAGCACCAGCTCAGCAGAATCTCCTTCCATGGAAGGAGAAGATATTACTTTTACTATAACGCGGGATGATACGGGAAGTGCGTCAACGGTTTACCTTTACACGGGAGGAGGAACTGCGGATGACTCAGGAGAAGCAGTTGATTATAAATCAATTACGAACTTCCCCCTGACTTTTTCTTCTTTTGAAACAGAAAAAACTGTCACTATAACAACCTATGAAGATTCTCTGTCTGAGTCCGACGAGTATTTTTGGTTAGACTTGTACAAGACTAATGACACTGACGTTGGCTATTCTGCTTACGCTAAGGGAGTTATCAAGGACAACGCAAGCACTTCAGATTTTACTTACACAGTTTCGAGCAATTCCACAATTAGTTCAGCTGTTGAAGAAGGTGGGATAATCACCTTTACTATCACGCGAAGTGGGACAGGTTCGAGTTCAACGGTATATTTAAGTACCTCCGGGGGTACCGCTGATTTTGAAGGAGAAGGGATTGATTACGAACCTCTTGACAAAGCTGAGCTAACGTTTGGGGCGTATGAGACATCTAAGACAATTTCCGTAACGACCTATACCGACTCAATTGATGAAAACAAAGAATATTTCTGGCTGGATTTGTACGAAACTTATGGAGATGCAGAAAGTGGCGACTATGCTGCCTATGCAAGCGGTTATCTAGAAAATGCAGAGGCACAGACTGATTATTCTTACACTGTAACGAGTAACGCTGATAAGGATAATCCGGTTTCTGAAGACAATTATGTCACATTCACAATAACGCGGAGTGGCACAGGGAGTGAGTCAGCGGTATATGTTAAGACTATAGCGGGTACAGCTTCAGACGACGGTAATAACGCTGATTATTCCGTTATTAATCGAAAAATAGAATTTGAATCTTTTGAAACGACAAAAACAGTAAAAGTAAGGACCTGGGCGGACTCGATTGAAGAAGGAAATGAATATTTTTATTTTGAGCTTTACAAGAGTTATGCGGACTTACAGTCCGATTTTGCGCACACTTATGCGAGTGGAGGCATAAAGGACTGGGTATCTGGGACCGAGTACGGTTACACAATTACGAGTAGTGCTACGGCAGCGGAACCCGCCCTCGAAGGTAATTCTATAACTTTCACGATAACCCGGAGTGGTTCAGGTACCGCTTCCACTGTCTATCTAAAAACACTAGCTGGCCTTACATCAGAACAAGGAGACGAAAAAGATTACGAGCCTCTGGACATGGTTGCTCTTGATTTCGCTGCGTTTGAAACAGTTAAAACAGTTACGGTAGACACAGTTAAAGACTCCAGAGTAGAGGGCTATGAAAATTTATACCTTTTATTATTCAAAAACTATTCCGACTATACGGCCTGGCTAAATGAAGAAGAGGGTAAGTTAGGCAGCTGGGCCCTTGGAGTAATTTCAGATAAGGAAGAGGTTAATCCATACAGTTATACGTTAGAAAGCAGTGCCGATCGAGATAATCCTGTTGCTGAAGGAAGTCCCATTACTTTTACTATAAACCGGGCTGGTTCAGGTGAATCCTCGTTCGTTTACCTTAGGACCGGCGGTGGTACCGCTGAAAGAGACGGTGATGACCCGGATTATGCTGGTTTCAGTTATCAATTGGTAAGTTTTACAAAAGAAGAAACAAGCAAAACGATTACGATCGATACCTACGAGGACGGCACTACTGAAAGTGACGAATATTTTTACGCGGTTCTTTATAAAACCTTTACGGATATGGTTGATGATAATTACGAAGCTTACACAACCGGAGGCATTAAAGAAGCATCAGGGGATAGTCCTACCTACGCTTATAGCATAAGTAATACCGCCACCTCAGATGAGCCAGTTACTGAGGGCTCAACGGTAACTTTCACTATAAGCCGTGATACTAGTGTGGGGGATTCTACGGTTTATGTAAGTACTAGTCCGGGGACAGCAGAGGCTAGTAATTTTGATTATCAAGCGATAAGCCAGAGTATTATAAATTTTCTAGATGGCGAGACGACCAAAACGGTAACTGTCGAAACTTTAAAAGATGAAAAAGTTGAAGACACGGAATACTTTTGGCTGCTCTTGTTCAAAAATCTCGCTGACGCAGAGTCTGGGAGTTATGCTTCTTACGCTGCAGCCAACATTAAAGACGCGCCTGTTGAAACGGCGTACACCTATACCGTTACCAGTGACTACTCCTTTACCAGTCCAGCTGAAGAAGGTACCAGTATTACATTTACAATTACCCGAGACGGAAGCGACTCGGCCTCAACGGTGTATGTTAGCACTAACGCTGGAACAGCCAAAAGCAGCTTGGGAGATTATGAGGACATAAAAGAAAAAGCTGTTGTTTTCAACGCCGGAGAAACTGAGAAGACAGTCACAGTCGCAACTTATGTTGATTCCGAGTCAGAAGAAGCAGAGTACTTTCATTTATTGCTTTATAAAACTTTGGCAGATTCAGCAGAATTTGATTATGCCAGTTATGCCGAAGGTGGCATTAAAGATCTATCTGAAGTAGTAGATTACGGCTATTCAATAACCAGTAATTCGCCATCTAATAGCCAGATCACCGAGGGTGGCTCTATAGTTTTTACAATAACAAGAGATGGAAGCGGCTCACCCTCCACCGTTTTTGTTAGCACGCATGCAGCTACTGCTGCTTCAGAGGATTACAAAGAGCTTAAAGAATTCCCGGTAAATTTTTCAAGTGATGAAATTACTAAGACAGTTACCGTAGAAACCTTGGTCGATACCGTTGTTGAAAACGAAAAGGCCGAGTATTTCCATTTGTTGCTGTACAAGTCTATCTCTGATTCCCAAGATTTTAATTATGCTGCCCATAGGGCGGCTTATATAAGAGATGCTGTAGTAGGTAAAGATTATGACTATACAATTGCCCGAGATACGGCACTTGTCCTGGAAGGCGGCGTTATAACATTCACTATAACCAGGGATGACAGTGGAACACCTTCCACTGTTTATGTGCGAACACGTTATAACACCGCCGATTCAGAAGACGATGATTATTTGCATGTAGATCTTGCAATAGAATTTGCTGCAGATGAAGTTAGTAAAGAGGTAAAGGTAAAAACTTGGAGCGACACCAAAGCTGAGGGTGACGAGTACTTCAATATAAACCTTTATAAAACATTGGCTGACCAAGAGGTTTATAACTGGAGCACCTATAGCGGAGCTTGGATTCGTGACGCAGATTTTGGCTATAGCATAGTAGGTTCTAGTGAACTTTATCCAGATGGCCCCATTGTCGCAGAAGGCTCGCCATTAACTATTACCGTAACCAGAAGTGGGACGGGGCAAGCAACAACTGTATATTTAAAGGTTGTTAATTTAACGGCGATTGAAGGAGAAGATTTTGCCACGATGACTGATGAGCAACTGGCGGTTAGTTTTGCGGCAGATGAGAACACAAAAACAATCCAGATAAATACTTTTTCAGACACAAAGAGCGAAGAGACAGAATTTTTTGCAATTACTTTATATCGGAATGAAGGAGATTACGCGTCAGATTCAACGTCTTACATCAATTCTTTGGTGGCTGCCATTGTCGACAATACTCCGGCTTCTAGCTCTGCGACTTCCGCGTCTTACTCTTTGGTTTCGGCTCTTCCAGCGACTCTCAGCACGCAAAGTACAGCCAGCCAGCTGGTAACTGATCAAACTGCTACAAATGACCAAGGAGCGACTGTTCTCGGGTTGAGCAGTTCGTTCCATGGACATACTCAGGGAATGTTTAAGAACGACTATGCCTTTGCTGCGATTGACAACAATGGAAAAGTGGTGGTCTGGGGTGATGCTGTCAATGGAGGAAATAATAGTGTCGTAAGTGATGATTTAACGAATGTTGTAACAATTGCATCAAATAGCTCGGCATTTGCAGCGGTGAAAAAAGATGGCTCCGTGGTTACCTGGGGAGATTCTCAGAATGGAGGTAACATTAGTGATGTCTCGTCTTCTCTAAATGGTTCCATTGATACTAAAAAAATATTTTCAACCAAGGCTGCATTTGCAGCACTTAGATCGGACGGCTCTGTGGTTACCTGGGGAGATGATTCAACGGGTGGCGACAGCCAGTTAGTGGCGGCACGTTTAAATGGAAGCAATGGTGTAATTAAAATTACCTCAAACATGTCCGCCTTTGCAGCCATTCATACAGATGGATCAGTCACAACTTGGGGGTTCTCCTCATTCGGAGGAGACAGCAGTCCCGTAAGCAAGCAGCTGGATGGGTCCGTCAATGTTGCTGAGATTTCCAGTACTGGATCGGCGTTTGCGGCGTTAAGGGTAGATGGTTCCGTTATTACTTGGGGTAACCAATTAGATGGTGGAGATAGCAGCACAGTTTCTACTAAAATAAATGGTGATATAGATGTGACTAGCATTCACTCCACCACTGCAGCTTTTGCAGTTATTCGAACAGATGGATCGGTCGTAACGTGGGGTGATATAAATAATGGAGGAGATAGTTCTGCCATCTCGAGTGCGATAAATGGAACTATCAATATAACGAGCATTACCGCTACCGATTCTGCTTTTGCAGCGCTCCGCTCTGATGGTTCTGTAATAACGTGGGGCAACTCTGATTTTGGGGGAGATAGTTCAGGAGTTATAGATTCTCTTGATGGGACCATAAACGTAGTAAAAATTATAGCTAATAAAACATCGTTCGCGGCATTGAAAGAAGATGGTTCAGTTGTTGCTTGGGGGTATTCCTCATACGGAGGTGATCTAGGCGATAACGCGTCCAAACTTAATGGAGACATTAATGTTATTTCTATTACAGCGAACGACAATGCATTTGCAGCTATTAGAACTGATGGTTCCGTAGTCGCCTGGGGGGGATTCCAGCGTGGAGGAGATAGCTCTTTAGTCGAAACAGAAATTAATGGGGCTGTAGACGTAATCAGAATCTTCTCCACCAGTACAGCGTTTTCAGCACTTCGTTCAGATGGATCGCTAGTAACCTGGGGAGATTGGCGACGTGGGGGCGATAGCACTTCAATAAGTACCGAGCTTGAATCAATAGTCAGTCTATCCTCTACAGAGATAACAGATGCCCCGAGTGTGACGGTTGATGCAGCTCCATCATTTTTTGGTTCTACAGAAGACAGCTTTATCAATACTACCGGTAAAATTTCTGCCTCTGATCCGAACGGAGATACATTGCTATACAATCTTATTGGTGGAACTACAACTGGGGAATTTTCATCTTTACAAGGAACATATGGAACTTTAAAAATAGATACAAAAAGTGGCGACTGGGAATTTTCGCCAAATGACGTAACAGTAAATGCCTCCTCGGGCAGAATTTCAGAAACGTTCCAAGTAAATGTGTCGGATGGAATATTAAGCGTTACTTCGCCTTTGCAAGTGGATATTGTTGTTGGAAAGCAAGGTAACGGAACTGCTGCAAATGATTTTATTGTTATGAAGGGAGAAAATACAAATGTAGATGGGGGTTTGGGAATTGATACTGCACTCTATTCTGGCAGCAAAGACAATTATCAAATAGCAATAACTGATGGATTGGTGAGCATTGTAGACTCTGATGGTAATGACTCTTTTAAGAATATTGAGAGGATTGGGTTTTCCGACTTAAATGTAGCATTAGACCTTGACGGTAATGCTGGCCAAGCAGCGAAATTTCTCGGAATTATGCTAGGCTCTAGTGCAGTATCCAATACTACTTACACAGGATTAGTAATTGACTATTTAGATCGTGGTGTAAGTTATGAATCTTTGATGCAAATAGGATTAGATGCCGTTTTGGGTCCTGATGCTACTAGTAGATCAGTAGTAGGATTGATATACCGAAATTTGGCAGGCTCCGAAGCTCCTGAAAGCATACTAAGTGAATACTCGGCAATAATTGATAGCGGCAGTATGACGGCGGTAGGATTAACCATACTCGCAGCAGACCACCCAATAAATGAGACAAATGTGGATTTGGTGGGCCTGTCACAAACAGGGTTAGATTATTTGCTGGTATAACAATTTCTATCGAGTAGAACCCACCCCCAAGGCACAGCCCCCTTTACGGGAGAAGGTCACATTGCAATGTTTGTGGGTTTTATTCCTTCCCCAAGAACAAAGCTCGAGCCCACTGCGCCTACTACCGCAGTTTTTCGATTAAGATTTAGCCCTGCACGCAACCTAATTAGCGGTTCAATTCCTGTGCAATGCCCGGCCATTAAATTCTCAACTCCTATTTCGCGAAGACGGTCTGCCGTCCAGCCAAGAGTTTGGTCGTTAGCTGCGAACAAATGCAGGCCACCCATAAGCGCGTGAATGGCACTGTCTTGAATCATCTCTTGTATTTGAGTAAGTGCATTCACCACACCTGAGTGACCACAACCAAGCAGAACAATCGGGCCATTTTGTGTTCGTATCACCAATGCCTGACTTTCCGGTATAAAATCGTCAACCCAATCCCCTGCTAACTGAACTTCAAGTTTGCTGGCCGAAGTTCCGGTAGGATAATTTATTTCAGGGTGATGACGCTCAACTGGCCCAGATATCCAAACAGAAGGAAATATCTCAGCGGCTTTAGAATGCACAATAAATTCGACTCCTTCACTTACAATCTCTTCACGGAGGCCGATCATCAAATTGCATTCTAGCTCGCCATCCATGCAAGTCGGAAATGCTCCAGGGTTTATGACAGGGCGGCGAGGACTAAAAAATCCTTCGGCAACATGTACCCGACGAATCTCTGCAGCAGTTTGGTCATGGAGAGTCTGTATCAAAGGAAGAAGACCATTGTTATGGTCAAAATGGAAATGGCTCAACACGACATCCGTGACGCAAGACAAATCGACGTTCAAGACTTTAGCATTTTTGAT
This sequence comes from Gammaproteobacteria bacterium, assembly GCA_029244985.1. GTDB lineage: Bacteria > Pseudomonadota > Gammaproteobacteria > Pseudomonadales > Pseudohongiellaceae > UBA9145. Next base: position 21,938 of record JAQWQD010000032.1, on the reverse strand, counting down.
TACGGTATCAGGATAGCGCCCCGCATCAAATAAAATACAATTACCGTCAACTTCTACAAGGGCCGAAAATCCCCATTCGCCGATAGTTGCGCCGTTGGCTAGATTAGAGGAAAGAATTGTAACTTGAACGTCAGATGCGAGAGGGCCAGAGCTTTCCGAGGAGGCTACAAGTCCTGAGCCAAATAAAGAGACAAAGACAATCATCAAATTAATTTTTTTTAGCCAACTTAACTTCATATTCATAATTTATCGCTCGCTTTTAATATGCGTACACAGACTATGCTTAGATCTGTTCCTATTTATTTTAAATCTACTCTGAGTCTGCTGGCTTGATCGAGATAAGGTGGAATAGATGCCCGCCTACGCCTCCAGCAACAGCTTGAGCAAGCATGCCAATAACGCTACGAGTGGCGGCAATACCTGAAATTCCGAATAATAATTTCATGATTATGTGAATGGTTATTAGCCCGGCAGCGCCTGCAGCTATATATAAGATCATACGATGTTGCGGTAAATACTTAATTATAAATGTCGCAACGGGCATTGCTAATAAATAACTTGCGGCGATCACTGGTAGATAAATACCAGTCATATTAGTGACATCATGGAGTGCAGCTTCAAATCGTTGAGCAAGAGAGACATCGAAATTTAAGGCTATAACGCTGGCGATATTGCCCTGGCTGATAAAGATTGCGCCAAGCAAATAGGCAGCAATTACTGCTACCAGAAAACTACTCATGTTCCTTACAATCGTATTGTTCATTTATACTACCTGCATATTCGTCTAGTTTTGCTATGATGACTTGAATTTGTTGGGAGCGAAAGGGTAATGCGCGAAATACTTCTGATCACGCTAGTAGTCTCAATGATTATTAGTGAGCCTCTGGGCAAGATAAATGCTGCTGACTCATCAGGCAATTCAATAGCTGAGGGTTATAACATTGAAGTTGTGGCTGAAGGATTAGACTTCCCCTGGTCCATCGCGTTCTTGCCGAACGGAGACTATCTGGTAGCCCTAAGAGGTGGTGAGGTTCGTCGCATTAGCGCAGCAGGTGAGGTGGGAGATCCTCTGACAGGTTTGCCGGCCACTTACGTGGCCAGCCAGGGCGGTTACTTCGACATAATGCTAGACCCAGATTTTGCGTCGACTCAATCCATTTACCTCTCTTTTGCTCATGGTACTGCTGCGGAAAATGGTACAAGAATCATTAAAGGCATTTTGAATGGTACGGAAGTTGAAAGTGTCCAAACTTTGTTTACCGTTTCTCCATTAAAAGACACGCCGGTTCATTACGGAGGCAAGATGATTTTTTTGCCAGACGGAACCTTGATGATGACTACCGGCGATGGTTTCGAGTATCGCGAGGCTGCACAGGATAAATTTAGTCTCCTGGGTAAGATCATTCGCATAAACAAAGATGGCAGTGCGCCCAGTGACAATCCATTTGCCGATGGTAGTGAGGGTGATCCCAGGGTTTGGTCTTATGGTCATCGTAGCCCACAAGGTTTGGTGTTGGACGAGGCCACAGGCACAATTTATATGCACGAGCATGGCGCACAAGGAGGTGATGAGCTAAATGCAGTTTTGCCTGCGCGCAACTATGGCTGGCCAGCGGTGACTAAGGGGATTAACTATTCTGGCGCCTATGTCTCACCGCTGAAAATGGCCCCAGGGGTAGAGGAGCCCTTAACTTATTGGGTGCCAAGTATCGCACCTTCTGGGCTGGCAATTTATAACGGTGCCGCATTTCCGGAATGGCAAGGGGATCTCTTTGTCGGTGCGTTGCTAGATCAGGAAGTTCGTAAGCTAGAAATCGAATCGGGTAAAGTTGTGAGTGAGGCATCAATTTTTACAGAGATTGGCGCGCGAATCCGTGACATCCGTGTTGGTCCCGATGACTTTCTGTATATATTGACTGATAGTGATAGCGGTAAAGTGTTGAGGGTTGTGCCTGATTAGATAATCAAGGCAGCATTCCGATGATCACATCAGATGCTTACCAGGAAGTCTTGCCCCGACGAACAGTTGGAATCAAATACGATGAGTTTTTTCCGACACGAGCAGTGTTTAACATTGCCCCCAATTTATCATCCTCATCGCACTGGCTACGCTTGTGATGAGATAGCTGATTAATCGTTAGGACTCCCAATTCTTTCTGTCACTCTAGTGTTAGTCATTCCTTAGCTCTACCTTAGTTACACCGTATGCCATCCAATTTAGAAGTTTAGCAAACAATCGTTTAACAAAACTTAGCTTGGAAATGGATGGAATATTTCTGATTAAAAAAAGAATAATCGGGTTTTGTTTCTTAAAGGCAGTCGTTGGCCTTTTTTGGATATCTTGGATAAGACTAACTTCTGGGAGTCTTTCTTCTTCTATCTGTTTAAAAATAACATCTAATTCTACTGGGGAGGCACTATCGATAATGGCAGGCACTAGATGATTCGCAGCTACTATCGCATCTCTTAAGGCAATATTTATTCCCTGGCCGCCCACCGGGTTCATTGTGTGCGCAGCATCTCCAAGCAATAGGACACCATCTTTATTCCAAGTAGTACATCTATTAAGTCCCACATCAAGAACGAATCTATCTGAAATTTTATCTCTGTTTATTTCTAGGTGTTCAGCAAAGCTTTCTCCGCAATGTTTTTGCATTTCAGAAATCCAAACATTTACTCCTTGCTTTTTTATTTCGCCGAAGGAACCTTTAGTTATGATCCATCCGACTTGTAGCAGATCATCGTAACAGGCAGGACAAATCATAAACCCTTCTGGCACAAAATTTATGAAAGCAGTACCAGGCTCCATAAACTGGCTTGGATAAGGAATCTTAAACCATATTATGTCTATTATTTGCTTGAAATCTTTCACTTTAAATCCAAGTTTTTTGCGCAAGATTGAGGCTCTCCCGTCGAACCCAATAATTACTTTCGCTTTAAACTCAAATTTCTGATTTCCTGCAACTCCTCGTAAGCCGACAACCCTATTGTTCTCGTAAATAATATCGTTTACTCGATGTCCCCGAAAGAAATCAAACTCTTTGTAGTTCTCAGTTTTAGAAATCATGTGCTCAAGAAGTGCTGGTTGCGAGACCCACCTTAAGCCGCCATCCTCCTTAAAAGGTAATTCAGCATCAATTAGATGTTTCCCGCGATAATGAGCTTTGACTTTAGAATTTATCTGCATGGGCAAATCAATTTTTTCCAGATCAAAACCTATGCTTTTCAAGGCATAATAGCCACTTGGCATAATTCCTTCGCCTCTGAACTCATTCGAAAAATTAGACTGCTTTTCGATTAGGGCTGTTCTCAAACCTCTAGAGGCTAGAATGTGCGCCAGAGCCGCCCCGCCAGGACCCGCACCGCAAATAGCGAAATCGTACTTCTGATGCATGAACACCCCCCCCCTAGATGTAATCTTCAGTTAGTAGACCTGTTAAGTTGTTAATTAATTTTGATGTGCTTTGTTTTTTTGGCATGAATTAATTCCAATCTAACTCACTACTGTCTGAATTTATTTTAAAAATTCAATCTCAATGAATGCACATTCAAAGTCATTTCCATTAATAACGTCGTGCTCAACACCTACCTCTCGGAAATAGGGCACACCATTTTTCATTGGTGCAATAGTATTTTCACTACTACCTAGATTAATTTCGAGTTGGCCATCAAATAAAGGCACAACGATATAGTCATATTCATGCCGATGCCATCCAGTGTTGTCTCCATATTTTTTGAAACGCCATTCTGTGACGCAGGTACGCTCATTATCGATCAAGACTGTCGAAACAGCGTTACCATGTTTAGATTGTTCGCACATATATCCGTCCATTTTTATGGTAACCAACCCAGGCACCAAAAGGTTCTAGATATTAAACCTGATTATGTTGAAACTAATGCTTGGCAGATTGCATGGTGCCTGCGTTGCTCAATGAAAAGTTTATAGCTTGAAGCCAACTATGTAGAGAATATTATTGCAATATAGAGTCCTAGTCAGACACATTTATCGCTTACGCCCGCGCGATCAAACCGTCAACAAGAGCACGCCTAACGAGTAGAGAAGAAACAGTATTGACCATAAGTTGAATCGCATTGGAAACATTATTACGAACGCCATTAGCAAAATCCCTAAAGAAGGTACGACCACAGAAGGTAGTATCGCATTGTTGTACATAACTATATTTACATAAGGTCCAACCAGGTAATACAACAACATAGATAGCGCAGAAAGACGGCCCAGATGCTGGCTTTCCTTCAGCATATCCATTACACCTTCTTTAGGTGCAGGCAATGCCATTTCGGCTGCGCCGTAAATACATGAAGAACCAAAAACCAGCACAATAAAATCCAGAAAAGCCCATTTTTCTAATGCACGCAGCTCCCAGCCTATCCACCAAAGCTGTAAAACGTAAAGCATAATACTGAACGTCCAGATTGCCGAGGACCAATGAAATATAACGCGCGAATAGGCTCTAGTAATCATTGCCCAGTTTTGCAAAGTTCGTGTTATTGCTAGACCAAGAGTGATTGATATGACAATAAAGATGTATTCGTGTTGAGTCATTTTAACCTCTCTTAATTTATTGCCTCTTCTGCGAGCACTTCCTGTACCCGTGCTCCGCGCAGAATATTTACCATGCCGTAGTTGCCTTCATGACAGGCATATTCATAGAGAAGCCCAGCTACTTTTGTCATGGACACAATAGCGGTCAACTTATCGGAAAAGGTTGCGGGATCGTCGATGGTGAATTCGTAATCGACGGTGTACGGACCGACCCGGGTTAAACGTTCCGTGAGCACTTTGTGCAGAGAAGTACCAGCGCGGCCAAAGCTCCTAGTTAGCCCGTTAAAATTATTAGTTACGACAACCAGTGTATCGTCATCCCAATAACCGTGAGAGTCTCCCGACCATAGCCGCAGTTTTTCGTCGAGCATGGGTTGGGCATCGTTCGAGTCGAATACAGGCACGATGCGTGCATCGTTGATCATTTCGGTCATTAGCACCACATGATCTTCATTCTGAATTATCTGTACATTGTTGTTATACAAGCTCGGAACAAAAGGAGGACCGGCATTGAAACCCACCAGACACCGCTCTGACAGACCTCGATCTTCCGGACCATTGATGGCTGCTGATCCTGGGCGTCTGAGCCGTGTTACTGCGCCTTCTGCCAAATCTGGTAGTCGACCATCTGTTGGATAAATAATGTGGGAAGTGCGTAGGGTGTCGCCTATACCGGCATTTTCTATCCAGAAATCATTATAGGACGCATCGACACCTTCAATTGGCAGAGCCGAGTCTGAATTAGCATCGGCTTCAGCCCGCCGAGCCAAAACGTCTTCTATCTCCTGATCGGTTAGAAACTGCCGTTCACCATATTGCGTGGGGCGCTGCATCGGCACATTAGAAGAGAAATTCCAGACACCCTGCAGATCCGGTTTGCCCCATTCGGTGCGGGGCGCTTGGTACGCATCGGCAGCCGCGACCAGCGCGGTGAGCAGATAGGAAAAAACAAAGAGAATCAAAGAACTAATTGTTTTCATGGGAGAGTGCTCCAAATGAATCGGGTTGAATGAGGATCCCTAGCAGAGATATAGGTTACTCGCTTGTGCAGGATAATAGAAGTTCCGCAAACGGCCAGCGGGGTACCCTCACTTGTCCAAGTAGGTTCCATCGCACCTCCATACATACTATATTGGACGAACAAACGGTAAAGCATTCGACGAACAAACGGTAAAGATTATGGCGGAGAAAAGGATAATAAAAGCGGCATATTTTGCTAGTTACAGTCTTTCGGCTACTTTATTTATTTGCTCTATTGAGACCTTTGCCGATGTGCCGCGCACGAATTGGGGTACGCCAGATTTACAGGGCGTATGGACTGGCGCTACCGTTACTCCACTGGAAAGACCTTTTTTACTGGAAGATAAGCCGTTCTTAACAAACGAAGAAAGGAAGATTATTGAAAATGAGCGTGAACAATTCCTTTTATCTCGAAGTGCAGACCCTGACCCCGGCACACCAGGCGGTTATAACCGGTTCTGGTTAGATTCCGGCACGGTAACCTTGGATGACGGCCGGAGCTCATTGATAATCGATCCACCTGACGGTCGGATTCCCTGGCACCCAGAGAAAAAGCAGTGGTCCGATGCGCAATCGGCTCGTTACGGCGTCGGTCCATTTAATGACTACACCGATCTCGATACAGGTGAGCGTTGCATTACCGACGGCATTACAATGGTTGCATTGCAGCCCTACAATATGAATTATCAGATAGTCCAAACCGAAGATACGATTGTCATTGCGCATGAGATGTATCATGAATTTAGGATTATTCCCCTCGATGATCGACCATTTATTTCGGATAAGATAGGCCAATGGTTGGGAGACGCGCGAGCTCATTGGGAAGGGGATACCCTGGTGATTGAATCTAGAAACTTCGCGAATAAACTCGAGTACTATTGGGCATGGCCATGGCGAAGCGCACGAAACAGCCTTATCTTAGTTGAACGATTGACGAGAATCGATGAATCAAATATGGACTATCAAGTGATTGTGGCCGATCCGGAAATGTTTACTCAACCTTGGACTATCTCTGCTCCAATGACGACAGACCAAGCGTCTCGCGGTGTAACTGCGGGCCCAATCTATGAGTTCGCCTGCCATGAAGGTAATTATGCTCTTCCTAATGTATTGAGAGGTGCTCAAATCGAATCTTCAATTCAATGATTGCGAAAAATTTGAAATCCGATTAAGACTTGTAGAATGAACAAACTACTAACAACAATAACCATACTCTGCTTTTGCCATTCCCTAATAATTACAGTTGCCAACGCCATACTTAAAAGCTAATTTGGAAAAAGATGAGGGAGGGGGAATTATGAATAGCGCTATTCACTGGGTTTATGAAGGGGCGATAGTAAACAGAGAAATTGTTGACGACAAATTAGAGGAAATAGTGGCTCATGTTAAAGCCAACGAACCTGGCGCATTGGCTTACGAATATTGCTTAAATGAAGATGAGAGCAGGCTTACAATTTATGAGCGTTACATTGATAACAATGCAGTTCTGGCTCATGGCGAAAACATGCAGCCGTATATTTATTTCTTTGAAGACGCCGTTCACGTCACGAAATTCATAGTATTTGGCCCAGTAAATGAAGAAGTAAAAGAGTTACTCAATGGGTTTGGTGCTGAATTTCAAAAACCCCTCGCAGGTTTCGTCCGAAACTAGTTCATCATAAAACTTATATAACCTGCTCGGAAGTATTTTTCCCGAATCAAGACCCTATATAAATCAAGAGACAACTAAAAAGTGGAGCGGTTTAAGACCTGTATCAGCGTCAGGTGTCCCAATAATTAGTAAAACGGAAACCAAGAATCTCTATCTAAATACTGGCCATGGCCAGATAGGTTGGACAACAGCTGCAGCTTCAGGGAAAGCGTTATCTGATTTGATTTGTCAGAAAGAGCCGGGTATTAATATTTCAGATTATTCATTGCCTAAATAACAATCAAAAACTAAATGTTAATAGCCGATATTAAAGAAACGATCGATAAATGGGTGCCCAGAGAATTGCCTTGAACCTATGCTCCTTTTTAAGATAAGTGTCTTTTTTAGGAAGTGGCACGACATGTTGTACAGACCAAGCCTGAAAATCTGAACAGTTCATTAGAATATCTAATTCGGGGCAGCTTGCCTATTATTATAGTTGTGCTTTAATACGTATTTCTGCAGCAGCACTCAACCCCCTGGAGGACAAGGCGTGACTATTCGGTACGGAATTATCGGAACCGGTATGATGGGCTGCGAGCATATTCGCAATCTGGCGGCGATGGATGACGTCGACATCCTTGCGGTTGCAGACCCTAACGAAGAGCCACGGCAATGGGCGCGAAAATATTGCGCCGATCGATTTACACCAAGTGTTTATGCAGACTACAGAGATCTACTCGACAATGACGATATTGATGCTCTGGTCATAGCTTCACCGAATTTCACCCACATCGACTTGATGCGGGATGTCTTCAAGACAGACAAGCACGTGATGTTGGAAAAACCGATGTGCACGACCCTTGCTGATGCACTGGAGCTGGACAATTCTGCCGCGTTGCACAAAGGTATAGTCTGGATTGGTTTGGAATACCGCTATATGCCGACTACTAGCGCGCTTCTGCTGCACTTGCCTGAAGTGGGAAATGTGAAAATGTGTGCCATTCAGGAACACCGGTTTCCGTTTTTGCGAAAAGTGGGAGATTGGAATCGATTCAATCGCAATACCGGCGGCACGTTGGTAGAAAAGTGCTGTCACTTCTTTGACCTGATGAATCTGGTAGTGCCCGGTAATCCAAAACGAGTTATTGCGTCTGGTGCACAGTCAGTAAATCACCTCGATGAAGTGTACAATGGCAAAGTGCCGGATATTCTTGATAACGCCTACGTGATCGTAGAATACGACACTGGCGCCCGGGCTATGCTGGATCTTTGCATGTTCGCTGAAGGTTCCAAGTTTGAACAAATGATCGCTGTGACCGGCGACGATGGAAAACTGGAAACCACGGTACCAGGAGACGAGGTTTTCATCAGCAAGCGTGAACGGAACTCGGGCAAGTCCGTTCCCATTGAAATAGATACTCGAGTAAAGCATGAAGGCTTCCATCACGGGTCGAGTTTTCTCGAGCACCGGGAATTCATCGATGCGATTCGGGAAGAAAAGCCACCTTCGGTCACGACCCATGACGGCTTGATGTCGGTGTTAGTTGGCATGGCTGCGCAGGAATCCATCGAGACTGGACAGGCAGTCGATATCCAGAATCTGTTAACAAGTAATCAATAGAAATAACTCTTATGTCATTCGAATCAGTTAAAGACATGCCACCCATCGGGTTCGGTTTGTGGAAGATAGCGCCGGACGCCTGCGAAGAAACCGTAGTTGAGGCCATTCGATGTGGCTATCGTCACTTCGATGCAGCCAGTGACTATGGCAATGAAGCCGAAGTAGGTCGCGGATTCCAACGTGGTATTTCTGAAGGCTTGTGTTCTAGAGAAGAACTCTGGATCACTTCAAAATTATGGAATACCTATCATGATCCAGAGCATGTGCCTGCTGCCTTGGAGCGGACTCTTAGTGACTTACAACTGGACTACCTAGATCTCTATCTCATCCATTTTCCAATTGCTCTGGAATATGTGCCTTTTGAGACAAGGTATCCGGCAGAGTGGTTTTACGATCCCAATTCGGATCAGCCAGCAATGAAGCTAGCAAAAGTGTCATTGAGCAATACCTGGCATGCCATGGAAGCTTTAAAGAAGAGTGGGACAGTCAAATATATCGGTGTTTGCAATTACAATAGTGGCCTCCTTCATGACCTAATGAATTACAGCAATGTCCCTCCAGAAGTACTGCAGATTGAATCCCATCCTTATCTAGTGCAGGAAAATCTTGTACGCTTGGCCAAGGGTTATGGATTGGAAGTTACTGCATTTTCACCTTTGGGTTCCCTGTCCTATGTTGAGTTGGATATGGCGGAGCAGAGCGAGTCAATTCTTGAGCAGCACGTCGTTAAAGAAATCGCCAACAGAGTTGGCTGCACGCTTGCCCAGGTATTGCTGAGCTGGGGTGTGCAACGTGGCACTTCGGTAGTAGTAAAGAGCACGAATCCAGAACGCATGAAACATAATCTGGACGCTGAGAGCATTCAGCTCAGTGACGAAGATATGGCCAGTATTTCAGCCTTGAACAGAAATCGACGTTATAACGATCCTGGTGTTTTCTGCGAAGCCGCTTTTAATACCTTTCACCCTATCTATGACTGATTCGGCTTTCCCTTTTGTTGTTGAAAATCAGACCGGTCTGACTGAGATGTCTGATGTGCTGAATTGGCTTGCTACTGAATCCGAGAGTTTCAAACATCAACTGGCCAGTGCTGGAGCCGTATTGTTTAGAGGCTTTCCGATTCAAACAGCTGAAGACTTTGATGCGTTCAGTGCGGCGTTCGGCTATGGCGATTTCACCTACAAAGAATCCCTGTCCAACGCGGTGCGGCTAAATTTCACGCCGCGTGTTTTCACTGCTAATGAGGCGCCGCCAGATGTAGAGATATTCCTCCATCATGAAATGGCGCAGACGCCATTGTCGCCAGAGAAGATATTTTTCTGCTGCCTGACAGCAGCGGAAGAGGGCGGCGCCACACCGCTCTGTCGCTCGGATTGGCTTTACGCAAAATTTAAAGAGCGGCATCCAAAGTGGGCTGAGCAGTTCGCTACGCTTGGTTTGAAATACAAGATACAGATGCCAGCTGAAGCAGATGAGGATTCGGGCCAAGGACGCAGCTGGGCCAGCACCCTTAGTGTGGAGACTGTCGCTGAGGCTGAAGAACGGCTTGAGACTTTGGGTTATTCCTGGCGCTGGGAAGTAGATGGCTCTCTTATTACCACCACACCCGTAATGCCCGCGGTGAAAAAACTCCCCGATGGCAGTGAGTCATTTTACAACCAGGTACTTGCAGCCCATCTTGGCTGGAAACCGGTGGGGGAAGAGCAGGAAGAACCCCTGACCTTTGGCAACGACGAGGCTATCGAAGATGAAGCCCCCGCTGAGTTAGCCAATATAGCCAATGAGTTCGTTTTACCACTGGACTGGAAGGACGGCGATGTTGCCCTGGTGGACAATCACCGGGTGATGCATGGCCGTTATCCTTTCGGTGGGTCAAGAAAGCGGTCAGTGGTAGTCTGCCTTGCTCGAGATGTTTAAGATTTAATGCTATTGATCGCTTATCACTCGATCGATCAATGCATCCAGTCGCTTGTCCGGTGTATATCCTTTAGAGATGAGATCACGAGTAAAGGCTGCAGCTTCTATCAGTCCTGTTGGCAATTCAATTTCACATTGCCAGCCTCCTATGGCTTCACGCACTTTGTTGTTATCAAATTTAATTGAGTTTGCCTTGTCGCCTTTAAGTGGGCCGCGCCACATCTCACTGTACTCGATCAGTTTTTCAACCGGCACATGTATTGACTTGATTGGATGATCGAGAGCCTTGCTAACAAGCTCTACGATTTCATTCCAAGTGTGGACCGAATCACTGGTGATATGAAACGCTTCCCCAATGGCTATTTTGTTTCCACACAGACTAGCAAGTGCGCGGGCGAAGTCATTTGCATGAGTTAAGGTCCATAGTGATTCACCGTCGTCGTGCACGATTATGGGTTTATTGTTAAGTATGCGCCACGCCATGTGATCTCCTGGAAAGCAGGTGCCGGGCAATCGTCGGCGATAAGTGTGACTTGGGCGCACCACAGTTACGGGTAATTGTCCTGCTGCGTGCGCTTCAAAAAGCAAAACCTCACAATCAGCTTTCATCCGACTGTATTCCCAGAAAGGATTTTCCAGAGCCGTGTCCTCGGTGATTACTTCGCCATTCCAGGGCTTCTGGTAGGTCGACGCAGAGGAGATAAAAACGTATTGTCCACAGTGACCGGAAAAAAATTCGATGTCTCTGCTTATGGTTTTTGTGCTTAAACCAATGAATTGGCAAATGGTATCAAACTCGAGGGTGGCAAGCCTGGAGTAAGCTTCAGCATCATTGAGGTCGCCAACGATTTGTTCAACTCCTTCTGGAAACGACTCGCCGCGGGTGCCACGATTGAAAACAGTGACTTGCTGTCCGGCATTTACGGCTGCTTCGACACAGGCGAAGGAAATTTCGCCGCTGCCCCCGATGTAAAGAACTCGGGTCATGAGTTTTTACTCAGCTTTTTCGACGTGAGCGCCGCCGCGATTATGGGCATTTACCAAATGATTCACTTCTTCATCGACGAAATTAATATTGCGATTAACACCGTGCAGCGATTCTTTTTCAATGGCGAAACGAGCGCTGCTGTGAAAGATTAGCCGACCATCACCAACGCCGCCCTCATCCATAAGCTTAAGCGCAGGGTCGTCATCCAGTTGAACCTGGTCTTCTGGAGACACCACGTGCACTATTCGGCCACGCCAATGATTTCCCCGTGCCGAATGGTAGGTTAGCCCCAACATGGCTCGTGGGCGGTCGGAAAGATTCGGTACACCGCGATGCCACATGCGTGGGTCGCGAAAGCAGACGGATCCCGCAGGTATTTCCATGCGTGCCGGTGGGCCCCACTCCTCCAGAAGATCGGGGCGTTCTTTCAAACGATTTGTAGTCCAGGTGGCTACTTCGGTTTCTCGGTGCGAGCCGGGATAAATCTCGGTGGCTCCAGTTTCCGCTGTTATGTCCGCAAACGCGACTGAGCAGGACAGGGTGGTGGTTGGTGGTGGCCATGTTTGTCCATCGGCCTCCGCTTGTTCTTTGGTTTTCCAGGAGTAAGGTCGATCGAAGTGCAGCGGCTGACTGGTGCTGCCCGGACAGTTCACATTGCCGTTGTAAAATCCCAGCCAGGCACCCTGACCAAGGACTTCGGCAACAACGCTCTCAATAAGTGGATTAGCAGCTAGATCTGTTCGTACGTAGGGCGAATAGCGGCGTAATCCAAGTTGTAAATGACCTACGCCGGTATGTTGTTCATGGGGAGTTAGTTCACCATTGGCATTGGCCCGGACGATATTCACATCCTCGGTGATTGTAGGAAGTAGAAGTTCTCTAGTCTCTTCGGAGACAAGCCCACTCACAAGCGCAAAGCCATCGGCCTTGATGGCTTCGTTTATTTGTGCAAGTACTTCCTTGGGAAGCGTGCCCGTTTCGTGGTCTGCCGCGGTAGCCTTGTAATGCACGTCAGTCTCCTGAATTATGATTGGCGTTGAAGTTTTTCTGGTAAGGAATCTATCGCTCCGAAGCGCCTTCCCAAGCCGCCTCTGCATGAGCACGAATTTATTATAGTTAAACTAAAACAGCCGAACAAGCAGGATAGCTGACATTCATTTCCCGCTCTGGGACTTGAATCCCTGATCGATGAAGTCCATTGCTATCTGGATAGCATCTTCTCTCGATACCTTGTTTTTATGGGCGTATTTGGCGGCGGCCATAGATGCTGCTGAAGCCATGCGTACCAACATTGCGGCTTTCTTGCGCTGCACGCCAATATCTTCGGCGACCACATTGATCAGGAGTTTTCGTCGTTGCTTGTGGTGTTTGGTACGCTGTGCTTCCACCGCCGCTGCTACGTCCGGTTCTTCCAGTAGCATATCCATCACACAGTCTTCATCTACGTGGTCGTAGTTGCGTGCGACAAACACTCTACAAACTTCTTCCAGTGTATTGGCACTAGCGAGTGAACTATGAATAGATTTGAGATAATTTTCATAGTCCCTGATCAATAACTGTTGTAAGAGATTGACGCGCGAAGAAAAGTAATGAAAGAGCAGGGGTTCGGAAATGCCGGCGTCAGCAACTAGCTGCTTCAGGGAAAACGCCTGTAAGCCTTCATTGGCGATCGCCTGTTTCGCTGCATCCAGAATCTGATTGCGTCGTACTTCAGGTGAAAGTCGGATTCTCTTAGCGTTTTCTGCCATTGGCCGCTTTGTGCTCCTTTGATTAATGCTTTCAATCAACTGTATTGGTGTTTGTGCGAATAAATCGAGCGTCAGACCCATGCTTCCTATTTGAGTGCAGTTATAATAACCTCCACAGCAATAGATACAATGGTCTCGTTTTCTCAGCCCTGCTTACTTGAATTTATCGGAAAACGAGGGAGTCTTAAAATATGAAAGAGCCGCAGAGCTTTCCAACTTTCCTTGGTCAGGATCACCTGGTTTACGTGGTCGAGGATATGGACTCCGCCATCGAAAAATGGCGAGACCAGATGGGCTTGCCTCTGCAGCACTTCGTGGATTTCGAAGAGCACGGTATCAAACAGGCTTTCTTTCCTCTGGCTGATGGTTCCTTCATCGAGCTACTCTCGGCCACAAATGATGAATCCCGCGTTGCCCAAATCTTGAGAGATAAAGGTGAGGGAATTCATGTCTTAGCGATGCAAGTGGCAGACTTGGATACTGCAGTAGAACAGCTGCAGACAAATGGTATCGAGTTGATGGGCGTTGGTACTGATCGTGTTTTCATACATCCGGATTCAGCGAATGGTGTCATGATCCAATTGTGGCCCAAGGATCGACCTCATCGGTGGCGCGATTCATGAGCCGACTTTTTCAGAAGAGATTGGCGGACAAGCTGCATCCTGGTGACTCGATAGTCTCACTCGCATTCCTTGCCTCGCTAGCCATTCAGCCCGCAAACGGAGCAGAGCTGGAAGTACCAGACGCGTGGCTCAAGCCAGCCCAAACTGCTTCACAATTAGGTATCACCTCTTTTTCCCAAAGCGCTTATCTGGATAACCGGGATCTACCACCGGTGGAAGAGCGCCTGCCCGACGACCCCATCGTCATCGTGCCACTGGATTCAATAGGAACTTATGGCGGAGTGGCAAATATTACTCATGAAGATCGCGGTATGTTCATTCCCCCGGAAGGTATCTTCACGATCGCGCCTGATCATAAAACTATCCTGCCAAATCTCGCCGAGTCCTATGCGTACAATGAAGATGGTAGGGAGTTGACAATAACGCTACGCAGGGGATTGAAGTGGTCCGATAGCCATCCTCTGACCACGGAAGATATTTTGTTCAGCATTAATGACTTGCAGCTCAACAAGAATTTCATGCCGGTAACTCTGCCGGATTTTATTGGCCTCGAAGTCATTGCCATTGATGACAGGACTTTTGTATTTAATTTTCCAAGCCCCGAACCGTTCTACATTAATTACATGGCGCAATCGCCAGAATATTTCTTGATGCCCAAGCATTACTTTCGTGAATTTCATCCGGATTATGCGGATGAGGAAGTAATTGCCGAGCGTATGGAGGAGTTGGGTTTCAGTGATTGGTCTGCGTTCATGACTACCAGCATGCAGAGGCGTTTGTTTCCCGACCTGGTAAATCATCCAACTACCAGCGCTTACAAAATCGAGAGCCTTACCCCCGGACTCTATAGCTATGAACGCAATCCCTACTTTCACAAAGTGGATACAAACGGTCAACAGCTTCCTTACATCGATGCTATCGAGGCACAGGATGTGCGGGAGCCTGAGATTGCAGTAGCCAAGGCATCAACTGGGCAACTGGATTTCGCCGGTGTGCGCCTGCCTACGCAGGACATTCCTTTGCTAAAACTGGGAGAGCGGACGAGTGGCATTAAAGTCAATGTATGGAACCGCTTGCACGGGAGCGATCTCTCCATACAGGCCAATATGAATTTTGCCGATGAGCAGAAGCGCACATTGTTCGCCGATGTAAGGTTCCGTCGTGCGCTGTCCATGGCGATCAATCGCAACGAGATGAATGACATTATCTATTTTGGTCGCGGTACTCCGCGCCAGGTAACAGTGGTTCCTGGCAGTGATTACTTCGAACCGGAATTCGCCACAGCCTGGGCTCAGTACGACACCGATGCTGCAGAAGCATTGCTTGACGAGATTGGCTTGCACGATGTGGATGGGGATGGTGTCAGGGAATTATCCGATGGCAGTCCGCTTACCCTGACAGTTGAGTACGTGGATACAGAGACTCCAAAACAAATATCCATGGAGCTGGTTGTAAGTTACTGGAATGCTGTTGGCCTGGATGTTCGGCAGCGGCTGATCGATCGTGAGTTACAGTATTCACGCGCTATATCCGGTGAGCTTGAGATGACAGTTTGGCACGCGGACCGAACTACCGATGTCTTGTTTCCCATCAACCCAGATTTTTGGGTTCCGCGAAAACTAGCGGCCAGTCTCGCTATGTGGAGTGAGTGGTCTCGCTGGTATCTTACCGATGGCAATCTGGGTGAAGAGCCACCTCCTGAAATTCGCCAGTTGCAACTTTGGGCGGATGAGCTGGCAACAACCATGGATCGAGATCGACGAATCGAAGTGGGTAAACTGATACTAGCCGCCAATGCTGAAAACGTGTGGACTATTGGGACTGTCGGCCTTGCTCCACAACCTGTTGTTACTTCGAATCGACTCAAGAACGTCGTGGAATCAGGTCTCTGGGGATGGGATATTCGTTATACCATGCCTTACCATCCGGCTACCTGGTTTTTTGATCAATGAGAAACTATTTAGCTCGGCGCCTGCTGGGAATGATTCCAACCCTGGCGGTCATCTCTGTATTAGTCTTCATCATTATTCAATTGCCTGAGGGGGATATCGTCACTTCCACACTGGATCGTCTTTCAGCGACAGGTGTTGACCTAAGCGATGATCGCATTCAAAACCTGCGAGCCCAATACAATCTAGATCAACCTTTACCCATTCAGTATTTGGGATGGATTGGCAATTTCATCACAGGCGATATGGGTTTTTCTTACCTCTTCGCTCGGCCAGTTAATGAACTGGTTTGGGAGCGTATTGGTTACACCTTGCTTATCACTGTTTGCGCTTTGATCTTTACTTGGGTGATGGCATTGCCAATTGGTATCTATTCTGCAGTGCGTCAATACTCAATCGCGGATTACAGTTTTACTACCATCGGCTTAATTGGTCTGGCCACGCCAAATTTTCTAATCGCTCTGGTTCTTATGTATCTGGGTTACAGCTGGTTCGGCTTAAGTTTCGGGGGCTTATTTTCGCCTGAGTATCTCAATGCGCCCTGGAGCTGGGAGCGTTTCACGGACATGCTGTCACACTTGTGGATACCTGTAGTTGTCATAGGTACTTCAGGCATGGCGATCACAATGCGATTGATGCGGGCGAATTTATTGGATGAACTCAAAAAACCCTATGTAACCACTGCTCGAGCCAAGGGCGTGCCGCCGCTGAAGCTATTATTGAAATACCCGGTGCGCATAGCGATAAATCCCTTTATCAGCACTATCGGTTTACTACTGCCGGCACTGATTTCGGGCGAAGCAATCGTCGGTGTTGTGCTGAATCTTCCTACTACCGGTCCATTATTGGTGCAAGCGCTGATCGCTCAGGATATGTATCTGGCCGGTAGTCTCATCATGTTACTCAGCATGCTTACTGTCGTCGGCATGTTACTTTCTGATCTGTTGCTGGCATGGGTGGACCCGAGGATTCGTTATGAGCGAACTTAGGGAACTTACTCCGGGGCAGTTAGCTTGGCTGAAATTTCGTCGCCACCGCCTGGCAATGATTGCTGCGGGCTCGCTGATTTTTCTTTATACGATCGCTATATTTTGCGAATTCATCAGTCCCTACACACCGGAACAACGCAACTCCCGCGCCATCAATGCACCGCCAATGGATGTTCGCTTCTTCGACGCAGAAGGGCAGTTTAATTTCAGGCCTTTCGTTTATGACCTGGAACTCACGATTAATCCCGATACATGGATGCGGGAGTACGAGGAAGACGCCAGCACTGCTTACCCTATTCGCTTCTTCACTCGGGGCGAGCCTTATGAATTCTGGGGATTGTTTGAAGCAGAAAGGCATCTCTTTAGCGTGGACCCAAATGGACCTGGTTATATCCATTGGTTTGGTACAGATTCTTTAGGCCGCGATGTGTTTAGCCGCGTGCTTTACGGTGCGCGGGTATCTTTATCGATAGGTGTGGTTGGAGTGGGCCTCACTCTTTTTCTTGGAGTCTTGCTCGGCGGGTTCGCTGGCTATCTGGGTGGCATCTTTGATAGTGCAGTACAGCGAATGACGGAAGTACTGCAGTCCATTCCCACCTTACCTCTGTGGATGGCGCTGTCTGCGGCGCTGCCTGCAGCATGGTCACCGATCACAACTTATTTTGGCGTGACCATAATATTGTCATTGTTTGGATGGACTACTCTGGCGCGACAAGTGCGGGGACGATTCCTTGCCATGCGCGAAGAAGACTTTGTTGTGGCAGCAAGACTCATCGGTGCTAATGATCAACGAGTTGTTTTTCGTCACATGCTGCCCAGTTTTTCATCGCACATTATTACTACGGCAACCCTGGCAGTACCTGCCATGATACTGGGTGAAACTGCACTGAGTTTTCTGGGAATCGGATTGCGAGCGCCAGTGGTGAGTTGGGGAGTGCTTCTGCAGCAGGCGCAGAATTACCAGGTAATTGTGATGACTCCCTGGTTGCTATTGCCGGGCGCTTTCATTGTTGTCACCGTGATTGCATTCAATCTGTTGGGCGATGGCCTGCGAGACGCTGCTGATCCTTATAGTAGCTTGAGGCAACAATGACGGATTCTCTGTTATCCATAAGAGGCCTGAGTGTTGAATTTAAAACTGAACTTGGGTTGGTGAGGGCGCTGAGCGAAGTGAGCTTTGAAGTGCCACGCAATTCAGTTACTGCAGTTGTGGGTGAGTCCGGATCCGGTAAGTCGGTTACCAGCAATGCTATTCTGCGACTACTCCCTGATACTGCACAATCATCTGGGGAAATTGAATTGAATCCTCAAGACGGTGAGCCTGTAATTATTACTTCTTTGGATGAGCGTGATCCGCAGATGCAGAATCTACGCGGCGGCCTTGTCAGTATGGTTTTCCAGGAACCTATGACGGCCTTGTCACCGGTCCATCGCATCGGTGATCAAGTTGCAGAAGCGGTGTTGTGTCATAGAGATGTCTCGCCAGATGTAGCTTGGGCCGAAGCCGCTGCCATGTTGGAGCAAGTTGGTCTGGCAGACGCTGAATCGAAAATGCGCATGTTTCCATTCGAATTCTCAGGCGGCATGCGTCAGCGAGTAGTAATTGCCATGGCGTTGATTTGTCATCCTCAATTACTCATTTGTGATGAACCGACAACGGCGCTGGATGTCACAATTCAGGCCGAGATACTCGTATTAATCAAGTCACTGCAACGCAAACTAAACAACTCCGTATTATTTATCACGCATGATTTAGGAGTCGTGGCGCAAATCGCTGATCGAGTTGTTGTCATGTACAACGGCCAGGTGATGGAGATTGGCAGCGTCCGACAAGTGCTAAAAAATCCCCAGCACCCCTATACCATGCATCTATTATCATCGATGCCGGGGGCAGCTACTGATTTTCGCGAAAAAAACAAAAACTGGTCCGATGGGGCTGCTATCGGCGCAGGTACTTTCCTGGTAGAAGCCGATGCAGGGCGGAAAATTAGAGAGTTTCGCGAGCTCAGCCCATGAGTCAGTTACTAAGCGTCACAGATCTATGCAAATCCTTCGCTGGCGAGTCTGTTGTGAAGTCAGTGTCCTTTGAGTTAAATGAATCTTCCACATTGGGAATTGTGGGCGAATCCGGTTCTGGCAAGACTACCCTGGTGCGTTCTATTCTTCGCGCCATCGAACCCGATTCAGGTACGGTTCGCTACAACAGCCGTGAAGGTTGGCATGATTTACACTCGCTCTCGCCAAAGGAGCTATTGCCCCTGCGACGTGAAATTCAAATGATTTTCCAGGATCCGTTTGCGTCACTGAATCCACGGATGACAGTGCAGACGATTCTTGAAGAGCCCCTCATCATCCATGGTATTGGAGATAAGGAATCGCGCAAACAGCAGGTAGCGAAAATGCTGGAAAAAGTGCAGTTGGACTCTTCCTCTGCTTCGAGATTTCCCCATGCTTTTTCTGGCGGCCAGCGACAACGCATCGGAATTGCTCGAGCACTGATTTTAGAACCGCGCTTAGTAGTTTGTGACGAGTCAGTGTCAGCACTGGATGTGTCAGTACAAGCGCAAATTCTTGATCTGTTGGCGTCGTTGCAATCCGAATTAGGCCTGACTTATCTGTTTGTCGCCCATGACCTGCGGGTGGTCAGAGAATTTTGTGATGATGTGTTAGTGATGTATTCAGGGAACGTAGTAGAACGAGGATCGGTGGAGGAGATATTTAATAATCCTCAACACGACTACACACGCTTATTGCTTTCAGCTATCCCTTCTCCAGACCCCGATGAAAAACTCCAACCATTGGACCGGAAAAGTCTTTTGCTGGACGCAGGCCTAACGGTTTGAATGATACAAATACAACTTCTTCCAAGAATCCTGAGAAACAGATTTGAGGGATTGATTCATGTGCAAAGGTGAAGAACTACTCGCCAACTACCCTTAGTTAAATAGTAGAACAGTCGGGTACTCCCCCCACTTGCCTAATTAGGTTCCATCGCATCCCTACACATACTATATTGGACGAACGGTTAGGTATTTTGAGGTGTTGCCTGACACTAAACCGAGTATCTTCTGGGGATGAATATAATAAAACAAGGCGTGTAATATGAGTAAACGATTAGTGATACTTTCTGCGGCATTTGCAATACTTCTATCAGAAGTTTCTTTGGCTGACGGCGGTCATCAAATTTTTGAACTCGGAGATTTTGAGTTGGAAAACGGCCAGATATTGCCTTCCGCTATCCTTTCATATGTAACTCATGGCCAACTTAATGAAGAAAAAGACAATCTTGTATTAGTTCCGTCAGCATATCTTGGCGACCATCATGGATTTGATTTTCTAATACAGGAAGACAAGGCTCTTTCGCCGGATGAATATTTTATCGTGGCGACAGATATGTTCCAGAATGGTTACTCTAGCTCTCCAAGCAACACACCCCGACCCTTTAGCGGACCTAATTTTCCGACAATTGAAATCAGAGATAACATTGCCGCTCAGCATCGCCTTTTAACAGAAGTATTTGAGGTAACGAAAGCTGCTGCAGTAGTAGGATTCTCTATGGGTGCGCAGCAAGCTTTCCAATGGGCCGTAAGTCACCCAAACTTTATGAGACAAACCGTAGGAATTTGTGGCTCAGCTATTGAGCATCCACACGGCATTGTCCGGCTTGAAGGTTTTAAGACAGCGATCATGGCAGACTCAGCCTATATGAATGGTCTATATGCTGAGCCTCCAACGGTTGGATTAGAAGCAGGAGGAACTCACTGGGCGGGTTGGGGGACTTCTCAAGAATGGTTTCGATTAGCCTTGTATAAAGACATGGGATTGCAAACTCCAGAGGACTTTATTGAATTCTTTAAAACTCTTGTTAAGACTTGGGACGCTAACAACTTGATTGCGTTAGCGAACACTTGGCAGCGTAATGATATTGGTAAAACGCTTGGATTTAATGGTGACAGTGAAGCGGCTCTGTCTTCAATAAAATCCGAGGTCTTATATATGCCGTGTGAGACCGATCAATATTTTCATATAGAAGCCTTACGATGGGAGGCTGAATTAATACCAAACTCCAAATTTGTTGTAATACCATCATTATGGGGCCATATGGCTGGCACCGGGAGATCAGAGATCGACGCAAATTTCATTAATGAAAGAGTAATGTCGTTTCTTCATTCACCCAACCAATGAAACTACTAACAACAATAACCCTGCTCTGCTTTTTTGTTGCTAATGCGGATTTATTATGAAGAAAGTTAGTTTAGATATATGGATACAATTGATTGGAATGCTGGGAGTTCTCGCTGGGTTAGTTTTCGTAGGATTAGAGCTTCAACAATCCCAACGGATTGCAATCGCGAATGCAATTCAAGGCAGAAATCAGATGCAATCGAATTATTTACTTGCTCCTTTAGAGGGGCAGTTACAAGCAGTTGAATTACGATTGCCGCAAGATTACCAAAGCCTTAGCCCAATTCAGCGCCTGATACGCGAACAACTTATTCTGCATAGGTCCGTAACAGTCACCAACGCTTGGCAGCAATATTCTTTAGGCCTTTTAACTGACGAAGCTTGGCAAGTACCAGCCAGCCGGGCAGCGGTCATGTATAACAATTGCCGAGAGAGACCTTGGATAACGGCTAGTTTTACCCCCTCTCTTGCCGACTACGCAGAAGAAAACTGGAAAGAGATAGATTGTTAAATGACCAAACTACTAGCAACAATAACCCTACTCTGCTTTTCTGTTGCTGCTAATGCGAATGTTTATGTATGCGACTCAACGGCCATTTGGTATGTGCCTGCTCACGGAGGAATATAAATGAACAGCAATGCACGCACACTGGCTAGATCAGTTCTGATTTTGGCCCTGATGTATTCTGTCAACCCATCTA
>JAQWQD010000031.1 GCA_029244985.1 Gammaproteobacteria bacterium | reverse complement strand
CACTCTAACAGGCGTGAGTACAAGTGCGCAATTCTTTGGTGGAGCGAGAGCTTATGATGATGTATTTGGCACCTCGGATAGTCCTCCAAGTTTCAAATACGCTGACCCAGTTGACCTAATAGCAGAAATAAAGGTGGAATCAAGTCACGTGAACACTACGGGGAATCTTTATGTAGTGGCAAAGTATTATGATCAGTTTTATCAGCTTGTCGAAAATCAAGGTTTTCAAATTTGGGACGGGACCCTTGGTACGTTAAAACCTGCTGTTAATGGGAAAACCTTTAGTACGATTAATCGAATTAACATATTTAAAGATGTAGCGCTTGGTCCAGCTGGAATGCAGCTGTCTTCTATGCTCTATATTTATTTCGCTTATGACACGCTAGTTAATCCTGGGGAGCTATACTATTCGAGCACACCAGTTTTCTTTGACTTAATTCCAGATAATTGAGTGACGCGCAAACTTTATCGGCGACAAGCGACACCGACCCGTCAAAGAGTTTAACGATTGACGGGTCTAAGCATTTTCTTCCTACTAAAAACCTTAATGCAATAATTTTCTTATTCTAGAATCCACATTTTAGCGATAGTTGTGCCGTCGGGATTAACGTTATATTCGCCGACCATGGCTGAGCCATTGAGATCAGCAAACTTATCTGACTTCGTGTGCCAGTGATTTATAACCTTGTAACGAACCACTCCATCCTCATTAACAGCTTTTGCGCAACCGGCACCTTTTAAATATAGCGTCTGTCCACACTCAGTCTTGCATACCCCATCTCCATGCCCTTGAATCGTACCGTCTGGCCTCTCTAGCTGTGAGTACGTCCAATTAGTTACATATTTTACCCCTCGTAAGTTGCCTTCTGCTCTGAGGCCTACTTCATAGTTTGCGCCTTCTGCAGTGGCAGGTAATACCTTCAGACTAGTAACTAATCCCGTTTCTTCGTTTATCAATTCACCTAATGCCATGGTTTTATCCTCAAAATTAACGAATGGGGTATCGATTTAACGTTAAGGAAGTCTTCTGTGCAAATATTTAAGCAAATAAGCTACTACGCAAGTGTTCTAAACCCTTATTAAGCTACAACACAGTTCTAATTGATATTAGGCTAATATGTTAATTTATGTTTTTTTATGGAGAATATAATGAGGAATTATTCTGAAATTTCTATTGTGATCTCACTCAAGGTTATTATTCATCCTAATTACTGTATCTTGTAATATTCATGTGACCTTTGAATGAGCGGATTAATTATTTATACGTATTAATAGGGGTAAACAATGTCATTAACATTAGAAGACAGACAATCAAGGACAGAGATGGAAATAACTTCGGTAGATATCGGTGAAAAAGAATCTATTATTACCGCTGAAGGAAATATGGGTGAATATGGCAGGGTTTATGCCAGTTATCATTTAAGCTCTAATGCGGAAGGCACGGGTGGAACATATACGGCGGAAGGAAGAGGTTATATTGATGCAACTACGATGGCTGCTGGCACAGCTGTTGGTGTCTGGCGTAGAGAAGGCACTCTGATCTACATGGATGAGCTAGTTAATATTAATGATGGTACTCAAAACTTAGGAAAAATTGTAATAAACCCAGTCGAAAGAACTATGCTAATGGATGTCTATGTGATTTCATAATTATAGCTTTTGAAAGATCGCAAAAATTTACATGGCGTAACGTTTTTAATTACTGAGTGAGATTTTAAAAATTTAGATAGGGGTTATCAATGACTAAACATTCTGCAATAACAATTGCTTCAATCTTTACTTTGGCGGCAAATATTGTAATAGCTGCTGAAGATCCGGTTGTGATAGGTAATGTCACAATGCCTGAAGTGCAATCAACGGCGGCATTTGAGCAAATTAAGCGAAAACTTGGCAAGTGGGAAGGTCAGTTGACGCAATCGCTGACCGGTGCAGTGTACGATGTTTCATATGAATGGAAGCTCATAGGAGGCGGAAGTACGATTATTGAAACTGTAATCGAAGACGGTGTTGAAATGCTAACCACTTATTCTGATGAAGAGGGAGAGTTTGTGGCCAAACACTATTGCGCGTTAGGCACGGAACCGGTTCTCACAGCGACTGAGATTTCAGATGAGGTCGTAACCTTGTCCTTCGACAATTCACGGTCTCCCCTCAGGCAAGATATGCATGACTTTGTACATAGCATGAAATGGACAATGGATCCTAATGATCCAAGTTCGATGGTCTACGAGTATGCGGTTTACCAAGCTGGGGAATTGAGCACGAATAGAGCCGAACTTAGAAAACAGTAATTTTTTGTCTTAAAAATAAGACTGTTTCTTTAGCTGATTCGTGGCGATAGGGGTTTAAAAATCTTTAGGAGACGTTAATTTAAAGCCCGGTATAACCTGGGCTTTTTTATGTGCGCAAAGATGATTTGATTGTCAATTGTACGCGGAGGATATTCCTCTGGTTTTTCGTATTTAAAGGTAGATAGTATGACCACCGCAATATCCATTACAGATTTGAAAAAAACTTATGCCAATGGATTTGAAGCGCTAAAAGGAATTTCGCTAGAAGTGCAGCAAGGAGATTTTTTTGCTTTGCTGGGACCTAATGGTGCGGGAAAGTCCACGACGATTGGTGTCATATCTACCCTAGTTAAAAGGTCTTCAGGTAGTGTCAAAGTTTTTGGAAAGAATGTGGATACTCATATATATGACACTAAGCTTGATCTCGGTGTAGTACCTCAAGAAATAAATTTCAACCAATTCGAAAGAGTTCAGGACATTGTGATTACTCAAGCGGGGTATTACGGACTCCCTCGAAAGCTAGCTCGTGAGCGAGCTGAAAAATATCTGCGAAAGTTAGGGCTGTGGGAAAAACGAAATGATCGTTCACGGCTATTATCGGGAGGAATGAAGCGTCGATTAATGATTGCTAGGGCGTTGGCTCATGAGCCGCGGTTATTGATTTTGGATGAACCTACTGCGGGCGTTGACATAGAACTCCGAAGGTCAATGTGGGAATTTTTGACTGAGATAAATGAGGGTGGCACCACGATAATCCTAACTACTCATTATCTTGAAGAGGCTGAACAGCTTTGCAGAAATATTGCAATAATCGACGAGGGGCTGATTATCGAAAATACTAGTATGCGAAATTTGCTTGAAGAACTAGATTCACAAACCTTTATACTAGACTCTCCTGTTGAAATCTCGGCTATACCGATCTTTAATTTTGAAGATGTAAGTGTGTGCAAAGTCGATAGTAAGTGTATAGAAGTTACTATTGCGGCTGGCCGAAATGTTAATGAGGTGTTTTCAGAATTAGATCGTTTGGGTATAGAGATTTCTAGTATGAGGAACAAGACTAACCGTCTAGAGCAATTGTTTATGTCCCGCTTGAATGAAAATGGTCTCAAATAATAATGTTTACCAATCATAAGTATATAGCTTTCGAAACTATCGTAATAAAAGAAATAAGACGTTTCTCGCGTATTTGGCTGCAAACCTTAGTTCCGCCTGCAATAACGATTGCGCTGTATTTCGTGATTTTTGGCAACTTGGTTGGTCGACGTATCGGTGAAATGGGTGGCTTTCAGTATATGGAGTTCATAATGCCAGGTTTGATTATGATGAGTGTTATCCAAAATTCTTACTCCAATGTAGTGTCCAGTTTCTTTAGTCAAAAATTCCAAAAAACCATTGAGGAAGTATTAGTAGCACCGGTGCCAAACTATGTAATTCTTTCAGGCGTAATCGTGGGAGGAATGGCAAGAGGGCTAGCTGTAGGCGCAATTGTTACTATGATGGCATTGTTCTTCTCTGACTTGCGGATAGAACACCCCCTTATCACGATTACTGTAATCTTGTTAACGTCTGCTGTGTTTTCGCTTGCGGGTTTTATCAATGCTGTATTTGCAAATAGTTTTGATGATATTTCGATTATCCCGACTTTTGTGTTAACGCCATTAATCTATCTTGGAGGTGTTTTCTATTCTGTACAGCTACTACCAACATTTTGGCAAGTTGTTTCTGGACTCAATCCTATTTTCTATATGGTGAACACATTCCGCTACGGAATTCTTGGCAGTTCTGATGTTGACGTATACTGGGCGTTTCTTATTTTAGGTGTGTTTGTAGTGGGGCTTTATAGTAGTTGCATTTGGTTGCTTCGCAATGGCAAAGGAATTAGAACTTAGATTAAAGTTATGAGTAAAAACCCTTTAGGTGAAAATACAGTTTACCCTCTGCAATATGAGCCAGATATTTTGCATCAAATTCCTCGCTTACCTGCGCGGTTACTTCTAGATGTCGATAAAAAAATTAAGATGTATGGCTTCGATCATTGGCATGCCTATGAAATTTCATGGTTAGATAGCAACAGAAAACCTAATGTTGGGATTGGTGAATTATTTTTCAGCGCTGACTCAAAAAACATAATTGAATCTAAGTCCTTAAAACTTTATTTGAATTCCTTAAATAATGAAATATTTCTCAATGTGTCTGATATTCAGCAAAGAATTAGAGATGATTTATCAAAAATTAGTCACTCAGATGTAAAAGCACTTATTATCTCAGCTGGTGAATCTGAACCTGGAGAATTAGTAAAACGGCCTGGCAGGTCTATTGATAAAGAATCGATTTCTGTAAAGGATGATGGCCCTGATGAATCATTACTAAAAACATGTAGAGATTTAGTTTTTGATGAAGAGCTTTATTCGGATCTCTTTCGATCTAATTGTCCGGTAACTGGTCAGCCAGATTGGGCGAGTTTTCAAGTAAAGTATTCAGGGCCAAAAATCGAGCCGGCAAGTTTGCTCGATTATTTATGCTCTTATCGAAATCATCAGGGTTATCATGAAGAATGTTGCGAACGGATATTTCATGATATTTCTTTAATGTGCAGGCCAAAAGATTTAAATCTATCTCTCAATTTTCTCAGGCGAGGGGGGTTGGATATTAATGTTTATCGCAGTTCTCAAACAGTAACCTCAGATATAGTGTTGCCAAGGATGAAGAGACAATAGGTGCTTGTATAAAAGCATGCTTTATTTTAGAGTACGCGCGTTTTTTCGAAGAGTCCAAATATAATTTTTTGAGGTCTTGAAAATAGCACATGGTGAGGTGTCCGAGTGGTCGAAGGAGCACGCCTGGAAAGTGTGTAAGCCGTAAGGCTTCGTGGGTTCGAATCCCACCCTCACCGCCATAATTAGTTTTCATGCTCTAAATTTCTTTTCATTTATAACCAATACGCTAATATCTTTCTTTCTGTTTAAATTGGATTTGGCGCTTATTATGAAATCAATGTCGTTTTATCTGGTTGTATTTTTTGCCTATGCAACTACGACTACTGTTTCGGCTCAGAATGTTGACTGGCCAAGTTATGGGGGTGATAACGGTTCCCGAAAGTATGTACCATTTGATCAAATTAATGCTCAGAATATCAGTCAACTCTCTACAGCATGGGCATGGGAAAGTGTTGACAACGCTACAGTCGCTCAGAATATAGTCGATGGAAACTCGCGTGCTGTCCCGGGATCTTATAAAGCGACGCCGATTGTTATTGCCGGCGTTATGTATGTGCCTACATCCTTAGGCCGTGTTGTTGCACTGGACGCTCAAAGTGGTTCCGAGCGCTGGGTATTCGATACGCGAGCTTGGGAAGGAGGTCGCCCAGCTAATCTAGGGTATAACACTCGCGGAATTGCTTATTGGAGTGGTAATGGCAAGGAAAGGATATTGTTTGCAACTAATGATTCGTATTTATGGTCTTTAAATGCTCGTACAGGCCAGCCAGACCCTGATTTTGGTGATGCTGGAAGGATAGACCTCAGTATTGGGTTGGGCCGGGAGATTGATAAAGAAGAGTACGGCGTGGTTTCGCCTGTTTTGGTCACTAATGACAAAGCAATTGTGAATTCAATCGTTACAGATGGGCCCAGCAGCCTGCAAACACCTCCAGGTCATATACGCGCTTTTAATCCGGAAACAGGGGAATTGGAGTGGATGTTTAAGACTATTCCTGAGGCCGGTGAATTTGGTAATGAAACCTGGGAAGACGGCTCTTGGGAATATACCGGTAGTGCGAACTCATGGTCCATTATGAGTGCTGATGACGATTTAGGTATTGCCTACATCCCTACGGGCACACCTACAAACGATTGGTATGGGGGCAAGAGAAAAGGCGATAATTTGTTCGCAGAGAGTCTTGTCGCCATTAATGTAAACACTGGTGAGCGTATCTGGCATTTCCAAATGGTTCACCACGGAGTTTGGGATTATGACCTTCCAGCTGCACCCACATTAGTTGACATTAATGTGAATGGTCGAGGCATCAAGGCCGTGGCGCAAATATCCAAACAAGGTTTCACTTATGTATTTGACCGCATTAGTGGAGAGCCTGTTTGGCCGATCGAAGAAAGACAAGTTCCCCAGAGCAGTGTCCCTGGTGAAGCGCTCTCATTAACGCAACCTTTCCCAACTAAACCAGCGCCTTTCGAGCCGCAAGGTATTAGCGATGAGACACTCATCGATTTTTCGACAGAATTACGTCGCGAAGCGTTACAAAATATCGAACAGTATGATTATGGACCATTATTTACACCGCCTAGCTTGCGCGGAGCGATTCAGTTCCCGGGGTGGTCAGGAGGAGGTGAGTGGCGAGGTGCTGCTTTCGACCCAGATACTGGCATGTATTACATTCCTTCAGCATCGAACCCAATCGTTGTGCAGCTTATTGAAGCTAGGCGTGGTCGTGAGGAAATGGGTTATGTGCGAGGCGGTGACAGATCGGTTGCCGGCCCCCAGCAATTACCCTTAACCAAGCCTCCCTATGGTCGAATTACAGCAATTGATCTAAATAGCGGAGATCATGCCTGGGTAGTACCCCATGGTGAAGGTATAAGACAGAGAATAATAGATATGGGAATACTCGACCCGGGGCCAGTAGGCACTATAGATACCACCGGGCCAGGACCATTGTTAACCAAAAGTTTGCTATTTATGGCGCAGAGGGATGGCGGCCGTAATTTATTGCGTGCATTTAACAAAACAAGCGGAGAAATAATCCATGAATTTGATTTGCCGCTTCCACCTACTGGAACCCCAATGTCTTTTATAATTAATGACAAGCAATATGTAACTATTGCTGTAGGAGGGGGTGAGGATGCTAGGCTAATTAGTATGGGGGTTCCTTAACCTAAAGCACTTACAAAGCGCTAGTAGATCAAACGGCCAGCTTGTTTTGGCGGCGAGAATCACCCATAATCCGGCGCTATTTCGACTGAGGTCTATGCTATTATAGTTTATGGTATCTCTTGTCGGTCCCCGCGCAATGATACGTTATAAACCCCGCCAGGCCCGGAAGGGAGCAACGGTAGTAGCTGATTCATGTGCCGCGGTGTGGCTGACAAGGGTTGCCACCCAAGATTGATACCCAAAATCGTGTTGCCGTTATAGACTTGACAACAATTGTTGTCCGTTTCCTGAAGAACTAACTAAATGAGCTATCAAGTACTCGCTCGAAAATGGCGTCCCTCAAACTTTTCAGAAGTTGCAGGGCAGGGCCATGTTCTTAAGTCATTGATAAATGCGCTGGACAACGAACGTCTGCACCATGCTTACCTTTTCACCGGAACTAGGGGGGTCGGCAAAACAACATTAGCTAGAATTTTAGCGAAATGTCTAAATTGTGAAAAAGGCATAAGTTCTGAGCCTTGTGGCAGTTGTTCGGCCTGTGAAGAAATTAGTGAAGGCAGGTTTATCGATTTAATTGAAGTTGACGCTGCTTCCAGAACCAAAGTCGAAGACACGCGTGAATTATTGGAGAATGTTCAGTATTCGCCTGCTCGCGGCCGCTTTAAAGTGTACATAATCGACGAAGTTCATATGCTGTCGAACCATAGTTTTAATGCTTTGCTTAAGACTCTCGAAGAACCCCCGCCTCATGTAAAGTTCCTGTTTGCGACTACCGACCCTCAAAAACTGCCCATAACTATTTTGTCTCGGTGTTTACAATTCAATCTTAAAAATCTGAGTCCCAAAATTATCGTTGAGTATTTAAAGAAAATACTTGCTGAAGAGGTCATTGAATTTGATGAGGAAGCTTTGTGGCAAAT
Organism: Gammaproteobacteria bacterium; assembly: GCA_029244985.1. Lineage (GTDB taxonomy): Bacteria > Pseudomonadota > Gammaproteobacteria > Pseudomonadales > Pseudohongiellaceae > UBA9145. The sequence goes on along the minus strand of JAQWQD010000031.1, from coordinate 65,718 downwards.
TTCAGCAGCCGCAAGTGGCAGTATGAGAGATGCGTTGACGCTGGTTGATCAGGGGGTCTCCTATTGTCAGGGCTCTATTGATGCTGTAGGAATTGTTGAAATGTTAGGTGTCCCACAAGAGCTACAAGTTTTTGCTTTGCTTGAGGCAATGGCGAATAAGGATGTTAATAAACTGCTTGGAGTTGTAGATCAAATTTCAGAACAAACTCCTGATTATGAATATACCTTAGATAGTATGCTCTCCGCATTTCATCGATTAGCGATTGCTCAGGTTTTACCCACAGGCGTGGATAATAGATTCGGTGATCAATTGAAAGTACAGGAACTGGCTCCCAAAATTTCAGCAGAAGATTTGCAGCTTTATTATCAAATTGGATCGAAAGGCAGAGAAGATTTGCGATTTGCAATGGACATGAAATCAGCATTTGAAATGGTGCTATTGCGCATGCTGATATTTTCACCTGTATTTACCAGTGATAAAGTTGATTTACCAATCGGAGAATCTGAAAAAAAAAAGAATGAGCTAGATTCTTCTATTGATCTATCCAGCGAACTAAAACTCCCTTCGGAAACTAATCGAGATTTGTCAGCCAAGCCGGAAGAACAAAATTTAGTCTTGACTGATATCGAAATCACAAGAATAGAATCGATTGATAATCAACAATATCCTCGAGCGTCGTCAAAAGAAGATATTAAAAACTTTAACCCTATTAAGCATGATCTAGAAAGAAAAAATAAAGAAACAGGCGAACTTAATCATGAAAAATGGTTAGACCTATATAACAAGCTCGATGTAAATGGAATTGCCGCTAATGTTCTAGCAAACACTGAGTTTAAACATAAAAGAGGACAGAATTTCTTTTTAGTTTTGAGTGAAGATCAAAGCGCAGTGTATAGCGAAGATATTTTACCAAAACTTTCGCAATCTCTTAGTGATTATTTTTGTGAGCCTATAACCGTAAATATTGAAATCGGTAAAGTTGAAAAGGAAACTCCTGCAATGGTGTTTCAAAGGCTTAAACAAGAAGCGCAAGAAGAAATGATCGATAATTTTGAAAAAGATAAAAATGTTCAGGAATTATTGCGCCACTTTTCAGCGAAGTTAGCAAAAGAAAGTATTTCACCTATAAAAGAGTAATGAGATGACTGATTTAAATGAGTTAATGAAGCAAGCTAAACAAATGCAGGAGCAGTTTCAAAAAGCGCAGGAAGATCTCGCTAATATCGTTGTCAAAGGTGAGGCAGGAGCTGGATTGGTTACAGTTGATATGAATGGTCGTCATGATTTAGTGAAAGTAAATTTAGACGACTCATTGTTGTCTGAAGAAAAAGAAGTGATTGAAGACTTATTGGCTGCGGCGGTAAATGCTGCTGTCCGTAAACTCGAAGAGAAAAATAAAGAGAAAATGGGCGGTATGGCAGGAAACCTGAAAATACCAGAAGGCTTTAAATTTCCATTTTGATTATTATGAATTCTAGCCCATTAATAGATCAGTTAATTGAAGCGTTCCGCTGCCTTCCTGGTGTAGGACCAAAATCCGCACAGCGAATGACGTTACATTTGCTAGAAAAAAATCGTAATGGCGGTGTAAAGCTTAGCCAGTCATTGGCTGCAGCATTAGATGCCGTTGGGAATTGTCAGCAATGCCGCACATTGACCGAAGAGAATATTTGTCGAATCTGCTCTAGTCATTCACGAAACAGAAAGATTTGCTGCGTTGTCGAGTCACCTGCTGATATATTTGCTATCGAGCAATCTGGCACGTTCAGAGGGCTTTATTTTGTTTTAATGGGCCACCTTTCTCCGATCGATGGAATTGGGCCTGAACAACTGGGAGTCAGTCAACTGCTCGACAAAATCGAAACTGAACGCTTCGATGAAGTGATCATAGCATGCAACCCAACAGTGGAAGGGGATGCGACAGCTTATTACATTGCCGAGCAATTAAAACGTTTTGATGTGACAGTGTCCAGGATAGCTCATGGGGTGCCCGTTGGTGGTGAATTAGAATTTGTTGATGGTGGCACCTTGAGTCATGCCTTTTCTGGAAGAAAAGTTATGGAAAGTAATTAAGGTATGAGGGCTGACAATGGTTTTCCTATACACTTAATTGAAAGCCAAACTGAATTTGATTCACTTTGTAAGAGCTGGGCTGAGCTTAATACCCTTTCATTCGATACTGAGTTTGTAAGAACCAATACCTTTTATCCTAAACTTGGTTTATTGCAGATAGCGGATACCGATGCTTGCTATTTAGTTGATCCTCTATGCGTTTCTGACTGGAGTGGATTTTGTGCTTTGCTGCACAGACCTAAGCTTCAGTTTGCTATTCATTCGTGTGGCGAAGATTTAAATTTACTGCATACCTCTATTCAATGTACCCCATCAAATCTTTTTGACTCCCAGTTAGCTGCAGCATTTAGTGGTTTAGGTTTTTCCATAAGCTATCAAGGGCTAGTTAAGTTGCTTTTGAATAGTGAGATCGCGAAAGACGAAACTCGTTCGGACTGGGTAAAAAGACCACTAAGCAATACCCAGTTGGTTTATGCGGCGAATGATGTATGTTACCTATCGATTCTTCAAGACAAATTACTTGAGCAACTGGAAGCTAAGAATAGGACTGCGTGGTTTGAAGAAGAATGCAAACTTCAGGCGAAATTGGTTTGTGAGCTTGAAAACCAGATAAATTGGAAAAATGCTTATGCTGGTATCAGCAATGCTTGGAAATTAAATAATCAGGATTTGGCAAAATTACGAAGGCTTTGTCTTTGGCGAGAAGAAAAAGCAAGGTGTTTAAATAAGCCTCGTAATTGGATAGCGAAAGACAGTGATCTTTTGAACCTGTCCCTGGAAGGTTCAGTAAAGAATTTCGAGTCTATTGCCTTCAGTGATAGAAGGTTTTACTCTCTTTACGGTAAGGAAATTGTTGAAATAATAGATTCTTTGGTTGTAGATGTATCTGAAGTGGATCGCTCAATACTTAATTTTCCATTGAATCCTATGCTACGGAAAAAATTAAAATCATGTCAGAAAGTGGTTGCTGAAATTGCAGAAAGATTAGCCATCGCGCCAGAATTGCTTGCTCGTAAGCGTCTGTTGCAAAATTTAGTACGAAACTATCAAAATTCAGGAGAGCTGCTCTGGGAAGACGACCTTTCGGGTTGGCGAAGAGAGGTTCTAGAGGAAGAAATCAGTCCGCTATTTTCTCGGTAAAATAAATTGTGACTAAAGATACACCGTTAAGACAGAAATTTTGGGAATTGCCTTTAGAAGAGTTGTCTAAGAAAGAATGGGAAATGCTTTGTGATGGCTGCGGTCGGTGTTGTCTAAAAAAGGTTCAAGATGAAGAAACTTCAGAGCTGCACTGGACAAGAGTAGCCTGTCGATATCTAAGTAAAACGGATTGCCGCTGCACAAGTTATGATCAAAGAACTACCTTGGTTCCAGCTTGTTTAAATGTAAAGGAAATGTACCGTCAAAACTCAAACTGGATGCCCAATACTTGTGCTTACCGGCTAAGAGCGGAAAATAAACCCTTATTCGAATGGCATCCACTGTTGGCGAGTTCATCTAATAGCATTGAATCAGCAGGAATTTCGGTAAAACAGAAAATACTGTCTGAGGAATTCGTGCATCCAGATGGGTATGAAGAGCATATTATCACTTGGGTGAAATCCTAAATTATGGTGGTGGAAACTAACTATTGGATAATTTGGTTGATTTACCTTGCTGCTAGTGGAATATTCTTTGCTTTGTTTTGGTTCTTAACCGAATTCAAGTCTGCAGTGTGGTCCTCCTATTCGCTCCGAGCAGTAGCCGCTGCCATAATATTGACCCCTTGGTACGCGAATACCCAGGGCGAAAGTTTCGCGCCGGCTTTAATGGTAATGACCCTGGATTTAATCACGATCGGTGGGGAGACCATTAGTAGGGCTGCAATTCCACTATTATTGTCAGTGTTTGTCGCTGAAGTGGCAGTTACTATATTCTATTTTATTCAAAAGCGAAGATAATCTTCTAAAATACTATCAGATTAAATATTTATTATATTCAATAAGATACTTGTATTTATTAAGGTAGTTTACAGGTATAAAGATCTCCTACTCTTCTTTTTCCTTTTTTATAAAAAAGCTGGTTTGCTATTTACGCGGTCCTATTGCCCAAAGCTTTGTGTGCGGTTAATTAGCAATTTGGGTGAGGCCTTTGATACTTTTCCCTAGATATAATTAGTTCACTCGGGGTGCAACTTTTAGGAGTATAAAAATTCGGTTTCTATCAACTTTTTTATGGATTATCCAGTGTATTCGTCCTGAGTTTTTCTGTATTAATCTCGGTCTGAGCTTTACAATACGCGCATTTTTATCAGCAGTGGAAATATACCGATGATCTTTACCGGCACAAAAGAATATGTGGCGACCGATGAGCTACAAATGGCAGTGAATGCTGCAATTCAGTTACAAAAACCTCTCTTGATTAAAGGGGAGCCAGGCACTGGCAAAACAATGCTCGCTGAGCAAATCGCCACAGCTTTAGAATTACCCCTCATTCAATGGCATATCAAATCAACCACTAAAGCTCAGCAAGGGCTGTATGAATATGACGCTGTCTCGAGGCTTCGAGACTCCCAACTTGGTGACGAAAAAGTTCATGATATCTCTAACTACATTATACAAGGCAAAATCTGGCAGGCATTCCAGAGTGATGGACAGTGTGTATTACTCATCGATGAGATCGATAAAGCAGATATAGAGTTTCCTAACGACTTGTTGTTAGAGCTGGATAAAATGGAATTCTTTGTTTATGAGACGAAGGAATTAATCAAAGCTAAAACTCGCCCAATCATCGTAATTACTAGTAACAACGAGAAAGAGCTACCTGATGCTTTTTTGCGTCGATGCTTTTTTCATTATATTGAATTTCCTGACACATTAACGATGGAAAAAATCATTGATGTTCATTACCCGAAAATCAAAAATGATCTTGTGAGCCAGGCAATGGATATCTTTTTTGACGTGCGAAAGATTCCGGGCCTGAAGAAAAAGCCATCAACTTCAGAATTGATAGATTGGCTAAAATTGTTGATGGCTGACGATATTCCTGATGACATACTCAAAAGTCATGATGCCAAGAATGCGATTCCTCCTCTGTATGGGGCTTTATTAAAAAATGAGCAAGACGTGCATCTTTTGGAGAAGCTTGCATTTATGCATAGAGCTAATCGTTAGTGTTAATAAACTTCTTTATGACGCTTAAGCAAGAGCGGCTTCCAGTGTCTTTCACGGAGTTGTTCGCACTGCTGGAGTGCTTAAAGCAGAATGTTATATTTGGGGATGTTGAAGACTTTTACTATCTTTCGAGACTTTGTCTAGTGAAGGATGAAAAGAATTTCGATAAGTTTGATCTCGCATTTGCAAAATACTTTGAGAACATTGACGTTCTAGATGATTTGTCCCTCTATCAAATACCTGACGAATGGTTACGTAAGCAACTAGAATCTATGCTGTCCGACGAAGAAAAGGCTAAAATAGAAGCATTGGGCGGTTTGGATAAGCTCATGGAAGAATTTAAAAAACGAATGGAAGAACAAACGAAACGGCATGAAGGCGGAAGCAAATGGATTGGAACTGGAGGCACGTCACCCTTTGGCGCTTACGGTTATAATCCTGAAGGAGTTCGTATAGGGCAAGAAGAGGGAAGAAATCAGCGAGCAGCAAAAGTATGGGATCGCCGAAATTATAAAGACTTAGATGACTCGGTAGAAATTGGCACACGTAACATTAAAATGGCATTACGACGGCTACGAAAATTTGCTCGCAGTGGTGCGGAAGAAGAATTAGATATGGATGACACTATTTCTTCGACGGCGAGAAATGCTGGGTTGCTTGATATTAAAATGGTCCCGGAGCGGCATAATTCGGTCAAAGTCTTATTATTCTTTGACGTAGGTGGTTCAATGGACCCACATGTGAGGTTGTGCGAAGAATTGTTTTCTGCGGCTAGAAGTGAATTTAAACACTTAAAATATTTTTACTTTCATAATTTTTTGTATGAATCGGTATGGACAAAAAGTCACAGGCGACATGCTGAGACCACATCAACCTTCGAACTCATTAATAAATTCTCTAAAGACTACAAAGTAATATTCGTGGGTGACGCGACAATGGCGCCTTACGAGGTTACTCACATTGGTGGCAGTATCGAACACTATAATGAAGAGGCTGGGTCGGTATGGATAAAACGAATATCAGATGCCTTTGATCATGTGGTGTGGATAAACCCAACACCTAGAGATTATTGGGAACACAGTTACTCCATCGAGATCGTAAAAGAGCTAACTGAGGACAGGATGTTTCCTTTAACCGTGAATGGCTTAGAAGAAGCGATGAGTCTTCTAACTAAATGATTAGTCATGATTGAGTCGTTAGCCGATGATCTTCGTCCAGAAAACTACCAATCACTCGCTGACGTTATACACTATATTGCCAATGAGCATTCCGCCTTGCCCGCGTTTAGCTGTCTTGGCCGAACTCTTTCTTACGCAGAAATTGATGATTTAAGTAGCAGGTTTGCCTTTTTTCTCCAAAGTGAAACAGAGCTGGAGGCAGGTGATCGTATCGCCATACAATTGCCTAACTTATTGCAGTTTCCGATTGCATTTTATGGGGCGGCAAAGGCAGGACTAGTAGTGGTTAATACTAATCCCCTATACACGGCCACAGAGATGGCTCATCAGTTCAAAGATTCTGGTGTTAAGGCTATAGTCATACTTGAAGCTTTTTGCAACAAGCTTGAACACGTGCTGCCAGAAACTCAAATCTCAACCATCATTGTCGCTAAATTTGGAGACTTACAAAACGTCATTCGTAGTCAAATTCTAAATTTAGGGGCAAAATATCTGAAGGGAGCGGTGCCAAACCATAACCTGCCGAATACTTATGCGTTTTTAGAAACTGTAAAAGGAGCAAATAACTACATACAAGACTCAAACAGAGGCAGTGGTGATGACGTTGCTCTTATTCTCTATACGGGCGGTACAACTGGATTTGCAAAAGGAGCAATGCTTACCCATAACAATTTAATTGCGAATATGATGCAACTACGATCTCGCTGTTTATTGTTAATTCGCGATAAGGTAGAAAATATAGCTGCACCGCTTCCTCTTTACCATAGTTACGCTTTTCTTTTACACTGTCTCGCCATGCCGTTTTCTGGCAATCATAATATTCTTATTACAAATCCCCGCGATTTGAACTCGCTAATTAAGCTTTTGAAAGGAACCCGCATTAATGGATTTGTGGGAATTAATACTCTTTATTCTGCGTTGTTAAGACATAAAGACATTAAATCTGTGGATTTTAGTAATATGAAGTTCTGTGGTGCAGGAGGAATGCCCATGTCCACTTCCGTAGCTGAAGAATGGGAAGAAGTAACTGGATGTGAAATTATTGAAGGTTATGGTCTGACAGAATGCTCGCCTGTGGTTGCGGTAAATATTCCTGGAAAAGTTAAGTTCGGGACTGTGGGGCCGCTGGTTCCAGAGACTGAATTGAGAGTAGTAGATGACTCCGGTATCGATGTTCCTGAAGGTCAGCGAGGCGAGCTTTTGATTAAAGGCCCACAAGTAATGCTTGGCTATTGGGACAAAAAAGAAGCTAACCTGGAAGCGTTTAGTGAAGATGGCTGGTTAAAAACTGGCGACTATGTGGAAGTGGATGAGGAAGGCTTTATTACGATTGTTGACCGAAAAAAAGATATGATCCTTGTTTCTGGTTTTAACGTTTTTCCAAATGAGGTAGAGGATTGGGTTAACAGGCACCCAGAAGTTATGGAATGCGCAGCGATTGGAGTGCCTAGTGAACGGACTGGTGAGGCAATTAAATTATTTGTAGTGACTAAAAACGGCAAAATTCCAATCGAAGTACTAGAAGCTCATTGCAGAGACGGGCTCACCCCTTACAAAATCCCAAGAGATTTTACATTTGTTGATGATCTGCCAAAATCGATTATAGGCAAAATCTTACGTCGCGAACTGCGCGATTAGGTTGATCATAATCTTCGATGCCACTCGAAACGAGAATAGGCAGTGCTCAAATCTTTAAAAAAAGAACTCAATAAATGTCAGCATAGCGATCGGTTCCGTTTTGCTCGTCAAATCCAAAATCTTGAAAAATCTAATTTATCAAAATCAGTTTTCGATTTCATGGTTGATAAGTTAGTCGCTGATATAATGGACTCAAAGACTAATTGTCAAAAACGTGCGCGAGCGATACCTGACACTATTGATTTCCCTCTAGAACTGCCGATTAGCGCTGAAGTCGATAAAATTCGACAACTTCTTGCTAACAATCAAGTACTCGTAATCGCCGGGGATACCGGCTCAGGCAAGACTACTCAAATTCCTAAAATATGCTTGCAAGCCGGTTTTGGTCGTCGCGGACTAATAGGGCATACGCAGCCAAGAAGGCTGGCTACAGTTTCTGTGGCTAATCGAATAGCAGAGGAGCTAAATACTAAGGTTGGGAATGGTGTAGGTTATCAGATTAGGTTTAATGAAATCTTATCAGAGTCAACTTATCTAAAATTAATGACTGATGGGATTCTTCTTGCCGAAATACAAAACGATAAATATCTTAACAAGTACGATGTCATCATAATAGATGAAGCACATGAGCGCTCGTTGAATATTGATTTTCTACTTGGCTTCTTGAAGCAGTTACTGGAAAAGAGAGCTGATCTTAAGTTAATTATTACTTCCGCAACGATAGATATTGAAAAATTTTCTACGCATTTTTCGAGTGCTCCCATAATATCTGTTTCTGGCAGAACATACCCAGTCGAAACTCGTTATCTACCTTTGGAATATTTGGAAGAAGGCCTTACAGATCAATTACAACTTAATGGAATCTTAGACGCTCTGGAACAAATATTTTCAAAGGACGATAAGAATAAGAAAAGTAATGAAGATATTTTAGTTTTTTTCAGCACTGAGCGTGAAATTCGAGAGACTGCTCTTGCGATAAGAAAGAGAAAATTTCGAAATTGCGAAGTACTTCCGCTCTATGCAAGATTGCGTCAGTCAGAGCAATCGAAAATATTCAGTGAACATAAAGGTCGTAGAATTGTATTGGCAACAAATGTCGCAGAAACGTCACTTACTGTTCCTGGTATAAAATATGTTATCGATACAGGGTTTGCCCGCATTAGTCGTTACAGCATTCAAAGCAAAATTCAACGCCTTCCAATAGAACCAATTTCTAAAGCTAGCGCAAACCAGCGCCAAGGAAGGTGCGGCAGGGTATCAAATGGTGTGTGTATAAGGCTCTATTCAGAACAAGATTTTAAAGGGAGAGCTGACTATACAGATCCCGAAATTAGGCGGACTAATTTAGCTTCAGTCATTCTTAAGATGTTGTCATTGAATTTAAGGGATATCGAAAAATTTCCTTATTTAGAGAAACCCGAAACAAAATCAATTAATGATGGATTCAAGCTTCTAAACGAATTAAATGCTATAGATCAAAACCGAGGGCTCACAGCCATCGGGAAAAAGATGGCAATACTGCCTGTTGACCCAAAACTTTCTCGCATGCTGGTAGTGGCCAATACTCAAGCTTGTTTGCATGAGATCTTGATCATAGTCAGTGCATTGAGTATCCAAGACCCTCGAGAACTATATGGTGATTTTTCCCAACAAGCTCAAGAGCGATTAGCCAAATTCAATCACCAGGATTCTGACTTCCTCAGTCTAGTCAATCTTTGGGAAGATTATGAAAAGACGCGCCAGGAGTCTACTCAAAATCAACTGAAGAAACATTGTAAGACGCATTTTCTGTCATTTATGAGAATGCGCGAATGGCGGGAAATACACAGGCAATTATTACTTAATTGCAAACAGCTCGGTCTCCGCGTGAACAAAGAACCTGCTACCTATGAGGCAATACATAGATCTATTATTGCGGGATCTTTAAACCAAATTGCAACCAAATTAGACAATAAAACCTATATTGGTTCGAGAAATAAAAAGTTTACGGTGTCGAGAACATCAGTAGTTACTTCCTTAAATCCCAAATGGATAGTTACCGGTGAACTAGTTGAGACATCGCAAACGTTCGCTTCCATGGCTGCCAAAATTCAACCGAAATGGGTAGAGTCCATGGCGCCTCACTTAGTTAAACGAGAATTTTTAGAACCCCACTGGAGTAAAAAGTCCCAAGCTGTCATGGCGTATGAAAAAGTACAGCTTTATGGCTTGACCATTATTGAAAAAGCTCTGGTCAACTATAGCGATATAAATGCTGATGTGGCCAGATCACTTTTTATTACTGAGGGCGTAGTAGCGGGAGAAATTATTTCGAACAGGCAGTTTATAAAAAGAAATAATAAGTTTTTGCTTTCCTTGACAAAGGAAGAGGAAAAACTAAGACGACCAGATTTGTATGTCAGCGATCGAGAAATAATACGCTTTTATGAAGAAAGAATACCTAAGGATGTAAATTCAACTAGGCAGCTCGAAGCATGGTTTAAAAATTTATCTACTGACAAGAAAGATATTTTACTAATGACGCGAAATAATATTCTGTCTAAAGACCCTGCGCATGATCGAGCTATTTATTTCCCGGACTACACAGCTGTCCAAAAAAACCGTCTCTCAATAAATTACGAATTCGATCCTGGTTCGGTCCGAGATGGTGCGACAGTGCAAGTACCTGAAAAAATACTTAATCAGCTAGAGCAAGCTGATATAGACTGGGCAGTGCCAGGGATTATGAGAGAGAAATGCATAGCTCTGCTTAAGGGGTTACCTAAATCTCTGCGCAAAAAACTAATTCCGATCAGTAATCTGGTCGACGATATTCTCCCGAGTATGACCTCTGCAGATGGTGAATTAGTCGAAGCTTTGATAAGTCATGTTGTAAAGGCAAAACAGGTTAAATTGTCCCGCGAAGATTTTGAGACCATAGACTTACCTGCGCACCTCCGAATCAAAATCAAAGTAAGTGATGAAAATGGCGAGGTATTGGATTTTGGTGACCAGCTTTCATTGATTAGAAAGAATATATTGCCAGATGGGGAGGAAAAGAGTTTCGAAAAGTCTAAAGAGAAAATTCATTCCATTCAACAGCAAGGGTTAAAAAGTTGGGATTTTGGGGAGTTGCCTGAGCAAGTTGAAATTGGTGAAGAGCTTGTTATTATTCGGCACCCCGCTTTAGTAGACCGACAAGATTCTGTCGAGATTAAACTATTCGCAGATCAAAGACAGGCGGAATCATTTCATAAATTTGGCCTAGTGCGCTTATTTATGCTCCGCAGTATTTCCCAACACAATATGCTGAAAAAGAGATTTAAAAAGCTGCAGGAACAATATGCGTTATTAGTTCCTACCCAATTAAAAGAGATGGTTGCAAGTTCGGTGGTTGCAACTTATCTCAGTGCTTTCGGATTAGAAGGTTTTCTACCTCGTGATCAAAAAAGTTTTGAAAAAGTACTTAATTCTGGTAAATCAGAGTTGCATAGAGCCGGTGAACAAATAGCACATATCTTAGAAGAGTTTCTTAAAGCGAGGTATAGATTACTAAGGAATTTAGCAGAGCTAGATAGTAAAGAATTTGGCTATTTTATTGACGACATAAAACGGCAATTGCACCATTTAATGACAGAAAAAAGTTTGTTAGAAACTAAATTTGATTGGTTAAAACAATATCCTAGATATCTGAATGCGATTCAATTTCGCCTTAGCAGAATCCCTCACCTAGGGAACAAAGATAAAGAGCATACAGAAGAACTTACTATGTATTGGCTTAAATACGAGGAATTGTGTAAACAACGTCTTGTTAAGAACCCTGATGAATTAACCCATTTAAGATGGATGTTTGAGGAATATAGAGTTTCTCTTTTTGCTCAAAATTTGGGCACGAAGATACCAATTTCTGGAAAACGGTTAGAAAAACAGTTTAAATTAATTCAAGGTTAACAGGCCAGATGAATGGGATGATTTAAGAGATAAGGAAATTGACATGTTATTCTGTCTATAGCAAAGTAAATTACGTGAATATAGAAACAAAACTGTACAGTAAAAGGCTTTCGCCGATAGCGATTCTGATTTTGCTCAAATCTTTCTTGATTGTGCCAAATGCGAATGCACAGTCATATGATCCTTGGCGCAATACCAATCAAAGAGTCTTTGCGTTTAACGATTACTTTGATCAACTTCTTGTGCGTCCAATTACTTTAACTTATACCTTATTTGCGCCAAGAACAGTGCGCCAGGGAGTTGGGAATATTTTCAGCAATAGCCGTGATATCAATATTGCCGTAAATAATGCACTGCAGTTTAAATTTCAGGCGGCGATTTCAGATACTGGACGAGTGGTCGTTAATTCTACAATCGGGATAGCGGGAATCTTTGATGTGGCAAGTTCGCTGGGCCTGGACAAGCATGAGGAAGATTTCGGTCAAACTTTTGGTGCCTGGGGATTGGGCACTGGGCCCTATTTAGTATTACCAGTCTTTGGTTCTAGCAATTTGCGTGATGCGTTAGGTCTGGTTTTGGATACGGCCTTTAATCCAATTCAATACTTAGAAGAAGCATCGCTCCGCCTAGCTCTTTTCTCTGCTGAGGAAATCGATTCTCGGTCGGGGCTCTTACCGCTTGATGAATTAGTCAGTGGAGATAAATACATATTTTTCAGGGAAGCGTCTATTCAGAATAGGGAGTATCTGGTTAATGACGGGCAAATTGAAGATGAATTTGGTGATTTCTAATTGATGCTGGGAAAAATTAGCTTAGGAGGTTCAAGGTATCGTTGTGCTTAAATGTGAGCGTATCTCTTAAATACTATTTTTGACTTTTAATTTACATTTAATAAAGTCACTGTGAGAAACATAAATCAAATCAGATATTTTCCTAATCAAATGATCTTCATATTTGTCTAACTGTTCATCGGAAAAAGCTATGCGCCACATTTTTTCTATGAGGCCTAATTTTTCTGCATAGCCATATTCGTCATTGATAAGCCGAGTAAATTCATAGAGTGAAGTTGCTTGATCTGCTTCTGCTTCAGCGAGTTCAACTATTTCATGAAGATCTTTTTCGGAAATATCTAGGCTCTCGCTAAGGACTAACAAAAATTCTTTTGATTCTCTTTTATCTAGTTCATGATCACTTTTGATAACTTCAATTAATAGCGCAGCGCAAACTAAATCGATCTTGCGAATCTTTGTACAAGGATTTTCCTTCTCATTGTGAGCGAGGTTTTTATCAAAAAAATTCTTAATTCTGTTTAGCATAACAACTTCTAATTCGCTTATAAATTCTCTTATTACGTATGAGCCAATATAGTTTTTACATTGCTCCATGAATTAGCGTTCAAGCTCAATTTTTAGGTTCCACTCAAAACTCATGGATAATGTCAAAGAAAATTGACTAATTGTGCTTATTTATTTTTAATTCGTCTTTACGGTTCCTTTAGTATACATACGTTATTGCTTCTTTCACTACTTCCAAGCCTGCGTTTTCTCGGTAAGCATTTTCACTTAAGTGCCGGCGATATAGTCTTCCGCCTTTTTGACCCTTAAACAGACCGAGTATGTGGCGTGTCATATGTACCAAAGGCGTTCCCCTTGCTAGCTCTGATTCCATATAAGGGAAGTATTCCTCAAGATAATCAATTCGTGATTTATTGTTCTTTTTTTCCTGAAATAATCTTCTGTCGACTTGATCCAGTAAGTAAGGATTTTTATAAGCCTCTCTGCCTAGCATTACTCCATCTACTTTTAATAAAAATTGGTCTACCGCGTCTATATTGGTTATCCCCCCGTTTATGATTATTTCTAATTTTGGAAAAGCTTTTTTTATGGCAAACACTCTTTCGTAATTTAAGGGGGGTATTTCACGGTTTTCTTTTGGGCTTAATCCGCTCAATATAGCTTTGCGGGCATGAATAATAAAAACATTGCAACCTGCAGTGGCAACCGTGTTAATAAAGTCCATGAGCTCTTCCTCAGAGTCTTTATCATCAACGCCTATTCGGCATTTAACGGTAACTGGAACAGTTACTGCTTCCATTATTTTGCTGGCGCAATCCCGAACTAGCGGAGGGTTAGTCATCAGGCAAGCTCCAAAAGACCCTGATTGTACCCGCTCACTGGGGCATCCAACATTTAAGTTTATTTCGTCAAACCCGGCTTTTTCACCGAGTTTTGCAGCCCGTGCTAGTTCTGCAGGATCTGACCCACCGATTTGTAAGGCTACTGGATTCTCGTCAGCGTGATGTTGCAATAAGTAATTAGCATCGCCATGTTCCAGTGCGGCACTCGTTACCATTTCGGTATACAGCAGGGCATGTTTGGTAAATTGGCGCAAAAATACCCTATCATGACGATCGGTCCAATCCATCATTGGTGCGATACAAAATTTATGTTTGTGCATGATTCATAAATTGTCGTACAAAGTAGAGATCTATTTAGCAATAGTGCCCATCTATCTCAATAGATTAGATATTGATAGCCTTTCTGATGGATATGTTTAAGTGTGGGTGTCAGATAGGAAATGGATACGATTCGCGTATAATCTTTGTCTTTATTTCTTTAAGTAATTTTTAACATGAGCAATATTCGAACACGTATAGCTCCTTCACCAACGGGCGACCCTCATGTTGGTACGGCTTATATTGCATTATTTAATCGATGCTTTGCAAATCAGCAAAAAGGCAAGTTTATTCTTCGTATCGAAGATACGGATAAGGCCAGAAGTAGTTCTCGGTCGGAACAGGATATTCTGCTAGCTCTGCGGTGGCTCGGCTTAGATTGGGATGAAGGTCCTGATAATGGTGGCGATTATGGGCCTTACCGGCAGAGTGAGCGATCGGAAATATATTCAACACATAGTCAAATATTACTTGAAAACGGTTGTGCATTTCATTGTTTCTGCACTAGTGAACGTCTTAGCCTAATTCGACAAGAACAAATGGCAAACAAGCAACAAGTTGGTTATGACGGCCATTGCTTGCACCTTACTCCGGGTGAAGTAAAAGAGAAACTAGAAAGAAAAGAAGAACATGTTATCCGCATGAAAATTCCTGAAGCCGGTGAATGTGTTTTTGACGACTTGTTACGTGGAGAGGTTCGTATCAATTGGTCACAGATAGACATGCAAGTATTGATGAAGTCAGACGGACTTCCAACTTATCATTTTGCAAATGTTGTTGATGATCACCTAATGGCAATTAGCCATGTAATAAGAGGTGAGGAGTGGATAAATTCGATGCCAAAGCATGTGCTTCTCTATGAGTATTTTGGTTGGGAAGCTCCAATATTCTGTCATATGCCTTTGCTTCGTAATCCTGATAAAAGTAAATTAAGTAAGCGTAAAAATCCTACGAGTATTGGATATTATCGAGCAATGGGCTATATGCCAGCTGCGCTGACCAATTATCTTGGCATGATGGGATGGACTATGCCGTCAGGTGAAGAAAAATTTTCCCTTGATGAGATGGCTAAAGAGTTTGACATAAGTCGAGTTTCTTTGGGCGGTCCCATTTTTGATCGTGAAAAGCTAGATTGGTTGAATGGCAAATATATCAGAGAAGATTTAAGTGATGCTGAGTTCATGGCCCAGTTTGCAAGCTGGGCTTTCCAACATGAAAAAATGGCGGTTATAGTTCCTTTGATCAAGCAGCGTGTAGAGCGTTTTAGTGATGTTGCAGATCTTGGTCAATTTTTTTTTAGCGCAGATGTTTCTATTTCATCTGAGGATTTTGAACACAAATCCATTACACCTGAGCTAGGATTGAAAATACTTCAATTCTCGCTCTGGCACTTAGAGGCTTTAACTGAGTGGAACAGGGAATCAGTTGAAAGTGTATTGCAAGGCTTGGCAACATCTCTTGGATTAAAGATTAGAGATTTATTGTTCCCTTTATTTATAGCGATTACTGGAAAAGGGGTTTCAATCTCTGTAATTGAATCGATTGCTATCTTGGGTCTGGATATTAGTCGTGCGCGTTTGCGTAATGGAATTACTGTACTTGGAGGTGTCTCAAAGAAGCTAGCGAAAAATTTAGAAAAGGAATATCGTCTATTAGGCTAAGCTCGTTTGACAGTCCTATTTTCTGTGCTTAGAATTCGCGTTCTTTAAAATCCCTTCCTGCTACATGGGGCCTTAGCTCAGCTGGGAGAGCGCGACGCTGGCAGCGTTGAGGTCACCGGTTCGATCCCGGTAGGCTCCACCATATTTTTATCATAAATAGTAAATTGTGCCTGAAGCGGTTCTGGGCTCCTCTCAAAGACTCAGTCGCTAGACCATTAATCAGGATAATCCCGCTTCGTGTAGCCCTTGTAGAGCTGACGTGGTCTGCCAATCCTATAACCATTGCTTAACATCTCATGCCAATGTGCTATCCAGCCCGGGGTTCTGCCTGTTGCAAATATGACAGTAAACAAACTAGTCGGAATGCCAATGGCCTTCAGAATAATTCCAGAATAGAAATCAACATTTGGGAATAATTTACGCTCAATAAAATATTCATCCTCCAACGCAATTTGTTCTAATTTTCGAGCAATCCGAAACAATGGATCGTTATCACTACCTAATTCGTCCAAGACGTCTGCACAAATCTCTCTAATTACTGTCGCTCTTGGGTCATGATTTTTATAGACGCTGTGCCCAAAACCCATTAAACGAAATGGATCATCTTTGTCTTTTGCTCGTAGAATGAATTCGTCAATACGTGACTCATCTCCGATTTCATGAAGCATTTCCAACACAGCTTCATTGGCACCCCCATGGGCGGGACCCCAAAGTGCGGCAATACCCGACGCTATGCAAGCGTAAGGATTAGAACCCGTAGAACCTGCCAAACGCACGGTTGAAGTGGATGCATTTTGTTCATGGTCTGCATGGAGAAGGAACAGAGTATCCATTGCTTTTGAAATAGTCGGGGAGACATCTGGTGGTTCACATGGCGTGCCGAACATCATGTGGATAAAATTTTCCGCCAGGCTCATATTGTTTTGAGGATACATAAATGGTTGGCCGACCCCGTGTTTGAAGCACATAGCTGCCAGTGTAGGCATCTTGGCTATAACACGGATAGCTGCAGCCATTCGATGGTCGGGGTTATCAATGTCTAATTCATCATGATAGAAAGCAGAGAGGGCCCCAACGACACCGCAAAGCATTGCCATAGGGTGGGCGTTTCGAGGGAATCCTTTAAAAAACAAATGAATTTGCTCGTCAACCATAGTGTGATAACGAATTTCGTTTTCAAATACTTCTTTTTCAGATGTATTGGGAAGATCACCTTGTAACAACAAATAACACACTTCCAAGAAGTCGGATTTTTTAGCTAATTGCTCGATAGGATAGCCCCGGTGCAGAAGTACGCCTGCACTGCCGTCAATGTAAGTAATTTCTGAATCGCATGCTGCAGTTGAGACGAATCCTGGGTCGTAAGTAAATATTCCTTTGCTTACCAAACTGCGCACATCAACTACATCAGGGCCAGTACTACCTTCATAAACGGGGAGCTCTATGGGGTCTGCTTTACCGTCAATGGTTAACTGAGCCTTTCTTTCACTCATTCTTGACTCCTGTGAATTATCCTTAGACTACGTATTATTGCTTTATAAAACAGACACATGGGGGTGCATTTTTGACTCAATATGTGGCTCGCTTAGTACTAAATAGGGTCGGCAATACTAGGTAGAGACCCCGTGCTTTGTCAAACTTTTGTCGAGATTTTACTCAAAATAACGGGCTCTATTCGATGAATTAATGTGGCTCTTATTTGATGCGCCCGTTCTGTCCGAGGTTTTTTAGGGTTGTAATCACCTTGAATTAGGTGGAGTTAATTTTTCATAGTGACGTTTCTGTCAATTGACAAACTACTGTCATTAACTACCTCAGGCTAGGGGGATTTATTGTAATAATTGGGTGATCGGAATATACTTTGCTCCGTCTTAAACTCCCAATTTATGTAATTATTTCAACTAGTTTGCGTTTTTTTAAAATCCGCAAATAACACTTTTCGGCTTAAAAAAGTTCCAATTTATAGGCATGACGTGAAAGATAAAAGACCCGTAAATCTCGACATAACCACAATAAAATTTCCTCTGGCTGCAATTGCTTCTATTCTCCACCGCATATCGGGAATAGGGCTCTTTTTTGGGGTCGGAATTTTATTGTATTTTTTACAGATATCGCTGCGGTCCGAGGCAGAATTTGAGCGAGTCGCTGTATTGCTAGATGGCCTCTTGATGACGTCGCTTTTTGGGCTGATACTTCTAGCGGTGATCTACCACTTGATTGCAGGAATAAAGCATCTGTTGCTCGACTTAGGTATAGGTGAATCGAAGCAGGGAGCTAAGACAGGCACCATAATTATGTGGATTATGTTTGTGCTTGTTACAGGAGTTGCGTTGGGGCTGCTATGGTAAATCGCGCTATAAATTTCCGCCGCTCAGGACTTTTCGATTGGATCATTCAACGGTTCAGTGCTGTGGTCCTTGCAGCGTACACTATCTTTATCCTTGGTAATTTCCTTCTGTATGCTGATATGGACTTTCACGTATGGAAATCCATATTTGATTCAATCTTTACGCGCGTATTTAGCATCATTACATTAATAGCGCTTTGTGCTCATGCTTGGATTGGAATGTGGACGGTTACTACTGATTACATTACGTCACTACAATTTGGTAAGAATGCGACAGTCTTGCGCTTTGTTTGTCAGTTCTTTGTATTTTTAATAATTACGGCTTACTTGATTTGGGGCGTTCAGATTTTTTGGGGAAGTTAGATGGCTGAGGTTAGAAGTATTTCATTTGATGCGGTGATAGTTGGTGGCGGGGGAGCTGGGATGCGAGCTGCCCTGCAACTTGCGCAATCAGGGTATAAAACCGCTGTTATCTCAAAAGTATTCCCCACTCGCTCCCATACAGTTTCCGCTCAAGGAGGTATCACCTGCGCCATTGCTAGTGACGATCCGGATGATGATTGGCGTTGGCATATGTATGACACAGTTAAAGGATCTGACTATATTGGTGACCAAGATGCCATTGAATACATGTGTAGTGAAGGGCCGCAAACTGTATTTGAATTAGAGCATATGGGATTGCCGTTTTCTCGCACAGATAATGGGCGTATTTATCAAAGACCATTCGGCGGCCAGTCAAAAGACTTTGGTAATGGCGGCCAGGCTGCACGAACTTGCGCTGCTGCAGATAGAACTGGTCATGCTCTACTGCACACTTTGTATCAGGCCAATTTAAAAAACAATACTGCATTTTTCAATGAGTGGTATGCGACTGATTTGGTGAAAAATCAAGACGGTGAAATTGTTGGTGTAATTACAATCAATATAGAAAATGGTGAAACCGTTTTTATTAATTCTAAGGCGACAGTATTCGCCACAGGCGGCGCAGGGCGTATTTATGCATCGACAACAAATGCTTTAATTAATACTGGTGATGGGGTTGGTATGGCTTTACGTGCCGGGTATCCCACACAAGATATGGAGATGTGGCAGTTTCACCCTACCGGTATTTATGGCGCGGGAACGCTTGTTACAGAAGGATGTCGCGGAGAAGGCGGGTATCTAATTAACAAGGACGGTGAACGTTTTATGGAACGCTATGCACCGACGGCAAAAGATTTGGCGGGCAGAGATGTAGTTGCTCGGTCGATGGTGTTAGAGATTTTAGAAGGCAGAGGATGTGGTGCAGCCGGCGATCACGTTATGCTTAAACTTGATCATTTAGGTGAGGAAGTGCTTAATTCCAAACTGCCTGGAATTCTTGAATTATCGCGTACTTTTGCTCACGTTGACCCCATTAAGGAGCCAATTCCCGTGGTGCCAACCTGCCATTATATGATGGGTGGGATTCCAACTAATGTTCATGGTCAAGCATTAACACATAGCGCTGTTGGTGAAGACAAAATCATTCCTGGTTTGTTTGCAGTAGGCGAAGCCGCCTGTGTCTCAGTTCATGGAGCCAATCGTCTTGGAGGAAATAGCTTGCTAGATCTCGTGGTTTTCGGCCGCGCAGCCGGCAAATACATTGAAGAGATGCTGGCTCAGGGTGTTGAGCAACGTAACGCAAGTAAATCAGATATTGATCGTTCTATGAGTAGATTAGACAGACTAAACGAATCAACTGCAGGGGAAAACGTTCCTGAGCTAAGATCAAAATTACAAAATATTATGCAAAACCATTTCGGCGTATTTCGAAAAGGTAACTTTATGCAGGAAGGCATCAAAAAATTGGAAGAGCTTAGAGAGCAAATTGCAAATGTTCACCTTAAAGATAAGAGCAGTACATTTAACACTGCGCGCATTGAAGCGCTAGAGCTCGAAAATTTATTTGAAGTCGCTGAGGCTACCGCAGTTGCTGCTGAAGCAAGAACTGAAAGTCGTGGTGCGCACGCGCGTGATGATTTTAGGGAGCGCGATGATGAAAACTGGCTGTGTCATTCTATGTATTTTCCTGCTGACAAAACAGTTGGTAAGCGGGTAGTAAATTTCAAACCGAAAACCGTAGATACTTTCGAACCTAAAATCAGAACTTATTAAGGAAGCTATGCCGTGTTAGTCAGCATTTATCGCTACAATCCAGAAACCGACGATAAGCCAGTTATGCAGGATATCGATATCGAAGTTCCGTCTGGAAAAGACTTAATGGTTCTGGATGTTTTGGCACTCGCGAAAGAGAAGGATCCTACAGTAGCTTACAGGCGTTCTTGCAGGGAAGGAGTGTGCGGTTCTGACGGCATGAATATTAATGGAAGTAATGGGCTCGCCTGCATCACCCCTTTATCAGATGTGGTGATACCCGGACAAAAACTAATCTTGCGCCCTTTGCCCGGACTGCCCGTTATACGGGATTTAGTGGTGGACATGTCCATCTTTTATAAACAGTTTGAAAAAGTAAAACCCTACCTTCTCAATGATGATCCTGCGCCCGGAATTGAACGATTACAAACACCGGAGGATCGCGCAAAATTAGATGGACTGTACGAATGTATTCTCTGCGCTTGCTGTAATACTAGTTGTCCTTCGTTCTGGTGGAATCCGGATAAGTTTATTGGGCCTGCTGGTCTTCTTCAGGCTTATAGATTTCTAGCTGATAGCCGCGACACTGCTAGCACAGAAAGGCTCGAAGGGCTCAAAGATCCATTCAGCGTATTTCGCTGCCGTGGCATCATGAACTGCGTAGCTGTTTGTCCTAAGGGTTTAAATCCAACCCGCGCAATTGGCCATATCAGGAGTATGTTGATCTCTCAAGGAACTTAACAATTCGAAAGGATTCAATAGCAAATCATTACTACTATGGTTGCGGTACTAGAGGTTGAGATATGCATGATAAATTAATGGAAGTAATGTGGAGTACAGGGCACCTGTCAGGCTCCAACGTACAGTATGTGGAAAATCTCTACGAAAATTATTTGTCTGACCCAGCTTCTATTCCAGAACAATGGCGAGAATTTTTTCGATCATTACCCGCAATAAACGGATCTGACGAGGTTGAAGTATCGCATGCAGAGATAAAAAAAGATTTTATAGCGCTCGGTAAAATTAGCCGCTACAAGCAAATTTTAAGCAATGATGCGGTCGTTAATTCTGAGCATGAAAGTAAACAAGTACAAGTTTTACAATTAATCAGCTCTTATCGGGTTAGGGGGCATCAGAAAGCTTCTTTAGACCCTCTGTCACTAATGCACAGAGAGAGAGTGCCGGACCTCGAACTGGCCTTCCACAATTTATCTCAAATCGATAGTTCCACTATTTTTCAAACTGGCTCTTTGTTTATAAGCAAAGAAAGAGCTTCATTGAAAGACATAATTAATACGTTAGAACGCATTTACTGTAATTCGATTGGCTATGAGTTTATGCATATCGTCAATTTAGAAGAGAAACAATGGATCCAGCAACGAATTGAAAGCAATGATGGACTCCCTTCGTTTGAGAATGAAGTTAAACGACACTTACTTGAGCGATTAACTGCGGCCGAAGGCTTGGAAAAACATTTAGACTCCAAGTATCCAGGGACCAAACGATTTGGGCTTGAAGGTTGCGAAAGCCTCATTCCGGCCTTAGACGAAATAATTCAAGTCGCTGGCGCATACGGAGTTAAAGAAATTGTCCTCGGCATGGCTCATCGTGGGCGTCTAAATGTCTTGGTTAATATTTTAGGAAAGAACCCTGCGGAATTATTTGATGAATTTGAAGGCAAAGCGGTCTACCAAAGTTCGGGGGACGTAAAATACCATCAGGGGTTTTCGTCAAATATTATGACGGCTGGTGGGGAATTGCACATGGCGATGGCATTTAATCCATCTCATTTAGAAATTGTCTCTCCGGTTGTAGAAGGGTCCGTGCGCGCGAGGCAATCTCGTCGAAATGATAAAGAGGGTAGATTTGTATTACCAATACTGGTGCACGGTGACGCGGCAATTGCTGGACAAGGCGTTGTCATGGAGACATTTCAAATGTCCCAAACTCGTGCATATGGCACTGGTGGCACGATTCACATTGTAATCAATAACCAGGTCGGTTTTACGACCAGTAGACAGGATGACGCTCGCTCGACTGAATATTGTACTGATGTCGCGAAAATGATTCAGGCTCCTATATTTCATGTTAATGCGGATGATCCTGAAGCCGTTTTATTCGTGACTAAATTGGCGTCGGATTTTAGATATCAATTCAAGAAGGATGTGGTTATTGATTTAGTTTGTTATCGAAGACGAGGGCACAATGAAACCGATGAGGGCTCAATCACACAACCCTTGATGTATTCCGCTATTAAGCAGCATAAAACAACACGCGCGCTTTACGCAGAGAAGCTCGGCGCACAAAATATAGTGACAGCTTTGGATGCGGATTCAATGAATGCTGCCTTTCGTGCTGAATTAGATACAGGTGAGCATGTTGTAAAAAGCTTAGTAAAAGAACCCTCAGTGGAACTATTTGTTGATTGGAGCCCTTATTTAGGCCATGACTGGAGCCCAAACTATAATACTTCAATTCCGCTTGCCACGTTACAAGCTCTCGCAAAAAAACTAATAGAAATTCCTAATGCTTTTACTCTTCAGCGCCAAGTAAAGAAAATATTTGATGATCGCTCTAAGATGGCGGAAGGCAAAACCCCAGTTGACTGGGGTTTTGCCGAAAGTCTTGCTTATGCGAGCATTTTAACCAGCGGCAATAAAGTGCGCATCACCGGGCAAGATGTAGGTCGTGGCACCTTCTCTCATAGGCATGCAGTTGTGCATGATACTCAGACTGGTAGTGAATACATTCCTTTACAGAATATGGAGAAAGACCAAGGATCCTTTACTATATATGACTCTTTATTGTCAGAAGCTGCCGTTCTTGCATTTGAATATGGCTACTCGACAACGACTCCAAATGCATTAGTAATTTGGGAAGCACAATTTGGTGACTTCGCAAATTCCGCACAGGTAGTTATTGACCAATTTATTGCGAGTGGCGAACATAAATGGTCGCGGTTATGTGGTCTAACTTTGTTACTACCTCACGGGTATGAAGGTCAAGGACCTGAACACTCATCAGCTCGGTTAGAAAGGTTTCTTCAGCTGAGTGCAGAGCATAACATCCAAGTTTGCTTGCCAACCACATCGTCTCAAGTGTTCCATATGTTGCGTAAGCAGGTATTATGCCCTTTACGTAAACCCCTCATTGTTATGTCTCCTAAAAGCTTGTTGCGTCATAAAGAGACAGTATCCACGATGACTGAGATGGCAGAAGGTAATTTTCAGGTCATAATTGATGAAACAGATGGCTTTGATCCGGAAAAAGTAGAGAAAGTCGTAATTTGTAGTGGAAAGGTTTACTACGAATTGAGAGAGGAAAGGCGGACTCGAGGATTAAACAATATAGCCATAATACGTTTAGAGCAATTATATCCTTTCCCTCACGAAGATTTTGAAAACTGTCTGCTACAGTACATGAACGTTAAGACCATTACGTGGTGCCAAGAAGAGCCAATGAATCAAGGTGCCTGGTATTCTAGCCAGCATCACATCCGCCGCGTACTAAACGAACATTTCCCTGAAATTTGGCTTGAGTATGCCGGAAGAGAGGCGTCTGCAGCAGCAGCAGCAGGATATCCAGCATTACATATGAGTCAACAACAAAAATTCATTGATGAGGCACTTAGCTAATCATGACAATTGAAATAAAAGCACCAACCTTACCGGAATCCGTCCCCGATGGAACGATCGCAACCTGGTATAAAAATATTGGAGACAATGTAAGCCGTGATGAACTTTTAGTAGACATTGAGACAGACAAAGTAGTCATAGAAGTTGTCTCACCAAAGGATGGTGTCTTAAAGGAAATTATAAAAAACGCAGGCGACACGATTGTCAGCAATGAGGCAATAGGCGCTTTGGTGGAAGGATCTAATGATCTGATTGATGGAAATGCGAGAGTGAGCATAGAAATTAAAGACATAGCGAGTAATAAGGAGCCTATTGGCAGCCCTGCAGCAAAAAAACTTATTGAAGAGAATAATCTGAATTCTGAGGTTATCGAGGGTAGTGGTAAAGATGGCCGGATAACCAAAGAAGATGTCGTTAGTCATCTTGCAGCTGAGCCGCCGACTTCCAGCAGCTCACCCGTGGCCGAGATAAATTCCGGTCTGCCATTATCTTCGGAAGGTAGGGTAGAAGAAAGGGTCCCTATGAACCGACTTCGTGCCACGGTTGCAAAACGATTGCTCCATGCAACACAAAGTACTGCAATGTTAACAACTTTCAACGAAGTCAACATGCAGCCCATTATAGACATCCGGACTAAATATAAAGAAGAATTTGAGAAAAGCCATGAAGGTGTGCGTTTGGGCTTTATGTCTTTTTTCGTAAGGGCGTCAATTGAAGCTCTTAAGCGATATCCAGCCGTTAATGCATCTCTAGACGGCAATGATTTTGTCTATCATGGGTATCAGGACATCGGTGTAGCTATTGGGGGACCGCGTGGATTAGTAGTCCCGGTATTAAGAAATGCTGACAATATGGGTCTTGCAAAGATCGAAAAGGAGATTAGAAGTTTTGGCAAGAAGGCGGAAGATGGAAATTTGTCGATTGAAGATATGAAGGGTGGCACTTTTACAATTTCAAATGGTGGTGTATTTGGCTCCTTGCTCTCGACACCGATACTAAATCCACCTCAGACAGCTGTATTGGGAATGCATAAAATCCAAGAGCGCCCTATGGCAGTAGACGGGGAAGTTAAGATTTTGCCTATAATGTACCTTGCCCTTTCTTATGATCATCAAATGATCGACGGTAAAGAGGCAGTTCAATTCCTAGTTACCATTAAAGAATTATTAGAAGATCCAACGCGACTCTTGTTGGAAATTTAAAGCACATTGAGAGACTAGTATGAGTAAAGAATATGACGTCGTTGTAATTGGGTCCGGTCCGGCAGGCTATGTCGCCGCTATAAGGTGTGCTCAGCTAGGCCTGTCGACTGCGATTGTTGAAAAGTGGCGCAACAATGATAAAGAAACTGTTCACGGGGGCACATGTTTAAATGTTGGCTGCATTCCTTCAAAGGCTTTACTCGACTCATCCTATAAATATTTTGAAGCGAAAGAACACTCTGATGTTCATGGAATCAAATTAAAAAATGTAAGCATTGATGTCCCCGCGATGATCGCCCGTAAAGATAAAGTTGTTAGTCAATTAACTCAGGGTGTGAAAGGACTTTTTACGGCAAACAAAATTGATGACATTGCCGGTGTTGGAAAAGTTGTTAGTAACAACAAAGTAAAGGTGATAAGTCACGAAGGTGAAGAGCAAGAGTTAACAGCCAAGCATATAATAATTGCTGCCGGCTCAGTACCAATAAGCATTCCCTCGGCGCCTATTGACCAAGAGACGATCGTTGATTCTACGGGTGCTCTAGAATTTCAAGAAGTGCCAAAGCGCTTGGGCGTAATTGGTGCTGGGATTATCGGACTAGAATTAGGGAGTGTGTGGTCACGATTAGGCTCTGAGGTTGTAATCCTAGAGGCTCTTGAAGATTTTCTCCCTGCTGTTGACAAACAAGTCGCCAAGGAAACATTAAAAATCCTCGAAAAGCAGGGTCTTAAAATAAAACTAGGAGCTCGAGTCACTGGCAGCAAGCTAAGCAAAGGTGCTCAGAAAACTGTCACCATTGAATTTTCCGACCCTCAGGGGGATCAAAAGGCGGAGTTTGACAAGCTGATCGTCGCTGTTGGTCGACGGCCATTTACTGAAGACTTGCTGGAAGCATCTGCAGGAGTAGAGCTGGACGAAAGAGGTTTTATAAAAGTTAACGGCCAATGTGAAACCAATGTCCCGGGTGTTCATGCAGTCGGAGATGTAGTTCGAGGCCCGATGCTTGCGCACAAAGCTATGGAAGAAGGAATAATGGTTGCTGAGCGTATTGCGAATAAAAAGATGCAAGTGAATTACGATCTCGTTCCCTCCGTAATATATACACACCCTGAGATCGCCTGGATAGGCAAAAACGAAGAAGAACTGAAGGCATCTGGTATCGACTACAATATAGGGATATTCCCTTTTGCTGCGAGCGGGCGGGCGCTTGCAGCAAATGATTCAGATGGTTTGATCAAAATCCTAGCTGATACTCAAACCGATCGGATTTTGGGCTGCCATATTATAGGTGCTAGCGCCGCAGATTTGTTACAGCAAATAGTGATTGCAATGGAATTCAGTGCTAGTGCCGAAGACATAGGGTTAACAATGTTCTCCCATCCTTCTTTGTCAGAGGGGGTTCATGAAGCTGCCTTAGCAGTAAATGGTCATGCGATACACATTAGTAATAGAAAACGTCGGAAGTAGAATTATCAAACGTATCTATACAAGAATAAATTAAAAAAAATTCCGTAGACATGGAGCTCAAATGAATTTACATGAATATCAGGCAAAACAATTATTTGCCGAATACGGGTTGCCTGTATCTAAAGGAATCGCAGTAGGCTCTGCTGATAAAGTTGCGGATGCGATTAAGGAAATTGGGGGTGATAAATGGGTTATCAAAGCTCAAGTGCATGCTGGAGGCCGAGGAAAAGCTGGCGGTGTTCTGCTCGTAGACAATGCTGAAGAAGCAATAGCGTTTGCTAAAAAATGGTTAGGCAAGAATATGGTGACTTATCAAACCGATGCAACCGGCCAGCCGGTTTCAAAGGTTTTTGTCGAGGAATGCTCGAACATAGAAACCGAGCTTTATCTAGGCGCTGTTATTGATCGTTCGACCAGACGGTTAGTTTTTATGGCGTCTGTAGAAGGAGGGGTAGAAATTGAGCAGGTAGCTGCCGAGACACCTGAGAAAATTTTAAAAATTGCCGTAGACCCACTGGCTGGACCGCAAGCCTATCAGGGCAGGGATCTTGCTTTTCGGTTAGGTTTAGAAGGGGATCAGATAAAGCAATTTACTGTACTGTTTTTAGGTCTTGCTAAATTATTTGTTGATTTCGATTTGGCCCTTCTCGAGATTAACCCTCTAGTTATTACATCAGAAGGAAATATTCTTTGTCTTGATGGAAAAATAAACATAGATGGCAATGCGCTTTATCGACAATCAAAATTGCGTGAAATGCATGACCCCACTCAAGAGGACGACCGGGAAGTCCAAGCTGCACAATGGGATCTAAATTATGTAGCGTTAGATGGAAACATCGGTTGCATGGTGAATGGTGCTGGGCTGGCAATGGGAACAATGGATATCGTACAACTGTTTGGCGGGAGTCCTGCTAACTTTCTTGATGTAGGAGGGGGTGCTACCAAGGAACGCGTTACTGAAGCATTCAAGTTAATCTTGTCAGATGAAAATGTGGTAGCCGTACTGGTCAATATTTTTGGTGGTATCGTCCGTTGCGATTTAATCGCAGAAGGAGTAATTGGTGCGGTTGAAGAAGTCGGCGTCGAAGTGCCCGTAGTTGTGCGTTTGGAAGGCAACAATGCGGATATTGGTAGACAGATATTGAGTAAAAGCAAGCTAAACATAATTGCGGCTGACAGTCTTGCCGATGCTGCCGAAAAAGTTGTAACTGCGGCTGGAGGCAATTAATGAGTATTTTGATTAACAAACAAACAAAAGTAATCTGTCAGGGGTTTACAGGGTCTCAGGGCACTTTTCATTCAAAGCAATCAATCGAATATGGAACACAAATGGTAGGTGGTGTCACTCCTGGGAAGGGTGGTCAAACGCACCTTGAATTACCGGTATTTAACACTGTTCGAGATGCTGTCAAAAAAACGCATGCTGACGCAACAGTTATTTACGTGCCGGCGGCTTTTTGTAAAGACTCAATTCTTGAAGCGGTTGATGCCGGAATTAAGTTAATAGTGTGCATTACCGAAGGGATACCAACACTCGACATGCTCATAGCAAAAGAAAAATGCGATCACGCAGGAGTGCGCTTAATCGGGCCGAACTGTCCGGGAGTGATTACGCCTGGGGAATGTAAAATAGGTATCATGCCAGGTCATATTCATTTGCCAGGCAAAGTCGGCATTGTCTCGCGATCCGGTACGCTAACTTACGAGGCGGTAAAGCAAACTACAGATCATGGTTTTGGTCAGTCCTCCTGTGTCGGTATAGGTGGAGACCCTATACCGGGTTCCAATTTCATCGATATCTTGAATATGTTTGAGTCGGACGAACAAACTGAGGCGATTGTAATGATAGGTGAAATTGGAGGTACAGCGGAAGAAGAGGCAGCGGCTTTCATCAAATCTAATGTTACGAAGCCCGTATTAGCTTACATAGCAGGTGTTACGGCACCCCCTGGCAAGAGAATGGGCCATGCTGGTGCAATCATTTCTGGTGGAAAAGGTACAGCAGATGAGAAATTTTCAGCATTGAAGGATGCTGGCGTAAAAACAGTTCGTAGCCTTGCAGATATTGGCGATGGACTCGGTGAAATCACCGGCTGGTAGATTTTTTTATCCTAACCATTTTCAGTTATATTTAAAATTTCAGATATGTTACCCGTCTGCTTTTTAGTCTAACTTTCGCCGAGTAAAAAGGTTCAAATAACTAAAGGTAGTGTGATAGGCTTAGCCGCAAATTTGGCTTTAAACGCTTAATTTTAGGGACCGTTCGGCATTTTGATTTTTTAAATGTCATAGTTGGGTCGAGAGTTACAAAGTTTCTCAATTTATTAGAAATTGAGTAAATTGGTAACCATCGGCTGGCATTTTCAGGGAAAACTGCCGCCTCCAAGCGATGTGAAGAATCATGGAACACTTGGGCAGTTAATGTAGATAAGGACGACCAACAAATATAGTTATTCGCGTCTAGTTAGCTCCGGCAAGAACTCTGTCGGTTGTCTAGGTTGACCGGAATTATTAACAAAAAAAATAGGATGGCACATGAATAACCGTCGAATTAACAAGGTGGGCATGTCTGCTCTGGCACTGCTCACGACATGCTTAGTAGGAGTTTCGCAAGCAGCGGAAATCCTTATCAATAGTGACGTTATTGATCAAGCAATGGATGTCGTTGCACAGAAGTTCGAGGCGTCTGCAGAAGCACAAGAAGAAATTTCTAGGCTCCAAAACAGTGCTAGCTCAAATTTTGAAGAATTTAAACGCTCGAATGACACTCTAGAGACCTTGCTGGTACTAAATGCTGGCTGGCGCAAACAAATAGCCGGGCAGGTAGAACAAATCGCGACCCTCGACGAATCTATTGCTGGGGTTGAAGAAATCACGCAGGGCATCCCTCTTTTAATGGAAAAAATGATTTCCAGTCTCGAGCAATTTATCGAACTTGACTACCCTTTCCATGTCAATGAAAGAGAGAGCAGACTGCAATTCGCCAGAGATGCGATAGACAATCCAGACGTCTCCATCGCGGAGAAATTCCGCCAGGTGTTAGTCATGTACCAAACAGAAACTTCTTATGGTCGAACTATCGAAACCTATCCAGATACGATCTCGCTCAATGGCGCTGATCGTGACGTTAATATCGCTCGTATCGGGAGAGTGGCACTGCTGTATCAAACCACTGATCGTCAAGAGACAGGCGCCTGGGACAATCGCGCACGTAACTGGGCCCCACTCCCCGCTGGTGATTACAGAACACAGGTGCAAACAGCTATTCGCGTTGCATCTCAGCTGGATGCACCACGCATAATTGAATTGCCAGTATTAGCACCGGAGGCAGCACAGTGAAACATTTAACACCTTCTTTACAAATTGTTTGGCAAAACAAATTGACCAATATCACAAGCCTCTTAACGGCTCTTGTTTTATTCATTGCCTCTGCTCAAGTTGCAGGCCAGGCAACATCGCTCGCAAATCTGCTTGATCTTGTCGAGAACGATCGTGTTGCTGAATCAGAAGAATATCAAGCTCGTGTCCAGGAATTCGAACAGAATGCTGCGCGACAGCAAGAGATTCTTGATACAACTAATCAGCGAATCACGACTGAGGAAACTGATTCAGATGCCTTGAGTGATGAATTCGAAGCAAATCAAATTATTCTTGCTGACAAACGTGAGATCCTCAGAGATCGACGTGGTGATTTAAATGAATTGTTTGGTACTTTGCAGGGGGTAGCTGGGGACTTCTTAAGTAATTTTCAAAACTCTCTTATTAGCTCGCAACACTCAGGCAGAGCTGGGCAGTTGGAAGAAATTATCGAAAGAGCTGGTTCGACGGTAGAACAACTTAACGTCGAAGAAATGGAACGATTCTGGTTCTTCATGCATCAAGAGCTTACAGAATCAGGTAGGGTTGTTTCATTTAATGCCGACGTGACCTTACCAAACGGTGACACGGCAAACAGAAGCGTTGTTAGAGTTGGCGCCTTCAATGCCGTTTCCGAAGGGGAGTATCTAAGTTACAGCGGTGATATAGGCCATTTGCAAGTTTTACCAAGACAGCCAGACGCAGCCATCTTAAGCGGCGCCGCAAGTTTACAAAGTTCATCCACTGGCTTCACGAAAGTCGGAATAGACCCAACTGGCGGTGTAGGCGGGCAGGTAATGGCTAACCTCGTTAATTTCCCAACAGTTGAAGAGCAAGTCCGTAACAACTCAGGTGTTATCGGGTTTATCATCATCGGTGTTGGTATTGTTGGTATTTTAATAGGCTTCCTCCGCCTCTTAATGTTGAGCCTAACGTCAATTAAAGTTAGAGGACAATTAAAGAGAGATAAGCCTGCGAAGAACAACCCACTAGGTCGTGTTTTATTAGTGGCTGAAAATAACCCTGGCGCAGATACTGAGACCCTGGAATTAAAGCTGGGTGAGGCGATTCTGCAAGAGACACCACGCCTTGAAAGTATGCTCACACTAATTAAGATGATTGCCACAATCGCACCGCTAGGGGGCCTCCTGGGGACGGTTACCGGTATGATTCAAGTGTTCCAGCAAATTACAGTCTATGGTGCTGGTGATCCAACCATCATGGCAGGGGGGATTTCTCAAGCCTTGATGACTACTGTGTTAGGTATTGTTGTCGCAATTCCGACCATTTTTATGCACACGGTGGTGAAGAGTCGAAGCGATAACATCATTCATGTTTTGGAAGAGCAGGCGACCGGTATGATCGCGCAAAAGGCAGAACAAATCGCGAATAGCCAGTCTTAATTTCAGAAGGAGAATGACATGTATTTTGCATTTCTAGATATCCTAGATGCAGTAAATACCTTCATGCAGAGGGGCGGGCCGGTACTTTGGGTAATTGCCTGGCTCCTCCTTATTAAGTGGTCCTTAGTTTTTGAAAGAATTTGGTATCTAAATACCACTCATAAGAAGAATGTAAAAAACACACTGGCAGACTGGAACGCGCGAAAAGATACTAAATCTTGGAGCGCTCACCAGATTCGGACCATGATGATTTCAAAGATCTCATTGGACGTCCGAAATACACTGCCTATCATTGAAGTGTTAGTTACAATTTGCCCCTTGTTAGGACTGATCGGCACAGTGACAGGCATGATCGAAGTTTTCTTCGTGATGGCAGTTAGCGGTGGCGGTGACGCAAAATCAATGGCAGGTGGTGTTTCTAAAGCAACGATTCCCACTATGGCCGGCATGGTAGGTGCTATATCTGGTATTTTTGCTTTCAACTATCTCAAGTCTAAAGTCGATCGAGACATAGAACTGCTTGAAGACAACTTACCGCTTTCTAATTAGGGATCCATGGCGAAATACAAGGGCTTACTAAAATGAAATCAGGAATAATGAAAAAGAAGGGGCAAGATGAAGCAGGAGAGATCGATCTCACGCCGATGCTTGATGTGGTCTTCATCCTTCTTATCTTTTTTATCGTAACTTCTGTCTTCGTTACAGAGGCTGGAATCGATGTATCCAAGCCGGAGGCTTCTACAGTCGAAGATACATCCGGGGACTTAATTCTAATTGCTGTTGGGCCATCGGGCGACATCTGGATTGATGGTGATCAGATAGATCCACGCTTTATTCGGTCACGCTTCGAACTGCGTTTAGCAGATGCACCAAACTCTGCAGTTATAATTCAAGCTGATCAAAATTCGAATAACGAGCAGGTGATGCTAATATTGGAAGCAGCACGTGAAGCTAATATAGAAGACGTTAGTATTTCGGCGGAGGCTTAGAAGAATGATATTTGTCAGATGGGCACTTTCTATGGCAATGGCCGGTAGTATTACACTTGGCCTTTTTTATTTCATGCAGTTTTTGATTGCAACTGGAGAGGCATTCGATGAGCGAATCTCTGTAGTCAAGATTGTTGATGCAACAATGCCTGAAATCGAACTCGAAGTAATTGAGGAAATCGACAAACCCGAACCAATTGAAGAAGTGGTCCAAGAACAGCCAGAAATACAAGAACGACAAACGAATCTCGATTCTGGACCAGCTTTAAATATCCAAAGAAACACTGTCGAGCTGGATACAGGACTGCAGTTATCCAATGCGTCAATTGCGGCTACCGATGGAGATTACCTTCCATTGGTCGCGATAGCGCCACAATACCCAACAAGAGCTGCCCAGCGGGGCATACAAGGCTGGTGTTTAGTAAGCTTTACTGTCGATGGACTCGGGAACGTAGTCGAGGAGTCGATTGTAGTGGTCGACGCCGAACCGGCAAATATATTCGACCGGTCATCGCTCCGTGCTGCAGCTAGGTTCAAATTTCAGCCTCGCGTAGTAGACGGCGCGGGTGTAAATGTTGATGGTGTCCAATATCTCTTTAGATATCAGCTTGAGGACAACTAAATATGACTAAAATTAGTAAATTAAAATTAGTCTTTCTTTCAGTCGTCTTAGCCGTACCATTGCTACCTCAGCAAATCGTATTGGCAGGAGAAGAACAGCGCGCTCCACCTCAAGCACGCACTGCGGGCACGCTGGGCCCTCAAGTCATGCGGGCTATTAGTTCTATACAGGAACTAATGCAACCTGAGGATGAGGAAGACGAACCTGATCTAGCTGCGGCGAAGCTTGAATTAGACGAACTTTATGACCGACGATGGGAGCGCATGAATGACTTCGAAAAGCAGACAGTCTTAAATTTCTACACTAATTATTGGCTAACGCTAGAAAATTATCCTGAAGCGATAAATACCTTTAAGCAGTTACTTGAAATCGAAGCGTTACGCGAAGATACAAGACTACGAACTCTTAAGTCACTTGGCCAATTGACCGCTGCAGAGGAAATATGGCAAGACTCTGTACTTTACTATGAGCTCTGGCGAGAAGCCTCTCCTGTAGAAGATGATATTGTATATCGGGGTCTATCATACGCTCATTACCAAGCTGATGAATTTACTGAGGCTTTACCATATTGGATAGACTATATGGAATTGTTATTGGAGCGATATGAGCAGAGCTTGCTACCAGTCGAGGTCGATGGAGCTCTCCAGCCAGCAGAACCGCAAGAATTCCCGCTAGGTCGAGACGACTATTCGTATCTTAATGGCCTCTATTTTACTTTAGAAGACTTTCCAAACGCTCTAGAACTCACCAAAACGATGATTATGTTATTTGATAATCAAACGGATTGGATGAATCTAAGTGCAATCTATTCCGGTCTTGATGATGAAGAAAGAAGAGTGCGCTCGCTCAATGTCGCTTATCTCAAAGGTATGATAGAGGACGAAAATCGCTTTCTTAATTTGGGCCAATCTATGGGAGGAATCGACGTCCCTTTAAGTGGATCCAAAATAATCATGGATGGAATGGAAAAGCAAATTGTTGAAGAAAGCGAAGAAAACCTTGAGACACTAGCACAGATGCATTTAATAGGTGCAGACTTCGAAGGCGCTTTAGGCCCAGCTCGCCGGGTAGCAGAAATGTCTGACAGCGGCGATGGCTACGATACATACGGCTACATACACTATGCGTTGGCGAATTATCAGGATGCTGCAGATGCATTTCAGATGGCCGTAGACAAAGGTGACTTGAGCAATAGAGCCGACACTCTACTCTTTTTAGCACGGTCTTTAATAGAATTAGATGACTTTGAAGGGGCACGTAGCGCAGCAGTCGATTCAGCAGATGCGGGCAGTGAGTCCGAACAAAGAAGCGCTAACGACTACATACGGTTCATTGATAGCACTGAAGAACGGTTTAACATCATTGAAGAAAGGAAAGCCGATGCGATTGATTTCTATCGACCTTATCCTTCACTGTTGGAATAGTTTTTCACAGAATTAGCGTGCTTAGCGCTTGAATTTCTAAGAAATGGCCTTATAAAAAGCCTGCCTATGAGTTAATAGTCAGGTTTTTTTTTGATAAGAATTTGATGGAGTAAGACGATGAGTGCGAGTACCAAAGCTGAAACACGCGGTTTCGAAACAGAGGCGAAACAGCTACTGCAACTAATGATTCATTCTCTTTATAGTAACAAAGAGATATTCCTTAGAGAGTTAATATCTAACGCTTCGGATGCTGCTGACAAACTACGGTTTGAGGCGCTATCTAATGGAAAGCTACTTGGTGAAGATTCTGATCTTAAAGTACAGATTGATTTTGATGAAAAAATGAAAACAATAACTATTTCTGACAATGGTATTGGAATGAACAAAAAGGAAGTGATTTCCAATCTCGGTACTATCGCAAAGTCAGGTACTGCACAATTTCTTGAATCTCTAACCGGAGATCAGCAAAAAGACTCTCAACTAATCGGTCAGTTTGGAGTAGGTTTTTACTCCGCTTTTATAGTCGCCGATGAAGTTCAGGTTCTCACTCGAAAAGCTGGTACAAAAACCAAAACGGCTACTTTATGGAGATCAAAAGGTGAGGCGGAATACTCCATAGAAAGCTCGACTAAAGAACATAGAGGTACTGCAGTCACATTATATTTGAAAGATGATGACAAAGAATTTGCCGAGAACTATCGCTTAAGAAGCATAGTGAAAAAGTATGCAGACCACATTTCTATACCTGTGATGATGGCAAAACCGATTCTTCCTGCAGACGGCGATACTGAGGACAAGAAAGTAGATACAAAGGAAGTAGAGTACGAGTCGGTAAATGATGCAAAAGCTTTATGGACTCGTTCACGGGCTAACGTGAAAGCTAAAGAGTACAAAGAATTTTACAAACACATCAGCCATGATTTCGAAGACCCTATTCAATGGAGTCACAATAAAGTAGAAGGAAAACTAGAATACACAAGTCTTTTATATATTCCCGGTCGAGCACCTTTTGATTTATGGAATAGAGATGCAGCTAGAGGCTTAAAGCTTTACGTTCAGCGTGTGTTTATTATGGATGATGCTGAACAGTTCATGCCTTTATATTTGCGCTTCATGAAAGGTGTGATTGACTCAAATGATATTTCCTTAAACGTTTCCAGGGAAATACTTCAAAAAGATCCTGTCGTGGACTCGATGCGCAGCGCATTGACCAAGCGCGCTCTGGATATGCTAGTAAAACTACGTAAAAAAGATAAAGAAAAATACAATAATTTCTGGGGGCAGTTTGGGCAAGCTCTCAAAGAGGGTCCAGCAGAAGATTTCACTAACAAAGAAAAAATTGGCAAATTGCTGCAGTTCACAACAACAAATTCTGAATCTGAGAATCAAGAGGAAGGACTCGAAGAGTATGTCGCTCGCATGCAAGAGGGGCAGGAGAAAATATATTATGTAGCCGCTGATTCTCTAAAAGCTGCACAGAATAGCCCGTTGCTTGAGATATTCCGTAAGAAGGGTATTGAAGTGATTTTGATGCATGACCGTATTGACGAATGGATGATGGGGCATCTTCAGGATTTTGATGGAAAACAATTCCAAGACATAGCAAGAGGCGAGCTTGACCTTGGGAATTTGGAAGACAAGGATGATAAAAAACAAAAAGAAAAGACTGAAAAGGAATTTGCTGACCTCGTGACTCGTATACAAGATATATTAGGCGAAAGAGTTAAAGAGGTTCGCATAACCCACAGGCTTACCGATTCTCCTGCTTGTCTTGCTATAGACGAGCATGATATGGGTTCGCAAATGCGCAAAATTATGGAGGCTTCAGGACAGGCTGTGCCGGAATCTAAGCCGATTTTTGAAGTAAATCCTGAGCACCCGCTAGTCGCTAAGCTAGATAAAGAGGCCGATGAAGAGCGCTTCGCCGATTTGGTATCAATTCTTTTCGGTCAAGCAAATCTAGCCGATGGAGGACAATTGGAAGATCCGGGAGAGTTTTCAGCGCGCTTGAATAAATTGCTAATGCAATTAACAGGGTAAGCTTTGGATGGATAACCTACATGCGTTCAAGGGTTTCGATACCAAGTAAATCGAGCCCTTGCTGGAGAGTCGAGGCAGTTAACTTGGCAAGTGAAAGCCTTGAGTTTCTTTTAAGAGGATCGCTTTTCAAGATCGGGCAAGCTTCATAAAAGCGCATAAATAAACCAGCTAATTCATACAAGTAATTGCAGAGTTGATTAGGGAAACAGTCTTCACTAACTGCGTGAATTACTTCCGAAATCTGGAGTATCTTCAGGATCAATAAGCGTTCTTCATTTTCGTCGATAGATTTAATTTCTTCTTCAAAGTTCTCCGCTTCTTCTTTACGTAAAATACTTTTAATTCTCGCGTAAGCATACATCAAATATGGCGCCGTATTACCCTCGAATGAGAGCATCATGGACCAGTCAAAAATGTAGTCTGATGTCCTATTTTTAGAGAGGTCTGCATATTTCACAGAGGCGATCCCGACTTTCTTTGCGATGGATAAACATAGCTCTTCATCAAGCCCAGGATTCTTCTCTGTAACTAAATCATATGCCCTACGTACGGATTCATTCAGCAAATCAATTAACTTTACCGTATCACCTGAACGAGTTTTGAAAGGCGTGCCATCGCTTCCCATCATCGTGCCATAGGCGATATGTTCTAAAGAAATCTTATCAGAAGTTAATTGTGCTGATTTAGATACTGCAAATACTTGTTGAAAATGTAGAGATTGACGTGCATCAACCACGTACAAAGAACGGTCTGCATCAAGTTCTTCAGAGCGAAATTTGATCGCGGCTAAATCAGTAGTGGAATATAAGTACCCCCCATCAGATTTTTGAATAATTACCGGCAATGGTTTGCCGTCTTTACCTACGAATTCCGATAAAAAAACAACTTTGGCACCATCTGATTCGGATAGCAGGCCCTTGCTATTAAGTAACTCAGTAATCCCTTC
This sequence comes from Gammaproteobacteria bacterium, assembly GCA_029244985.1. Classification (GTDB taxonomy): domain Bacteria; phylum Pseudomonadota; class Gammaproteobacteria; order Pseudomonadales; family Pseudohongiellaceae; genus UBA9145. Next base: position 28,082 of record JAQWQD010000031.1, on the reverse strand, counting down.
CAGATCATCGTTGTAACGACTTTCTGCATCGAGATCATCACGGCTTAAAGTGATGTTTAGCTTGTCATATATTTCTTCGCAGTGAGTAAGTGATTCTTCAATAAACTGATGCCAGACTTGTTTATAGCTAGGGTCTCCACTCTGCAGTTTAACTACACTCTGTCGAGCCTCATCGGCAAAATCTGGATCAGCGTCAAATTTATTTTTTGCTGCGCGATAAAATTGCTCTAAATCAGAAAGTTGTTGGGGTAATTCTCCAGTTTCTTGCTTCTGCAGTTCTTGCATAAAAGCTATTAGCATTCCAAACTGCGTTCCCCAGTCCCCTACATGATTCTGTCTAATTATTTTATGGCCTACTTTTTCCATAACACGTACCAAACTATCGCCTATGATAGTGCCTCGTAAGTGACCAACGTGCATTTCCTTAGCAAGATTGGGAGAGGAATAGTCGACTACGATGGTTGCTGGGGAAGCTACGCGAGTCACTAAAGCTTCTGGCTTTAATAGAGCAGCGTTGCCTAGGCTCAGCAAAGCGACATTACTAAGGCGTATATTTATGAACCCGGGGCCAGCTATGACATAAGATTCCACAATCTTATTTTTAAGTGCGTTTAGGTGCTCGACAACTTGCTGCGCGAGCTCTCGAGGGTTTTGACCGAGCTGTTTTGCGACCGCCATTATCCCATTAGCTTGATAGTCGCCAAATTCCGGCTTTGAGGCAGTGATTACGTTACCATTGCAGTTTTCTATCCCTGAGCATTCGCTAATGGCAGCGCCCACTTGCAGATTTAGTAGTTGTTTGAAGGTTGCCTTCATTCAAAGATAAAATAGTGTCAGAGTGAAAATTCAGAGGATTGTACACCATCTTGATCGAAACAGATTAAAGTACAGTGGCCTTTGTAGTTTTTAGTAGTTCAATTCCTAATAGCGGTGCATATTGACAATAAAGTGTGCTGATTAAAATTTAACCAACTGATTGTTTCGAGCAATACTTTGAGTAAATTATACTAGTGGCTTCCACTGACCAAGTTCAATTAGTTTCCATCACGGAGCGTCATGATGGACAAAGACTCGACAACTTTCTAATTAGAGAATTAAAGGGTGTTCCTAGGTCACGTATTTACAGGTTAATCCGCAAAGGCGAAGTCCGTGTAAACAAGAAGCGCTGCAAACCAGATACTAAGCTAAGCCTTGGCGATAATATCCGCATACCCCCTGTAAGCAATGTTAGAGAGATTTCATCGAAGAGTATTACCCCCGGATTAAGCGAGCTGTTGACCAATAGCATTCTATTAGAGTCAGACATAATGATGGTTTTGAACAAACCTGCTGGATTATCAGTACATGGGGGCAGCGGTGTAAGACTTGGATTAATAGAAGCCATGCGTCAAATTAAGAAGGAATGGTCTCATCTAGAACTTGCTCATCGGCTCGACCGTGACACTTCTGGTTGTCTAGTAATTGCCAAAACAAGCAAATTTTTAAAGTTAATACAGGGTGAGTTTCAAAAAAATGCCGTAGATAAAACCTACCTTGCTCTGGTGCATGGTGAATGGCCGCAAAACTTGCTTGCTATAGACGTCCCTCTTAAGAAAAATCAGCTAAATTCTGGGGAACGGGTAGTTAAGGTTAATACTGACGGCAAAAGCTCAAAGACGCTTTTTAAGTGTTTAGAAAGGTTCCGGGGAGCGAGTTTGCTGGAGGCTAATCCAGTCACCGGCCGAACTCATCAAATTAGGGTGCATTGCCAGTATGCGGGTCACCCAATTATCGGAGACTTAAAATATGGTCCAAAAGGCTCTGAAAACATGTTTAAACGGGTTAGCAAACTGTGTTTGCATGCCGCAAGAATTCGCTTTCCTGATCCTGTTACGCACGGAACTCTAGAAGTAGAAGCGCCTTTAGATAAATACTTTCAGGGCGTTATAAATGAATTTTATAATAACTAATAATATCAATTATATAATTGAATTAGTTAAAGTTTTAACTCGCATAAATATTTTTGACACCAGCTGTCTCTGAGCCTATTATTGCGCGCCTATGTCGGAGACCCAAATTCCAGCTTATGTAGATACCCGTAAAGTATTTCTCCAGCATGAAGAACTTACAGGAACTGTTAGTTTACAAAGTTTACCGAGATTTAAAGAATCTTTGGCAAATGATCAAGGGATTGTGGAGATAGCCCTTTATTTTTCAGTTAATGATTCAAAGCAACGGATTATTAAGGGAAGCATATCTGCTCAAGTAGAGGTCGCGTGTCAGCGATGTTTAGAGCCTTTAGCCATTTATTTAAAGGACGACATAAGTTTGGTGTTACTTGAGGAAGAAAGCGCTGCAACGAACCTAGATCCAGAGCTTGACCCTTGGATCTGTAGCGAATTTAAGCTGTTGCTGACCGAAGTAGTTGATGAGCAACTTATGCTATGTATGCCAATAGTGAATTATCATGAAACTGAAGATTGCTTAGAGCAGTTAGAGTATAAAAGGACAGAGCTATCAACCAATAGCTCTTCGCAGGCTTCCTTGAAAGAAAGCCCCTTTTCGGTACTCAAGAGCTTAAAAAATAAAACTTAAATTATTGATATATAATGATATAGAGATACACCCAGGAGCTTCAAATGGCTGTTCAAAAAAGTAAAGTGACTCGCTCAAGACGAAATCAACGTCGTACACATGACTCACTTTCGGGACCTACTTTATCTACTGACAAAACTACAGGTGAAGTGCATCGCCGTCATCACATGACTGCGGATGGTTTTTATAAAGGCAAAAAAGTTTTGGATATTGGCGACGAATAAATTCGGGCTCCGTAAGCGAATAACAATTAAAGTTGCGCGGAGAGGGCGGTGCGAACTAAATAGCCTCCGCTTTAATACATTGCGCTAGTTAATTTCCCTGATCTGTCTATCATTTTGGTTGGCGACGCAAACCAGACAGATACGTTAATGTCTGATAATAAAATCATTTCATGCAGTATCGTCAAAGCATTGATACGGGGACCTCACATTGGTCGTAATAGCAAAACTCATTGAATTTTTACTAAAAATAAAAACATTATGCTTCGCTTGATTGGCAAAAAGATCACCGTCATTATAAAAGCCGTTTAAGCGTAAATGTTGCTAACGTCATAAAAATTGGATAACAGTTGATTTCGACGATTAATTTAATAGGTTTTGTATGCAAAAGTTTGGATTCGTATTTCCTGGACAGGGCTCACAAAAGCTGGGGATGCTGGCAACGCTAGCGGAGCGATCTCCAGTTATTAAGGAAACATTTGCAGAAGCTTCTGAAGTGCTAGGTCAGGACCTTTGGGAGATCGCACAACTCGATGGCCAAAATACCTTAGATCAGACAGATATCACTCAACCTGCACTCCTTGCTGCCTCAGTAGCGATCTGGAGGCTGTGGGAGTCACTCTCCCTGCTCCGACCTTCTATTTTAATAGGACATAGTTTAGGTGAGTACTCTGCATTGGTTTGTGCAAGTGCAATCAATTTTCAAGAGGCCATAAATATTGTTCATCTAAGAGGTCAATTCATGCAGTCAGCGGCTCCCGCAGGGCAAGGAAAGATGGCTGCCATTGTCGGTCTCGAAACTCTAAAACTGCATCAAATTTGCACTGAAGCGCAGAAAATCGGCATCGTATCAGCTGCAAATTTTAATTCTCCAGGGCAAACCGTTATTGCTGGTGAAACGGCTGCAGTTGAAAGGGCTATTGAATTATGCAAAGAAGCTGGAGCAAAAAGAGCACTACCTCTTAAGGTTAGCGTACCTTCGCACTGCGCACTTATGCGCCCGGCAGCTGAAAAGTTAGAGAGGGAACTTAAGACTATAAGAATACAAACTCCCAAGATCGCTGTAGTGCAAAACGTTAACGCAGAAATAAGTGAGCAGCCGCAACAAATTAAGCAAAATCTCGTAAAGCAGCTATACGAACCCGTACTTTGGGTCGAGAGCGTGCAACTAATGTATAAAAATGGTGTCAATAAGGTGGTTGAATGTGGACCAGGAAAAGTACTTAGCGGTTTAATAAGGCGTATCGAATCAGAAATTCAATGTTTTGGAAGTGATGATGTGACTAATCTTGATACCGCTATTTTAGAAATATCTGTTTAGCTTGCAAGCAAATTTAAAAAAATCATCCGATGGATAAAGAGAGTCTAAATGAGTGACGGGAAATTAGCGTTGGTCACAGGTGCCAGTCGCGGTATTGGCAAAGCCATAGCATTAGATTTAGCAAAACAGGGCTACACAGTAATCGGGACAGCTACGACCGATATAGGTGCCACCAAGATTAGCACTTACTTAGAATCAGCTGGCTTTAATGGAAAAGGTCTTAGAGCCAATGTAGCCTGTGATGAGTCCGTAGAGGCACTATATGAATCTATAATCGCGTCACACGGACCGCCTGGAGTTCTGGTAAACAATGCTGGTATTACTCGAGATAATCTATTAATGCGTATGAAGCCAGAGGAATGGGCGGAAGTTATACAAACTAACCTTAGCTCTATATTTCGAGTAAGCAGGGCTTGCATTAAAGCGATGACAAAAGCGCGATGGGGAAGAATTATAAATATTTCTTCAGTCGTTGGTTCCAGCGGTAATGGCGGGCAGACGAATTACTCAGCATCGAAGGCCGGCATAGAGGGCTTTACGCGCTCATTAGCAAAAGAGATTGGGTCACGGGGGATTACTGTCAATGCGGTAGCCCCTGGCTTTATTGAGACAGACATGACAAGAGAATTACCAAAACAACAGACTGAGGCATTATTGGCTCAGATCCCCCTTGCTCGTCTCGGTCAGCCCGAGGAAATCGCAAGTGTGGTTGGTTTTTTAGCCTCTGATAAAGGCGCCTATATAACGGGAGAAACACTCCATGTGAATGGTGGAATGTATATGGCTTGAACAATATTCGGCGATGCGCAGAGTCCGAACTTAAATCAAGAGTAACTTGCTCAAATATCAACCAGTCAATTGACGAATTTTATTTGTAATTAAGCATTACAACTCAGCAAAATAGAGGTAGAATCGCGTCTCTAATTTACGCGGATGACCCGCTGCGACCCAAATGTAACAGACAGGCTTAATAAAAAAGCCAGATAAAACAAAGCATTAGGAGCTAATAATAAATATGAGTAGCATAGAAGAGCGCGTTAAGAAGATTGTCTGTGAACAGCTTGGAGTCAAGGAAGACGAGGTAAAACCTTCTGCTTCATTTGTAGAAGATTTAGGCGCTGATTCTTTAGATACCGTCGAATTAGTCATGGCTCTAGAAGAGGAGTTTGAAACTGAAATTCCTGACGAGGAAGCCGAAAAAATCACCACAGTCCAGCTCGCCTGCGACTATATCAATCAACACCTCTAAGTTTTAATTGATGTAAATAGCAAAGCTACTCTGGAGCACTCTAGGGTGGCTTTTGTTTATTTAGCCTGTTGCAATTGAGATAGGAGACTCAACTTGAGTAATAGACGAGTTGTTGTTACCGGCCTAGGTTTATTGACACCTGTAGGTAATGATGTAAATACCTCTTGGGAAGCTATTAAAAATGGAAAGAGCGGCATATCCGACTTAGACCATTTTGATGTCAGCGGCTTCAGTACTCGCTTTGGTGGCGCCATTAAGAATTTTGATTGCGACGAATTCATGGCTACTAAAGAAGCCAGGCGCATGGATGACTTCATACAGTATGGTATTGCCGCTGGTGTGCAAGCCTTTGAAGATGCGGGCCTAGATGTTTCCTCAATCAACAAAGAAAGAGCAGGCGTTGCGATTGGATCTGGTATCGGTGGAATAAAAACCATAGAAGCAACGAGTCTACAGATAAACGAGTCCGGCCCACGAAAGGTCTCTCCGTTTTTTGTTCCAGGGTCAATCATCAACATGATCTCCGGAAATCTCTCTATTCGATTCGGCCTACGTGGACCAAACATCGCAGTTGTTACTGCATGTACAACAGGAACCCACAATATCGGCCTAGCAAGCAATATGATCACCTATAATCAAGCAGATCTAATGCTAGTTGGCGGAGCGGAGATGTCTACATCACCAATAGGACTAGGTGGCTTTTGTGCCGCAAGAGCGCTATCGACACGCAACGATGATCCAGAAAAAGCGAGTCGTCCGTGGGATAAAGATCGTGATGGATTCGTGCTTAGTGACGGTGCTGGGATAATGGTGCTAGAAGAAATGGAGCACGCGAAAAATCGAGGAGCGAACATTTATGCGGAGGTTTCTGGATTTGGTATGAGTGGTGACGCTCACCACATAACCTCTCCAGCTCCAGGTGGTTATGGAGCAGTATTGTGCATGCGTAATGCGTTACTAAGTGCTGGCATGTCTCCTCATGATGTGGATTATATCAATGCTCATGGTACGTCAACGCAGGCTGGTGATATTGCTGAAACCGAGGCGATTAAGACTGTCTTCTCTGACCATGCCAAAGACTTAGCGATAAGCTCGTCAAAATCCATGATAGGGCATTTGTTAGGTGCTTCTGGCGCCGCCGAAGCTATAATCTCCGTGCTTACTCTAAAAGACCAGGTAATCTCACCTACTATTAACTTGGATAATCCAGATGAAGGGTGTGATCTAGACTACGTACCTCACACTGCCCGCGAGCAAGAAATAAAAGTTGTGCTCTCCAATTCATTTGGTTTTGGTGGTACCAACGGAAGTTTAATTTTCTCTAAATTTTCTTAATGACCTTAACTCGATGAAATCGGGCTAGTCTTCTAAATAAGAAACTCTACATTATCGAACTATTTCTCTGATTGAATCACCTTATGCCGATGCTAAAGTGAATATAAAATGTTAAGTTTTCACTAGCCATAATAAGCTAATTAACTGCATATGCCGCCCCGTTTCTTTGTTTCACAATCGAGCAAAAATCAATTGCAAAAAATGAGCATTATATTCTTGTTATTTGCATTTTTTAGTGTGGCTTACCTACTTAGAACCATAAACCTACCATTGTCGTTAAAAGCAGATGTAATCTACTTTGAGGTTGAACCAGGATATTCGGTTGCTCGAATAGCTCGTAAATTAGCAAAGGAAGGCATCTATGAATATCCGTGGATATTTTCAATGTATGCAAGGCTCAGGGGCAGCGCTAGTTCAATCCAGGCGGGTGAGTATGAAATAAGCAAAGGTATTAATGTTAAGACTTTTTTAAATATGTTGGTGACTGGTGATATAGCCCAGTATCGTGTAACCCTGATAGAAGGATGGACTCTAGATCAAGCACTAACAGCAATCTGGCAGAGCCCTAATATACGGCGGGAGGTTGAGCTAATAAATAAAGAAGATCTTCCTGCAGAATTACAGTTAGATTTTAACTCTGCAGAAGGTTTATTTTTCCCGGATACGTATTTTTATGCAAAGGGCTCTACCGATATCGAAATATTAAGAAGGGCTAATCAAAAAATGAATGAGGTGCTAACGGAGGCATGGATGAATCGCCTAGGAGCTTTACCTTATGAGAATTCTTATGAAGCGCTAATTATGGCGTCCATCATTGAGAAAGAGTCAGGATTTGGAAGTGAACGAGGGGATATCGCAGGGGTCTTTGTTCGACGATTGGAACTGGGAATGCGATTACAATCCGATCCCACGGTAATCTACGGTATGGGTGAAGACTATAAAGGAGACCTTCAACGCGAGGATTTACGCAAAGAAACAGCATACAATACATATCGAATAGACGGTCTCCCACCAACGCCCATAGCTTTGGCAGGAATGGAATCAATTCTAGCGAGTTTAAACCCCGTGCTCTCGGAAGATCTTTACTTTGTTTCAAAAGGCGATGGTACGCATTACTTTTCCAGCACTTTAGAAGAACATAATGCTGCGGTAAACAGGTTCCAAATCAGCCCACAAGAGCAATCACAATAATCGAGTAAGACGAAGATGAATCGAGGTATGTTTATAACAATAGAAGGTGTTGAAGGTGTAGGGAAAAGCACAAATATTGAATTTATTAAAGAGTATTTAGATAATCTTAATATTGATTATCTCGTTACGCGAGAGCCAGGTGGAACTCTTTTAGCAGAAAATATTCGAGACCTTTTATTAAGTATTGACGATGATTCACCAGTAGAACTTTGCGAGTTATTACTAATATTTTCTGCGCGCGCACAGCATATAGAAAAAGTAATTGAGCCGGCATTAAAGGGAGGCAAATGGGTAATTTGTGATCGTTTTACCGATGCAACTTATGCCTACCAAGGAGGGGGGCGAGGCATGAATACTGAATTAATTTCTGAATTAGAGACCATGGTACAAGGAAATTTAAGGCCAGACTTGACAATAATTCTCGATCTTGATCCCGAGACTGGCCTAAGTAGGGCGAGAAATCGAGGCGAGCTTGATCGTTTTGAAAGAGAACATGTAGAATTTTTTATAAAAGTAAGAGAAGCCTATTTGCAAATCGCAATGAATTTCCCCAAAAGATGCACAGTTATAAATGCTGGAAAAGACTTGGATGAAGTGAGCCGAGACATCGCATTATTACTAAAATCTAGATTTTTCGAAGAATAATGAGCTTATTGCAACAGATACCTTTCCTTTGGCAAAAGGACCTATGGGACAAACTCACATCGGAATTTAGAGAGGGAAAACTCGCGCATGCTTATTTAATTTCGGGTGCGCAAGGAATTGGGAAAGAGTTATTCGCCTATGGATTAGCTAAATTCATATTGTGTAGTGCTCCAGAAAAACTATCGGCTTGTGGCCTTTGCGCAAACTGTAACTACGGTGGAGACGGAGAAGGTGGGCATCCAGACACGATTGCATTAACAATTGACGAGGGAAGTCGTGATATTAAGATCGAGCAAGTTCGATCTATGTCCGGTTTCCTAGAGAAAACCAGTCATGCAGGTCGAGCCAAAGTCGCTATAATCGCCAACGCCCATCGAATGAATACTGGAGCAGCTAATGCTCTTTTAAAAACCTTAGAAGAACCAACGGAAAACACTTACCTATTATTAAGCACTCATTTACCTGGTTCCCTGCCGGCAACTATTCGAAGTCGTTGCCACAAGGTATCTATGCAAATTCCTGATCAGAAGATCGCTATAGATTGGTTATCCCTGCATATCCCGGACCAGGAAGATCCTGTAGCACTGGCGAGATCCGCTCAAAATAGGCCACTATATGGACTTGAATTATCACACACCGATGGCCTCAAGAATCAGCAACAGTTCCTCAGTAAATTAGTACAACTAAGTGCTGGAGAAACCAGCATCCAGGCTACCGTTGCCTTGGCAAAAAAGATCGGTGAACAAGTAGTAGTTAGGTATTTAATACAAGTTTCAACTATCTTAGTTAAATATCTCTTAACTAATCAGCAGCCAAGTGAGCTAGAGTCCGGACATCAAGAGTTACTTTCAATGTTTCAAGCAGGAAAAGAAGTTTCAATCTCTTTGCCACTAAGTTTGATGAGATATTATGATCAGGTCCAAGAGTCTCATAGACAGCTTTTAAGCAGTACAAATCCTAATCCACAGCTGATAATGGAGTCGTTGCTTTGGCGCTGGAGTCAATTGAGTCGTTCAATTCCGACACGATAAAATAGTCTTAAATGGATGGCCCAGCAAGATTTAGCTAGCTCAAGCTCTTGCTTCCCTGTTCATCTGATCAATAACATACTCACCGATGGCCAAGCTCGCTGTAAGTGCTGGAGACTCCATTCCGAAAAGTTGCACTAAACCTTTGATTCCATGAACGCTACTGTCTTGGATTTGGAAATCACCAGCAGTATCTTCAGGCCCAACAATTTTAGGCCGTATTCCCGCATAAGAAGGATGGAGCTTTGCCGGGTCTACCGTGGGGAAATAACGTCTAATAGAATTAACAAATCGATCGGACTTGGCTGCATCGATGGCATAATTCTGGTCATCTACGAATTCTGCGTCAGGACCGAAACGTAACTGTCCTGCAATATCTATAGTTGAGTGAATACCGAGCCCAATATGATTTGCTTCGGGCATTGGGTATATAAGATGACTAAATGGACTTACACCTGAATAGCTAAAATAGTCGCCTTTACAAAGATGCAGCCGGGGCACACATTCATGATTCATCCCTTCGGTTTTTAAGGCTAATTCTTGCGCCTCAAGACCAGCGCAGTTTATGAATTCAGCGCAGCGGAAGTCATAGGTTTCAATTCTATGTGTGTTGGTAAGAACAGTTTTTATCAAGAAGCTTTTCGCTTCTTGATAAACAGCTTTTATTTCTGCGTGGGAAGCGAAGATGACTCCCTGGGATTCAGCCAAATTCAAAAGATTTTGCATATAGGAGTGACTATCAATAATTCCAGTCGAGGGAGAGAGCAGGGCGGCACAACCCCTAACGTCTGGCTCCAATTTGCGGAGCTGGTGAGTGTCTATCCAACACAGATCGGTAACACCGTTTTCGTGCGCTTTTTCCTTTACTGCTAACAGGGCATCTTCTTCGTTTTTCTGCGCAACAATTAGTTTTCCTAATTTTCTATGTGGAAGTTCAAAGTTTTGCAAATGATCATAAAGTAATTTTTTCCCGGCTACGCAAAGATTTGCTTTCAAGCTATCAGTTGCATAGTAGATCCCGGCATGAATTACTTCGCTATTCCTACTACTTGTTATTTGACCAAAGCTAGGCTCCCTTTCTAACAATACAATTGACGCATTAGCATATCTAGCAGACTTGCTCAGCTGGTAGGCAATGGCCAACCCAACAACGCCGGCTCCAGCTATACATACATCAAACTTATCCATGAAGTTTAAACCAATGATAATTATTTCTAAAAATAGAATTCATTAAGAGTTTGCCAATATTCAAAAGCAGCTTCTTAGTTTTTTACTCGATTAATAAATGCGACGAAAGGTTAGATTTATTCTAGGTTTTCCCAATCCTGAAACTTTAGGTAATTGATGAAGCCAATTATTTTGCAATGTATCACCCATCAATAAAAAGCTTCCATTACGCAGCTCTATGTTAAATTTTTGGGCACCATTGGTAAACTTAGCGCGAAATTGAAATTTTCTAACAGCGCCAAATGATATCGATGCAATAATTGGCTTGTCACCTAATTCCTTTTCATCATCAGCATGCCAGGAGACACTGTCTTGACCATTTCGATAATAGTTAAGTAATACCGAATTAAATTTATGTTCGGCAAGGGATTCAATACGAGTCTTAATATTTAAAACATCTTCAGACCATGGCTTTGGCTGCAAACGGATACCTGAATAGCTGTAGTCAGAACCTTGATCGCCCATCCAACACTGCAATCGCGGTATCAGAACTTCTTTACCACCAACCCACAGACTATCTTGTTGCCAGGGAATCTTGTCAATTAAGCTTGTGAGATATCTATTAGATTCTCGTTCATTGAATGCGAAAGGAAATTCTTGGATAGTTCCATTGCCTAATTCATGAGTCAGGCGAGCTGAAGAGTTTCTCTGATCTAAGAACAATTCGTTTTGTTCTTCCAAGTGATTAAATCCCGTAGTTGAAGCGTCGCGGCTAGTGCATAATGCCTGCTTTTCTGCTATCGGCTGATTTTAAGGATACAGTAAATTGCCTAATTTTGATTATGACCTATTTGTCATTGGCGCTGGCTCTGGTGGAGTTCGCGCTTGCCGAATAGCCGCGGGTCTTGGCGCAAACGTAGCAGTAGCAGAAGAGCGTTATTTTGGAGGCACCTGCGTTAATGTGGGCTGTGTACCGAAAAAGCTTTTTAGCTATGCCGCACACTACCGTGACGACATGATAGATAGTCGAGGATTTGGGTGGGATATCCCAGAAAGTTCTTTTAATTGGGGTACCTTATTAACTAATAAAAATATAGAAATCAATAGATTAAATAGAATATATAAATCAATACTTGAAGATAATGGAGTTGAAGTGTTCGAAGCTCATGCTCAAATTGTGAATTCGCACACTGTAGAGGTTGCTGGCCAGCATGTTTCTGCGAAATACATCCTTATCGCAACGGGCGGATGGCCTTGGGTACCGGACTATCGGGGCTCTGAGCATGTTCTAACTTCAAACGATGTATTCCATATGGAAACATTACCCCCAAGATTGCTTGTTGTTGGGGGTGGCTATATTGCAGTAGAGTTTGCCAGTATATTTACCCGTCTAGGCAGTGAAACCATATTAAGTTATCGGGGAGACCAATTATTGAGGGGCTTCGATGGGGATATTCGCCAATTTATCACGAAACAAATAGGTCACGACGTAACCCTTAACCTAGGAACAGAAATAGTTGAGATTTGCAAAAATAACAATGGTTTACGTGTTTCTTTTGATTCCGGAAATGAGCTAGAAGTTGATGCTGTTTTATCGGCAACAGGTCGAACACCTCTAACAGCGGGTTTGGGGCTAGAAAACGTCAATGTAGAGCTCTCCGCTAATGGTGGTGTGGTAGTGAATAATCGATTCCAAACCACAGAGCCGAATATATTTGCCGTTGGTGATGTCATCAACAGGATTGCTTTGACTCCCGTAGCACTTGCAGAGGGTCAAATTGTCGCCAGAGCACTATTTTCAAATTCGTTTGATGCAATGAGTTACAAATGCATTCCTACTGCCGTGTTTTGCCATCCAAATCTCGCTACTTGTGGTCTGACTGAAGAAGAAGCATTAGATCAGCATATTGCCATTGATGTTTATACTGCCGTCGTAAAACCTCTTAAAAATACCCTAAGCGGAAGTGCAGAGATGGCTATGATTAAGCTTTTAGTCGATCAATCGTCAGATCGAGTTATTGGATTGCACATGGTAGGGCCTGATGCAGGTGAACTGGTTCAAGGCTTTGCTGTAGCTATGAACGCTGGTGCGACTAAACAGCAGTTTGACGCAACAGTTGGAATCCATCCAACGTTTGCGGAAGAATTCGTTACTATGCGAGCCAAGCGAAAAGATAAAGGTATATGATTGGCGTAAAGCTACGATCAAGGAGGCGATTTCCGCGTAATACCTATTACTTCTATTTCCGGTAATAAAGATTACCGGAAATAATGAAAACTGTCTAAGCCTCTGTCTCCCCTTTGGATACACAGAGAATTAGAATCAAAGACACCAAATTATTACTAAATTTAACTGAGGAAAGAATAATGGCTTTAGAAAATCTAATTAAATTAGAAGACGAACTCTTATCTGCGGAAGGAAGCATCTCTTCGGTAATACTCGGGGACTCGGGCGGCACAATTACAGGGAAAATCAAAGTCTCAATATATGGCTCGGTCTATGTGAACTATGAACTTAGCATGAATCCTAAGACTCCAGGACAAGGCTCAATGATGGGAAATGCTAGTGCTATTGATGACGAAGGCGTGAGTAATACAGCTGCGCTTCAAGGCGTATGGAAGCGCACCGGGCACGTTATGAAGATATATTGTGTCGACGACATTTCAGATGGAATGATTCACTTAGCAGTCGTAAGTATTGATTTTAGGGACGATAGTATAAGAGTAGATTTTTCGCGAATAGCCAGCTAAAACTATAGATCCGAGAGGGGGTCCCCCCCTCCTCTTAGGATCACTTTGACTCTGCCAATTAGGCAAAACAACGGTAGCGAATCCTATACGACGACCTTCCTTCAAAATTGGTATTGGCACACATCACTCTGCCCAGGTTGAAGAAGCGTCTCTCGCGGCGCTTCAATCAAATAATTCAGATATCCCCATGCCTAGTGAGAATTTTTTAAATCCTTTCCTCTGTTCAACACTTAACTGATGGAACTCGTCTCTTAACGCCTGCAGGCATTTAAATTGATATGGAAACGGTTTTTGTATCCACTCCAGACCATCAATTTCTGTTTTAAGTAAATCCTTATTAGTTTTGATCGCATGCTCATTTGACAGAAGATAAGGCGTATATGTTTTTCCAATCTCTACAAGGATGTCTGAAAGAGAATTAGGTAATTCTAATTTCTCTGCAGGCTCTGACTCGGAGAACCAGTCGCCAGCAAGAATCTCAAATCCTGATAGGTCCTCCATAACTTCTGTCCACGCATATATCCGAGGTGCATATTTTAAAATTATTGATTGAGGCGTTGGATCAAACAACGCTAAACAAGTTAATTGTCCATACACTGCGAAATCACAACTTGCTGGCCTCATCCCTAGCAGAAAGGTATTAGTGGTTAAATGTGCATCTAGCAATTTTATGAATCTCAAAAAGCTAGACTCAATTGTTTTTTTGGTTATTTCGTTAGAGCCTACATAGCGCAATCTGGAGATTTGAAGCTCCGAAATCTGCCTCCCCCGCTCTCTCATAGTAGCTTCAGGTAAATTAATATTGGTCCACCTAGGTAACATCTGTCCCGCTTTTTTAATGTCAGGAGGATAAGTCCATCGATAATGAAACATGGCCTTTGTTAACCATTCATCAGCATAATCCTCAATTACTGAGTTAATTAGGGCTAGTAGAGGGTTCCCGGGAATAACCGCGCGTGCCGGGTATTCGATATCCAATTCCCGTATTAGCGGGGTCGAATCACAAATTGCAATTTCATTTCCAGCTTCATCAGTAACATAGAATGTAGGTAATAGAGGGACTTTGGGTTGTGGTCTTTCTTTATATCGATCTGGCTCAGGTCGGAGCTGTCCTCTTAGGCCTGGGAGCAATTTGTATTGAATTCTCCGGTAGCGAAGCAGCGCAAGCATCTTTCTGGTATATGGCGACCCTGGCACGCCCATAAGCTCTAGAGGTTCTTTATATTGCATCTGAGATAATTACTGTAATTATTTGTATTTACATGATATTTTTAAATTCAAATAAGCCCAAAACGTCACACCAACCCATTAACAAAGGATTACTGTTCTGTAGCTTCATTTTGACGCTCAAGTTCACGGGCACCTGCGAGAATTCCAGACAAAGCATAGTTTCCTTCATGGCAAGCGTATTCGTAGATAGATTCTTGGCTGGGCCTTGCATTGAATACTAATTCCCCAGTGAAGGGCTGACTAAATACACTTGAGTCCTCAACTGTGAAGTTATATAAGATTTCACTCTCAGAAATGCGACTAAATCTTTCAATTACTGACAGATTTTCCGATGCTCCTCGAAAGTTTTGCTGAGGGTTAAAGCCTTTGGTTTCAACAATTAGAGTATCCCCTTTCCAACGGCCCACAGAATCGCCCATCCATTTGTTCATCGCTAACTTATGCCCGCTATCATTAAGGCGAATAATTCTAGCATCGTGAGCCATTTCCGCTAGGATCACTACGTAATCAGCTGTCTGCACAAACTGGTAGTTATTGTTATACATCACCGGCAGCATAGGCGGCCCCGAATGGGAGCCGAAAGACAGCAGGCAGCGTTCTGCAAGCGGCCTGGCTTCTGGGCCATCATAGGGACCAGGCCCATTAGGATCGCGACGAAAGCGCGCTCGAGGATCACCGGCATAGGGAATTTGTCCATCGGAAGGATCAACTATTATTGAAGAACGGTATTCTCCATTAATCATTTGGATACGAGTACCAAGATCCTTCCAAAATTCGTTATAACCATCTTCTGTATTACCATCATCTCCAGCTTGAGCACCAAAACCTGCTCCCCGGCTTGGGTCGCTGTCCGCAAATTCAGCATCAAGATAATTCTGATGACCATCTTCCAACCGGGCTGTTTGTTCCTGCGTGAGTGCTTGCTGCTCTCCGAGCTCTCTATTTCGTGTAAGCGGTGTAAGTGTTTTATTTGTCCACACACCCTGTAAATCCGGTCTGCCTTCTGCCGTTCTTGGAATCTCCCAGTCTTGGGCTGAAGCATTGAGTCCAATAGAGGAAATACCAGCTACTAATATGAGTAACACAGCTTTACGCATCTTCTTACTCCTAATTAATTGTCTTCAGAGATGATCTAAACTAACGTCCCGGAGTTCTGTCACCCTAGCTTTTACAATCACACAACTTATCCAATCACTACCAATTTAGAAAGAGGAATTATTAAATTATTAACTAGATAGGTAGTTTCCCGCCCATTGTGATTGCCCCTCTTCCCATTTTTTAGCACTTATCATTACGTCTTTTCTTATTTTTCCCTACACGACTGAATTCCCGGCTTTCAGAGAATCTCCCCTATCCTTAATCAGTAAAGTTAAATCAGTAAACACCGACAATTCTAACTAGCGTTCGCGATTCTACAGTTCTACCATTGTTTTGGTTGGCTAACAAAAGTAGTATTTTTCATAATATACAGATATATATAGAATATACTTAATGCATTACAGTAAATCTCCAGCCGCATTCTTTGATACTCTAGAGGAAATGCCGAATCCATTTAAGAATCAGGTCGCGACCCTCCCCCACTTAATCAAAGACGCGCCAGCTGATGCGTTGCAAGATTATCAATATGCCAGTGAATTTATTTATAGCTATCGAGGTAGCCCAGACACCTTTAGTACCTACCGCAGAGAAATAGAGCATTTTCTTCACTGGTGCTGGATAGTTACTGAAAAGTCTGTGAACCAAATATTGAGAGAGGACATTGAAAATTACGTTGAATTTGCGAAACACCCCCCTGCTACCTGGATTGGGAATAAGAATGTCCCGCGCTTCCTCTGCAAGTCTGGAGATCGCTTACCAAACAAGAATTGGCGCCCCTATGTTTCTAAAGGTGGTGAATACGCACTCTCTCAATCGGCGACCCAATCCTTGTTTAGCGTATTAAGCAGCTACTTTAACTTTCTCATTCAAGAGAGTTATATCGCAGCGAACCCAATATCCCAACTACGTCAAAAAAGTAAATTCCTGCGCAAACATCAATCACAAGGGAAAATTCGTCGACTCTCGCCTCTCCAGTGGGATTATGTTGCAGAGGCTGCTGAGATCCTTGCAAATCAAGATCCAATTAGACATGAGCGTACGCTGTTTATCATGAATGCACTCTACGCTATGTATTTGCGAATTTCTGAGCTTGTAGAAACATCGAGATGGCTTCCACAAATGGGTCACTTCCAGCCGGATCAAGAAGGAAATTGGTGGTTTGTTACGGTCGGAAAGGGTAACAAAGAACGGGAAATATCTGTCTCTGACGCCATGTTAGCAGCTTTGAAACGCTACCGTAGCTCTCGAGGCCTCCCACCTCTTCCTAGCCCCGGCGAATCTAACCCACTAATTCACAAAACTAGGGGAAGAGGAGGAATTACGAGTACCCGGCAGATTCGAGGAATAGTGCAGACTTGCTTCGATTTAGCCGCTGCACGAATGCGTAAAGAAGGGTTTGTTGAAGACTCGGAAAGACTCGCCGCTGCTACGGTGCATTGGCTTCGGCATACTGGCATTTCAGATGACGTGAAACATCGACCAAGGGAACATGTCAGAGATGATGCAGGCCACGGTTCTAGCGCTATTACCGATCGTTATATTGACGTAGAAAGAACTGAACGACACGCTTCGGCACGCAGCAAACTTATCAAATAAATTCTTATACAATGCCTGGTCAATCTATTCTTAAAATTGCTGAAAAGTACTTCTATCCATAAAGGAATTAGCATAATCTTCCTACTTGCCGGCTTGGCTGAATTGTATTAACGCTTTTGTCTGTCACTTGAGTGTTAGCAAGAAATTTGAGAGGAATCATGCAGACTAACAACCCCCCTTTAGCTAGATTTTTTATTCTAGCCCCGCTCTATCTTCTCGGTGTATTCACTACCTCAATATTTGCTCAAGATGACTTGGAGCAACTCAATCTAGTTTTAAACATTGAAGAGCTTTATGAACCAGTCGCCAGTCAGGAAATCCATGGCGAAACGGCTGTCAGTTTACTTGAAGAATTGCAAACTAAGCATTATTCCGAAATTAATATTGACGATAACTTTTCATCAGCAGCCTTCGATAGCTACTTAGATATCTTGGATGGCTCCCATCTTTATTTTTTAAAATCAGATGTAGATGAATTAAGCGTTTATCGTTATACCTTGGATGACAGTCTCAAAGAAGGCAGCGTTGAACCAGGATTTGAAATTTATAACCGCTACTACAAGCGTGTCTTGGAACGTCTCATTTATGCAATTAATCGTATAGAAACTAATATTCCAGAAATGGATTTCACTTTAGATGAATCCATCAGTATCGACCGGGAAGATGCGCCCTACGCAAATACTGTGGAGGAACTTGACGAGATTTGGAGACTAAGACTCAAGAATAGTGTTCTCAGCTTGCGCCTAACTGACGATACTAATGAAGAAATCGAAGAAAAACTTTCAAAACGATACCGAAATCAGCTAAGTCAAATTCTTAAAACCAATGAGCGAGATATTTTTCAAACCTACCTTTCTACAGTTGCAAAAGTAGTCGACCCACACACTGCCTATTTTTCTCCACGAGATTCTGAAAATTTCAATATGGGTTTATCGTTGTCATTGCAGGGAATTGGCGCACAACTCACTAGCGAAGACGAATACACTAAAGTGGTGGAGCTGATCAAAGGTGGACCAGCAGAGCGTGGTGCCGAACTGAAAGCAGGCGACCGGATAATTGCAATCGGGCAAGGTGTAGATGGAGATCTTCAAGATGTCGTAGGCATGAGACTTGATGACGTTGTATCACAAATACGTGGGGAAAAAGGTACAGTAGTAAGATTAAATGTTATCCCTGCCGACGCAGTAACTGAATCCAGTGCAACAGTAGTTAGTATTACTCGTGACACCGTAAAACTCGAAGATCAATCCGCAAAGAAAGAAGTGATTGAATTGAGTTATAGTGGGCAGGATTACAAGATTGGTGTAATAGATTTACCCACATTTTACTTCGATTTTGAAGCTGCTAGCCGTGGCGAAGAAAATTTCAAAAGCTCTACGCGCGATGTGCGCAACTTATTGGAAGAATTAAAAGAAGAGGAAGTCGATGCTGTAGTCGTCGACCTTCGTAACAATGGAGGTGGCAGTCTAAGTGAAGCTAATCAATTGGTCGGATTATTTATTGAAACTGGCGCCACAGTCCAAATTCGATACTCAGGTATTCGCAACGGATTCACTCGACCGTTTGGTGATAACGATCCCGAAGTCGCTTATGACGGGCCATTAGCAGTTCTAGTTAATCGTACAAGTGCCTCTGCCTCTGAGATATTTGCTGGCGCAATTCAAGACTATCAACGGGGTGTCGTGCTTGGCGGACAGACCTTTGGCAAAGGTACTGTCCAAGAAATTATTCCGATGGATTACGGTCAGGTCAAACTAACACGTTCAAAATTTTATCGAATCTCTGGCGCCAGCACACAGCACCGAGGAGTAATACCAGATATAACATTTCCTGATTTCTATGACGCCTATGAAGATATTGGCGAGAGCAGCCTTGATGGTGCACTCCCTTGGGATACAGTAAGGCCAGTTGAATATCGGACCTATAATTCAATACAGACTATGCTTCCAGAGTTACAAAATTTACACAATGAACGAGCAAAAACTTCGCCGGACTTCATTTATTTACTTGGCCAGATAGAGCGTACTCGGACATTGAGAGAAAAAGAAACATTTTCCCTTAATGAGCTTGTTGTTAAACAAGAGCGTGAAGATCGTCGTCGAGAAGAGTTTGACGCAGAAAATATGCGCCGAGCTCTAAAAGGTATTCCATTGGAAGAGTGGAAAGAAGATGAAGACGCAGAAGAAAATTCTACGGAATTTACTGACGAAGAAACTATTCTTGTAGATAACGAAGAAGAAATCAAAGAAGAGGAAGGTGACCCTCTTATTTTGGAAAGTGCTCGTATACTTGCCGATATTATCTCTCTGACTTAACACCGCGTTGGTTAAGTAGACCGCTGCCGCCTCCACTGAATTGCAAAACCCCAAATGTAGCATGCAAAAAAAAAGGCCCTTAAAAAGGGCCTTCAAACGGGGTTGAGCTTTAGAAGGGTTCAATCAATTTGAAGTTGATTGAGACTTTATTAAATCATGCAAATCTAGCTAAGCAATGTCTTAATAAAGCCGAACTGATGATTGATTATGACAGGAATGTGTTTCAAATTTTTGACAACTAGCAGTTCGAAAACGGCTTCAGACTTTTCTTGCATTTGACTGAGACCAACTAGAAGAATTGTGGCCTTTATATACAACTAAAAGTCTGCGGGGTGATAGATAACTAAATCGATCTCCCCACAACCCTAAATCTTGAGATGATACCAAGCCACCTAGAGAGGAATGAAAGCCATTGCGTTATGCGGATTCATAGGGATTACGAGTTGATTTTGCCTAGAGTCGTAGCACATTGAAGCAGCACTTGGGATCCCTCGAGCTATCAGCTGAGCATTACCGCTAGAATCAATTCTAGATACGCTGCCAAACCTAACACTGCTTACGTATTTTATTCCATTTTCCAGAACGACTACTCCGTCATTACCACCCTCTACCGCACTTTCTTGCTTCACAACCTCACCACTTGGGTCATATGTGATGACTGCAGCATCGCCTATATTTACGACTACAATATTGCCATCATTATCCATCGCAACACCATTAGGGCTGTTCAATGGGGCACCTTGCGTAAAGACTGAAACATCTCCATCGGCAGAAATCTCATAGATTATTCCTCCAGGAGTATCTGATAGATAAGCTGTTCCTGCAGCAGTAGCTGCTACACCGTTAATAAACCCTGATCCGGGAATAGAAATCGAATTCATTGGTTCACCTGTTTCTAGATCGAAAGACCTAAGATGTCTAGAGCCATTATCTGCTGTATATAAAATGCCATTTGAAATAGCGCTCCCAATTGGATCCCGCAATTCAAGACCATCTCGAGTTGCTCCAATCCATTTCGAAGTGTGTACACTTCCATCAGGATTAATTAATGATACGTACCCATCATCTGAACCGGCATCATTGCCTCTATTCATAGAGAGAATTAAATTCCTTTCTGAATCAAACGTACAACTCTCCGTAAAGTGAAAACTTCCATAAACTTTGACGTTATCACTCATAGGTACAAAAGTTCCGGCTTGATTAGTGGCGCCAAGTGGGCCACCCGCAGAAAAGTCTTGTGCAAAAAGTAATGAAGTATGCCCAACTACACAAAAGAAGCTAGCCAGAGTTAATAGCATTTTTTTCACATCAATTTACCTCGTTTATATAAAATTATTTTCTAAAAGAAATAGTAATCATTTGAAACGACAAAGCTCAAGAGATCTTAATTAAGGGTTCAGAATGGATTTATTAGTATTCACATGAAGCCGCTCTTTTCATCCGTGTTGGGCTATTACGCTATCCGTTTATGCGCGCCATCACTATACAACAGAGAGATAAGCACCTCTATAGCTAACTTAATGCTTATTATTTCCAGTATCGTTAACTTATCCTTTGCCCTAGAGTTTAATAAATCGCAAAACGAAACGATCAGTGTTTCTCTCAAGGCTCGGGTCGAACGGTCCCAGTGTATGATCATCAGAAGGGTTTTCTAGCAAGTCACTTACTCCCGTGAGTGCGAAGCCCATCGATGTAATTGATTTAACAGCATCATCGAACGCAATACGATGCAGAGTTGCATTATCAGCTCCAGAGGTACCCTCATGATCTATTACGCCGAATATACCTCCGGGTTTTAAGACATTAAAAACCTCTGTGAAGCGTTCATGTGCCTCATCGCTGCTGCGGTTATAGACGTCATGAAAGTTAAGCGCCGTTAATGCGAAATCAACAGAGTTTGCCGTTAGCTCAGATACTGACCCAATATGATGTACGATATTGGAGCGTCTATCTAACCGATCGTTAATTAATTCGATATTGTTGTCGATCCCGCGACCCGGATTATTTTGCATGATTACTTCGCCAGAGGTGCCGACAGCATACGAAAGTACTTCCGTATACCAGCCACCAATTGCAATTAAATCTAAAGCTGTCATGCCTTCCTCCAGCCCTAGAAATGCTAGCACTTCTGGCGCATTTCGGCTCTGATCCCGCTCTAGATCGGCCGCTGGGCGGCTATTATTTTGCATTGCCCGTGCTAATTGGGCAGTATCAAGCTGGGCATTTACCTCGCCAAGAAAGCAAAGGACCGCAATAGTCATTAGAAATCGATTCATTTCGGTATTCCTTTATTTTGATCAGCCATAAAAATACCTGAATTTCTTGTGAATTGATAACCTGTGTAAATGGAGAAACTTCTCTGAACGTTTCTTGTTAGTTTCCCTGATAACTAATGTATATAGTATCTTCTGTTAATGAATATAAAAACAGTCAGCCTAGATGTTTGGGTCCAGCTTATCGGTATGATGGGATTGCTGGGTGGATTAGTCTTTGTTGGTATGGAGATGCAGCAGTCTCAAAGGATAGCCCTTGCCGGCCAACAACAGGAGAGAGCGGCTGACGAAAGACAAAATTATCGATCATTTTTGGAAGCTGGTTATGATTTGGACCATATAGCTAGGGCAGAAGGAGATGCTCTTGAAGACATGAGCCCAGAAGACTTAATTGCGAGGCGAGCGTTTAATCAAATCTATTGGTATACGGCTGAAAATGACTTTATCCAATATCAAAACGACTTGATGTCAGACGAAATGTTTGAAGCAAAGAAACGGAATTTGGAATACCTTTTGAGTCAATGTGATTTAAGAGACATTTTTGAGTTTAGGCGTACATTTTTCTCAGAAGAATTTCTAGAATTAGTATCAACTATTAAAGACCCGTGTATTTAATAAACGTCTAGCCCCAATAACCCTACTCCGCTTTTACTAATACGGGTACTAATAGGGCCGAAATAGGAGGAATAAAATGACTGCTAATTCCGGAACAACCCGGCGGACATTTTTAACTTGGAGTGCCGCTTTAGCAACCGGGGCCATCTCTTGTGCAACAGAAGAAGACATTTCTGGCCAAGCAAATACGACATCTCTCATAGATTTAACGGCGAGTGAAGCTGTTTCGGCAATGCTGCGAGGCGATATTAGTGCTGAAGCATATGCCGAAGCCCTAGTGAGACGCTGCGAATCTGGCAAGCATTTAAACGCGTTTATAAACTTCGACGCAGCGCGAGTACTTGAAGCAGCAAGAAAAGCCGACACCAGTCGGTCAATGGGAGCTGAACTCCCACCCCTACATGGCTTGCCAATTCCCATTAAAGATAGTGTTAACGCTGCAGGATATGCGACTACAGGCGGCACTAGAGCACTTAGAAACTTTTATCCGGCCGAGGATTCACCGCTCGTGCAGAAATTGAAAGAAGCTGGTGCAATCGTGTTAGGCAAAACTAATATCCATGAACTATCGTTTGGCTGGACCAGCAACAATCAGGAATTCGGTGCAGTGCGCAACCCCTACGATATCAATCGCATTCCCGGGGGTAGCAGTGGCGGCACAGCGGCTGCTATAGCCGCCAGGATGGCCCCGATCGGTATTGCTGAAGATACACAAGGCTCAATCAGAGTCCCCGCAGCCATGTGCGGCCTGGCCGGCTTTCGGCCGACTCTCCATCGCTACCCAAATCAAGGCGTAATACCGATTACGCCACTATTTGATCAAGTTGGCCCGCTAGCTCGTAATGTTAGCGATCTCGCGTTGTTCGATCATGTCATGACCGGTGCGCCACTGACGAATAATTCGATTTCACTCAGGGGGTTACGAATCGGTGTCCCGCGTGAATATTTCTACAGCGTGCTAGACGAGGACGTTGAACGAATCTGCGAAGAGGCACTACTTCGGCTAGCGGATGCGGGCGTTATTCTGGTCGAAGCCGAGATAATGGATCTAAAGCGATTGATTGATCTGACTACCGCCCGAGTACAGCTCTATCATGTTTTGCCAATGCTGACTCAATTCTTGACAGACTTTGATACAGGCGTGACATTCGACGAGCTGATGGCCCAAGTGAGCTCGGACATAAAGGCTGTTTTCTCGCAATTAGTATTACCTGAAAGCGAACTCTCACCAACCATCGAAGACTTTACCGCTGCGCGAGATCAACATTTACCAGCGCTAAGAAAAACTCTTGCGAGTTATTACCACGATAACAACCTGGCGGCGATGCTTTTCCCAGTGGCGCAAATTACTGCGCCCTTAATTGGACAGAATCCAAATATGACCGTCAATGGGCAAAGTGTCTCATTTGAGAATCTAATAAGCCGCAATATTTCGCCTGGCAGCACTGGGAGCCTGCCAGGCATTGTCGTGCCAGCGGGCCTCAATCGCGACGGGCTGCCGGTCTGTCTTGAACTGGACGGTCCAGCCGGCAGCGACCAATCACTACTGGGAATTGGTGTTGCAATTGAGTCCATACTGGGCCAATTACCGCCACCGAGACTTTGAATGATTTAATCTTAATAGGCGAAGATGTTTGGCTAGCTAAATTATTTTCTATCCGCACGATATCCAGCATATGACACACAAGGGATGCTGTAGAATATTTACTGCAGTAATAGTTAATAAGTTTTTTCATTCTAAGTAGGGATCCAGACGGAGGATTTGTCTGGGTGGCGGAAACCCCATTAAAAACCTTGCTGAAAGCGGCAAAGGAAATCAAGCAGCCACCAGCTCAAACTCCTCTCCTTGCACTGGCACCGCAATGTAATCTTCAACATTTCCCTGAATTTCTCCGCGTACATTAGTGTTCTTAAGGGCTGCTTTGTACCAGCCTCGAGTCCAGTGGTGAGCTGAGACATATAGTTTTCCTTCGGTAATAAAGCGTGCAACCATTATGTTATTAGATTCCCCTTTATCATCTGTCGTAGTAATCACAATCATCGGTATACCGCAATCACTCCTTAGTGGGTTTTGTCCATCTGCATTTGAGCACCCTTCTGGATCCTCAAAAGACGGTTGATACATGCCCAGAAATACGGATTCGAATAGGAGAACAAAAACAACATAAATTACAGCGACTATTCCTAGCCATTTAAATACTTTCAATTGTTTCTTGCCTTTTTAATTCATTGTTAAAGTGCTAGTCAGACACATTCATCGCTCATGCACGTGAGTTACGTAACTCGATTGCGTTAAAAAATAAAACAATAAATAACACTACTTTGCTTGACCGTTACCTTATCCATTCTAGAATGGTGAATTTTTAACAAACGAGGATTTAAAATGAATAGACTACTTTCTACAATAACTCTTCTCTGTTTTGCTGTCGCTATTCCGTGGATGTCTTATGGATTTGAGGTGACGGGAGAAAGGGTAAGCCTTTCAGGCACAATAAACTCTGTGGTGTTGACCGACGAGGGTGGAGTCATCAATGTCGTTTCTGACAATGAAATATATGGAAAAACTTGGTTAACTTATAATATAAATTTGGATAATCCCAATTCAGTGGATCAAGGTTCTTTTCAGGGAAGGGCCACCGCTATTAACAATGACGGATCAAGAGTAAGCTCGTCCCGTCAAGGTGTTTGGAGTAGAGATGGTTATATGTATTCTTTTTACTCATTAGATGATGTTAGTGATGGCAATCAGTACATATGCATAACGACGATGAATTTACAAGATGATTCCGTTGAGATGCGATTTTATCCAAAGTAAACAATCATTCACTGTCATTAACCGGGACTTGACGCAATTATGTTTAAATCACAACTTAAAACACTTTCCGTAATCGTCCTTTCTTCGCTAATTATTAGTCAAAGTTTCTCGGCTGATGACAGCAAGAAAGTCGATGTATCAGAATCTACCTTTAAATGTTTAAGTGCGTTAGCGGCGAGTGGCAGATTTTTTGTCGATAATATTTTGGGGAACTTGGATGCAACCCTGTCGGTTGCCAATTCCAGTAGCGGAGGCAATTACCCGCCTGGATCTTTACTGACTCTAGTTCCTGACGAAGCGATGATTAAGCATCAGGAAGGGTGGAATCCAGCCACCAACGACTGGGAATTTTTCCTGCTAGGTCTATCCGCAGAAGGCACGAGTATTTTGGCGCGAGGAGGCACTGAAGTAGCTAGTCCATCGGGAAGCTGTTTTGGTTGCCATCAGTTGGCACGCTCCGAGTGGGACCTGGTCTGTGGTGTAGATCACGGCTGCGCACCAATTGCATTTACCCTTGAGCAAATTCGAAATGCCCAAGCGATGGATCCGCGGTGCATTAACGAAAACTAAGGTTTAATAATAAAATAAGAAGTTTTTAGCCTCTGCATAAAAGGCCAATAAAAATGAAAAGATTTCTTAAGTGGCATATAAAAGAATGCATCAGGTTTTATAATTGGGGTTACCCCGTAACCAAGGTTGTTAGATGGCGAATTAATTTACCTATCAGACTGCATAATAAACTTTATTTAGAAGAAGAACCTATACCCTTTGTTAAATAGCAGAAAAGATACAACGTCAGGCTGCGTGTAATCTATCTCATTCAGGCAGGCGGTAGGCGATTATATATCCGCCTTCTGGATCTTCTCGATCTGCAGGAAGCGTCCTAAACCCAGAGCCTGTTGTTGAATTCCAAACAGGTATTGTTACGACAACAGTCTGGTGTCCCCCTGGGGATAAGTAACTAATGGGTGTGGCAGTAGCCTGATATGGGATTGGACTACTCCAAAGTTCTTTACCATTTAGAATATCCGAGGCACGCATCGTATTATCAAAAGTACCGGCTTGAAATATTAAGCCTCCCGCAGTTGTAACTGTACCGGCAGACTGCGGTGTACCGATGGTAAGAGGTAGCCGTGTTTTTATACCTAAAGGCCCGCTATCCTTCGCCAAACCTATGGGACGCTCCCATAACAACTGCCTTGTTTCCAGATCAATTGCTGCCAGCATGCCAAAAGGAGGCTGATTACAAGGGACTTCTAACGGAGATAGAAAACGAATCGTCGTATGAGAATAAGGTGTACCCAATTGGTTTCCCTGCACTCCTTCCGGAAGCTCATCGCGGGGAATCAGAGTGAGCTGGTTGCCGACTAGCATCGGATTCACCACCATGATGTTGTTCGCTTGATCAACGCTTACCGAGCCCCAATTATGCCCACCAGCATTGCCTGGAAACTGGAAAATAGTGTCGGTACCGGGCACAGTGAAGTGCCCATCATAACGCATTTTTTTAAATTCAATTCTACATAACATCTGATCTATTGGAGTGATACCCCACATCATCGCTTCTGTTATGTCGGGGCGAAAATTTGGCATGTCGACTGTGAAAGGTTGTGTTGCCGCAGCAAAATCCTCGGGCACGCCCCCAGTAGTGGGTACTGATCTTTCTTCGATTTCGAAGAAAGGCTCACCAGTCACTCGGTTTAGCGCAAACACTTCTGCTCGCTTCGTCGGAACGAGCACAACGGGCACTTTCTCGCCGTCGTCTCCAGGCAAATCAATTAGCACAGGCTGTGACGGCACATCCCAATCCCAAAGATCATGGTGTACTGTCTGGAATGACCAGCGTACAGCGCCAGTTTCACCATCAATGGCAACCACTGAGCTGGCGTATTGTTCGCTAGATTCTAAACGCTGGCCGCCAAAATAATCTGGGGTTTCATTGCCGGTGGGGGCGTAGATGAGACCGAGCTCTTCATCTACACTGAATAGACTCCAAACATTAGGCGTCCCTCTGGTGTAAACCTCTCCACGCAACGGTTCTGTGTTAATACCAGGGCGCCCCATGTCCCATGCCCAGGCGAACTCTCCACTGAGGGCGTCGAATGCTCGCACGACACCTGAAGGTTCACCGACAGATTGGTTATCGAATACCCAGCCACCAACAACTGCATTCCCGCGAACAATTCCAGGAGGGGAAGTTTGAAAATTAAATATTCGAGGATCATTACCCATGTGTTCCGACAAACTAATTTCACCTAGCTCACCAAATTGCAAGCAACGCTCGCCCGTATAGGCATCGACAGCAATTAGCCTAGCATCGGTTGTAGCAGTTAAGATTCGCTCGGGGCATTCCCCTTGATAGCCTTCTGGCGCCGCATAATAGGAAACCCCCCGACAACCAGCAGTGAAATAGGGGATTGCGGCTAAATGCTCTGGGTCGATTAAAGGATCAAATTGCCAGCTTAGGTCTCCGCTTTGCGCGTCCAAAGCGATAATCACGTTGCCTGCGGCACATACGTATAATAGCTCTCCAATCTGGAGCGGTGTTGCTTTAAAAGGCCCACCGATCCCAGTCCTATAAGTCCATGCGACTTCAAGGTCCTCTACATTGCCCCGATTAATCTGATCTAGCGGAGAATAACGACTCCCACCTAATGT
>JAQWQD010000006.1 GCA_029244985.1 Gammaproteobacteria bacterium | reverse complement strand
TTGTTCTGGGCGCCAACGCAAGCTCATTATCAGTGGTTACTATGATTTGGGAAAATCTGATTGGGCCACCTACACCGGCTGACAATATAAGTCAGTACTCAGCTCTCATTGATAATGGCACGTATACCTCAGCTGGACTGGTCATAGTTGCAGCTGATCATAGTTTAAATACTACCACTATTGATTTAGTTGGTCTCGCATCAACTGGAGTTGAGTATTTAATTTAGTTAACCAATAATTATGCACCCTAAACTCGGGGTGCTCCCACTTGTCTACGCAGATTCAATAGCACCCTTATACATATTAATTGGGCTTAAATGATTTGGTCTCATTTGGGTTCACAGGAAGTTCTTATGCTTGGAGTAATAAATGTCTACGTTAGTTAATAAACAGACATATTTAGAATCAGGACAAAAATCCGAAACGAAAGGATTTTCTGGAGTCTCATATATCGATGCGCTTCTCAATAGGGGAGTTGATGGGGGAAGAGGAGATGATGGCGGTCCGATCAAATGGGCTAGCGATCCCTATCTAACAGAAGAAGGATCAGACGGCTCCATAACAACCATCTCATATAGTTTCCCGCGCGCGGATGGCTCCTCCGCACCCTATAGTTATCCTGATGATGTCGGTGAAATTACCCCAATAGCTTTTAGTGCGAAACAACAAGAAGATATTCGTGCTGCACTTACTGAGATCGAAAAATATATTAACGTAAAATTTGTAGAGGTTATTGAAGACAAAGAGAGCGTTGGAACAATAAGATTCGCTATGAATACGATCACCGATGAAGCTGGAAATTATAGAGAGGGTATAGCTGCGACCGCAGATCCTATTTCGCCTGCACCTCGTAGTGGCGATGTTTGGTTCAATAAATGGTTTGTGTTGGGGGATTTTTCCAGTGGGCTTGTGCGGAAGTGGGAAGGTGGGTCAGAAACCCCGGGTTCCCAAACCGGCATTGGGGATGTAACTATTTTGTATCATGAAATATTTCATTCGCTCGGCATAGAACACCCAAACGATAATCCAGATAAACCTTTTCCTGCAGAGATCAATTTTAGGGAATATTCGCTTATGGCGGGTGAGTTTTCTGTTGATGAAGGTTCAGAAATTGAGATTGATTATATAGGGTACGCGATAGCTTCTACGCCGATGGCTTATGAGATAGCAGCTTTGCAATATTTATATGGGGCTAATTTACAACACAATAGTGGAGATACAATCTATACTTTTGACCCCAATACTCCGGAAATCAAACTTATATGGGACGGAGCAGGAACTGACACTCTAAATTTTTCGAATTTTTCGGGAAGCAGCACAATTAATCTGAATGGTGGCTCTTACAGCACTGTCCCATTTAATGGTTGGTCATTAAAAGATAATATTAGTATTGCTTTTGATGCTGTTATTGAGAATGTAATCACCGGCTCTGGCGCGGATGTGATAGTTGGGAATTCCTCAAATAATATCATTACGGGGGGTTTGGGCGGAGACACTATAGATGGTGGTTCGGGTATTGATCAGGCTGTCTATACAGAAAATTTTACAGATGTCTCTCTAGTTAAGTCGGGAACTGTTTGGAATATTACTTCAGGAGCTGACAAAGATACTCTTAGTAATATTGAGCGCCTTAAGTTTAATGACAAGCATATAGCTTTAGATCTTGATGGTAACGCAGGAAAAACAGTTAAACTGTTAGGGCTGCTTCTTGGAAAAGACCAGGCAACAAATAAGACATACGTTGGCGCAGGAATAAAGCTTCTAGATGATGGAATGACCCATGAGCAGTTAATGCAGGCTGCACTTGACGTCGTTCTGGGTGCCAATGCAAGCTCATTATCAGTGGTTACTATGATATGGGAAAATCTGATTGGGTCACCTACACCGGCTGACAATATAAGTCAGTATTCAGCTCTCATTGATAATGGCACGTATACTTCAGCCGGACTGGCCATAGTTGCAGCTGATCATAGTTTAAATACTACCGCTATTGATTTAGTTGGTCTCGCATCAACCGGAGTTGAGTTCGATCTTTACATATGAGGTTTTGAGTATGTTTAGACAATGATGCGGATGGCACGCAGCTAGGGTCGTATCAAACTAATCGGCTACCTGAAATATCCTCAGAGGACTTAACATTTTCAGGTAACTCATTGACAATAAGAGCGTACCAAGTGAATGGGCAAGATAGTTCAGGATTCGTGATTAACAAAGATCAGTATTATTCACTTGTTTTTTCAGATGGGGCTATCACCGATCGCGCTGGGAATAGTGTAGACCAGAGAAGTTACAGCTTTATTGATAGATCTGACTGAGGCTCACAGACTATTTTTTTCAATACAAGAGGAATAAACAGGTGAAGAATATTCTAATAAAAATTACTGTTTTAGTTTTTCTGCTCAAATTGTCTTCCGCCTTTGCCGACCATCATCTGGCAAATGAAGCGTCAGTAATTATTCCGAAAGAAGAAGTGGACTCGACCTTGCTTCAGGGGCTAGCCAACATCGCAGAAGGTCGTACAGTAAGTGATATTGTTGTCAGGCATATTGATGTCGGGGAGGAGCACCTGGGGGTATCTGTCGTGCAGCGTGACAAGGTCGAAATCCGAGAGACCGAAACAGGAATAGCCCACGTTGACCTGGACGAGATCTATTATATCGTGGCAGGTCAGGGCACGATGATTACGGGCGGCAATTTTATTAGCCCAACAGAAACCAATAGCTCACTATTGGGGCCAATGCTTAGGGGAGAGATTACTGGCGGGATACACCAACCAGTAAAAGTTGGCGATATAGCAATCATACCAAAGGGCATGCCCCACGGCTGGCATGAGATCACCACCGACACGATTAGCTACATTATCTTCAGGGGCGACCCTAACAAAGTAATGCAAATCAAGAATGGCGCGGAATAAAGCGAAGCATCTTAAGTTATTTGAGGGGCTCGCTATAAAAGATAATAACCAGCCCCTTTGAATAACCTTTTACCCCATAATTCGGGTTTTAATGTCTCCGATCAATGTAGCTATCGCATATCCGTGAATAGCAACAGTAAAGTTGACCAATAGATCTTGTCCGATTCCGCCTATTGCGGGAATCGCATCTCCAAAAGTAGCTGCCATTAATGGAACAGCAATGGCCGCACCATAAACCATGGCTTGAGTGGCTCGGTCATCAACAGGGCTCATGAGGCCATGAACCAAACCGATTAAAATCAACAGCAGGCCCCAATACTCGAAAGGTACGAAGACAGCGATCAAACTTAAAGCGACAGCTGCTATGGGGGCAATTTTATCTATATTCATAAGGCGTTCCTCTTTGTTTTTCCAGTTTTAGTGCACCGAGACTAAATACGAACTGCTAACCTCTGTAATTTAGATCTATAAGACGTGTTTCTTGACCCGCTCCCATTTGTGACTCTTACGTCACAATTTTAAAAATGATGGGATCCGGCTTTTAAGGTTTGATTCTGTTTATAAGCGCAATAGTGAAGCTCGCAACCCACATGCCAGCGGCCGCAATGGCAATTCCGTCTATACTAGTGTTTAAAATTTCACCTATTACTGGAATGGCATCAAGATTATCCGCCGCATTTGGCGCTGCTACCGCAATAATAAGATAGGCGGTCCTTTCTAAAATGTCAGTAACTGGGTTCATGCCACCACTAACAATTCCAAGCAATAACAGTATTAAAGCCGAATAAGGGACGGCAACCACTGCGGCGACTATTGCTAAAAGCACCATCACGGCCATTAAACTTTTATCGAGATTCATTATGTGTTCCTCTTAAATTATTCCAGTTTTAGTACACCGAGACTAACTACGTACTACTAACCTCTGTAATTTAGGCACATACGACGTGCTTCCTATTGCAGCTTCCCTCCACCCCACTTACCTATAACTGCTAATTTTCCTTAAAACTTTAATGCGAAAAGCTACTACTTATTATGGCTCATCTTTTTCATTCTGTTAAGGAGTTTCAAGCTTGGAGGAACCTCTAACATCACCTAATTTCTGCTTAAAAACTCAAAACATCTCCTCATCAGTGATGGTAAGGGAGCGCTTGTAAAATAGCGCTCTTAATAGGGCTTGACCAAATAACTTCTCCGAAGGACGGTTAGGGAGATTGATGCTGTGCGAGCCGTTTATTTGAGCCAGAGGAAGGGTTATCGTTAGCAGCTTATTTCCCAATAAACGTTTCACTCTTTTTATTCGTTGGTCTAGGAGAGGCCCAAGGGAATCAGAGTAAAGTCTAAGCATGGAAAACAGCGGTTAAACAGATTTGGCCCCTATTAGCTAGTTACCGCTAATAATACAAAAATTATTTCTATTTTTCTTACAGTTTACTTTTGTGCCTAGGAGAAACCACTATAATTTTAGGTTTTATCGAAAGACGCTGTCCCTTGATTTGTGCTCGCAACTTGAAAGAGGTTTGCGAGAATAAGAAGTCAGTCAGAGAATCGTTTTGGGTAGGTAAGTGTTGGAGTATTAGTCAGGTCAGTGATCAAAATTGTATTTAAAGTCCCGCTTCCTTCGCCAGCTTGGATCTTCGACACCTGAATTGAATTTTTAAAGCTCTTATCAATATGCCATTTTGGAGAAAATGCTTGGTGAAGCAATCTGGCTAACTCTAGCTCTTTCTGCTTTCTCAAAGAGGCAATATTGAGAATTCCTCAAATCGCCGCAAAGCCCCGTAATATCTTGACCTCAGCACCATCTCCTCCTTATAATGCGCACCCCTTGAGAGATTGCGGCCACGGGAAACTGGGTTAAAATATATTCTTAAAAAACAAGGGGTTAGAAAGGTTCTGGTGCGGGGTGGAGCAGTCTGGCAGCTCGTCGGGCTCATAACCCGAAGGTCGTAGGTTCAAATCCTGCCCCCGCTACCAATATTTTAGGGCTCAAATCCTAGAGTTTTACTAGCATTTGAGCCGGAAAATAGCTCCGTATTGGGCCCTAAAAGGACTCGAAAGTGGAGAATTTGAGAGTGGGCTTAGTGCCCATTTTTTGTACCTGCAGGTTTTGTAGGTTGTTTTTGGAATCGAAAACAATAGCTAAAACAATTGCGGAGAAAAGTGAATAGTAGCATTGCGCGAATAACAGGATTGATCGAACCAATTGTCTCAGCTTTTGGGTTGGAACTATGGGGACTCGAACATAGTCAGCAAGGTAGGTATTCACTATTGCGGATTTATATCGAGCATGAAGACGGTATAGCGGTAGAAGACTGCGAAAAAGTCAGTCGACAAGTAAGTGCGGTCTTCGATGTAGAGGACCCGATATCTGGGGAGTATACACTTGAGGTGTCCTCGCCAGGGATAGACAGGCCACTGTTTACCGCAAATCAGTTCGAGCAATATGCAGGGAGTGACGTGAGTTTGAGGATGCGCGAACCTGTGGAAGGAAGACGCAAGTTTAAAGGATTGATAACTGAGGTTAGAGAAGGCGTTATTGCCTTGGAAGTTGATGGATTGATTTACGATCTCCAACACGCAGATGTAGAAAAGGCGCATATTGTTTTCGAATAAAACAATCCAAGCTCTGGAAGTGAAACCAAAATGGTTTTGAGTAAGGTGACACGATTATGATGAGTAAAGAAATATTGATGGTTGCAGACGCTGTCTCGAACGAGAAAGGTGTCTCGCGTGGCGTTATTTTCGAAGCAATCGAATCTGCGCTTGCCACCGCAACAAAGAAATTGCATGACGCAGATGAAATCGACTGCAGAGTTTCGGTTGACCGAGAGACAGGCGATTATGAAACTTTTCGCGTTTGGACAGTAGTTGAAGAAGAAGAGTATCTAGAAGAAGGCTCGCAATTCACCCTCGAGCAGGCTGCGGAAAGAAACAAAGAATTAGGTATTGGTGATACGTGGGAAGAAAAGATGGCCAATCTTGAGTTTGGCCGAATTGCTGCTCAAACCGCTAAGCAAGTTATCGTACAAAAAGTCAGAGAAGCCGAACGAGAAATTGTGATTTCCGAATACAAAGATCGCGTTGGCGAACTTGTTGCAGGCACGGTTAAGAAAGTAACTCGCGATAACATCATCGTCGACTTGGGAAGTAATGCAGAAGCCTTGCTTCCTCGTGACCAAATGATACCCCGAGAAACATTCAGAGTTAATGATCGGCTCAGAGCCTTGCTTACCGATGTAAGGTCAGAGCAACGAGGCCCCCAGCTTTTTCTCAGTCGTACCTCGCCAGATATGTTGATAGAACTTTTTAAAATTGAAGTTCCAGAGATCTCAGAAGAGGTCATAGAAATTAAGGCGGCTGCCAGAGACCCGGGCTCTCGGGCTAAGATTGTTGTGAGTACGAACGATGGGCGTATTGACCCTGTTGGTGCTTGTGTTGGTATGCGCGGTTCAAGAGTGCAGGTTGTTTCTAATGAGCTTGCCAATGAGCGAATCGATATCATTCTCTGGGACGATAATCCAGCACAATTGGTTATAAACTCAATGGCGCCAGCTGAAGTCGCATCGATTATTGTTGAAGAAGAAAGTCATACGATGGATATCGCTGTTGAAGAAGATAACCTTGCTCAGGCGATTGGTAGAAACGGGCAGAATGTGCGTCTATCAAGTGAATTGACTGGTTGGACCATCAATGTCATGAGTGAAGAAGATGCGGCAGCAAAGCAACAACAGGAAGCGAGTAGCTTTATCGATATGTTCGTTGAGAAACTCGATGTTGAGGAAGACGTTGCTGAGGTGCTAGTGCAAGAAGGCTTCACCTCAATAGAGGAAATTGCCTATGTCCCACTTGATGAGATTCTTGGGATCGATGGTTTTGATGAAGAAATCGCAAATGAGCTGCGTAACAGAGCAAAGGATGCGCTACTAACGCAAGCTATCGCATCGGAAGAAGACTTGTCCTCGGCAAATATCGCTGATGACTTATTAAATATGGAAGGCATGGACGATAGCTTGGCTCTAGCGCTTGCTAAGAAGGAAATTCTTAACATGGAAGAGCTGGCAGAACAGTCGATTGACGAATTAATGGACATAGACAACATGGATGAAGAGAGGGCGGGTAAATTAATTATGACGGCTCGCGCACCCTGGTTCGAGGAGTAATCACTGCACATCAGCAGTGATCAGGAGTAGTTGAATGGCAGATGTAAAAATCACCGAATTAGCCAAAACCGTAGGTGTCTCGGTAGATAAACTGCTGTCTCAAATAAAGGAGGCAGGGTTACCCCATACTAAGGCAGGCGAGCTAATTTCTAATGATGATAAGAATACGCTGCTCGTTTTCTTGCGTCGAAGCCATGGTGATCGTGAATCAACTGGCGCTGCTCCAAAGAAGATTACGTTAAAACGTAAAACTATCGGCACATTAAAAGCCGCTTCGACTCATGGTCGGGGGAAAACAGTCAATGTCGAAGTGCGTAAAAAACGCACCTATGTAAAACGTAGTGCAGTAGAAACTGAAGCGCCAGAAACAGAAACTCCGGAGCAAGAAGAAATTGCCGCGGTAGTGGCGGACCAAGAAGTACAAGAAGCGCAAGAAACAACGGCAACTCCAGAATCTGAAAAAGAAACAGTGGAAGCTGTTGAAAGAACAGAGAGTGCAACAGAAGAGAATAAGCCTGAAGTAGTTTCTTCTGAGACAGCACCTGTAGCTGGGCAGGACGCTCCGCCAGCGCAGACAGAGCCAGGCAGGCAGACCAAAACAGCGCCAAAGCGCAAGGCTGGTGGAAGAGATGACGCTGATGACCCGATGGAAAAGAAGAAGGGACACCTGCGTAAAAAAGCCAAAGCGCAAGCACCAAAGCGTCAAGCTAAAACTATCCACGTAAATGATGACTTTGTTCTTGAAGGTGATGAGTTCGATGGAATGGGCGGCCGCGGTCGCCGTGGCGGGGGCCGCAAGAGCAAAGCGAGACTTAGCGCCCAACAGCATGCATTTGAAAAGCCAACAGAGTTTATCGCCAAGCAAATAATAATCGGAGAGACAAACACCGTTGCAGATCTTTCACAGAAAATGTCGATTAAATCTGCAGAAATAATCAAAGTGCTTTTCAATATGGGAGTAATGGCGACCATCAATCAAATTTTGGATCAAGATACTTCAACATTATTGATTGAAGAGATGGGGCATAAAGCAAGATTTGTTTCAGAGGATGCTATTGAAGACGAACTGGCCGAGTCAATTTCGATAGAATCTGGAAATGTAGTAATTTCTAGAGCGCCAGTTGTCACAGTAATGGGTCATGTTGATCACGGCAAGACTTCATTGCTCGATTATATCCGAAAAGCATCTGTTGCTTCTCATGAGGCTGGAGGGATTACGCAGCACATAGGTGCCTATCATGTGGCAACTGAACACGGCATGATTAGTTTTCTTGACACACCTGGCCATGCAGCATTTACCGCCATGCGTTCCCGCGGAGCTAAAGCGACAGATGTCATTGTTCTGGTTGTTGCAGCAGATGATGGTGTTAAGCCGCAAACTGAAGAAGCAGTGCAGCATTCGAAAGCAGCTGGTGTGCCTCTGGTTGTAGCTGTTAATAAAATGGACAAGGAAGGTGTTGATCCTGATAGAGTAAAGAACGAACTGTCTGCTATGGAAGTAATTCCAGATGACTGGGGTGGTGACGTACAGTTTATAGAAGTTTCTGCAATCACTGGGCTGGGTGTAGAAAACCTTCTAGAGGCAATCCTATTGCAAGCAGAGCTATTGGAGTTGAAAGCTTACAGTGATGTTCCAGGGCAGGGGGTGGTTATTGAATCTAGGCTAGATAAGGGGCGAGGCCCAGTTGCTTCAGTATTGGTTCAAAATGGAACACTAAATACAGGTGACATTGTTTTAGCCGGTCATGAGTACGGCCGAGTGCGTGCATTAGTCGACGAAATGAGCAACAGCATAAAGTCAGCAGGACCTTCTATTCCAGTGGAAATTCTTGGACTTAACGGTGTGCCAGATGCGGGCGATGAGTTTGTGGTTGTTGAAGATGAGAAACGGGCCAGAGAAGTTTCTGAGTTCCGGCGTATACGTCTCAAAGATTCGCTACAGGCGAAACAGCAGTCCAGCCTGATAGAAAATATGTTTGCTGGTATAGGTAGCGAAGAAAAGAAAATATTCAATATTATTCTGAAGACAGATGTGCGCGGTTCATTGGAAGCGATAAGCACTTCTTTGCAAAAACTGGGTAATGAAGAAGTAGATATAAATATTGTTGGATCGGGCGTTGGTGGTATTTCTGAGAATGACGCTCACCTTGCCGCTACTTCAAACGCGATGCTCATTGGTTTTAATGTGCGAGCTGACAAAACTGCGCGGGACATTATTGAAAATGAAGCCTTGCAGATGCGTTACTACAATGTGATTTATGATGTTATCGACGATGCTAAGGGCGTCATGAGTGGAATGCTCTCACCAGAAATACGCGAAGAAATTGTTGGCATTGCGGAAGTACGCGATGTCTTTAACTCGCCTAAATTTGGCCAAATTGCTGGCACCATGGTTGTTGAAGGGACCGTCTATCGTAGTAAGCCGATTCGAGTACTGCGGGACAATGTCGTGATTTACGAGGGTGAATTGGAATCACTACGTAGATTTAAAGACGATGCTATGGAAGTTAGAAACGGCATGGAATGTGGTATCGGCGTTCGCAATTACAATGACGTTAAAGTTGGTGACAAAATAGAGGTATACGAGACTACTGAAGTCGCTAGAAGCCTGTAATGAGAATGGATACATGAATGAAGTGTCTTCAAGAGCGCAGCGCGTAGCTGATCAAATTCAGCGTGAACTAGCGAACTTGATTCAGCTAGAAGTAAACGATCCTAGAGTAGGCATGGTTTCTATTACTGGAGTTGATGTGAGCAGAGATCTAGCTCATGCAAAAGTACATATCACAGTTATGAATACTCTGAGTGAAGATGCTGACGTAAACGAAGCGACATTATCTTCTCCTGGTGAACTAGATAAGTTAGAGATCGAAGAGAACTTAAAGGCGTTAACCAAAGCGTCAGGTTACTTACGAACATTACTGTCTAAAAGGCTGAGCACCCGTTCTGTGCCTAAATTGGAATTTCACTACGACAGCAGTATAGAGCGAGGCCAGCAGTTATCAGATTTGATAGATGGCGCATTAGAGGCAGACAGAAAGTTGCATGGCGAATGAGATCGGAGCCATTAGTAAAGTTGAAAAGATGAGCAGGCGTCGACGCAATAAAGGCAGAAGTATTGATGGTATTGTGATTTTGGACAAAGCCAAAGGGCGTAGTTCCAACGCGGCATTGCAAGAAGTAAAGCGATTATATGAAGCGAATAAAGCGGGTCACACTGGGAGTCTTGATCCGCTAGCAACGGGAGTACTGCCCCTTTGTTTAGGTGAGGCGACAAAAGTTTCTCAGTTTTTATTAAACTCTGATAAGCGCTATCGGGCCCAAATAAAAATGGGAGAAAGAACTGCTAGCGGAGATAGCGATAGTTCAGTCGTCGAAAAGTGTGATGATTTTGAATTATCTCGCACGAGTATCGAACTGGCACTTGAGTCATTTCGGGGAGACATACAGCAATTACCGCCTATGTATTCGGCATTGAAAGTAAATGGAGTTCCACTTTATAAGATGGCCAGAAAAGGCATCGAAGTGAAGCGAGAGAAACGCAATGTTACTGTTTACTCGATTGATTTGTTGGGTTTTGAAGATAATGTCGTTGAA
This sequence comes from Gammaproteobacteria bacterium, assembly GCA_029244985.1. Taxonomy (GTDB): domain Bacteria; phylum Pseudomonadota; class Gammaproteobacteria; order Pseudomonadales; family Pseudohongiellaceae; genus UBA9145. The sequence goes on along the minus strand of JAQWQD010000006.1, from coordinate 6,729 downwards.
TTAGATATTGCCTGTAGCAAAGGCACCTATATTCGAACAATTGCTGATGATTTAGGTCAAGCACTTGCTTGTGGTGCTCACATCATAGCGCTGCGCCGCACCCAAGCTGGTGCATTTACCGAAGCAGATTGTGTTGATGTAAGTAATATCGAAGAACAGAAGGAATTAGGCGGCCTTGAAGCCATCGACGAGTATCTAGTACCGATGGACCGGGCTATAAGAGAACTACCGGAGGTTTCCCTCCCTAGTGATACAGCCAGCCATATTAAAAATGGGCAGGCTGTAATAGTTAGACACTTACCTGAAGAAGGTCTGGTGAGGTTGTATGAAGAAGAGCAATTTATCGGCATAGGAAGTATCGAAGATGACGGTAAAGTTGCGCCAAGGCGATTAATTGTTTCTTAAGGTGAGTAGTTGATTGTTCACTGTTTAGTTTTAGGCATAACAATTAGTCGAAACAAAGTTTTGGAAGGAATGTATCAGGTAACTATTAATATGCGTGGTTATTCTGATTCTAAATGGAAGTTGAACTGTTGGTGCGCGAATGAAAGAAGATACGAAGATACACAGCGTGCTTCGGCAGAAAAACTAACGGCATATTACGGAGGAAAAAATGGCTTTATCAGCTAAACAGAAAGAAGTAATCATTAAGGACTATGCAGTAGGAGAAGGCGACACTGGCTCACCGGAAGTTCAGGTAGCACTTCTATCTGCCAACATTAATGAATTGCAGGCTCACTTCAAAGAGCATATCCATGACCACCATTCACGTCGCGGATTAATTCGCATGGTGAATAGCAGAAGAAAGTTGCTTGACTATCTAAAGCGCAAAGACATTGAAAGATATGCGTCTTTAATTAAGCGACTTGGTTTGCGAAGGTAGGTTCTAGTAAATCGTAATCATAGTATTACCGGGACGTTGCGCTCGACGCAGGAATCAGGCGTACGTTTTTAATTAGTAGGAAGAGAATATATGTTTAATCCAGTAAGCAAGACCTTTCAGTTTGGAAACCAAACTGTAACCATAGAAACTGGCAAGGTTGCCAGGCAAGCAACAGGCTCAGTAGTTGTGAGCACGGGAGATACTCAGGTTTTAGCGACTGTTGTAGGAAGAAAAACCGCAAATCCTGGACAGGGGTTTTTCCCCTTAACGGTTAATTATCAGGAGAAGACTTACGCGGTTGGAAAAATTCCAGGTGGCTTTTTTAAGCGTGAAGGACGCCCGACCGAGAAAGAAACTCTAACCTCTCGGTTAATCGATAGACCCATAAGACCCTTGTTTCCGAAAGGCTTCATGAACGAAATTCAGGTTATCTGTACGGTAATTTCGGGCGGGAAGGATGAGGACCCTGATATTCCAGCGTTGATAGGTGCCTCCGCCGCTCTATCGATCTCAGGCATCCCTTTTGCAGAACCAATCGGTGCGGCCCGAGTTGGCTATAACAGCGAATCAGGTTACGTGCTTAATCCAAGTTATGAACAACTAGAAGGTTCGCAGCTGGATATGGTTGTGTCAGGCACTCAGTCGGCAGTATTGATGGTTGAGTCTGAAGCGAAAGAGCTTACCGAAGATCAAATGTTGGGCGCAGTATTGTTTGCCCATCAAGAAATGCAAGTTGTAATTAACACCATTAACGAACTGAAAGCGGAAGCAGGCAAAGAAGCGTGGGATTGGCAGCCGGCGGCAGAAAACACTGTTCTTAAGGCTGCAGTTTCTGACAGTTTTGGTAGTGGTGTTACTGATGCTTATCAGATCTCTGAGAAGATGAAGCGTTATGACGCCATCGGTGATCTTAAGCAGCAAGCAATTGAGCAACTAGCTAGTGAAGAAACAGGTGTTAGCGAAGGTGAAGTGTCTGATGTGTTCGGTGCTTTAGAGAAAAGCACAGTACGTAATCGCATCTTGGACGGCGCGCCAAGAATTGACGGGCGCGACACAAAAACAGTTCGAGCAATCGAAGTCGAAACCGGTGTTCTTCCTAAAGCTCACGGATCGGCTTTGTTCACTCGAGGAGAAACGCAGGCGCTTGTTGTAACTACCCTGGGTGCAGTTCGCGACTCGCAAATCATTGAAGATTTAAGCGGTTCAAGAAAAGATCCGTTCATGTTGCATTACAACTTCCCCCCTTATTCTGTCGGTGAAGCTGGTTTCATGGGTGGGCCGAAGCGACGTGAAATCGGTCATGGCAGATTAGCGCGGCGTGGTGTGGCGGCTGTAATGCCAGCGGAAGAAGATTTTCCTTATGCCATTCGTGTGGTTTCGGAGATTACTGAGTCCAATGGTTCCAGTTCTATGGCTAGTGTTTGCGGAAGCAGCTTGTCAATGATGGATGCAGGTGTGCCTGTATCGGCTCCAGTGGCCGGTATCGCTATGGGGCTTATTAAAGAAGGAGAACGTTTTGCAGTTCTTACAGATATATTGGGTGACGAAGATCATTTAGGCGACATGGATTTTAAAGTTGCTGGAACTGAAAAAGGTATAACAGCTTTACAGATGGATATAAAAATTCAGGGTATCACTGAAGAAATTATGGAGATCGCTCTGGAACAAGCAAATACAGCTCGTCTTCATATCTTGGTTGAGATGAATAAAGTTATCTCTACTGCTCGTGAATCTGTTTCAGAAAATGCGCCAGCAATGGCAATGATTAAGATCGACCCAGATAAGATCCGTGATGTTATTGGTAAAGGTGGTGCAGTAATCCGAGGTATTACTGAAGACACAGGTGCTTCAGTTGATATAGACGACGACGGTAATGTGCGTATCTATGGGGAGGATGCTGATTCTCGCGATGCAGCGGTTGAAATGGTTAACGCTATTACCGCCGAAGCAGAAGTTGGCAAGCTCTACATGGGTAAAGTCGCTCGTATCGTTGATTTCGGCGCGTTTATTACCATCTTGCCCGGCAAAGACGGTTTAGTTCACATCTCTCAGATCGCCCAGGAGCGCGTTGAAAATGTGAATGAATACCTTAAAGAGGGACAAGAAGTGCTAGTGAAGTGTTCAGATCTTGATGCTCGGGGAAGGATTAAATTGAGCATTAAAGAAATAACGGACGAAGAGAAAGCAGAATATGGTGTCGAGACTGACACATAATTCGTTCTTGTTAGAAAATAAAAGGCCGTCGCATTGATTTATGCGGCGGCCTTTTTCTTTAACTCATTAGTCGAAATTATCCTAATTGCTATTAGCAAACCACGATAATTCTACTTATCGTCTTGAGACTATAGTTCGAAATCAACCGATAAGGAAAGCATTCGACCGAAGTTATCATAAAGCCTGCTTTCGAATCCGCCTTGGACTGGAAGCCGTCGCGGTTCCCAATCGAACAAATTGTTTATAGCAAACGTTACGTTGCCAGAGCTATTAAATAAATCATCAAAGAAATAGGTATAGCTCGCATTAGCGATATAAGATTCTGGAATAATAGTTCTGGGTGTAAATGCACTCGAGAACGTTCCATCAAATGAGAACTCATCGGTGTACTTAGTCAAGAATGATGCAGCATGATTGCCCCGCAGCCAACCCAATCTTAGGTTTGCTACTAATTCAGGTAGTGGAGGAGAAAGTGCTGTATCAGCATTTCTTCTACCCCTTGCATCGATAATTACACCATCAAGCCCAGCATAATCATAAGTAACATAGTAAGCTGCATTAAACGCGAGATTGAAATTACCCCAATCTCCAGACTCGAACGAATATGTTGCACTCAGGTCTAAAACATCTACCAGATTAGTGTTGATATTATCCGCGACTCGGATTACCTCCGTAATCAAATTACTGGTTGGGTTCCGAGTAATTGTGAGGTCAGGGTTCGCTGTTACATAGGCAAGCGCAGCCGTTCGACTCGCGGATCCAGCGGTAGGATCATAGTCAGCTTGGCTAATGCCAGTTGCAGCGAGAGCATTATAGAATTGCTGATTTGCGATATCCTGAGCGCTAAGGGTTACGATCCGATCTGTATATTCAATTTCCTGATAATCAAGACTGATACTCAGGTTCTCAATCCCTTCCCAAGTGAAACCAATGTTCCAAATATTAGATTCTTCGGGCACTAGATTTGGATTCTTGGAGCTACAAGACAATACGCCTAGCAGATCCTGACCAGTTAATGGGTCTTGCCCGGTTCTGTTATTGTAGCAACCCGTGCGATCAGCAGGGCCTACATCATCGGCATCTGGGGCAAGAAAGCTCTCTCCCCACGAACCGCGAATGGCAAGCGAATCTAGCGGCTGCCACCGAAGGGCAACTTTAGGGGTTGTCGTATCTAGACCGAGGTCTGAAAAATCTTCATAGCGCGCAGCAACTTGCATGCTTAAGTTTGTCATAAGCGGAATCTCTAACTCGGCAAAGACGGCTTGTGTTTTTGAAACATCTCGTGTTGGCACTAACAAAGGAGCAGATTTGCCCGAAGAGTTTTGCCAGTCAATGCCAAGCTTCTTCAATCTCCCGGTGTCGGTGGCATCCATTCTATCGCGCATGGCGTAACCAAATGCAGCACCAACAGTTCCGGTAGGCAGATCAAATAAGTCGCCTGTCACGACCGAGTCAAATATCACAAGACGATCAGTTTGTAAGTTGGCATCAGCACTTTCGAATAGCCAATCTGTAACTTCCTGGGTGTTATTGGTGTATAGGCCGTCGGAGCGATCCGCATCGTAATTTGGAGAACGAATATCGCGAGAGGCGAACGGGTTGAACCACTCATTACCAGAAGCACCGCCCCTGCCGTTTAAGGCCGCTATCATACGAGTAGCGTTACCGTCGTAAGTATCAACACGCTGCTCATAAGTTTGGTAGCCTAACCACGCTTCACCGACCCAGCCGGTATCGGCAACATCAAACATAGCGCCAGCTTTATAAACTTCGGTGGTGTACTGGTACCGCTCTGGAAAATAGCCGGTATCAGCAATCTGGCTAGGCTTAGCACCTACGCCCTGCTCGAAGCCATTCCAAATAGTGTAAGTGCCAATGCCATATACCCCCGGTGTAACTGGCGAGCCAGTTGGGTTTGCAGGGTGATTTGCTGGGATAGTCATATCGTTATACCAGGCATTGGACATCGGAGTGACCGGTTCAGTGGTGAAGATGGATTCGCGATAGCTGTCTGCTATTTGAAATTCAAGAGTCAGACCATCGTTCACCTCGTATTGCGCATTACCGTAGAATACGTAGTCATTCGCTTCACGGTTATAGTCTGTCCATTGTGCATAGTGAAACCCGCAGAGCAAACCCCCAGCGATAGGAAACCCACTTTGCGAACTCCCTTTGTCTCCTTTAAATGTCGTTTCGTTACCATAGGCACCACAGTCAGGATCTAAATATGGTGCTCCCCCAATATTGTAGTGACCAGGTGCACCAATAAAAGTGGCATTATCATAGGCGAGGTACTTTGGCCGTTCTTCGCGCTGAAGTGGAGTTTTTCTGCCAACTTCCAAGGCCATTACGACATTGAGGCCATTGTCGAAAGTGTTGCCCCACATGACGCCTAGTTTCGGTTCTTCGAAGTCGCCATCTTCGTCCCGTCCATAAAAGCTACGAACCCGAATCCCATCAAATTCTTTCACTGGAATCAGGTTTACTACACCGGCGACGGCGTCAGAGCCATAAAGTGCTGAACCGCCATCAAGTACAACTTCGATTCGGTCAGTCGCGATATCTGGAAGAATAGCGGACAACGCGCCTTCATTAATGTTTCGACGTCCATCAAGCAAAGTTAGTGTGCTGCCGGTTCCTAATCCTCGCAGATTAAACTGGGCAGAATTGGAGTCTTGGCCACCACCTGCACCACCCAGCACGTTAGCAACGGTGTCTACATTCTGAGTATAGGTTAGATCCCTGATGTACTGGCCGATGTTGGCGGCGCCATAAGTAAGCAAGGTTTCTTGCTCAACAGTATCAACTGGGCTTGCGCCTGTAAAATTACTGTTACGGATGTACGATCCAGTTACTACGATTTCTTCGAGATCGTCTTGTGCCAACACTGTGGGTGTACAGATAGCAAGCATGATACTGCTGCAGAGCAGTGTGCGTGAGCTGATCTTTAATTTTTTATATTTATGACCATTCATTTTCTTCTCCTAAGACTTTAATTAAGAGTAACGTTATCCAGGCTAATCGCTCACATATAGATGAGTGATTTCTATTGCTTATTTATTTCCTAGGAGAGTGAGTCTGCCATGATTATCATATGAATTTTGAAATGAATTGTTACAGGTAACCGGATTTGATGGAGCCTTAATTTAATTAAAATCAATGACTTAGTGAAGATATTAATTATTTTCGGTGCTTAATATTGCAAATTGTTACGATTACCTCGTGCGCTACGATATTTTTTTGAAAAAATGCTAAAATTTGGACTTGATTTTGGCTTTTTACGTTGCTAAAAAACCCTATAAAGAAACAATAGATTATCTACGAGGAGGATCTTTCAATGTCGAATAGGAGAAGTTCAATCCTTTTAAAACTCATTAGTGCTTTTGGTTTCTTGCCAATATTAGCTGCTCCGATGTTGGCAAGTGCACAAGAAGACCAGATTACTTTTCATAGGGATATTGAACCAATACTTCAGCGTAGCTGCCAAAATTGTCACCGCGCTGGTGGTGTTGGACCAATGCCTTTAGTGACATATGAGCAGGTGGCGCCTTTTGCAGAAACACTAAAAGCAGAAGCGCTAAATTTTATTTTTTTATCAATTTCACCATTACCTAATATTTTAACAGGTTTAA
>JAQWQD010000001.1 GCA_029244985.1 Gammaproteobacteria bacterium | reverse complement strand
TGCCGGCCCTTTGCTTCCGTTTAAAACGCGAAATTGAATACCCGCGTAATCCACAGCCTGAGCCATAGCGCCACCCAGTGCATCTATTTCTTTTACCAAGTGACTTTTACCAATTCCCCCTATGGCTGGATTGCAAGACATCTGCCCCAAAGTTTCAATACTGTGAGTAATCAATAAGGTTTTTACTCCTTGGCGAGCAGCAGCAAGCGCTGCCTCGGTACCGGCATGACCGCCACCGACTACGATTACTTCATATTCTGATTGATGGTCCATACTTGTTCTATTGATTCGTTGTTTTTACTCATCTGGCTTAAATGGTTTAGCCGTTCGGTCAAACGGAGAGCAGTATAGCGGGATCTCAATAAATGTGAATGACAGGATCTAATAACATTTATTTAATGGTTTATTATATATATGTATATATAAAGTATTAATGTTGTTGTTATAGGGGAAGGGAAAATCTGTTTATAAGCTATTTTTAACTATATAAATCAGCTAGTTATGAGTTTATAACTCGGTGCGTAAGCACTGATTATAACGCTTATAACAGGTGCAGCGCCTGTAGACTAATTTTTGATATAAATTTCACTTAAAACGGTTTGTTAATTAGTCGTTCACTTATCCCTTTTTTATACAGAATTGATACAGATCCTCCACTATTGACAACACAATGTCGTATTTGAAAAGAAGGTTCTTAAAGCAGCACAATGCGCCTATTTTCCAACACAGAAACTTGAAAAAATCTCTCCTAATAAATCATCACTGCTGAATTCGCCAGTTATAGCGCCAAGGGATTGTTGGGCAAGGCGAAGATCTTCAGCAATTATTTCTAATTGTGAGTGCTTACTTAGGTTATAAGACGCTGAAACTATAGCCTTTTTTGCTTCTTCTAAAGAACGTAGATGGCGTGCTCTTGCCACAAAACTACCGTTGTCAGAAGGCTGATAGCCAATAATTTGCGTTAAGTGAGTACGAAGTAATCCAATACCCTCGCACGTTTTCGCCGATAATGAGATTTTTTGAAATTCGTTATTACCTGCAGCGAGTGTTGAATGGTTTGGAACATTATCCTTTACAAGATCTATCTTGTTAAAAACCATCGTCAAGTTTTTAAGTAGACTTTGAGTTAGTGACAACTCACTCACTTGGTTTTGGAAGTCCGCTAACAGACTATTAACATCCTGTGCACTTTGTGCTGCGTCAATGACTAAAAGAACCTGATCCGCGTTCTCAATTGCCTGTCGGGCACGTTTTATTCCCTCTTTTTCTATTATATCGTCGCTGTCTCTGAGCCCTGCGGTATCTATTACATGAACAGGCATACCCTCTACTGTAATTTCGATACGTAGCAAGTCTCTGGTTGTGCCAGGAATATCGCTGACAATCGCGCTTTCTTCGCCGGCGAGCGCATTCAACAAGCTAGATTTTCCAGCGTTGGGTTTACCAGCAATAACTACATTCATCCCTTCTCTAAGAATGACCCCCTGTTCTGCTTCAGCAAATACTTTACCTAGTTCAGTGAGGATATTATCAACCGCAGTACTGACCCCTGTGTCCGAGAGAATATCAATATCTTCGTCTGAAAAATCGATAGCCGCTTCGACATTCACTCGTGCCGCTGTTAGTTGATTTTGTAATTCAACAATTCGTTTGGAGAATTCACCTTGTAATGTCCGCACAGCAGAGCGAGCAGCTTGCCTGGAACTCGCATCAATTAAATCGGCTATAGCTTCAGCTTGTACTAAATCTATTTTGTTATTTAAGAATGCTCGTTCAGAAAATTCGCCCGGGCGAGATTGACGCGCACCAAGGCTGATGACGCGATCAAGGACTGCAAGCATGATTTGGGAGCCGCCATGACCTTGGAGCTCTAATATATCTTCGCCGGTGAAGGAATTGGGCCCGGCATAATAGATTGCGACCCCACTATCAATGATACTTTTGTCATTATTGAGAAAATTGCTTGAGTAAGCGTGTCTTGGAGTTGGCTCGAAACCTAATACTTTTAGTGCTACGTGCCGGGTTTTAGGGCCAGACACTCGAATTATGCCAATACCACCGCGGCCTGTTGACGTGGCTATAGAGCATATTGTTTCAGAGGTTTCTATAGGCATTTATTGGATAGCCTAGAGTTTGGCTAGGATGCAATATGGTTTATCGGAATCTTATCTTTTTCCAGCCTCGTAAGCTGCTTCAAGTTTACGAGTGATATACCACTGTTGAAGAATACCGAGCACAGCATTAGTTAGCCAATAAAGTACTAGCCCTGCAGGGAAAAACAAAAATATCCCGGTCATCATAATGGGCATAATCTGCATTACTTTAGCTTGCATTGGGTCAGGTGGCGCTGGACTAAGTTTCATCTGCAGAAACATAGTGGCGCCCATGAGCAAAGGAAGAATGAACAAAGGGTCTCGAACGGAGAGGTCTGTTAACCAAAGCATAAAAGGAGCATGGCGCAGTTCAACGCTTTCAAGGAGCACCCAGTAGATACCAATGAAAACAGGCATTTGCGCCAACATAGGGAGACAACCGCCGAAGGGATTAACCTTTTCCTTTTTGTATAATTCCATCATGGCTTTCTGCATACCCATTTTGTCATCGCCATAACGATCTTTTAGTTGTTGCATCTTTGGTGCTGCGCGCCGCATGCCTGCCATCGATTTATATTGTGTTTCTGACAATTTATAAAATAGGCCCTTTACCACAACGGTAAGCAAAATAATTGAAATGCCGAAATTGCCTATGGAAGAATTTATGAGGTCTAGTAGCCAGTAAATTGGGGCTGCAAGAAAATAAAGGAAGCCATAGTCAATGGTAAGTTCGAGATTAGGGGATATTTCTGCTAGCGCATATTGGTCTTTGGGGCCAGCATAAAACTGGAGGTTATGGCTAGCCTGCGTGCCCGGCGCCACCGAAAAAGCCGAACTAGTAAACTCACCAAAATATTGATTGATGTCATTAAGCCGAGTCGTAAACCTATTGGTTGAATCAGAAGCAGGTATCCAGGCAGACAAAAAATAATGTTGGCTAAAACCGATCCAGCCGCCATCCATGTCGAACGTCTCTGTTCCATCTTCAATATCATCGAAGTCAATTTTTATATAGGGGTCATCATCACCGGAGGTGGTGACAAACCCTAAAAATGTTCTACCAAAACCTCCTGCAGTACCCGGGTCATCAAACCCATCTCGTTTTATTTGACCAAATGCATTGGCTTGCCATGTTTGTGACGACCGGTTATCAACAATAAAGCTAATGTCGATTAAATAACTATCTCGTGTAAAGGAAAAACGCTTAGTAACAGTTACTCCTGGGTCCGGAGCTGACGTAACTAGGTCTACGGTAAGCGTGTTCTCTCCATCCTCCAATCGATAATAAGGCGTACCGGTTTGATAGTCTGCCCTTCCTGCATTGTCTATTCCGTTCGTTCCAATTAACCCACTTTGAGCAACATAATTTCTGCCTTGAGAATCCTCTAAAACCACAAAGGGGTCATCTGCCACACCTATTTGTTTTAAATACTTTGGAAGCGCAAGTTGGACTATATCTCCACCGCTTAAATCAATGTTTAGTTCGAGCGTGTCTGTTTCAATTGAAACTAAACGAGGTAAATTCAATGTGTTATTTAAACTGCCATTAGCCTGACTAGTTCCACTAGTCCCAAGGCCGGCCCCAGCGCCTTGGGCGGAAGACGGAACTGCCGTAGGTATATCCGTAGCTGAAGTTGTAGCGGTTTCTGGGATTTGTAAACGTGAAGGCTCTTGAGTGCGGCTGTTATCAAGTAGCGGAGGATAGTCATCTTGCCATGCCAACAACATCAAATAAGTAATGGCTGCTAAAGATGTGTACAAGAAAAACTTAGTAAAATCCATTATCTACTTTTCCTAGATGCGGGAAGAAATTTCCTTGGTTTGTGGTATGGGGTCATAGCCACCTTCATGCCACGGGTGACAGCTGCAGATACGACGCATTCCAAGTAGTGAGCCTTTTGTGCAGCCATGTTTTTCAATTGCTTCTTTGGTGTACTGGGAACAAGTTGGATAAAAACGGCACTGATTGCCGATTAAAAAGCTTAAGCTAAATTGATAGAGGGTAATCAGATGGATCAATAGTACTTTCATCATTACTCGGCTGTCCTAGTTGTCTGATAATTACTTTTTTACAATCAATTTGTTTTCTAAATCTAGCCACAAACCATTCAAAAATTTCGATAGCTGTGATTTGCTCAGTTTAGCAGCATCTCTTCGAGCCAGCACCACTACATCCAGGGATGGAAATTGCGCGTGTGTATGTCGAAAGGTCTCTCGAATTTGGCGTTTAATTCTATTGCGTTGGACAGCTTTCCCAATGTTTTTCTTTGCCAACACCATACCTAGTCGTTTAGTTTGGTGCTGGCTCAGAGTGGCTAACATTAAGAAGTAGCGGCAGGAAACTTTGTACTGAGAATTGTCGAATACAGCCTTGTAGTCGGCGGCAGTCAGTAGCCGAGATTCTTTAGGAAAGCCAAGCTCAGCCACACTGGTTCTCTATTGTTAAAAAAGGAGAAAAGTGAATTAAGCGGAGAGTTTAGCGCGTCCTTTTGCGCGCCTTCTTTTAAGAACAAGACGCCCGCCTTTAGTTGCCATGCGCGCTCTAAAGCCATGGGTACGAGCCCGTTTTAAGACGCTTGGTTGAAAAGTTCTTTTCATAACAGGTATTCCAGTTTTGCATAATTGAACCTGTGTAGGCTCAAAAAAGAGGGCGAATTCTAGAGCTTTTGCGGCAAAATTTCAATGTAAAAGCTAAGCCTAAGCGATTAGTTTTCTTGAAATTGAAAGATTAGTCTGATTCTAAACAGGGACAGCCGCCAACCCAAAACTTAGTCACAAGTTATCCACAGAATAATTATCAACAGCCTTGTTGAATTTTTGGTTATTTGTGGCTAATTTCGACTCGACAATTATCAGCAAAAAGGAGGTAAATAATTGAAAAATATAGATAAAAAATGCAATGAAAAAACCACTTTTCTGCCCACAAGGCAGTGGATAACTCGCTAGTCAATCGCTAGAATCGTAGCATTAAATTAAAACTTACCTTCCCCGGACAGTAAAAGTGGCATCAACAAGTTGGCAACATTGTATTGATTGTTTAAAAGTAGAGCTTCCCTCTCAACAATATAACACTTGGATCAGGCCTTTGAAGGCAAATATCGACGCAGATGTGTTACGAATTTCTGCGCCTAATCGTTTTATTCTGGATTGGGTTAAAGGCAAGTTTCTTAGCCGGATCGAAGAGCTTGTGACCGAGTCAAGTGGCGAACCACTGCAAATCAACTTGGAAGTATTCGACCTAAGACAACAAGAAGTCGCGACCCCACCCGCTAGAGCACAATCAGAAATTCAGCAATCTTCAGCCCAACCCCTGGCAAAGCAAATAGTTAAAAAAGCTACTGAAACTGGGAGTTTGGAAGAACAACAGCCTCTGCTTGAACCAATTCAAAAAAATGGTCAGCAAGAGCGGCGCAATATGGGAATTGTGATTGAAGGAAAACTCAGGCACCGGGGTGCTTTAAATACAGAGAACAATTTCGAAAATTTTGTTGTTGGAAAATCCAATCAACTAGCGCGAGCGGCAGCGATGCAAGTCGCTGAAAACCCTGGTTATGCCTATAATCCGCTATTTATCTATGGGGGTGTAGGGTTAGGAAAGACTCACTTAATGCATGCGATTGGTAACTATTTGGTGGACAAAAAGCCGGGCGCTAAAGTGGTTTATCTGCACTCAGAGACTTTTGTCGCTACTATGGTTTCAGCATTGCAGCTTAATGCTATAAGTGAGTTCAAACGATTCTATCGTTCAGTGGATGCGCTATTAATTGACGATATTCAGTTTTTCGCCGGTAAAGAGCGTTCCCAAGAAGAGTTTTTTCATACTTTTAATGCTTTATTAGAAGGTGGGCAGCAGATCATATTGACTTGTGATCGTTACCATAAAGAGATCAAGGGGCTTGAAGAACGCCTTAAATCACGCTTTGGCTGGGGCCTAACGGTTGCCGTTGAACCGCCTGAATTGGAAACCCGAGCTGCGATTTTGATGAACAAGGCTGAGCTTTCTAATATTGAGCTTCCGTATGATGCAGCACTTTTTATAGCGCAGCGTCTCCGATCAAATGTTCGAGAATTAGAAGGTGCGTTAAAGCGCGTAATCGCCCACGCTAATTTTAAGGGTGAGCCGATTAATTTAGAGCTCATAAAAGAAGCATTGCGAGATCTGTTTGCGCTGCAAGACAAACTAGTCACAATTGATAATATTCAGCGTTCAGTTGCTGAGTACTACAAAATTAAGATGGCTGACATGCTATCGAAACGTAGGAATAGATCCGTGGCTAGGCCGAGACAAGTGGCAATGACCTTGTCTAAAGAGTTGACTAACCACAGCTTGCCGGAAATCGGTGATGCTTTCGGTGGCAGGGACCACACAACCGTTTTACATGCCTGTAAGCAAATTAAGAAATTGCGACACAGCTCCATCGATATTCAGGAAGATTACAATAACCTCCTGCGTTCATTGTCCAGCTAAGAAGTAAAATATTGATAATTAAAGGAAAAATTTAATCAATGCAATTTTCAATTTCTCGAGAAGCGCTTTTAAAACCACTGCAAATGGTAAGTGGCGTTGTAGAGAGGCGCCAGACATTGCCAGTGCTCTCCAATGTTCTTCTAGTATTAAAGGAGAGTGAGCTCTCACTAACAGGAACAGACCTTGAAGTCGAACTTATTGGTCGAGTTCAAGTTCACGGGCCCTCCGAACCTGGAGAGATTACTGTCCCTGCCCGAAAGTTATTGGATATCTGCAAGTCCTTATCCGACGACTCTTCAATAGAAATCTCCGTAGTTGATAATAAACTGAAGTTGAAATCCGGTCGCAGCCGATTCTCGCTTGCGACTCTGCCTGCTGCCGAGTTTCCAGACGTCGACGAAGAACCTGATACATTTTCATTGGTCATAACCCAGGTTCGGCTTCGCGAACTCTTAGAAGCAACTAGTTTTGCGATGGCTCAACAAGATGTTCGCTATTACTTGAATGGAATGCTTTTTGAGATAGGTGCTGATTATTTGCGTGTTGTCGCTACAGATGGCCATCGCTTAGCAATGGAAACTCTGAAAATCGCATCCTCTGCGAAAGACACTCAACAACTTATTTTGCCAAGAAAGGGCATTATGGAATTGGCGCGGCTGTTGTCTGATGAAGGTGGAGACATCGAGCTGACCTTTGGCCAGAACCACATAAGAGCGGCAATTCCAGAATTTACCTTTACGTCGAAACTAGTTGATGGAAAGTTTCCTGATTACAACCGTGTGTTACCTAAAGGCGGTGATAGGGTATTGTCTGGAGCATGCCAAGAACTTCGCCAGGCATTTTCCAGGGCGTCGATCTTGTCTAATGAAAAATACCGCGGTGTTAGAGTAATGCTGTCAGGCGGCGAAATGCGAATCTTTGCCAATAACCCCGAGCAGGAAGAAGCCGAAGAGCTAGTTTCTGTAGATTATGACTCAGAAGCATTGGAAATAGGATTCAATGTCAGCTATCTCATTGATGTACTTTCTACGCTCACGAGCGAAAGAGTAAAAATCACTCTTTCAGATCCCAATAGTAGTGCATTGCTTGAGGCGGAAGAGGGAAGCGAAGCCCTTTACGTAGTAATGCCTATGCGCCTGTAGTTTCATCTGGCTAACGCCGCTCTTCATCCATGAGCTCTCTAACAATGCTCAAAATATGTTCGATCCGAAACATCGAGTATGCGGAGCTATGCTTGGGTCCAAAATTGAATCTAATCTATGGGGAAAACGGCAGCGGCAAGACCAGCATCCTTGAAGCGATTAATCTACTAGCAATGGGCCGATCTTTTCGGAGTAGTAAAACTGGGACTGTAACTTCAGAAGGTAAGCAAGAGCTCTCGATCTACGCAGAAACACAGACAGGGAATCGGGTAGGATTAGTTAAACCAAGACGACAGAGCTATAAACTCAGACTAGACGCTGAAAACCAAAAAAACTGGGATAGCGTTGCAAGACGTCTACCAATCCAAGTTCTGGATTCGAGCTCGTTTTTACTTCTTGAGGGCGGGCCAAAAGCGAGAAGGCGATTTTTAGATTGGGGTGTGTTTCACGTGGAACATGGCTTCCTTAATGAATGGCGAAAAAGTCGAAAATGTATTGCAAATAGAAATTTGCTCCTAAAAGAGAAGAGCCCTGATGAATCCCAGCTGCGCGCATGGGACAGCAAGCTATGCGAAGCTGCACACGCAGTCGATGATGCGAGAATGCGCTATTTTCAGCAGTTTATTCCCGCCTTTAAAAAAGTCTACGGCTCCCTCGTTGGCCAAGACGGATTAGCAGTAGATCTAGAATATCACAGAGGCTGGGACTTAGGTTTTGAGCTCACTGATTTGCTCGCTGCCGCCCGGCAGCAAGATTTAAAATATGGCTCAACCCAAATTGGGCCGCATCGGGCTGATATAGTCGTCAAGACCGGTTCTGTTCCAGCAATAGATCTGCTATCCCGAGGCCAGCAAAAGGTGCTTGTAAGCGCATTGAAAATTACGCAAGGAATGCTCTTTGCTTCAGCGATAGGCGAGCAGTGCATTTACCTAGTGGATGATCTTCCGGCTGAGCTTGATCGTGATAATCGCGCCAAAATTCTTGATATGTTGATAAGCCTGGATGGTCAGCTATTTGTCACTTGTGTAGAAAGGTCTTCTGTTGAAAGTTGTCTGCAATGCCCTCCTGAAATGACCACGTTCCACGTGGAACGTGGTACAATAAAGGATTGATTTTTCGTTAATTTATCCAATATTTTGGTAGATAAATTAGGTAGGAAATAGCAAGTGTTTTGCCTGGAGTTTTCGTATGACCGATGAGTCTCAATCTGATTACAATTCCGATAGCATTAAGGTCCTAAAGGGGCTTGATGCCGTCAGAAAGCGTCCTGGAATGTACATAGGTGACACGGACGATGGCACTGGCCTTCATCATATGGTGTTTGAGCTTGTCGACAACTCTATCGACGAAGCATTAGCCGGCTTTTGTGATGAAATCCATGTCACGATTCATGTTGGCGAAACAATCACTGTTACAGACAATGGCCGCGGGGTCCCCACCGAAATGCACAAAGAGGGTGTTTCGGCTGCCGAAGTAATTATGACCGTGCTTCACGCTGGTGGTAAGTTTGATGACAATAGTTACAAAGTTTCTGGTGGCCTTCATGGTGTGGGGGTGTCTGTAGTTAATGCTCTGTCGGAGGAGTTAAAACTCACTATCCGCAGAGAAGGCGAGGTTCATGAACAATATTATGAGCATGGGGTACCCCAATCGCCACTTGCTGTGGTTGGAGAAACCGCAAGCACTGGCACGGAGTGCCACTTTAAGCCGTCTGCAGACACATTTTCCAACGTGGAATTCCATTTTGATATTCTTGCTAAAAAGCTGCGTGAGTTAGCATTTCTTAACGCGGGAGTCTCCATAAGGCTTAAAGATGAGCGTACTGGCAAAGAAGATGTCTACAAGTACGAAGGCGGACTAATGGCCTTTGTTGACTATCTAAACAAGAACAAGAACACCGTGAACAAGCTCTTTCATTTTGTCTCCTTCCGCGAAGCAGATGGGATTACTGTTGAAGTTGCTCTTCAGTGGAATGATTCCTATCAGGAGAACATATTTCCCTACACAAATAACATCCCCCAAAGAGATGGGGGAACTCACCTTGCTGGATTTCGTGGAGCCTTAACAAGAGTCTTAAAAAGCTACATTGACAAAGAGTTGGCAAATAAGAAAGGGAAAGAAGTTGTCACAACTGGAGATGATGCCCGAGAAGGGCTTACAGCGATTATTTCGGTGAAGGTCCCCGACCCTAAATTTTCCTCCCAGACTAAAGATAAACTGGTTTCATCAGAGGTTAAAGGCGTCGTAGAGCAAGAAATGGCCGCACACTTTAATGATTTTTTAATGGAAAACCCTCAAGACGCAAAACTGATCGTAAACAAGATGATTGATGCTGCCCGAGCAAGGGAAGCAGCAAGAAAAGCGCGGGAAATGACGCGTCGCAAGGGAGCTTTGGATGTAGCAGGATTGCCGGGTAAACTGGCTGATTGCCAGGAAAAAGATCCAGCATTATCGGAAATTTACATAGTGGAGGGCGATTCTGCCGGCGGTTCAGCAAAACAGGGTAGAAACCGCAAGAATCAGGCAATTCTACCTTTGAAGGGCAAAATTTTGAATGTGGAAAAGGCCCGCTTTGACAAGATGTTGAGCTCCGCAGAAATTGGTACTCTAATCAAGGCCCTTGGATGTGGGATTGGCAACGAAGAATTTGCACCAGAGAATCTGCGCTATCACAGCATTATTATTATGACTGATGCGGATGTTGATGGGTCTCACATAAGAACTCTGTTATTAACGTTCTTTTTTCGCCAAATGCGCGAACTAGTAGAGAGGGGGCATATTTTTATAGCCCAACCTCCACTTTATAAGATTCGCAAAGGTAAGCAGGAACAATACCTAAAGGATGACGGTGAGCTTGCAAATTACCAAACCCAAATTGCATTAGAAAATGCGAGCCTTCATGTGAACAAAGAGGCCCCAGGCATTGCAGATGACTCCTTGGAATCGCTGGTGAAACAATTTAATGAGGCTTACGCCATCATTAGCCGCTTAGCACGCCTCTACCCAACAGAGGTTTTGGAAGCGATGATCTTCACCAAGCCTTTGTTGGAAGGCGACCTGAAAGTCAAAGAAAAAGTCGAAGATTGGGTCCAAGAGCTAAGCGGGAGTCTGCATTCCCAGCACCCCGGAGTTAGCGCTAACTATACCCTAAACACTAAGAAAGATAAGGAGCGACACAATTACTTACCTGAAGCTACCCTAAGCTTGCATGGATTGGAAAGACACTATGCATTCAGTGGGGATTTCTTTCATTCTGGCGAATACGGGGCATTGGCAGAGCTTGGTAAAACCCTTGATGGTCTTATTGAGCCAGGGGCGTACATAAAGAGGGGTGAGCGTACCGAAGAAATAGCTAGTTTCGCGGAAGCTATAGAGTGGCTAATGAATGACGCTATGAAAGGCCATTACTTGCAGCGCTATAAGGGGTTGGGAGAAATGAATCCTGACCAATTATGGGACACTACGATGAATCCAGAAACTAGACGGATGCTTCAGGTAACAATTGATGACGCCATTGGCGCGGACCAGCTTTTTAATACCTTGATGGGTGATCAAGTTGAACCGCGCAGGGAATTTATAGAAGACAATGCATTAGCGGCGGAAAATCTAGATATTTAACGACTGGCTTGGTGTAACTGGTCACGTATCCATTGTTCGACTTCAGCAGTTAAATCGCTGGCACTGCGCCCTTTTACTGCAATTGGTTTCCCAATAGTGACTGTTATAAAGCCAGGGCGCTTAATGAATTGACGAGATGGCCAACAATCCCCGGCATTGTGAGCAATCGGGACTATGGCTGTGTCTGCCGCAACGGCAAGCTTCGCTCCACCACGTGAAAAGCGTTTGACTGTTCCGGCAACAGACCGAGTCCCTTCCGGAAATACGATCACGGAATTACCGTTTTCAAGCCGGTCCACTCCTTGAGTCAGGACTGATTTTCCAGCTTCCCTAGGTTTGCTCCGGTCTATAGCAATAGGGTTTTGCAATCGCATAACCCATCCCCAAAAGGGGATTCTCAATAACTCTTTTTTCAGAATGGGTGAAACTGGACAGAGCAAACTATAGAAAAATATTGTCTCCCAACTGCTTTGATGATTGGCAAGAAATACCGCTGGTGTATTTGGTAGATTCTCCATCCCAACTATTTCGTAGCGCACACCACAGACTAATCGCAACCAACTTAGTACGTTATCACACCAACCAGCTGCCAGCTTATAGCGAGCATTCTTAGAGAGGCTGGGAAATAAAAAAATAAATATCGCACACGTAACAATTGTTAGGAGTATAAAACCAAAATAAAAAAGCACTGTGCGAATAAATGTTAACAATAGTTTATTCGATGATAGAGAGTATGTTTTGAGTTGCGCTTAATAAATTATCAAAAATAGGGACGTCTACCAAGTCTGTTCCTTTTAGCTCTTTTATTGTAGTAAGCCCATTTCCAGTGCGAACAAGCATCGGCCTCATACCAAATGCCCTGCCAGCCAAAAGATCCCTTAAACTATCACCTACAAAATAAGAACCTTTTAAAGAACAGCCGAACTCTTTTTCTGCCTGCGCGAGCAATCCTGTTCTGGGTTTTCTACAATCACAGTTATCATCAGGCAAATGTGGGCAATAGAAAATACCTGATACAAAACCACCAGCCTCTTCAACAATAGTACAAAGCTTCTGATGAATTTTTGCCAGACTGTATTCATCAAATAGCCCTCTGGCGAGACCAGATTGATTAGTAGCAATAAGCACTCTGTAACCCGCTAAATGCAATGAGGCTATAGCTTCAATGCTGCCAGCTATAGGAACCCACTCTTCATTAGATTTAACATATTCAACCGAATCCTGATTTATAACTCCGTCTCTATCAAGCACAATTGTTTTTAAAGACGCCAAAGCCATCCTCTTAAAATCAGTTACTATGTAAATAAGAAATATCAGCAGTAAGCAAAAATAAGGCTCTTAATTCTTGCAGTAAAGCTAGCCTGTTTGCTCGGATTCTCTCGTCTTCATGCATAACAAGAACATTATCAAAAAACACATCAACAGATTGTTTTAACGTAGAAAGAGATTGGAGCCCAGCTGTGTAATTTCCTTCCTCAAATAACGGACCCACCTCCAGCATTTTATCTTGTATGGCCTCATGTAAAACCTTTTCAGAAGGCTCTACCAACAAATCCACATTGCAGTTTCTAGGCTCCGAAACTATTTCCTGTTTTGACAACAAGTTTGATACGCGTTTATTTGCAGCCGATAATGCAACTGCTTCTGATAATTTGTTAAAGCTATTAACGGCTTGAATGCGATGATAAAAATCCAAGGGCCGCTGTGGCTTAATGACAAATACAGATTGAAAAACGCCACTGCTAATTCCTGATTCCTGGTACCAGGCTCTAAACCTCTCTAATAAGAAATTAAATACGAGTTCGGCAGTATCGACCTGAAAGCTAGTATCACCATGAGCTGCAATAGATGCGCTAATGGCTTTCATGATATTTAGATCAAGCTCTCTCTCGACAAGTATTCTTAAGATTCCGATGGCTGAACGCCGCAATGCAAAGGGGTCTTTTGAGCCAGTAGGCGGTTGCCCAATGCCAAACAGACCCACCATCGTATCCAGCTTGTCTGCAATAGCAAGGATAGCTCCTGTAGTGGATTCTGGTAATTTATCTCCGGCAAATCTGGGTAGATATTGTTCATGAAGAGCTTCACATACTTCAATTGGCTCACCATCGTTTCTGGCATAGTAAGCTCCCATAAGACCTTGAAGGTCAGCAAACTCACCAACCATATTGGTAATTAAATCGCATTTCGAAAGCAAAGCAGCGCGTTCACACAGTGCTTCTTCCGCACCCAATTCAATAGCAATCGCTTTAGCAAGAGATGCCATTCTTTTTGACTTATCGAAAATAGAGCCTAATTTATCCTGAAACACGATTGCCCCAAGAGGTTCCATTCGTGAAGCGAGAGTCGACTCTTTGTCTTTCTCAAAGAAGAATCTGGCGTCGGCTAGTCTCGGTCTAATTACCCTTTCATTGCCTTTAATGACCTGGGCCGGGTCTTTAGAGATGATATTGCTAATAGCGACAAACTTAGGTAGAAGTTTGTTATTGGCATCAACCAAATAAAAGCATTTCTGATGGGACTTCATCGCTAGAATTAGGGCCTCTGCAGGAACTTCGAGAAATTCTGGATCAAAGTTTCCAGTTAGAGCTACAGGATATTCAATAAGGCTTGATACTTCTTCAAGCAATTCTTCATCGATAATGGTTGTCGCATTCGCTTTAATGCCCTCTTCTCGTAACAATGTTCGAATAAGCTCTTTGCGTTTTTCAAAATCCGGAATAACGTGACCGGTTACTTCCAGTCGTTTTTCGTAATCCGTAGCATCGTCAATTAGAATTTCAAAATTGTGGTGGAACCGATGACCAAATGTTTTATTGCTGCTGCAGACCCCATAAGCAGAGAGATTGAGCACCTGATTTCCAAACAAGATAATTATCCAATGGACGGGGCGCACAAATTCTTCTCGAGATTTACCCCACCGCATGCGTTTTGGTACCGGTAGTTTACTCATTGCTTGAGTCACAATGTCAGGAATTAGGTCTTTTGTTTTGCTGCCTTTTTCAGAAGATAAAAATGAGAGCTTTTCAACACCCTCTTTTTTGGTTTTACCAAGTTGATTAACTTCTACACCACAGGATCTAGCGAAACCTAAAGCAGCGGGGGTGGCCTCGCCACTAGCTTCGAAAGCAGCCGATAGCGCGGGCCCGATTCTTTTTATCTGTTTATCTTTCTGGGCAATATCTAATTCGGTAACGAGCAACGCTAGGCGTCTTGGTGTTGCAAATCGTTTTACAGACCTTGAATGTAAGCCAGCACTTGTGAGGCTATTTGTAATTAGCTCTTCAAGCGCATGTGACAAAAAGCTTAACGCTTTCGGCGGAAGCTCCTCCGTACCAATTTCTATTAAAAGATTTTGAGTTGACATTGTGATTAACTTCCTAAAAATTCCTTTCGCAATTCCTCGGTCGCCAAGGGAAAGCCCAGTTGTTTTCGGCTCTCGAAATAGACTTCAGCGACAAGCCGGGCAAGGGTTCTAACACGAAGAATAAATCGTTGTCGTTCAGTGACCGAAATGGCCTTGCGTGCATCGAGCAGATTAAAATAGTGGGATGCTTTCAATACTTGTTCATAAGCAGGAAGGGCAAGGCTCTCATTAATCATTTTGTTGCATTGAGCTTCACAGTCATCAAAATAGGAGAATAGAAGCCCTGTATCTGCGTGTTCAAAATTATAGGCGGACATTTCAACTTCGTTTTGCTTAAACACGTCTCCATAAGTCACCACACCGTTGGCACCGTTTGTCCAAACAATGTCATAGATACTGTCGACGCCTTGCAAATACATTGCGATTCTTTCAATGCCATAGGTAATTTCACCGCTTACCGGATGACATTCGAGCCCGCCAACTTGCTGAAAGTAGGTAAATTGGGTCACCTCCATACCATTCAACCAAACCTCCCAGCCTAGGCCCCATGCACCTAAAGTAGGCGATTCCCAGTTATCTTCAACGAAGCGAATATCATGAACGGTCATATCGATGCCGAGACTTTCCAGGGATTCTAGGTAAATTGATTGGATGTCTTTTGGTGATGGCTTCAAGATCACCTGGAACTGATAATAATGCTGCAGGCGGTTTGGGTTCTCGCCGTAACGGCCATCTGTTGGTCTTCGACAGGGTTGAACATAGGCTGTATTCCAGCTTTCAGGGCCAATCGCCCGTAGAAAAGTAGCGGGATGGAATGTTCCCGCACCAACCTCTAAATCTAAAGGCTGCAAGACAACACACCCTCTGTCGGCCCAGAATTGTTGCAACGCAAATACTAAACCTTGGAATGTTTTGAGATCGTAATTCTGATTCACAATTTTGCCAAATTTCCCTGAAAATCAAAGAGCTACAATTATCCTTGATTCTATGTCAGTAATCTATAGCCCTCAAAATTCGGTAATGTCCGGAATTATATTTCCCCGGACTAGACATTCAATGCAGAAGTTAAATTGCCTTTCCATATTGTCTCTCTACAATATGGCCTTCTATCAACGCGCGGGATCATCAAGATTCAAACTTTTAGCTACTTAATCTTCAGGAGCTTTCTTTCAATCACAGCCTGGCTTCCTTTGTCTGTTCTGAATTTAATGGCAGAGACATGGGGCTATCTGCTCTATCACTCGCCGAATAGAAGTAGAAGTACGACAGACAAAAATTTAAGAACCTGTTTTCCCGAGAAGACAGAGTCGGAAATCGCACAACTTACGAAATGCAGCCTAGTTAACACGGCAAGGACAGCTTTAGAAATGGGTAAGACTTGGCTCCCACCTATGGAAAAAAGCCTGGCAATGGTGGCAGAATGTGAGGGCAAGGATTTAATCATAGAAGCGCAAAAGTCGGGGAGAGGCATAATTTTACTAGCTCCCCACCTCGGTAATTGGGAAATATTCGGGTTCTATATGTGTCATGGTCTTGATTCTACTTGGCTCTATCAGCGACCCAACTTGCCTGCCTTAGATCGACTAATTACTCGAACACGATCCCGTAGTGGCATAAAAATGGTACCAGCTAACCGCTCAGGTGTTTCAAAGATCTTGAAGTCTCTTAAGCAAGGTAACATTGTAGGTGTGTTGCCGGACCAGGTCCCCCCCGAGGGAGGAGGAATCTTTGCACCTTTTTACACCGAACAAGCACTCACCATGACTTTGGTTAGCAAACTATTGCAAAAAACTGACGCGAAAGTGTTTTGTGGGTTTGCCAAAAGGTTATCAAAACACAAGGGCTACCAAATTATAGTCGAGGCTGCAGATAAGGAAATCTACAGTGAAAATATTGATGAATCGGTGGCTGCATTAAACCGGACTGTTGAAAAAAGTGTTAACAAGGCAGTAGAACAATATCAATGGGAGTACAAACGTTTTCGCAAGCGGCCAGATGGGGAAAAATTTTACTAGAACGAAAGATTAAATATTGCTTGCGCTAGCGCCGCCAAAACATCGGGGTGAACAACACCAACAATGTAAACACCTCCAAACGACCTAAGAGCATCGCTACACAGAGAATCCATTTCGCAGCGCCTGGTAAGTGCTCATAATTTTCAGCAACATTGGCGAGGCCAGGTCCCAGGTTATTTATACAAGCACCTACTGCACTGAAAGCAGTGATGATGTCTAAGCCGGACGCAAGTAATGCTAGCAACATCAACATAAACGCCATTACGTAAACCGCGAAAAACCCCCAGACCGATTCAATGATACGGTCTGGCACAGGGTTGCGACCAAGTTTGACCGGAATGACTGCTTTCGGATGAATTAGGCGTTGAACTTCTCTAAATCCTTGTTTAAAGATTAATAAAATACGTATGACCTTCATACCACCGCCGGTAGAACCTGCGCAAGCGCCTATGATCGCTGCGTACAATAATATATAGGGGAGAAAAAGCGGCCAAGAATTGAAATCAGCAGTTGTAAAGCCGGTTGTAGTTGCAAATGAGACAACCTGAAAAACACCTTTGATAGCGGATTCAAACATACCCGAGTAAATATCTGAGAAATAGAGCACACTGATTGTTATCAAAGAAATAACTAAAAGAATAAATGCATAGAAAAGAAACTCTGGGTCCAACACATAATGACGAATACTACGCCGTTGCCAAGCAGTGAAATGCAACGCGAAATTAATACCGGCAATGAACATAAAAACAATTGCGACAATATCAATAGCGGGATTATCAAAGTAGCCCAGACTTGCATCATGAGTTGAAAAACCGCCAATGGCTATAGTGGAAAAGCTATGACTTATAGCATCAAAAGGATCCATGCCAAAAATCCAATAGGCTAAGGCGCAAGCGATTGTTAATGACAAGTAGATAAACCAAAGCGCTTTAGCGGTTTCTGCTAACCTAGGCACTAATTTATTGTCCTTAACTGGCCCAGGACTTTCGGCTCTGTAGAGTTGCATGCCTCCGATGCCTAACATTGGCAACAAAGAAATTGCTAAAACAATAATTCCCATGCCACCCAGCCATTGCAATTCTTGGCGATAAAACAAAATGGATTTAGGCAGACCATCAAGCCCAGAGATTACTGTTGCGCCCGTGGTTGTGAGTCCGGAAAGCGATTCAAAAACGGCATCAGTAATTGATAATTCAAGAGCCGAGGAGAAAAGAAAAGGAAGGGAACCTGCAGTTCCTAACACCCCCCAAAAAAGAGTCACAATGAGAAAGCCGTCTCGCGTGCCCAGATCATTTTTAGTACGTGAAGCTGATAAGAACATTAGCATTCCAAGGGTGAAAATAACCAACAAAGAATAGAGAAACGCAGAGAATGAGCCGTCATCATAAATCAACGACACTAACATGGGAGGAAGGTTGCCCAACAAACTAAACAGCATAAGTAAGCTGCCTAGAATTTTAATAATTATGGATGTGTGCATTGGCGCCTAGAAAAAACTGAACCCTACTTGGAACAATCGTTCTACCGCAGGAATATCCCTTCGATTAACAAGAAATAGAATAACGTGATCGTCAGACTCGACTACAATGTCATCATGTGCAATTAACACTTCATTGTTGCGTACAATCGCACCAATAGTAGTGCCCTCAGGCAAGTCAATGTCTTCGATCGCCTTTCCAACCACTTTTGAGGAGGCCTGGTCGCCACGTGCAATCGCCTCCATTGCTTCGGCTGCGCCTCTTCTTAGCGAGTGCACCTTGACCACATCACCTCGACGCACATGAGCTAAAACGCTGCCTATGGTTGCTTGCTGTGGAGAAATCGCAATATCGATTTCTGTACCTTGACCTTGTACGAGGTCGACATAGGCCGGATTATTGATAATTGCCATTACTTTTTTAGCACCAAGTCGTTTCGCTAACAAAGAAGACATAATGTTTGCTTCATCATCATTGGTAAGCGCTAGAAAAACATCGGTATCTTCGATATTTTCGTCCAGCAGTAATTCCTGATTGGACGCCTCACCGTGTAGAACAATGGCATTATTCAAATTTTCAGATAAGTAGGTACAGCGACCTGGATTGTGTTCGATAACTTTTATTTGATAGCGCCCTTCTAGCTTCTCTGCCAACCTCATGCCAATGTTGCCGCCACCGGCTATAACCAATCTTTTATAAGGCTTATCAAGGCGTCTTAATTCACCCATGCATGCTCGAATATTTTCCCGCGCAGCCACGAAAAAAACTTCATCGTCTGCCTCAATCACAGTCGAGCCTTCTGGAATTATGGGTCTGTCTTTTCGAAAAATTGCTGCAACGCGAGTTTCTACATTAGGCATGTGTTGGCGTAGAAGTCTTATCTCCTGTCCGACTAATGGGCCGCCATAGAATGCTTTCACCGCGACAAGTTGAACGCGACCATCAGCAAAATCTAAAACCTGCAAAGAACCTGGCAAGTCAATTAACTGAGAAATGTAAGAAGAAACAATTAACTCTGGACTAACGAGATCATCCACCGCAATGCCATGCTTTTTGCTTAATAACTTGTCACTACCTAAATAGGAGGATGAACGAATACGGCAGATTTTTGTCTGCGTCTGAAAAAGAGAATAAGCGACCCTACACGCGACCATGTTTACTTCATCGTTTTCTGTGACAGCGATAATCATGTCGGCATCTTCGCCACCGGCTTGTATCAATACATCAGGATGAGAAGCCTGGCCGGTGATTGTGCCGATATCAATATGATCTTTGAGGACTCGCAGGCGTTCGTTATCGACATCGACAACGGTGATGTCATTAGCCTCGTTAGCCAAGGTCTCTGCCAATGCGCTGCCAACTTGATTCGCTCCGAGTATAATTATCTTCATGACGCGACTACTCTAAAGCCGTTGCTAAACAACGTACTAAATTTTTCGAAGTAAAGAGTAAAAGAATCCATCAGGGCCATTTTCAGCGCCAGTGAGGAGCTGTCTTCCGTAGCGACATTCTACTCCCCAATCGGCCACTATGCCCTCATATTTAGCGTTATCCACCTGGTTGAGAAAGTTGTGGATCTGGAGATCATTTTCCTGGGGCAGCAGTGAACAAGTCGTGTACAACAAAAAACCGTTCGATTTTAAACAGGACCATAAAGACATGAGAATCTGGTGCTGCAAATCCACTAAACGCCGCACTTCATCAGCAGAACGCAATAATTTGATGTCTGGGTGCCGTCGAATTACCCCAGTCGCGGAACAGGGAGCATCCAAGAGAATTCGATCAAACGGATTTCCATCCCACCAATTAGGTAAATCCAAGATGTCAGCGCAGCGTAAGGAGGCGTCTAGGCCCAGCCTTTCAAGGTTCTCTTTAATTTGAGCGACTCGTTTCTCGGCTATGTCTACTGATACTAATTCAGCTAGTGAGCACTCACTTTCCAGTATGTGGCAGGTTTTCCCTCCGGGAGCTGCGCAGGCATCTAGAACTCGTTGCCCGGATTCCAGCTGAAGCAATTCAGGAACTAGTTGAGAAGCTTCGTCTTGCACACTCACCATACCTTCTATAAATCCCGGGATATCTATAATAGGTTTGGGCCGCTCCAGATAAAGTGCTTGTTTAGACAGCTCTGATGGTTTGGCGATAACATCAGAAAGTTGCATTTTAGCGAGTTGATCCTTGTTGTTGGTTTTTAATCCATTAACGCGCAGAGTCATTGGTGGCCGTCGATTGCTGTTATCTAAAATTTCCTTTGTATTTGCCGGCCAGGCTTCACATAGCTGTTGGTACAGCCATTCAGGAAATGCGTATTGAACATGTAAAGGTGCAGAATTCATCAATTCAGTTAAGTCATCTTGATTTTGCTGATAGCTGCGCTGAAAGTGACGTAAAATTGCATTTACCAGCGGCTTTGCCCACGGTTTTTTTAAATCTTTAGCGGCCGTAACAGACTCGTTTAGTACAGCATGATCAGGAATCGATAATTCACACAGTTGATAGAGTCCGATTAACAATAAACAATGTATGTCTTTGTCTTTGCTCTTTAAAGGCTTCTCTAGTAAATAATTTAACACGTAGTCCAGATAAAAAAACCAACGACAAGTGCCAAAGCAAAGCTCTTGCAACAGGGCATATTCTTTAATTTCTTTATGGTCCGCGAGACAAGTAGAAAGAGACCCTTGTCTCTCAAGAAGTTTGACAAGAATCTGAGCTGCTAAGGCTCGAACGTTTCTAGACCTCATCCGTTAGAGTGTTCAGTTGTCGAGAACCGCTGACCAATTGCAAAGGCACGAGATTGAGAATTCTGTGCATCTCGAACTAACGTTGGTTTTTTTCCAGGAAATTGTATTTGTAAAACTTCGAGCAATGAATCTTTGCAAGCGACAACAAAAGAATCTTTTGTACTTTCTACTATCGTGCCGGCTTGAAGAGAGTCTTTACTGTGCAGCGGAATCCCTGAGAGCAAGCGCACGCGCTGACCATTTAAAAAAGAATAAGCTGGGAACCTTCCTATACCAGCTCTGAGCTGACAATTTATTGTTTCAGCACTCGCTTCCCAATTGATCAGCGCCTCTGATTTGTGCAGCTTTTCAGCGTA
Source organism: Gammaproteobacteria bacterium (assembly GCA_029244985.1). GTDB lineage: Bacteria > Pseudomonadota > Gammaproteobacteria > Pseudomonadales > Pseudohongiellaceae > UBA9145. The sequence continues at coordinate 14,754 of JAQWQD010000001.1, read as the reverse complement.
GCAGGCGTGGTAATTATCTTGTTTTTCGCAGTTTTTCTGGAATTCTTGTAAGTTATTTAGCACGGCAACTAATGAATGTTGTCCTGCCAGAGACAAATTATTTTCGAGATCATCTCTCGAATCAGTCTCTTCAATCATGATCTCTGATTTAAGTAACATACACCCGGTATCAAGACCCTCATCCATTTGCATAATAGTGATACCTGATACTTTGTCACCCGCAAGTAATGCGCGCTCAATCGGTGCCGCACCTCTCCAACGTGGCAACAAGGAGGCATGCGCGTTGATGCAACCATATTTGGGAATGTCTAAAATCTCTTTAGGAAGAATCAAACCATACGCTACAACCACTAAAACATCAGCGCCAAATTCTTTCAGCCTATTTTGCGCTTCACTATTTCTTAAGGATGCGGGCTGACAAATGGTTAGCTTCTCCGCAAGTGCTAATTCTTTTACCGGACTAGGCAATACTTTTTTCCCTCGCCCAGCTCGTCTATCAGGCTGCGAATAGACAGCAACCACTTCGTGTTGTGATTTTAAAATTGCTGATAAGTGGGCAGCTGCAAATGTAGGTGTGCCCGCGAATACGATTCGTTTTTCGGTCATGATTTGGGCTATGCAGACTGCTTATGCTCTTTCTCGAGCTTACTGCGAATTCGATCGCGTTTTAAGGTGCTGATATAATCGACAAATAATTTGCCATTCAGATGATCTATCTCATGTTGAATACAGGTGGACATTAACCCCTCTGCCTTTATTTCGAACTTTTCTCCTGCCCTATTTTGCGCAACAACTTTTATTACTCTTGGCCGTGAGACAGTCTCATAAAACCCCGGAACCGAGAGGCAGCCTTCGTCGTATTCTGACAGTTCGTTCTCAATTACTTCAAAACTCGGATTAATGAAAACTTGAGGGTTGTCTTTCTCTTCTGATACATCTATAACCAAAAATCGTTGGTGAATATTGACTTGTGTAGCAGCGAGTCCTATTCCCTGTGCTTCATACATGGTCGCAAGCAAATCTTCTATCAAGACCCCAAGGTTATCGTCGAAAATAGTTACCGGGGCTGCTATTTTTCGCAGCCTGGGATCGGGGAATTCCAGAATTTGTAAAATTGCCATTGTATTGAAGAGTCCTAAAAAACCGATTTTTAGCGAAAGAAGCAGTCTACAACCTACCTATCTTGATAATTATATCGTATTGATAAGATAACCACGCTCTCTAAGTGTTGAATTTCCAATGAAAAGGTCATGTTTTACTCACACCTCTTCGGCCTTGCCATATGTCCTCGTAGCCATGCTTCCTTGGTCAATGGTTTTAATCCCGGAACTATTATTAAAACAGGATATGCTGGTTAGCCACACCGCAGTTAATGTTGCCACAATATCGGACATTACAAACTATTTCTCGAAATTTCGCGCACCTTAGCTGGAGATCTGGGAACTAGTATTCGAGCAAGACAAATACTAAGCGAGATTTCACCATTATATCGCGGTTGCCAAGATGGGTAATACCGCAACAACTTAAACTTGGGATTTCCAAAACCGAAAATGGATCAGGCGGAATATTTCACAATAGGCTAAGAATTCAAACCACTTTTTAGAAGGAAGCTTGCATCAAAATCAGGTCTACGGTAGTTTCCCCGTTTCGCATTTTTAAGCTGGAAATTTAATCAATGAGTGAACCATTTGTTGCAATTTTAATGGGATCAGAATCTGACCTACCCATCATGCAAGCTGGTGCTGATATCTTGCGTCAGCTAGAGATTAAGTATGAGATAAAGATTACCTCAGCGCATAGAACACCGTCCATTACCCAACAGTTTATTAGCGAAGCAGAAGCACGGGGCTGTCAGGTCTTTATTGCAGGAGCTGGGTTAGCAGCTCATCTCGCCGGTGCGACTGCCGCCCAGACAACAAAGCCCGTCATTGGAGTTCCTATTGATGCGGGCCCTTTAAGTGGGCTCGATGCTTTACTCTCAACAGTACAGATGCCAGGCGGCATCCCAGTTGCTACCGTTGCTATCGGAAAGGCTGGCGCTAAGAATGCCGCTTATCTGGCTGCGCAAATTTTATCCTTAGCTGATCCTGATCTAGCTGAGCGGGTGAAGTCAGAAAGAGTGGCGAATGCTGAAAAGGTGCAGGCACAGGATCAAGCATTGCAGGATTCTCTCTAGTCTTTCAAATAGGGTCGCCCAATGGGCAATCTCGAACTTAACACTGCTATTGATTTTCTGAACCAGGGAAAGCTTGTTGCCTACCCGACGGAAGCAGTCTGGGGTATCGGATGCGATCCATTCAATCAATCCGCAGTGCGAAAAATATTAGAAATCAAACAAAGACCGGCAAAAAAAGGCCTTATTCTGGTTGCTGCGGATGTCTCTCAAATATCTGACCTGGTCAGCAGTTTGACGTTAGCCCAGATGGAGCTATTAAATTCAAGTTGGCCCGGACCAACGACTTGGTTGATTCCTGATGAGCGGGACCTCTATCCAGCCTGGATAAAAGGAGAGCACGCATCAATTGCAATTCGAGTAAGCGCCCACCCTTTGGTTCAGTCCTTGTGTGAGCGCTTTGGCAAGCCAATAGTTTCGACATCTGCGAATACTAGCGGTCAAACAGAAATTAGATCTCAATCAATGGTTGAACAACAATTTGCAGATAATATTGATTACATACTCCCAGGGCACATTGGTGAACAAAGCTCTCCATCGCAAATAAGAGATTTAATAAGTGGAGACATTCTGCGGTAATATTAGAATGGGGCTAGATTCTGAAATACCTTTGGTTTTAAAAACCCCTTTGAAACGTGACTAAGAAAGAAGACCGAATATTGGAGATTGCTGCTTGAATTCCGCTGATACGCAACTAGTAAAAGAATTTTTGCTGCAATTACAACAGGATATTTGCATGGGTATCGAGAGCTTGGATTCCCAAGCCCAATTTAAAACAGACCAATGGGATAGAGAAGAGGGAGGTACCGGCATATCACGTGTTATCAGCAATGGAGATGTGATCGAAAAAGGAGGTGTAAATTTCTCTCATGTGTTTGGTAAATCCATGCCCGCTTCTGCTACTGCACTGCGGCCAGAGTTGGCAGGCAGGGCGTTTCAAGCCATGGGCGTTTCCTTGGTTATTCATCCTCTTAATCCTCATGCTCCAACCTCCCATGCAAACTTTAGAATGTTTGTAGCAGAAAAAGAAAACGAAGACAGCGTTTGGTGGTTTGGTGGGGGTTACGACTTAACGCCCTATTATGGAAATGATGAAGATTGTATTCACTGGCACGAGACTGCTAAAGTGGCCTGTGACGCATTTGGTGAAAACTACTACCCCCAATTTAAACAGCAGTGTGATGAGTATTTTTATATAAAACATCGAGATGAGCCACGCGGAATCGGTGGATTATTTTTTGACGATTTTAATGAGCTGGGTTTCGATAACTCATTCCAATTCGTTCAAGCGCTGGCGAATAGTTACTTACTCGCTTACCTGCCCATTGTTAAAAAGCGACGGTTTCTAGCTTTTACAGATAGCCAAAAAGAATTTCAGGAATATCGCCGTGGTCGTTATGCAGAATTCAATTTGGTTTACGATAGAGGAACACTATTTGGCCTACAATCTGGTGTAGGCAGAATAGAATCAATACTTATGTCACTCCCTCCGACAGTTAGGTGGACTTATGATTGGTACCCCAACCCTGGCAGTGAAGAAGAAAAACTTTACACGCACTTTTTGAAACCCAAGGAGTGGGTTTAATCAAAGGATAAAAAATGTCACGTTACGCGGTGTTGGGCTCGCCCATTGCCCACAGCAAATCGCCAATAATACATTCAATGTTTGCACATCAAACTGAGCAAGATGTTCAGTATGAAGCGATTCAAGTCGAAGCAAATGAATTTGATTCTTTTGTTCTCAATTTCTTTGCTGGTGGTGGCCAGGGTCTCAACATAACTGTGCCCCACAAGGAGCGTGCATTTGCATTGGCTAGCAAGTTAGAGCCAAGAGCAGCGCGTGCGGGAGCCGTTAATACTCTTTTTCAAAACAGCGCTAAAGAATTATGTGGCGACAATACCGACGGGCCTGGCTTAGTGCGAGACTTACAAGTTAATCACGGCATAAACATCCTAGGGAAAAATGTGCTTATTGTTGGAGCTGGAGGTGCTGCAAGAGGAGCTCTCGCTTCTCTCGTTGAAGCCGAACCGGGTGCCATCACGGTAGTGAACCGAACGCTGAAAAATGCCAAGCTTTTGCAGCAAACTTTTGTAAATGAGTTTGATATCTCAGTTGCTGAGTTCGATACCTTAGAAGGGAATTTCGATCTCATAATTAATGGCACTTCATTGAGTTTAAATAATGAAATTCCTGCGCTTTCATCCAGCCACCTAAGCAACAATTGCTGTTGTTATGACATGATGTATAAAAATGAAGACACCAGCTTTGTTCAATGGGCAAAAACAAATGGCGCCTTACTGGCCGTGGATGGCCTTGGGATGTTAGTTGAGCAGGCGGCGGAATCGTTTTTTCGTTGGCGGGGCGTTAGACCGGAAACGAGCTCAGTAATTGCGAATCTTAAAAGTCAGTAAGAACCCTATTAGACAATTGGAGACTCAGAAAAAAAGCTATTGAATTAACTATAGCTCTTTTTCTAGATGCGAGAAGAGAAACTAGTGCTCTTCTTCACCTCCGTGGCCACCCTCTTCGCCATGCAAGTCTGCGGGTGTTAATGCTACCGCGTCGCGATCATGACCCATATAAGCGAAACGCGCTTCTTCGGTATATTTTCCTTCAATCGACATGAATCCGATAAAAAGCAAAAGAACAGTGGGCGGACCAAGTATCGTTAATACTAAAGCCAATCGTTCCCATACTACGTGCATGAAAATAGCAACGATGAAGCCGGCCTTTAAAAACATAAAAGTGATTACTAATGTCCAGCGCATAGCCCCCTGGACGTTGAAAAAATCAACTGCATAAGAGAAGCCACTGAGTACGAATAGCAGTATCCAGATTTTGTAATAAATCCCTAAGGGATGTTGTTGTCCTTCAGCAGAAGCCATTGATGTCTGTCCTTACAATAAATAGAAAAATGCGAAGATAAATACCCAAACGAGGTCAACAAAGTGCCAATAGAGCCCGGCAATTTCTACGATCTCAAACCCTTTATTGTCGTAGTACCCCCGTTTCACGCGAAAGGCTACCCAGAGCAAATAAATTACTCCAGCCGACACGTGAAGTCCGTGGAAGCCCGTCACCATAAAAAAGACCGATCCAAATTGTGGCGCACCAAATGGATTGCCCCAAGGCCGAACACCTTCATCAAGAATTAGTTTTGACCATTCGAACGCCTGCATTCCAACGAATGAAGCACCAAATGCAGCAGTAGCGCATATTAGCCAAAAAGTCTTCGCTTTATCTTTCCGATAACCGAAATTGACTGCGAGGGCCATAGTTCCGGAGCTGGTAATCAAGATAAACGTCATGATTGCAATCAAAATCAGTGGAATCGGATCGCCACCGAAAGAAAGCGCGAAAATCTCACTCTGCGCTGGCCACGGCTCCGTGGTGGTGATGCGGACGTTGAGATAGCCAATCAAAAAGCAAGAGAAGATGAAAGTATCACTTACAAGGAAGATCCACATCATGGCCTTTCCCCAGGGCACATGATAAGCCTGCTTGTCAGCAGCCCAGTCATCCACTAGGCCAGTTACCCCGTCGTGAGGTCCCACCTCATTTGCTGTTGCTTCACTCATTAATATCTCTCACTAAGTTTCACGTAATCTTAATTTTTTAGGTATTCGACAAAATTGCAAATAGCACTAGCCAAACTACCAACAGGAAGTGCCAATAAAGAGTACAAAGTTCGATGCTCAACTTAACATCACTCGCTTCTCTACCCGCTAGCAAACGAATTGAGCTCTTGCTCCAAACCCAGAGACCACCAAGTAGATGAGCAGCGTGTAAGCCTGTCATTAAATAATAGAAGGCATTTGCAGGGTTTGACGTCATGTAAAACCCTGCACCTTGCAAGCTATCCCATGTTACTAGTTGTCCAGCTATGAACAAAACGGCAAAAATGCCACCGCCGATAAAGACAGCAGTGAGATACTTATCATTAGTGCTGTTGGCAATATTTCGAGCCCATTGAAACAGCACACTGCTGATAATAAGTAAACCGGTGTTAAACCAAAGTTGTGCCGGTTCAGATAACGGCTGCCAATCTGGCAATTCCATGCGAACAAAGTAGCCAACGGTAAATAGAGAAAAAACAACCGAGGCAACCACCAGGAAAACTGACAGTGCAACTTTTTCAGAAGGTGCATCGAAGGCGCCCTCAGGCTTTAATCCGCCGATTATCCCCTTACGCTCCCAGGGTTTGTCGGTTATCGTTTTAAACAAACTCATGCGTCAGCCAGCGATTCATCTTTATCAGGGTCGAAGTGCTGTTCATCCACAGTTGGTTCTTCGGTCTCAGGCGTATTTTGAGCAATAAAGTCTTCACGGGCGCCAGGCACACTGTAGTCATAAGCCCAGCGATAAACTGTCGGTAATGAATCACCCCAGTTGCCATGCGATGGCGGCGTGTCTGGCGTATGCCACTCTAAAGACGCCGCCCCCCAAGGATTTGGGTCAGCCTTAGGGCCATAGCGCAGACTCCAAATTATATTGATAAAAAACAATAGCTGCGAAGCACCAACAAAAAGAGCCGCGATTGTAATCGTAGTATTTAAGTCTTGGGCAGATTGCGGAATGAAATCTGTCGTGCCGAGTGCGTAATAACGACGTGGAACACCCAAGAATCCCAGGTAATGCATTGGCAGGTAGATCGCATAGGTACCAAGGAATGTGCACCAGAAGTGAAGTTTAGCCATACCCGAATGAAACATTCGACCAGACATCTTGGGATACCAGTGGTAAATAGCTGCAAACACTACGAGTACGGGAGAAACACCCATCACCATGTGGAAGTGAGCAACTACAAAATAAGTATCTGATAACGGCAAATCTATGACTACGTTACCTAAAAATAATCCGGTGATTCCGCCATGGATAAAGGTAAAGATAAAACCGATAGCAAAATACATTGGCGCATTTAATCGAATATCGCCTTCCCATAAAGTCAGCACCCAGTTGTAGACCTTGAGTGCTGTCGGTACCGCAATAATTAAAGTAGTAGTGGCAAAGAAGAATCCGAAATAAGGGTGCATGCCACTGACATACATATGGTGAGCCCAGACAATAAAGCTCAAACCACCAATGGCTATAATTGCCCAAACCATCATGCGATAACCAAAAATGTTTTTCCGTGCATGCACGCTTAATACATCTGATACCAATCCGAATGCTGGCAATGCCACGATATAGACTTCCGGGTGGCCAAAGAACCAGAACAAGTGCTGGAATAAAACAGGTGAACCGCCATTGTGATCCAGCGGAGTCCCAGATTCGATAATTGCGGGCATAAAGAAACTCGTGCCTGCCAAAATATCAAATAGCATCATGATTGCTGCGACTAAAAGTGCTGGGAAAGCAAAAAGGGCCAAAATAGTAGCAACGAAAATACCCCACACAGACAGAGGCAATCGCATCATGGTTAAACCGCGACAGCGATACTGAAGAACGGTAACAACATAGTTCAAGCCACCCATAGTAGTAGCAACGATGAACACCGCCAGCGAGATAAGCATTAGTACAATGCCCATGTCATGCCCCGGTGTACCGGCTAAATTTGTCTGCGGGGGATAAAGCGTCCAGCCTCCTCCGGTAGGGCCGCCGCCTACGAAAAAGCTGGCCATTAGAATAATCACTGAGACCAGGAATACCCAGACCGACAGCATATTCATAAATGGAAACACCATATCTCGTGCGCCGCACATCAGTGGAATTAAATAGTTTCCGAAGCCGCCAAGAAACAGAGCTGTAAGAAGGTATACCACCATGATCATGCCGTGCATGGTCACTGCCTGATAGTAGAAACTAGGATCTATAAAGGTAGCGGTATCTGGAAAACCGAGCTGCATACGAAAAAGCAAAGACAAAGCTAATCCTACAATACCTGTAAAAACAGCGATGCTGCCATATTGGATTGCAATGACCTTATGGTCTTGGCTCCATACATACTTTCCCACCCAGCTGTGTGGATGGTGCATCTCCATTTCGTGATCGCGATCCGCTAATGGTACGTAAGCCATTAATTCCTCCTAAATTTCTGTTTTATTGCGGCCAGTGAGCGGCCTAAACAAATTCTTATTTACTGTTAGTTAAATTCTGTTATCGCAGCGTGTTGATATAGGCAGCGACATCATTGATTTCTTCGACGCTATCCATCGCTGTGGCCATCGCGACCATTTGCTCCCCAAAATTATCATTGGGATGAAGCCCGCGGATACCCGCACTGAAATTGCTAATCTGTCTAACGAAATACCAATCACTCATACCAGCGAGAGCAGGAGCATCGGTGTACCAGGTGCCAGCGCCATCATCTAAGTGACACGCGGCGCAGTTTCGGTCGTAGATATCTGCGCCATTTTCGATATCTCCTGCAATTGTTGTGGGTGCTGGCGTATCGGTAAATGTTTCGATATAAGCCGCTACGTTTCTAATTGCATTATCGTCGGCCAGCGTCATAGCCATTGGTACCATAGCGGAGCCGATAGTATCCCCTTCACCACCACGAACACCTTCTTTAAAATGCTTAAGTTGTCGTTCAAGATACCAGGCGTCTTGGCCAGCAAGCTTCGGGCCATTTAGCGCTGAATTACCTTCGCCTTGCGCGCCGTGGCAGGTTGCACAGATTGTGTAAGCGGCTTGTCCCGCAGCAATATTTGGCGCTGCCATGGATTGAGTTTCAGCAAAAGTAGGCTGTGATGAAATCCAGGCATTAAACTCTGCTTGTGATTCAACTTTTACAGAGCCACGCATAATGAAATGCCCGATTCCACAAAGCTCTTCACACAGAATATCGTAAGTCCCTTCTTTAGTGGGATCGAACCAGAGATAGGAAACAAGCCCAGGGACCATATCCATCTTTACCCGAAATTGAGGCACCGTGTAGTTATGTAGCACATCGTTTGAACGCAATAGGGCATGAACTGGCTGGTTAACGGCAAGATGCATGTTTGGGTCATTAACCACGACATCATCCTGGCCAGCAGGGTCTTCGGGGTTAATACCGAAAGGGTTAGATTCTGAGACATGCGATACGTCAGCAAAACCCAGTTGGCCATCAGCGCCAGGGTATCGGAATTGCCACTGCCATTGTTGACCCAGCACTTCGTATTCAATAGCCTCTTCCGGAACTGTAACAAATTGGGCCCAAACGAATAGACCCGGTGCCAACATCGCGATAACTCCAACGGTAGTAAAAGCTGTCAAGCCAACTTCGAGCTTGTGGTTTTCAGGCTCATATACCGCTTTGTGGCCATCTTTCTGACGATATTTATAGACACACCAAGCCATAAATAGATTCACGACGACAAAGACGAAACCTGTGACCCAGAAGGTTATATTTATGGTGAGATCAATAGTTCCCCAATCCGCGGCGATGTCTGTGAAATACCAAGGACCGCCATATAACTGGGTAAAATGGAAAATTACTGAACCAACGACTAGGAGAACAACAACGACCGCTAAAGCCATATACCCGAATTCCTTTTAAAAATTACAAACGTATTTCAGCAGGCTTGAGGACTTTAAGTGTCATCGCGCCATGCTAGAAAGATTAGTCTTGTTTTGCTCATTATGTTCCAGGGAGCCAGGGTCTTGCGTTTTCAGACGCTGCACTTTCGGTAGTGATTGAGCTCAATGAATCACTCAAATTAAATGCTATTGCCCCAGTTAGTTCCCTAGTAATTATTTTAGTCTAAAAGGGGCTGTATCGTTTCCTCAAGTATTTGAATTTCTCCATAATATTTAAGAATTTTTCACGCCCCTTATGCGCAACGGAATGCTATAGAAAATCGCTTTCTATCGCAAGTGGTTCTAGTCGAGAAACGCCCAGTTTCCTGCGCTAAATTAAGCATTTTTGACAGCCTTTTGTCAGCTCAAAAATAGTGCGTTGATAATCGCTAACATTCGCTCAGAAAAAGTGTAAAAATGGAATCAAGCACTTAGCAATCACCTTGAGATGCAAAAGGAAATATGGTTGAATGCCGGCGCTCGAAAGTAGCCCGCCGATGTTGGTTGGATTTGTGATTCTTGCTCATTTTCGAGAGCCTTTTAAAAATTAAGCTCTTCAATAGGCTCAATACTAAATACCTGTGACTGAAATAACCTCAAATATCGCGGCCAGTTGGCGAGATTTTTATGAGATGTGCAAACCGCGCGTTGTGATGCTGATGATACTCACTTCACTGGTTGGCATGTTCTTGGCTGTACCAGGCATGGTGCCAATCGACATCTTAATACTGGGGAATTTAGGCATTGCTTTGGTTGCAGCCTCCGGAGCCGTAGTCAATCATCTTATCGATCGCAAGATCGATATCATGATGAAACGGACCCATAATCGACCATTACCGCAAGGCCGCGTTGATGCAAGGCAAACTATTATTTTCGCAATTGCTATCGGCGTTACCGGCATGGGCATTTTGCTTTATTGGGTTAATCCCATTAGCGCCTGGCTAACGCTAGCCTCATTCGTCGGTTATGCGTTTATCTATACCGGTTATTTAAAGCATGCAACTCCCCAGAATATTGTGATCGGGGGCCTATCAGGCGCTATGCCTCCGCTACTTGGATGGTCAGCCGTAACCGGCACAATAGAGCCTGATGCATTGGTTTTGGTATTGATCATCTTCGCCTGGACGCCTCCGCATTTTTGGGCGTTGGCCATTCATAGAAAAGACGAGTACGCCAAAAGCGGAGTGCCAATGCTGCCAGTAACTCACGGTGAGTTTGTTACGAAAGTTCATATAATCGTCTATACGGTAATGTTGGTCATCGTGAGCGTATTTCCCTATTTTTCTGGTATGAGTGGTTTACTCTACCTTGCCTCTGCACTTGTTCTAGGTCTTGGCTTTTTAGCCTGGTCCGGACTTCTTATGTTTAAACCGAAAGCAACGACGGCCATGGATACTTTTAAATATTCTATTGTGTATTTGACAGTCTTATTTGTAGCCTTGGTAGCAGATCATTATCTATTCTGATTCTTCTGTCTTGCTGCGTTTGTACTGAAACTAAAGAACTGTGCAATTATCCTCATCAACTAAATTAGGCCTCATTGCATTCCTTGCAGTCGATGTCGCACTTGCAGTAATTTTTGTATCCCTGTATTTGCTGCGATCGGATCGCTCTACCGAAGCAGAACTTCGAGAAATAGGCGCCACGATCTTCCCGCAGCCTTTCGAGATTTCTGGTTTTGATCTGACTGATCAAAATGGTGATGAATTTAGTGGTGCAGATCTATCAGAGAATTGGAATTTACTATTTTTTGGTTTCACTTCTTGCCCAGACATATGCCCAATTACAATGGCAGAGCTAGGTCGCTTTACAAATTTGTGGCGGGAAGAAACAAGGAAACCACCACCGCGAATAATTTTAGCGACAGTCGATCCCACTAAAGACACACCAGACCAACTAAAAGATTACCTAGCAAGGTTTAATTCTGAATTTTTCGGATTAACTGGCGAGCCAAATGACCTGACGGGATTGGCAGAAAACTTATTTGTTGCATACGGTGAACCTACTACCGAGGGAGTCCAACCATCAGGGCACAATAATCATGAATCGCGAATTAATCCAGATGATTTTGTAATTGACCACAGCAGCCATATTTCAGTAATTGATCCAAATGGAGATTTATTTGCCGTAATTAGGCCACCACATCGTGCTAGAGATTTGGTAGACGCAATGAAAATTATTAGCGAATAATTCGCTTCGATTATTCTTTTTGCGCGCGGGTAAAAACAGATAATACGAGGAACAAAATTGTCGCAACAACCACGATCGTAGGCCCTACCGGGGTATTAACATAAAAGGCCAAGAAGAGACCAAGTACGACAGCGGTCGAACCGATCAAACTTGCCAGAATAGCCATTTTCTCTGGGCTTTGGGCAAACTTCCTTGCTGCAGCAGGCGGAATAATAAGTAGTGAAGTTATTAATAAAACACCAACTATTTTCATTGAAACCGCAATTGTTAGCGCTATTAGCAATACTAGAAATAAATGCGTTCTCTCAACGTTAATGCCTTCAGTTTTTGCTAACTCCGCATGCACAGTGACCGACAGAAAGTCATTCCAAAAGTAATAAAGTGTAGAGATCACAATCAACATAATCGCGATCACCCAAATTAGATCGATTATATTGATAGTTAACAGAGCGCCGAATAAGTAGGCTTCTAAATTTACCCTCACTGATTCTGTTAGCGCCAAAATGACAACGCCTATAGCTAATGTACTATGGGCTAAAATTCCAAGAACTGTGTCGGTGGAAATTTTGGGATTTTTGTCTAGATAGACTAATAATATTCCAACCAGTAAACAACTAATGATAATAGCCATTTGTGGGTTGCTATTAGTAATCAGGCCAACAGCGATCCCTAATAATGCCGAGTGTGCTAAAGTATCACCAAAATAAGACATGCGGCGCCATACAATTAATGAGCCAAGCGGCCCTGCAATAAGTGCAAGACTTAAGCCAGCCACCAAGGCGAATAAGAAAAAATCTGTTGTAATAAGCTCAGTTATTGTGATCATGATTCAGAAATTTTTACTTCGCCAGTTATGTCATGTTCGTGATTATGATTATGGGTATAGACTGCGAGATTGGTTGAAACCTGAGCACCAAATAATTCGAGGAACGCAGGGTCGGTGCTAACTTGATCAGGTTTTCCATGGCAGCAAACATGGTGGTTCAGACAAACCACTTCGTCAGTTGACGACATTACCAGGTGCAAGTCATGAGATATCATTAGAACTCCACAACCATTCTGATTACGAATCTTGCCAATTAAAGCGTAGAGTTTTGCCTGGCCGGCAATATCGACCCCTTGAGCAGGTTCGTCCAGAATTAATAGATGGGGGTTTCTAAGCAATGCCCTGGCTAGAAGCACTCGCTGTAGTTCGCCTCCAGAAACAGAAATCAGTTGTTGCTCGGCAAGTTGGCTGATTTCCAGCTGTTGCAACGTCGCGTCAATTCGATCGTGAAACGAGGGGGTTGCTAGCTGCAAAAAACGGCGGACAGTAATTGGCAGCGTGCTCTCAATCATGAGTTGTTGGGGCATATAGCCTATCCGCAATTTAGGCCGATGGTAGATGCTCCCTAAATCTGTAGTGAGTAGTCCCAACAAGACTCTTACAAGAGTCGTTTTTCCGGCTCCATTGGGCCCAATTAAACTTATGATTTGCCCTTCTTGGATTTCCAGATCGATGTTTTGCAGGACATGACGATCAGCTAAAGTTTTACTTATTCCCTTTGCAGAAAGCAGTAATTTCCCGCTGTCAGCTCTGATAGCACTCGAAGCTTCCATAGTGACGATAAACCCTTGTTCTTAAAAAAGAGTAGAAGCCAAATCTTGAGCATAAGTATCTGCCTGCAGGCCAATGGTATATGATACCACCGTTGCCATAGTCCGTTCGCTTTTCAGCATCATGCGCTTATCCACTTCGTTGGTTCTTATAATCTCCCTATCAATTTCTCTAGTAGGGGTCGAAAGATCTTATGGGGAAGTTTCTGTTACGGTCTCTATTCGCCCTTTGCTATTGATCGCCCAAGCCATTGTCGAGGATCGCGGCACTGTTCATTCGATTGTTGATTCCCAGGGTTCGCCCCACAACTATTCAATAACGCCGGCAGATCGGATCAACATGCAGCAGGCAGATTTATTGTTAAGGGTGAGCCCCGAATTTGAAATTTTTCTAGCGGATATCTTCGCTTCACAGTCGCGTTCGAAGCCTTTAATCACAGCCGCCACTATTTCCGGGATTAGCTTACACAACTTGGATGACGGGAGTGCTGATTTGCATCTTTGGTTAAACACAGAAAATGCTATTTCTATAGCTCAACAGCTAGCCATCAGCCTAATCGAATTAGACCCGGGGAACGGAAAAGAGTATCAAGAAGCTTTAAACCAATTTGAGTCTGATGTAGCCCTATTAAATCAATCTCTGCAAAATAGGCTTTCCCAATATCAGCAGCCTGACTATCTGGTTTATCATGATGCCTACCAGTATTTTGAGCGTCAGTTTGGCTTGCCAGGCGGGCTTGCACTTGTTCATGACCCAGAGGTTCAGCCGAGTATGCGTGATTTGCTTGCGTTAAGAAACAAACTCCAGGTGAGATCACCTTCCTGTATTCTGCTAGAGACCGACAGCGATGAAGAACTGGTGAACACAGTGCTCGAAAATCAGGCGATTAAAAGTGAAGTAGTTGACTTATTTGGATATGAAATTGACGATGGAAGTCGCGGATATAGAAGGCTTATATTAAGTGTCGCCAACTCATTTACGAGCTGTTTCAACTACTAAAGATTGGACATAAACCTTGGCAAACGTTAAAGAACTCTTACTCGTAGACGGCTCCTCCTATTTGTTTAGGGCTTTTCACGCATTACCTCCCTTGGTAAACAGTAAGCAACAACCTACTGGCGCAATTAAGGGTGTCATAAACATGATTCGGGCTCTGCTAAGAAGCCATGATCACTCTAACATTGCCATCGTTTTCGATGCCAAGGGCAAAACCTTTCGCAATGACGTTTACAAAGAATACAAAGCACATCGCCCACCAATGCCTGATGACCTCCGCAGCCAAATTCAACC
>JAQWQD010000036.1 GCA_029244985.1 Gammaproteobacteria bacterium | reverse complement strand
TGATACAAATGAATCCCCTGATTCGCAAAAGGATCCGCATCAATAAGCATTAATAGTTGATTCACCCTTTGTAGCTGATATTCAGACCCTGTAATAATGAGCAGATCTCTATTACCCAACTGACTAACGCTGCCCTCTGGGGCCAATAGCGGCTCGATCGCCTGAACTACCGCTTCGCTAGCAACATAGGTCAGCGGCGTCACTTGCATGACTTCTGCGGCACCACTATCAACAATAGAGCCCGCTGCAAGGATTTCTGCAGGCAACGCAGACGGAACTCGGCGAGCGTTATAGATGTTTCCAACTTGTTCAAGCAGAACTCCAGCATCTCGGGTAAGAAGTCTTATCAATGGCCAGATATCGTCTCTTTGTAATGGCCGGTCTGCAGATGTGCGAATGCTAATTCGATTATCGATAGAAGGGTCCAATATAATTGTTATATCGAGAGCGTTCGCTAGCTCTTCCAAAACCAAACGCAGGTCTGCCTGCTCGTAATTAAGCTCAACGATATCGTCCCCTTCAATCACTTCAGGCTGCGGACTCTGCTCGCTGAACCCCTCGTACTGAAAAGATTGCCCATTCCGATTAATCGCATCGACAATCATCTGCTGCTCAGAATTCGTTGTACCTGCAATAACGGGTATCTCAGCTCCAGTGACTGCTCTAATAGCAGTTGCAGTTGCACTTGAAACTGCCGGCGGTTGCGCTGCAGAAGAACTTTCACTCTGCTCCAATATTGCGCAGGATTGAAGCACTGCGACTCCAATTCCTAGCACAACATTTCTCCACAAACCCTCTTGCATCCTGCTAGCCTGGTTGAATATTTGCGATATACCCTTCGCTGTTCCTATAAAATTCACTTTGATCTCCAATCGTTTGTTTAGAACTCCACTGCATTCATGCTGAATACTGCGGAGAGCATAGTGATTGTTATTCCTCCTACCGCGATGGCGAGGAAAATAATAAGTGCGGGCTGCATCGCAGACACAATGACCGACATTTGAGTCTTGACGTAATTGTCAAAAGTGCTTGCCGACTTAAGTAAGATTTCAGAGGTGCGCCCGGATTCTTCCCCAACAGCAACCAACTGGTGTAATAGCGTTGGAAATATTCCTGTCTTTTCAATAGATATACCAAGACCAGCACCGCCACGAACATCTTCTTCGACATCAGTTAGGTGTTTGGATAGAACAGTATTAACTACGACTTCCCGCGACACTCGAAGGCTACGTATTAATGGGATACCTGCCCCTAATAGCGCACCAAGGGTCCGTGAAAATACGGCGCACTCTTTATAAAGTATTAGCCTTCCAATTAGAGGAAGAGAAAGTAAGAAATTATCTTTCTGTAGTTTTGTAACTGGGTCTTTGTCTAAGCGATACCAGAAAAATACTAATGACGCTGCAAGGATTATGAACAAGTAACCATAGGATTGAATAAAGTCACTTAAATTAAGCAGAAATAGAGCTGATGGAGGTATACCCGTACCAGCATCTTCAAACATGGCTGCAAATTGAGGCACTACAAACACCAACAGCAAAAATACCGAAATGATGCCGGTAACAAGCAAAACAATCGGATAGATCATGGCTGATACAATCGCTTGACGTGTCTTTGTATTAGTATCAAGAAAATCAGCCAGATCTGGCAGCAAGTCATGCAGGATGCCGCCTTCTTCTCCAGCTCTAACAATATTGACGTACATCTTGCTGAACACACTCGGATGACTTTCCATGGCATCAGCTAGACTCTTGCCTTCTTTTACATCTCTCAATAAATTCAGCACCAGCTCTTTCATTGCTGGAGATTCAGTGATTCCATCTAGCAGACGCAGTGCTTTATCAATAGGAACTCTTGCCTCAACTAAGGTACATAGCCCATTAGTAAAATCTAACAGATCAGAATTAGAAATTTTCTTGCGCCGAGCACCTTCGAGGCCTTGTTTGGATTCCTGAATTTTTACCGGTGTTAAATTTTTGCCACGCAATATGCGGAGAGCGTCTTTTTCAGTCTCTGCATTCAGTTGACCATTTTCCATTTTCCCGTGGGCATCAACCGCCTGATATTTGAAATAGACCACACTCATATCGCCCTCGTTACCCGCACAACTTCTTCAGGGGTAGTTAGCCCGGCTTTTAATTTTTCGATAGCGTCTTCGCGTAACGTTTTCATTCCTTCAATGATTGCCTCGTCACGAATGATATTGGCATCAGCACCACTGGCAATATGGTGACGAATGGCATCGCTCATCATTAGCAATTCATACAACCCAACACGGCCGCGATATCCGGTGTGACCGCATCGCTCACAGCCCTTGCCCCGCTGAATTTTGGGGCATGTGCTAATATCTATTTCCAGAACAATAGCTTCATCTTCACTGAGAAAGTGAGTCTCGGCGCAATCTGTGCATACCCGACGCACCAACCTTTGGGCCTGAATAGCTAACAGACTGGAACTAATGAGGTAGCCTTCCACGCCCATGTCCTGCAAGCGGGTTACTGCTCCAGCGGCATCATTGGTATGAAGAGTTGAAAAAACCAGGTGTCCTGTTAATGCTGACTCGATCGCGATTTCTGCTGTTTCATGGTCGCGAATCTCGCCTATCATTAATATGTCCGGATCTTGACGAACAATGGACCTGAGACCCGCCGCAAAACTGAGGCCGATAGATGCATTAGCCTGAATTTGAGTGATCCCTTCTAGCTGATACTCAACGGGATCTTCAACGGTAATTATTTTTTGTCTTTCGCTATTTATCTTTTCCAAAGTGGCATAAAGGGTTGTTGTCTTTCCTGAGCCTGTTGGCCCAGTGATTAAAATCATGCCATGTGGTTGTGAAATCACGCTTTGGTAGTTTGTCAACACATTGCCCGGCATACCTAAGCGGGAGAGATCAACCGTAGTGTCGGAACGATCCAAAATTCTCAGTACGACTGATTCGCCATGAACTCCAGGTAGAGTAGAAACACGCATGTCGAGTTGTTTGCTGCCAATTTGATAATTGATGCGGCCGTCTTGCGGTAGGCGCTTTTCCCCGATATCTAACTTGGCCATTAGTTTTAAGCGTGAAGCAACAGCGGTATGGATGCGAATAGGGAGTCTTTCAATCCGCGTCATGATGCCATCGACGCGACAACGCACATATAGGTACGCTTCATTTGGTTCAAAGTGAATATCACTGGCGTTAAGGTCCAATGCACGAGCAAACAAATGATTAACCAGGCGAATGATAGGTGCTTCTGATGCTAAATCAATGAGCTCTTCATCGTCCTCAAAACCAGAAACAAAATGATCATCTTCATTGCTTTCTATTTGTGGTGATAATTCTGCTCGCCAATGCTTCATTAAGCGCCTTACTTCTTCATCTGCACCAACTTTAAAGCGAACAATCTCACCCACTATAAATCGAACCTTAGAGCGAATTGCAATGGAAGGAAGTTGACTGCAAATCAGACTGCCAGACTCTTCAAAATCTTTAGCCGGAGCAATACCTTCAGGTTCCAGAAGTTGAGTAAAGATTGATAATGTCATCGGTGAGTAGGGCATAACTTTTTACTATCTTTGGCTGACTGGCGCAGTGACTAAGCCTTCACTGCGCGCGAAACCGACAACAGTTATAGTTCCGCTGTATTGATTGCGAGCTCTATTAACTGTGAAATCTGTAACGAAGAGTCGTGGTGAAGAGTTTTCCAGGCTGTTAAGAAACCCTAGTGTATTGTTTACTTCGGTAGTTCTGAATGACATCTCCTGACTAATCATCAACCAGCCATTAGTTTCCAATCGCTCTGCCAGCCGAGTAGAACCTACCGTGATACCTGAATCTCGCGTGTGCCGCGACAGGTCTCCCGATATATCGGCTTCAACTAAAGGTATGGTGTCACCGCTAAATATTTGTTGTTCTAGTTCCTGAGTTCTTCGCTCAACTTCTACTCGACGTTCAAGCCAGCTTTGGGCATTTTCTATCAATCGTTGCTCTCTATTGATATCAAGCAACAAGTCTTCAATAGCTTCCTGACGCTCTTGGTAAGAAGCACGAATCACTGGAAATATCGCAGTCCCAATGAATATAACAGCTACGATGCCGGCCAGAGTTAATATGTTTCTTTCGCGCGCTGATACTTGCACTAGCCCTTGCCCCTATGACTAATCATCTGGAAAATGTCTAACCATGTAGGCTTCGAAGTTGACCGGGCTTAGCCGTAAATCTATGTAGTACCTCGTGTTATTTGTCGCACGCGAAAAAATCACTTCGGTGAAAAGCGGGTCTTGTTCTAACCGCTGCAGTATTGCCTGCGGATCAGAGCTGGTCCCTTGAATTTTGACTAACCCTTCAGAAATTTCTAAAGAAGTTAATCTCTCCGGGCTGAGTACATTTTGCAATGTAAACATGGCTTCCCGTATGCGCTGATCTGGAAAGTCATTCAGTGCCCCCCACTCATTTTCAAAATTCACCACCATTTGTTGATCTTGGCGGGCATCAGTAGACATTAATCTGGTTGATTCTAGAGTAGCGGCAGCACTGCGAAACTCTAACGACTGTTGCAGGAACGGAATTACTGAGACAAAGAGCAATACTGCTAGCACGATTACGCCTGCTAAAACTTTCCTGCTGTTCTCTATTTTTTTTCGCGCATTCAATGCATCAATTGGGAAAAAGTTGTACTCGTTATTTATACTTTTATTTAAAGGCGCTAAGTAATGTTGAAAATTACTGTACTCTTTGACCAAGCCATTTGAATCCTTTTTTACTGAGCGTTCCCATTGCTCAGAAAAGTCTTGTTGTTCAAAGTCTTGTTTGTTGACTTGCTGCCAAGATCTTAGGAATCCGTCTTTAAAAGTAACAAACGAAAAATCAGTTGAATCTTCGTCCAGTACACACTCATCAAGATTGTCGATGGCGGCATTGAGGATTCTCGGTTTTATTGCCGCGAGAAAAAGGTTTTCTGCGTTAAAAGCTTGGAACAATGCGTTGAGCTTTGATTGCGGCATCCATAAGGCTATGGACTCCATGCCTCCATCGCCGCTGTTTGCATCTATGGCTAAAGAAAGACTCTTCTCATAGGAAGGTAGGATGGTTTCGGTTTGCAATCGTAGCGCCGAAATCAAATTCTCCTTCGATAGACCCGGGAACGCATGAGCCGAAGAAATAAACTCGGGCGAAGGAAGAAGCAACAACACCGCAATTTCATCTGCAGCGGTTACGATAAGCTGCTTGGCAGCTGCAGCAATAGCATCTGCATTTTTAGATTCCAGGCTTGCGACATCACCAGATTCAACATGCACTAACTCATCGTCGAACACCATTAAAGTGGTATTGATTGCGTTTAGGAGTTCCTTGCGCGAGGTGCCTTCCATAGCTTTTTTGATTGGAGCAGTTACGCGATCGAAAAGCTGTTGTTGAAAGCTGCCCATGGCTTCGTCTGGCAAATTGGAATCTCTTGCTTCACTGATTCTTAATTTGCGCGCTAAGCTCCTGAATAATTGATTAATTCTGAGCTCTAAGACTGATATGAGAGATAAATAGTTCTAAATAAAAACAAAATTTTTCCGGATGGCTAATTTATCGAGCCTCCTGAACGACGTCGCCCCAGGTTTTAAGGCCCGGGGCGAGAATTTATAGAGTTTTAAAGGAAGACTTAATCGCCGGAACCACGGATGGCTTGCCTTTCTTTTTCTACAAGAAAATCAACAACATCCAGCATTTCTTGCTGAGTACGTACGTTGTCATTGGTAGCGATCAGATACTTCCCGTTAACGATCATGTTTGGGGTTGACCGAATTCCATAATCATCCATTCTTTTTTCAGCCTGATTTACTTTGGTGCGTACTGAGAAAGAATTAAAGGTCTTTTCAAAATCTTCTTGGCTGACCCCATGAGTCTCAAACAATTCAGCAATTGCCCGCTCATCTTGCAGAATATTGCGCTCAACATTGATCGCATTAAAGATGTGCTCATGCAGAACCTCGAGGGCATCAAGAGCCTCTGCAGTGTAGTAGACCTGAGCATGAGTTTTCATTAAACCGTTCCACATCGCGGGGAAGCGCATAAACTCAACATCCGCAGGCGCATTTTCTTCCCAATTAACGATTAGCGGCTCAAAACGGAAACAATGCGAACAGCCGTACCAAAACGCCTCAATCACTTCCACTTTAGAAGCATCGTTGGTGTTAACGGGGTTGGGAAGTTCGGCATAATGAGTGCCAGCGACGAAGCGCTCTATCTGCCCATAACTTGACAGCGCGAAAGGCAGCAATAGCAGCATTACCGAGGTCT
>JAQWQD010000027.1 GCA_029244985.1 Gammaproteobacteria bacterium | reverse complement strand
TACCCCATTGTCTACTTTGACCCCTGTTCTGGAGAGACTTCAGGGATTTCAGAGACTTACTGGAGTGAATGGTGCGGACGGAGAGACTTGAACTCTCACACCTTGCGATACTAGAACCTAAATCTAGCGCGTCTACCAATTCCGCCACGTCCGCATAGGTAGTCAACAAGTGCATTTAGCACCAAAGAGGGCGCGTATTATACCTAAACATTAGTGTTTGCCAAGCGACTGATTGTATGTGAGATACAATGCTGCAGAAGTTATACTTAGCGAGTCACCAACATCTAAATTAATGTGTAGGAAATAATCATGTCACACCTCGAAGTCAGCAATGAAAATGGAATCGCTACGCTTACAATGAATCGCCCTGAAGCGCGTAATGCACTCAGCATGGAAATGCGCAAAGAATTGACCGATGTGCTCCACGACGTTGAGCGAGATAATTCAGTCCGTTGTGTACTACTGAAAGGCGCCGGGGATCATTTCATGGCAGGTGGAGATGTGAAAGGCATGGGTGATTCAATCAAGAAATCACCAGAAGAAATTAAAAAAGAATTCATGCTGAGAATCCATGATCTACATCCGATTATGTTCGCAATGCGACGGATGCCCAAACCAATCGTGGCCAGTTGCCGAGGCGCTGCAGCTGGGGCTGGAGTTTCAATCGCGCTCGCCTGTGATCTTGTCATTGCTGCAGAAGATGCTTTCTTTACTTTAGCGTACTGCAAAATTGGTACAAGCCCTGACGGTTCTTCTTCATTTCACTTGCCCAGAGCGGTTGGTATTAAAAAAGCAATGGAGATCGCCTTACTTGGAGATCGTTTTGATGCCCAGGCCGCAAAAGACATGGGCATGATAAATTTTGTAGTACCGGATGCCGAACTGGATGAGGAAACTGACAAACTCACCACTCGACTTGCTAATGGGCCAACGCATGTTTATGGCAATACTAAAGCGCTCTTTTATCGCTCATTAGAGAGTGAATTTGAGTCCCAACTTCAAGCCGAAGCAGAATATTTCTCCGATTGCGCTTCACGAGAAGATTTTAAAGAGGGCGTAACTGCATTTATAGAAAAACGCAGTCCTGTTTTCACTGGCGGCTAAATACCGCTGCTGGGGACACCCGCAGATCGTTGCAGGGTTTCAATACTTTCCTGTAAACGAAATAAGCTTTCGTTTATTTGTAGTCTATGGGCGTTAACAGATTCCATGGATTGCTCAATGTATTCCAATCTACCAACCAGACCTAGTACAGTGCTATCACCACTGTTTAATGACTGCCTAATAGAGTCCAAATCACCGCGCATTGTCCCAAGCTCACCCATATTGGAATTCAAGCTCGAAACTGACTGCACTAATTGATCGTAGTCATTACTCAGGCTATTTAACTGGGCCTCATTTTCCATTATCGATTGGTTCGTAGCAGAAATAGACTGGCTATTTGCCGTGGCTATTTCGTCTTGGCCCTCATTCGTTAATTTAAGCCGCGCCATTTCCCCCTGAATATCATCGAATTGGCTATTGTTGGCACGCCAATTAGCCCAAAGCAAATCATACTGTTCGATTGTTCTGTTGAGGTCCTCCATCAAATTATTGTCAGTTTCTTCTGCGGATTCACCAGCGAGTGCGAGTCTAACTTCCAAATCTCCGATGCGTAAATTGGCTTGTCTTAGATCAGTTTGATATATCTCATAAAAATGATAGGCACCATAGCCGCCAGCTCCCACAACAAGTGTCAGGATTGTCAGCATAATACGCACTGGTAAGGAGCTTACTTTAACTTTTTGCGTGTAATAGCTGGGACGAACGATCTCCTGGCTTTGCGCCCTCTTATCGCTCAAATGGGAGTCCACATCATCCCGCTCTGGGACCATGGGTGGGATGTCTTTTAAGCCATCATTCGGGTCGTTATGATCATTCATTTCGGTATTATCCTAAAAATACGTATCACGTGCCATCCCTGACCGCAGATAGAACTGATATTGGACGAGTGATAACATCACTTAAACTTCACCCGTGGGCAGACGATACAGGCCTAACGGTAACAAAAACTAACTAAATCGGGGCTTAAATAATGGAATTTAGTGATCTTCTAAACCACCTTTTCCGCTGGATACACTTCTTTGCTGGTGTGACATGGATAGGACTACTTTACTATTTTAACTTTGTTCAAACTGAATATTTCAAGGAGACTGACGCTTCGGCAAAATCAGCCGCAATATCTAAGTTAGTGCCCAGGGCCTTATGGTGGTTCCGCTATGGGGCATTGTTTACTTTTCTTTCTGGGGTGATACTGGCTGCCTACCTCGGCGGCGCAATCAACTACTACATTGTTATCGGCATGCTCTTGGGGACTCTTATGTTCCTCAATGTATGGCTTATAATTTGGCCGAACCAAAAGATTGTGATTGCTTCAACTGACCAGGTTTTGAGCGGAGGCGAAGCAATGCCCGAAGCCGCTGGAGCCCTAGCGAAAGCTGGCTTGGCTTCAAGAACCAATACGTTGTTCTCCTTGCCAATGCTTTTCTTTATGGGCGCCTCTGCTCATTTAACCGGAATCGGTCGCATCCCAATGTCATCTGAAGGCGGTACAAGCACCTTAGCCATGATCTTAACTATAGGCATCGTGGCGGCTTTGCAGCTTAATGGCATGAAAGGAAAAACAGGGCCGATGACTAGCGTTGTTGGCGTCATTCACTGCGGCATTGGCTTAATGGTGGCACTCTTGCTCATCATTGAGCTTTTATAGTAAACGGCAGAGTCTGAGATACCTATCTCATTCTATAAAAAAAAGCGATTCCAGTTACCTGAAATCGCTTTTTTAATCTTCCGGTTGTCAGTAATACCAACCACTAGGCAGGCATTTACATCATTCCGCCCATTCCGCCCATTCCACCCATATCAGGCATAGCAGGAGCAGCTGCTCCACCTTCATCCGGTAATTCAGATACCATAGCCTCTGTGGTAATCATTAAGCCTGCAACCGAGCCTGCAGCTTGCAGCGCAGTTCTGGTTACTTTCGCAGGGTCGAGTATACCCATTTCGATCATATCGCCGTATTCACCCGTTGACGCATTGAAGCCAAAATTACCTTCGCCCGCTACGATCTTATCCAAAACTACAGATGATTCTTCGCCGGAGTTGGCCACAATCTGCCTAAGTGGCGTCGTGACTGCACGAAGCAACAACGCAATACCCACATTTTGATCTTCGTTGTCTCCGGTAAGCCCTTCGACATTTTGCAATGCTCGGACCAGTGCCACGCCACCCCCAGGAACCACACCCTCTTGGGCAGCTGCACGAGTTGAATGCAGAGCATCTTCGACGCGAGCCTTCTTTTCCTTCATTTCAATTTCAGTGCCAGCTCCAACCTTGATTACTGCAACACCGCCAGCAAGTTTAGCGACTCTTTCCTGCAGCTTCTCACGGTCGTAGTCAGAAGATGTCTCTTCGATTTGCGCCCGAATTTGAGCAACGCGACCTTCAATATTCGCGGCCTCTCCAGCTCCATCGATAATCGTTGTGTTTTCTTTGCTGATTTGTACTCGTTTTGCAGAGCCAAGATCATCAACTGTGGCGCCTTCCAAGCTGAGTCCTACTTCTTCAGAAATTACTGTTCCACCTGTAAGAATTCCAATATCTTCCAACATTGATTTGCGACGATCTCCAAAACCAGGTGCTTTTACTGCAGCAACTTTCACGATTCCACGCATATTATTAACAACTAAAGTTGCAAGCGCTTCACCTTCAACATCTTCAGCAATAACCAATAAAGGTCTTCCTGCTTTAGCTACATTTTCAAGCAGAGGCAACAAGTCACGAATATTTGAAATCTTTTTATCGTAAAGAAGAACAAAAGGATTTTCCAAGTCAGCACTCATGCTGTCTTGATTATTTATGAAATACGCAGAGAGATAACCACGATCAAATTGCATTCCTTCTACTACATCCAGTTCGTTTTCTAACCCAGAACCATCTTCTACAGTGATAACCCCGTCAAGACCAACTTTTTCAGTAGCATCAGCAATAATTTGACCAACTTGCTCGTCAGAGTTTGCTGAAATCGTACCTACTTGAGCTATCGCTTTATTGTCAGTACAAGGAATAGACATATTGCCTACCTCTTCTACCATAGCTACAACAGCCTTATCCACGCCACGCTTAAGATCCATTGGGTTCATGCCAGCCGCAACGGACTTAAGGCCTTCGTTCAAAATGGATTGCGCGAGAACTGTCGCGGTTGTAGTGCCGTCACCGGCCACATCGGAAGTTTGGGATGCCACTTCTTTCAACATCTGAGCACCCATATTTTCAAACTTATCATCAAGTTCGATTTCTTTTGCCACCGAAACACCATCTTTAGTGACAGTTGGCGCTCCGAATGACTTATCTAAAACCACATTTCTGCCTTTCGGGCCCAGAGTCACTTTCACTGCGTCAGCGAGAACGTTTACACCTGCTACCAATTTTTGGCGCGCTGAATCGCCGAATTTTACGTCTTTAGCCATTTTTCATGTCCTATCTTGTCTAAATGATAATTAGAGTTGAATTAAAGAGTCTGCTTCTTTTATTGCTAGGACTCGATAACACCAAAAATTTCACTTTCATTTAAAATTAGTAATTCCTCATCACCAATTTTCACGGTATTACTGGAGTACTTACCAAATACAACGACGTCGCCTACCTTGACATCAACAGGCTGCGTTTCACCACTTTCATGGCGCTTTCCTGAACCCACCGCAACTACTTCTCCTTGCGCTGGTTTCTCAGTGGCCGAACCTGGCAGAACAATTCCTCCTGCCGTTGTTGTCTCTTCTTCCATGCGTCGCACTACTACTCGATCTTGCAAAGGCCGGATATTCATTCTTATGTCTCCCAAATCAATAACTTTGATTAACAGAACTGAAACAAAACTGACCACTCTAGCCCGGTGACTAAAATGACCATCCTCAATTCACCAAACTGTTGCCGCAGACCCCAATCCACGCTCGTCTGCGGCAGGTTAATTGTTGAATTTCTAGATGGGGTTAATCGGCGAAAATTCAATGGCTTGACGCTAATTAACGTTGATTTTTTTAAGCTGCTAGATTTTTCCCCTTTATCTTATTGTTTTTATTAAATAATTTAAAGTCGGCTATTCTCATCTCCAGACGGACTTTTTGAGTCTCTCGGAGCAATTTGAGAAAACTCATCCTCCGAGAACTCACCCTCATAGACATTTCCATGGTCTGGTTGTGAGGCATGTGAGGGCGAACCACTGCTACTGGACCAAAATTGAAACCCAGCAGAATTGCCCTTTGAGCCCATCGCTTTAACAGCTCCTGACCTGATAACACGCCTCGCAATAGGCCTACGCAGCAAGTCAGTTAAGAAAATAAACCCTAAGCAGTCAGTAATAAATCCAGGCGTTAGCAGCAAAGCCCCAGCCCCAGCCAAGAGCATGCCTTCAACGATCTCTTGGGCTGGGAGCTCGCCTGACTGGAGACGCTGATTTGCTCGCGAAAGAGTTGAAAGTCCCTGCCGCTTTAGAATTTGAACTCCGATAACCGCTGTCAGAACTACCATTACTAAGGTCGAAAAACCGCCGATAGTGCCAGCGACTTCAAACAGAAGCAGCATTTCCATTAAAGGAATAATGATGAAAATCAGTAGCAGAAAACGCACAAAATGCTCCTGTTCTTAAATAGCAGGACACTTTATCATGATCCGAGAAAAACATCTGGCTTATCAGAGTATTAGCTTTGAACAACAAAGAAAAAATTTGGCAGATCGTGTATCAAATCCCCAAGGGCAAAGTCGCAAGTTATGGGCAGATTGCAAAGTTAGCTGGCTTACCAGGGCATGCTCGCTATGTAGGCTTCACTCTTAAAACTTTGCCGGCTGACACAAAACTACCCTGGTTTAGAGTGGTTAATTCTCAAGGTCGACTTGCATTCAAATCTGGCACAAAACAATATTTGCAACAGAAATCGCTCCTGGAGAAAGAAGGCATTGTATTTATAAAAGGCAAATTTTCACTCAGAAGCTACAGCTGGCGAAACTAGGTCTAATCCAGAACCTTTTCAATCAATAAGTGATAATAGTCTAATCTGCTTAGATAGGAATCGTTCAGTTATCTTAACCAAACTAATAATCGAATTAACTACTTATTTGCTTGTATGAGTGCCCCCCAAAGATACATCAGCTAAACCGCTGCGAATCATATACCAAAACAGTGCGACACCGGGGAAAGCTATGAGAGTAGTAAGTAAATAAAAATTTACGTAACCCATAGATTCAATTAACCCTCCGGCGGTAGTTCCAGTAAGAAATCTACCCGCTATACTCGCTAGTGCTGAAAGCAAAGCATATTGAGTTGCTGTAAATCTCAAATTACAAAGTGCCGACAAATAGGCAACTACTGTTACCCCGCCAATACCACTCGCAAAATTTTCAAATCCGATTGCAGCGGCCATGCCGATATTGCTATGACCGACTAAAGCCAAAGCTGCAAAGCTAAAGTTTGATACCGCCATGAGTATTAAGCTTACTAAAACTGACTGCTTTAACCCCATACGAGAATACATGATGCCGCCGACAAATATCCCGATTAGGAAAGCGACAAATCCGAAGCCGACATCATAAAAAGCGATTTCATCGTTGGTAAAACCTAAGTCATCGAACAGTAGTCGCAAAGTAAGATTGGCAAGTGTGTCTCCTATCTTGTGAATTAACACAAAACCTAGAACTAACCACGCTCCTTGCCGCTTAATGAATTCGACAAGAGGACTAAAGTAGTCAAGCAGAGCTTGGATAATGCCTCTTGAAACAATGGGTTCAAAATTCCGCTTGGGTTCTCCCATAAAAACCCCTACCAAGATTGCAGGCAATGCAAACACTCCGCAAGATATATAAGCTACAGGCCAACCCAAACGGCTGGACACGATTAATGCCAAAGCGCCGGCAGATGCGGCTCCGATACGCCAACCATATTGCGACATACCTGAGCCCGTACCCAATTGATGAGGCTCTAACAGTTCAATGCGATATGCATCAATAATAATGTCTAGCGTTGCCCCCAATACACCAAGAGTGATTGCGGCAAAAGCTATAGTGGACAGCGCATTGTTGGGATTGACTAGCCCTAAAAACGTCACCGCTATAATCACCAAAAAACTAGTTAGCCATAACCAAGAACGCCTTTGACCAAAGCGACCAATAAAGGGGAGTTTTACGTTATCTACCAGTGGAGCCCATAAGAATTTAAAGTTGTAGGCCAAAAATGTGAGCGCAAATGCCGTTACAGCACTTTTAGATATGCCATCTTGAGCAAGTCGTGTAGTCAGTGTCGCTCCAATTAGCGCATAGGGAAACCCTGAAGATATCCCAAGAAAAAACGCAGCCAATGGTTGCGCTTCAACATAAGGACGCATACCACCAGGCAGCCAACCTCGCCATCCATCAGCTGGGTAGCTTTCAATTCTCGACATGTATTATCCTATTCGTTTCATATGTTGATAGATAAAAACTAAAGAAGGGGCAATGCTTTCTCATTCAGATTAGCTTCAACTGAGCTCGACATTATTATTTAGAGTTCTTAACTGGTTAGCAATTAATTCTTACGAGATTGGTAACTATTAACTAAACAGAGACTGCTTCATCAATCTCGAAAATTATTGTATTGAAGAGGGATCCCAAGATTCAATTCTTTCAGTACTGACATAACACTCTGCAAATCATCTCTTTTTTTGCCAGATACTCTTAACTTGTCCCCCTGAATAGCAGTTTGCGCTTTAATTTTAGTTTCTTTAACTTTCTTAACAATTTTGCGGGCAATCTCCGAATCAATCCCTTGCTGAATTTTTACTTTCATACTGGCCTTTTGCCCGGTCGTCTCCACATCTCCCTCAACGAAAGATTTAATATCTACCCCTCTTTTAACTAGTTTTGCTCGTAATATTTCCAGCATTTGTCGTATTTGGAAGTCGACCTCTGCTGAAACCATAACTTCTGACTCTTCAGTGACTGCAAACTTGGCATCAACCCCTTTAAAATCGAAACGCGTATCAACTTCTCGATTCGCCTGACCAATGGCATTATTGACTTCGTGCATGTCTACTTCAGATACTATATCGAATGAAGGCATTCCAACTTATTCCTCTGTTAGATTTATGCTGATAACCAATTTAGTCAGTCTAACACTTGGATTAAGAGCGATGAAGTTTTCAAACTCAATACAATTTAGATTGGTCGGTGTTCTTCTCAGTAATATTTGCGTAAGCTGGGAAAATTCAGATATTAAGGAATAGTGCTCTCAGTTCGCGCTCATCTAATAATGCATACTCAAGAATTGTTTGGTGACAATATTGAAACTACGCTTACTGGCATTCTAACGTATAATAGAGGTTTTAATTGTTCGTAAAACTCAAATTCGTAGCGCAGCGAACCATAACTCTTAATTCGTTATCATCCTACAGACTAAATTTTGAACCTTGCGGACTCAAATACTGAGCATTTCTTTTGATTAGCTCCCGACATTATTTGCTAATAGGAATACTTTTTGTCCTAACTGGAATTTCAATTCTATTTTCGCTTCTAAGCGGAAGTATAGATCTAGAGTTATCGGTCGTACTATCCGAACTCATTGAGCCAGGATCAGCGCTAGAGAATCAAATCTTAAGGGAAATACGCATCCCCCGAACATTGGCAGCTTTTACCACCGGTGGATTGCTCGCAATGTCTGGGGTGGTTATGCAGGTGCTGTTAAGAAACCCTTTAGCGGATCCTTATATATTAGGAATCTCTGGTGGTGCCGCGGTAGGAGCACTCTCGGCCATTTTATTGGGTGCAGGTAGCGTATTTTTCACCAATGCAGCTTTTGCTGGCGCTTTGTTTTCAATCTTGTTGGTGTTCGGAATCGCCAATAAATTCGGACAATGGTCTGTCACTCGGTTGCTCCTAACGGGAGTGGTGATTTCAGCTGGTTGGGGGGCGGTAATAAATATACTATTGACGACGAGTTCAACCAACAACGTGCAATCTATGTTGTTCTGGCTTATGGGGGATCTCAGCCAAAGCCAAGTCTATCTTGGCCACTACATACTCCTTGCAGCTGGGTTAGCAGGCGGACTAATAATAAGCAGATCTCTAAACGTACTCTCGCGTGGAGAGCTTTTCGCGCAAGGGTTAGGTGTCAACCTTGGCATGTTGCGAATTACTCTCTATTTTGCGGCTTCCGTATTTACAGCAACAGCCGTAACAATAGCAGGATCAGTCGGGTTTGTAGGTCTCGTAATTCCTCACATATTACGCTTGTTAGGCGCAAGAGATCATCGAATTCTACTACCTTGCTCTATTCTACTCGGGGGAAGTTTTCTTGTAATTGCGGACAGTCTCGCTCGAACCCTTATTGCCCCACAACAACTTCCTGTAGGCGTGGTAACAGCAGTGATCGGCGTGCCGAGTTTCATTATTATTCTGCGCAGCACTATGACGAAATAGCTATGACATCTCTAATAATAGAATCACTAACTTTATCGATAGAAGACAATATACTGTGCAGAGATCTGAATCTTAAGATCAATGAAAATGAATGCTGGGGATTATTAGGCAGAAATGGGGTCGGAAAAACCTCTTTAATTCATAGTATTATAGGGGTTCGAACTATTGACTCGGGCCAGATTCTACTGGATGGTCAAAATATCAGCGAATTAAGCAGGCGGGCGGTTGCACAAGAAATCGGTGTTTTATTTCAAGATAGCATCGAAACTTTACCCGCTACAGTACTCGAAACTATCATGCTGGGCCGCCATCCTCATGTTCAGTCTCGGATTAAAGATAATCAGAATGATCATGCAATTGTCGACTCCGTGATTTCGGAATTATCGCTCTCTGAATTAAGTGATAGACAGCTTTCCTCCTTATCCGGTGGAGAAAGACAACGGGTTGCTATAGCTACACTTCTCACACAAACTCCAAATATTTTTTTGTTAGATGAACCTAGCAATCATCTAGATATAGCATTCCAGATTAGTGTGTTAGACACCATTAAATCGAAACTTTATAAAAGACCTGCAAGTATCTTAATGGCAACGCATGATATAAATCTTGCAGCAAGGTTTTGTGATTATTTTGTATTGTTGCTCGAAAATGGAGAACATTTGCAGGGTAGCAAAAAGGAAGTGCTTACTGCTGAAAATCTGTCTAAAGCCTATGGATGTGAGATTCAATCAATCCAAACAAAAGAAAACACCCTCTATTACCCTGTATAAAAGTTTGTGTTAGAAATTTTCGAAGAGATGAGAAGAATGCAAGGGGTTAATTTTCTTACAGAACCAAATGCCGAATATCTGCCAATAATTTAGCCAAGTAAGTAGCAAATAGGCCACCATCCACGCCATTAACTGCTTTATGATCATAAGCCAATGTAATTGGCAACATTTTACGCGGCTTAAATTCACCTTCCATATAAACTGGTTTGATTTCCGTTTTTGCGACTCCAAGAATCGCAACTTCAGGCGCATTAACAATAGGGGTAAATCCGGTACCACCAATGGCGCCTAAACTGGAAATTGAAAAACAAGCGCCCTGTAAATCTTCTAAGCTTAGCTTTCGTTGCCTAGCCTTGTCTGAAAGATCTGCCACTTCAGCAGCTAGTTCCAAAATTGACTTCTTATCAACATTCCTAATTACCGGCACAACTAGACCTTCTTCTGTGGCAACCGCGACACCAATATGGAAATATTTTTTCTGAATTAGATACTCACCAGAGGAATGGATAGATACGTTAAATTGGGGATATTCCTTTAATGCCTTAGCACAAGCTTTTAATAAGAAGGGGAGGAAAGTAAGCTTTACTCCTTTCTTTTCTGCTTCGACTTTAAGTTCAGCCCGAAACTCTTCTAGATCGGTAACATCCGCCTCATTAAATTGCGCCACATGAGGCACAGTAGTCCAATTGCGGTGCATGTTTACTGCAGTAATTTTCGCAATCTTGGTTCTAGGTATTTGCTCAATTTCTCCAAACTTGCTGAAATCTATATCTGGAACCGCGCTCACTATAGAACCCGCAGGCGTATTCAGTCGGTTTTTTACAAATCCTTGTATATCTTCTTTAGTGATTCTATTTTTCGCACCAGTGCCAGGCACCAAGGCCATATCTACACCTAATTCTCGAGCTAACTTACGCACTGCTGGACCAGCATAGACTTTGTCAGAAGTCATGCTCGAAACTGACACCGCACTTACTATTTTTGAACCCGCCGAAGTAGGTGCAGATTCAATTATTGCTGGGCCCGGGGCGTCAACTAGAGCCGTCGGCGCAATAATTTCATTACTAGAAACCTGTGTTTCATTACCTTTTACTATAGCTATTGCCGACCCAGTCTTTACCTTATCACCGATGGAAACTAGCAACTCTGTTATTTCACCCAACTGTGGTGAGGGCACCTCCATCGCAGCTTTATCCGATTCCAGTGTTACAAGGGGGTCGTCAACTGCAACAAAGCCCCCTACTTTGACATGAATTTCAATAACATCGACTTCATCATCAGTACCAATATCTGGTACTTCGATCGTATTTGATGCAATTGCGGAGTTTGAACCTGCAGGAACTTGTTGTTTTTCGGAAACTGTTTCTGGAGAACTCTCGAGTTCTGACCCCTCTCCAGATTCTGAGGACTCATTTGGTGTATCTTTACTGGATTCTGTAGGTTTTTCTTTTGGCACCTTCACAGATGGCGAAACAGTAGCCGACTCTACCTCAAGAGTTAACATTTCACTGCCCGTAGTTACTTGGTCGCCTAAATTTACAGCGATGCTCTTTATCACTCCGGCCATAGGTGCAGGGATTTCCATCGCAGCCTTGTCACTCTCCAAAACCAACAACGAATCATCTTCTGCTACGGCTTGCCCCACAGAAACCAATAGCTCAATGACTTCAACCTCAGCAGCATCACCTAAATCTGGTACTTTAATGTTTTCTATTGCCAAGAATTTTATCCCTTGTTTTTAGTGGGCTAGCAAAGCGCTTATTGATGCAAAGGATTAGCTTTAGCTCGCTTTATTCCAGTTTTCTTCATATGCGCAAGAATTGCTTTTGGGTCGACTAAACCAAGTTTTTTTAAATCTGTCAGCGCTGCTAGAACCACAAACTTACTGTCAACCTCAAAAAAGTGTCTTAAGCGCTCACGGCTATCGCTGCGCCCGAAGCCATCAGTTCCCAAAACACGATAAGAGTCAGGTACAAATTCTCGAATCTGATCTGAGTAAGCTTTCATATAGTCTGTAGTCGCGATGATCGGACCCTTTTGTTTAGCAAGCTTTTCCGTGACGAAAGGCAATTTAGGTTTCTTATCAGGACATAGCATGTTTTCCCTGGAAACAGCCAAAGCATCTCTCCGTAATTCGTTAAAGCTTGTAACACTCCAAACATCAACCGCCACCGAATATTCCTTTCGTAATATTTCGGCAGCTTTTCGTACTTCACGCAATATGGTTCCACTTCCTAATAGTCGAAGTCTAGCGTCTTTATTCAGTGGTTTTGTAAGTTTGTACTCTCCTGCACCGCCATCCTCCAACAAGTACATGCCTTTAACTATGTCAATTTCAACACCTTTCGGCATTTCGGGCTGTTGGTAATTTTCATTCATGGTAGTGATATAAAAAAATACCGATTCCATTTCTTTATACATCCGGCGTAAACCGTCTTGTACAATGACTGCTAATTCGTAGGAATAAGTTGGATCATAACTCACACAGTTTGGAATGGTAGAAGACAGCAGATGACTATGCCCGTCTTGATGCTGCAGGCCTTCACCGTTAAGCGTTGTTCTACCAGCGGTAGCACCAATTAAAAATCCTCGAGCTTGAGAATCACCAGCAGCCCAACAAAGATCACCCACTCTCTGAAACCCGAACATAGAGTAATAAATATAGAATGGTATTAAAGGGTAGTTATTCACACTGTATGAAGTAGCTGCAGCAAGCCAAGCGGAGAACGCGCCAGATTCTGTAATGCCTTCTTCCAGCATCTGACCTTTTTTATCTTCTCGATAAAACATCACTTGATTCGAATCGGCTGGGTCATAGAGCTGTCCTACTGCCGAATAAATACCCATTTGGCGAAACATGCCCTCCATACCGAAGGTACGCGCTTCATCGGGCACAATCGGTACCACTCGCTCACCTATTTCTTTGTCTTTACATAAAGTGCTTAGCAAACGCACAAAAGACATAGTAGTCGATAATTCTCGCTCTCCACTACTTTGGGTTTGGTTTTCAAATGCCGAAAGTTTTGGGATGTTTAAAGCGTAAGATGTGGCTCGGCGCTGCGGAACCGGACCACCTAAAGACTTCCGCATTTTACGCATGTATCGCAATTCGAGGCTTTGTTCAGGAGGCCGATAATACGGCACGTCAACTAGCTTCTCGTCTTTTATTGGAATACCAAAACGATCTCTGAATTTTTTAAGAGATTCGATATCGAGCTTTTTAACGGAATGAGTAGCATTCTGCGCTTCTGCAGATGCGCCAAATGCATATCCCTTGATTGTTTTTGCCAAGATTACTGTTGGTTTCCCATTCGCTTTAACTGCTTCCGCATAGGCGGCATAAACCTTATAAGGATCATGGCCACCACGATTCAAAGCCATGATGTCTTGATCAGACAGATGCTCAACCATTTTCAGAAGCTCAGGGCTTTTACCGAAAAAGTTTTTTCGCGTGTAATCACCACCTCTGCTTGCATAGTTTTGAAATTCGCCGTCGACAACTTCATCCATACGTGCCTGTAAAACGCCATCTTCATCTGCTTGTAATAAAGGGTCCCAATGCCGACCCCAAATTACTTTTATGACATTCCAGCCCGCACCACGAAAGACTCCCTCTAGCTCCTGAATGATTTTTCCATTTCCACGCACCGGCCCATCAAGTCGCTGAAGGTTGCAGTTAATAACAAAAATTAAATTATCTAAGCCCTCTCTACCAGCTTTGCTTATAGCACCTAGAGATTCCGGCTCATCTGTTTCTCCATCGCCCAGAAACGCCCAAATTTTTCTGTCTGAGTTATCCATTAAGCCGCGGCTGGATAAATATCTCATTATATGAGCCTGGTAGATGGCTTGAATTGGACCTAAGCCCATCGATACGGTTGGGAATTGCCAGTAATCTGGCATCAACCAAGGATGAGGGTATGAAGACAAACCATTGCCATCAACTTCTTGTCGAAAATTATCCAGTTGCTCTTCATCAAATCTTCCTTCCGTAAACGAGCGCGCATAAATTCCTGGCGATGAGTGTCCTTGGTAATAAATCAGATCACCTTCATTATCTTTGTTTGGTCCTTTGAAAAAATAATTGAAACCGACATCATAAAGCGTCGCTGACGAGGCAAAAGTTGAAATGTGACCCCCGATACCGGGATTACGTTCATTAGCTCGCATCACCATAGCCAAAGCATTCCAACGAACAATCGCTCTGATTTGACGTTCCATGAACATGTCGCCAGGCATTCGCTCTTCGTTTTCAGGGGCTAGCGTATTGCAATAAGGAGTGTTGACTAAGGTGGATAATGTACTTTGACCAGACCGGCTTATATCAGTCGAAAGGCGCTTAATAATGAAATTAGCTCGATCCATTCCCTCTTCGCTGATGACGGATCTTAGCGCTTCGAGCCATTCTTTGGTTTCTTCCGGATTAGCATCGTTTTGCTTAGTCATAACTATGTCCTTTGAGCCGCCAGGATCACTGGGTTGCCCTCTGCTTTGTAAGTGGGTATTTTTAATAGATTGTGTAATTTAATTACAAAGCGGAGTGTATATTACTGCATATATGACAGTAATTCTAATCTGTTTTGGTTATTTATGTAGTATTACTACATAATATCTTAATTAAAATAGAATCAATGG
This sequence comes from Gammaproteobacteria bacterium, assembly GCA_029244985.1. Lineage (GTDB taxonomy): Bacteria > Pseudomonadota > Gammaproteobacteria > Pseudomonadales > Pseudohongiellaceae > UBA9145. Next base: position 204,167 of record JAQWQD010000027.1, on the reverse strand, counting down.
TTTGTAATTTAATTCTTTAGAAATAATTAGTTACGAAAATAAAATGGCTAATCGAGCAGGCAGCATTCAATGATTTAATCAATTTCTAACCAGATACTACATTTTTAAGTTTAATGCGTAGGGACTTTACGACGGTGGCGCGGAGAATGATTTCTGATTCGAGCTGAAGCAGCACTCACAAACTCAATCTATGAATAGTCCAAATATCGTAATCATAGCCAATACGCCCAGTCAAACTGCGCTCTATAGGCAGGTAAGAATAGCGAAAAAGTTCATAAAGAAAATTTATCGCTTTATCGGCACCAGTTAATTGACAAATTTGCGGTAGCTGTCCCATTCAAAATAAGGACCTGGATCAGTTTTCCTTCCCGGAGATACATCACTATGCCCCACAATTCTTCGAGAGTTCAAGCTTGGATATTCCTGAATAAGCAAATTTGTGATGGCAATTAGCTTCTTATATTGAATATCGGTAAATCTCTCATAATCTGTCCCTTCAAGTTCAATACCAATTGAAAATTCGTTGCAATTTTCTTTACCATCAAAGATAGATTCACCAGCATGCCATGCTTTCTTGTCGAAGGGCACGAATTGAGTCACCTCTCCAGCTCTACTTATAAAAAGGTGGGAAGACACTTTTAGATGAGATATTTCTGCGAAATAAGGATGAACGTTAGGGTTCAATTTGTTACAGAACAATTGTTCCACATATTCAGTTTCGAATTCCCCTGGAGGAAGGCTAATGTTGTGAATAATTAGCAAATCTATTTGTTCAGCATTTTCACGCTGACTACAATTTGGTGACATTTTTTGAGCCGCGCCGATCAAAAGATTATTTTTTATACTAAAACTCATAGACTTTGGTTGAAGTTTCTCTGACGCAGGTATCAAATAGCATCTTAACACAGCCAATCATGATACATCCCATGCATAGTCTAGAAAGAAAACGAAATGAAGTAAGTTATGACTTTTGTTTAGGCATGTGTTGGCGGATGGGTAAGCAAGCACTGCCGACCGTGATCGGATCCTATTAAGATTACTTACTCTAGCTTAGAAATTACAGCGGTAAAAAAGCAAAGAGTTCTACTCGTTCGATTTATCATTTATATAACCGAATATTGAACCGTTTGGCGGACAGCGTTTTTGAATCAATTCAATAAAAATAAACTCCTATTTTTGGGATCAAAATCGGGAATATTTGACTTAGCTAACAACTTTCTATTCAAGCTTCCATAAGCCATAATTCGGAATATGACTTTTCCAACAAATAAGGCACCAGGTAAAAGTATTGGACAAGGAATGCTGATCATAAGTTTCATTCTTGGCCTCATTGCACTAACAGCTTTCTTTGATGACAGGTTACTCCTTCAATCTAATCCAAATCAAAATCCTGATTTCTCAGAATTAAATAACGGAATTCGTGAAGTCGTTTTAGAAAGAAATAGGCAGGGCCACTATGTGGCAGATGGAGAAGTAAATGGAATACCAGTTACCTTTTTGTTAGATACAGGCGCTACAGACGTAGCCATTCCTGCTGAAATAGCCCTGGAGGCTGATTTAGTCAGCGGATTAGCTCACCAAGCGTCCACTGCAAATGGTGTTGTTACCGTTTATTCTACAAGGATTAATGAACTCACTTTAGGAAACATTGTTCTCTATAATATTGAAGCAAGCATTACCCCTAGTATGCTCGGTGACATCATTTTGTTGGGAATGAGCGCCTTACAGCAGATCGAATTCACTCAAAGGGGAACGACTTTAACATTACGGCAACTTCCCTAATTATAATCATGGATAATTTACAAAATGATATCAAAGAAACAATTCGCATCGCTCTTGCTGAAGACTTAGGTGATGGCGATATTACTTCTGAGCTAATCCCAGCATCCAAAACCATAGAAGCAATAGTTTTATCTCGGGAAGAAGCAGTGATCTGCGGTGTCGACTGGGTAAATGAAGTATTCGCGCAAATTGACTCTAACGTGTCAATAGTTTGGTCGGTAGAAGAAGGAATTTTAGTTAATGCGGGTACCGAATTGCTGAAACTTAGAGGAAGCGCGCGTTCAATTCTTAGTGGGGAGCGTACTGCTTTAAATTTTCTGCAAACTTTGTCAGCAACCGCATCACAAACTCGTTATTTCATTGATCTCTTAGCTGAAACCTCAGTTACTCTTCTTGATACTCGAAAAACCTTGCCTGGTCTCCGATCGGCACAAAAATACGCCGTTAGAATTGGGGGTGGCACTAATCATAGACTTGGGCTATTCGATGCATTTCTAATAAAGGAAAATCATATAGATGCCTGTGGGGGCATTCCTAAAGCTATTGCTGCAGCCAGAGCCTTGCACCCAGAAAAGACTGTCGAAATTGAAGTTCAAAATTTGCCTGAATTCATGCATGCTATTGAAGCTGAACCAGATATAATAATGCTCGATAATTTTTCGATAGACAGCATGAAAGAAGCAGTTGTGCTCAACCAGGGCAGGTGCAAAATCGAAGCTTCTGGTGGAATACAACAAGACCAATTAGTCAATATTGCAAAAACTGGCGTAGACTATATCTCTATCGGTGGCCTTACCAAGAACTGTCAAGCCATCGATCTAACAATGCTGGTGCTTTAAATCCGATTTGCTTCACTATAATACGTGGATGGAAGAGATGGTAAAAAAAATACTCCTAATCCTTTCCGGGGTACTCAGCTTCTGGCTAGCACCCGGCTTAATCTGGGGTCATGCAGGCAGTACCGATCAAAATGGAGGTCATTACTATCAACTGTCCTATCATTGCCATATGAGTGGCTGCGAAATGCCCGATACCTTTGATTTTACTAGACGCGCTAGGGACAGCTTACTTACTGATTACCGCGCCCGAGAAAAATTTTTCAATGATGATGATTGGTCATTTGAGCAAGACTTTGACGGTGATTGCCAATCTACGCGTCAAGAAATGTTGATTCTCACCAGCCGTTCTACGGTGAGATATACAAACCCTCGAAATTGTGTCGTACGCACTGGCGAATGGTTCGACGAATATACCGGAGAGTTGTTCGAAGTAGCTGTGCAAATAGACATTGACCATGTTATCCCGAGGATGTACGCACACACTCATGGCGGAGACCGTTGGATGCCTGAGATGAAACTGCAGTTCTCTAATGACCCGTTGAACCTCATGCTTATTGAAAGAAGGGAAATTCGTCGAAAGCGGGATCGTGGGCCGAGCCGCTATTTACCAAGAGACGAATTTCAGTGTGAATATGTTAATTTGTGGGATCAACTTTCGGAGAAGTATCGACTGCAGTTAAGCTCCACGGATCGTAGCACTATATCCCGAATATTGGACGATTGCCCTGAATTCAACTCGAGTCCTGATAATTAGCGCGGCTTCCGGTCTCCAAAAAAATTGCCGAACTTAGTTCGGCAATTTCATTACGCTTAGTTGTTAAGGGGCGATGATCGAAATGGCATCCATACCATTGTCTGGATCTAGCTTGGACTCTCCTACAGGAAATCCATTTTCAGACAAAATATAAGCAATAACATCAGTGTATTCTTCGAACATTAGAGAACCTGGATTATCTGCAGGCATCGTTCCCATAATAGATTCCCAAAGATAAAGAAGAGGCTGATTATTCCAAGATTTCAAAGTATCCCGATAAAATCGCATATTGTGACAAGTCTTGCACTGTGAGTCGTAGACCACTTGCCCAGAAGTCACTTGGGCTGCAGTGAATACACCATCATTTACTGTTTTGTCCTGAGCCGCAACCGTGGCGCTGAGTGCGATACCTGCTAGCAAAATTATGCCATTCGCAATTCTGACTGCAATTCTCATCGTGTAGTCCTCTGCAATAAGGATTTCAGACTCCTGACTGCTGTTTGGTTATCTATAAATAGCTGTGTTTAGGGCACCTCAACATGCCACGAATGGCCTGCTTAGACGCAGTAAAACATAAACTACATCCCTATATTTTTCAAGTGTTTAAGTTGATATAAGGTACCCAAAAGTTAATTATTTAATAGTAATTTCAAGCGCTTAATTGCTAGCTCCAAATCTAACCCACCCAAAACGAATGCGAGCAAAATGTTAGATGAAGACAACAAAACAAATATTTGCCGAACTAAGTGATGAGAAGAGGCCAGATTCCAAATGATTTAGTACTTGCCCATACGAAACGAAGATTTTCCTTGGTCTTACTCCACTTTTACTTTAGATAAATTCAAAGTAAAAATACGCGAACCTGATAGATCAAATAAACTCTGACCAATCCTAACAAAAAAGGCCGCTATACTGCGTGGCAGTTTTTGCAGGAAGTTATTTTTATGAGAAAAGACACTCCTTAACTATTAATTTTACACTTTAAATACAATGACTTACAATCTTTAAAAGAGATTGACACGGCCTATCTATAGTCACTTAGAAATTATTCTTGAACTACGGGTTACAGAAAATATTTTTAACTCGAAATATACGAGCGTATTAGAAACAAATTATTTACCAATTTGGAAATAGACAAATGGAAAAAAATCAAAAAGGTTTTACGTTTTTCGAATTAATGATCATTGCAGCGATCATAGGTCTTCTGGCTGTGGTAGCACTGCCTGTCTATCAAAATTATACCGAACGTTTGGCTTTTTCTGAGCTAGTTCTAGCTGTTATACCTCGAAAAAGGGCTATAGAGCTTGTAATCGAAACTCGCAATCCTGTCAACTTGAGTGTTATCGATGGTGGATTATTAGGCGTTCCTGCAAACGTTGCCGCAGCAGCCGGCGTCCACGGCGCCAGTGTCACTGACGGTGTCATAACTATGACCTGGAAACCAGACGCAACTTCCAACTTGAGTGCGATTACCTATACCTTGACGCCAGATGGTGTTACACCTCCTGTTCAGTGGACTGAGGGAGGAACATGTTTAACTAGCGGTTTCTGCTAGTCGAACAACCCACTCGGAATTGATAACATCTATTACCCTCAAAAAGTGGTTGTACCAAGCCTGTGATTTCAACTGACATGTTCTTTATACAGACGACTACCGTTAAATGACGATCATTGATTTACTCTCGGCGAACCAACCTTTTCTCCTTACGGCCGCGCTTGTTCTTGGGCTGCTCGTAGGCAGCTTCTTAAACGTCGTCGTCTATCGCTTACCCATTATGCTGCAGAGGGAGTGGAAGCAGCAGTGCTCCGAATTGCTGGAAGTTGAAAATCAATCAATACCCCACGTTAACTCAACAGTAAAGTATGAGATTTTTAATCTACAATATCCGGCATCACACTGCCGGAACTGCAATCACAAAATCAAACCTTGGGAAAATATCCCAGTGATAAGTTATTTAGCAGTTGGAGGTCGGTGTTCGAATTGCAAATCTAAAATATCGCTCAGATATCCTATCGTTGAACTCGTGAACGGTTTACTTTCAGCATTGGTAGCATTAACTTTTGGTCCAAACCTGCTGACCTTAGCGCTATTATTTTTTACTTGGGCGCTAGTCACACTCACTCTTATTGATTTCGACCACCAATTATTGCCAGATGGTATTACTATTCCACTATTGTGGTTTGGAATAGGAATTAATGCCCTTGATCTTGGGTTCGGCGTATCTCTCCACGATGCAGTTATCGGAGCCATAGCTGGCTATCTTGTGCTTTGGTCATTTTATTGGGTATTCAAGGTTATAACTGGAAAAGAAGGGATGGGTTATGGAGATTTTAAATTACTTGCGGCCATGGGCGCTTGGATGGGATGGCAAACCTTGTTACCAATCATAGTTCTCTCTTCCTTGGTTGGTGCAGTATTTGGTATTGTAATGATCTTAGCCATGAAAAGAGATAGATCAGCGCCAATGCCTTTCGGACCCTACTTAACTGGTGCAGGTTTTATAATGCTTATTTGGGGACCTCAAATAAGCAGCTTCTATCTCAGAAACTTTGTTGGTTAATTTCGTTGGCTAATCTCACAAAATATATAGTTGGCCTCACTGGAGGAATCGGTAGTGGAAAATCTACTGTCGCTAAAATATTTTCTGGCTTAGACATCGTTGTAGTTGATGCAGATCAACTCGCACGTGAAGTAGTTGAGCCTGGGAGCCAAGCGTTAATTGCGATCAAAAAGCATTTTGGCAAAGCTATCCTTCTCCCAGATAACTCTCTAGATAGAAGCAAACTGAGAGATATCGTGTTCGCAGACTCCAAACAGCGTCATTGGTTAGAAGAATTGCTGCACCCTAAAATTAGAAAGCTTTTGATCGAAAGAATTCATTCCGCGAAATCTGCCTATGTAATTGTTGAATCTCCTTTGTTGCTAGAGACGAACCAAAAAGAAATCGTTGATCGGATTCTTGTGATTGATGTCAGTAATGCCACTCAGCTAAAGAGAACTATGAATCGTGACGGTAGCCAAGAAGACACCGTCGCCGCAATAATAGCTACTCAAATTCCAAGGAATAAACGATTAGCCGCAGCAGATGATGTATTGGATAATGAACAATCTCTGGAAATAATTAAAAAGCAAATAGAAATACTGCATCAGAAATATCTTGATTTGGCGAGCGCTCAATGACACGAAAAAAAATAGTTAGCTGCCCTACCTGTACCAAATTAATTCCATGGACTGAGGAAAGTTTATTCAGGCCCTTTTGTAGTGAACGCTGCAAACTAATCGATTTCGGAGATTGGGCGGTAGGGAAAAATACAATTGCCGGTGAGCCAGTCTTCCCAGATGAAAAAGACTCTAACGAAAAACTGCAATAAGAAAAAATAACTAGGCCTGCTTATTTGAAAATTATTTATCACTGAAAGCTAAAAATCCATTTTCAAACTAACTATCTCGACACCGGCAATTTGCAGTCTTGAATGGACTTCTTGAGTAAATTAACTGTTATATCCAATTATCTTCGCTAAGACTCTCGTTCCTGATTAATTAGCAGGTAAAAGCAAAAGTGCCCGCAATACCAAATGCCCCTGACTCCAGCGCAATGTTTGAATCATTTTCAGAGAGTCCTCCGAGAGCATATACCGGTAGACTTACCTGACTAGCCAAGTCTCTAAATTTCTCCCATCCTAATTCCTGCCCCTTCCAGCAATTTGCATTTGAACAAATAGGAGAAAGGGTAACAAAATCTGCAGCTAATTTTTCAGCGAGCTGCAATTCCTTTAGATTGTGACAAGACGCGCTAAAAAGAAGTTGATCAGATATCGGTCGCTCCGTTAATAAATCAAGCGCATGAGAACTTGCATGAAAACCCACATTCCATTCATCATTATAGCCTCGCAGGGATTGGTTGTAGAGTAGACGCAAGCCATGATTCTTCGCTATCGATTGGGCGTTATCGAACCAGCTCAAATAATCATTTTCGCAAAGATGGGTTTGTTGAAATTGCACCAGCTGAATACCCATTTCAGCATAGCGATCAAAAAGCAAAGGGATTGACTGATTGTTATTAATATTAGGTGTAATAGCTAATTTTCTTGGTATCTGCAATTTTTTGATAATTGCTTGATTAGCAATAGGGAAATTCTGTGGCCGCAAGTCTGTAATAGGACACCATTCGATTACTTGTCCTTCTCTACCTATTTCCTCTCCCCTATATTGTGTAATTAGCCAAACATCAAGTAGAACGGTTTTTTCTGCATAATGATGAAGTATTTTCGCAAATGGGAAAAACTCGGTAGGTTTAATTCCAAGTTCTTCGACAAACTCTCTCTGGAGTGCTGCCTCTATAGATTCTAGTGATTCTTTTTTACCTCCCGGAAATTCCCACAAGCTACCCTGATGACTATCTATATGTCTTTGGGATATCAAAATTTCTTGCTGTCGATTAATAACAACACCTACTGCAACATGAATGATGCCATCATAGCTCATGATTGATAAAAGCCTTCATCAGATCAAGTGCGGTAATCAGAGTTAATACTAATATATTCGTGAGAAAGATCTGAAGTCCAAACGGATTCTGAGAAAGTTCCACGATTGAGGCTGACTGAAATGATAATTTCCTCTTTCTGCATTGCAACTTGGCCCAGCTCCTCTAAATAACTTGGATCAACGCCCCCGCCAGAAACAATTCGAACAGAGCCTAAATCTATTGTTATCGATTGCAGGTCAAGGTTTTCGAGACCAGAACGGCCAACAGCGGCCAAAATTCGCCCCCAATTTGGATCTTTTCCAAACATTGCAGTTTTAACAAGCGGAGACTCTGCAATACTATACGCCACTCGTCGACATTCTAGAGAGCTGGCACCACCCGCAACTGTAATAGTAATAAATTTACTCGCTCCTTCTGCATCTTTAATAAGCTCTGTAGCAAGAGTAACAAATAAAGATTCTAACGCAGCTTTAAATTGACCGTAGTCGTGAGCGCTCAATTTATTAATCGAAACACCGGACTTTCCAGTAGCTACCAGCATGCAACAATCGTTAGTGGAAGTATCTCCGTCCACAGTAATTCGATTGAATGATTTTGCAACCGCATCACAAAGCAACTCATCGAGCACAGCAGACTCGATATCTGCATCTGTAAAAATAAAACCCAACATCGTTGCCATGTTGGGTTTTATCATCCCGGAACCTTTAGCAATTCCGGTAATCGATACTTTTTTACCGTCTATTTCAAGCTGAACTGATACTAGTTTAGGCCGAGTATCAGTCGTTAAAATCCCTTCAGCGGCCTCCACCCAGGAAGACTCTGATAAACTAATAAAGACCCTGGGTGTAGCAGCGAGGATTTTTTCAACTGGTAACTGTTCCCCAATAACACCTGTAGAAAACGGCAGTACTTCTTGCGCAGACACACCAGCTAATTCGGCAATTGCCTGACAACAGCGAAGCGCATTTACATTTCCAGTTTCTCCAGTGCCCGCATTGGCATTACCAGTATTAATAAGAAAATAGCGCGGGCAGAATTTTTGAGCATGCGCTTTAGCGAGAGCCACCGGTGCAGCACAAAATGCATTTTGAGTGTAGACTCCCGCCACGTTCGCATGCTCTGATAATTCAATTAGAACTAAATCTAATTGATCTGGATATTTGATTTTACTTTTTACAGCTGCGAGCCGAATACCAGCAATGGAGTTGTAATCTAAGGAGCATCCTAACCCAACTGACACGGCGCTAACCTATTTTCCCATGACATTGCTTATACTTCTTACCAGAACCACATGGGCAAGGGTCATTTCTACCTACTTTGGCCACCTCTCGGACAAAAGGAGATTGCTTGTTTCCACCACTTGGCTCTCGAGTCGGTCCTTGATCTTCGTCACCTTCAGTATTTGCCAAGACGGACATTGCCTGATGTTGATAATTCATACCAGCACGAGCTGACTCTTCTTCTCTTTGCCGCTCAATAGAGTCGGCAGCTTCATCTTGCTTAATTTGGATATGGCTAAGAATCTTAATAACTTCTTGCTGAAGCGCCAACATCAATTCAGTAAACTGGGCGAAGGCCTCACGCTTATATTCCTGGCGGGGGTTTTTCCCACCATAGCTGCGCAAGAATATCCCTTGTCGTAGATGGTCCATAGTCGCCAAATGCTCCTTCCACAATCGATCAAGAATTTGTAGCGTGATTTGTTTCTCGAATTCGCGCATCTTCGCGCCCACAAGATTACATTTCTGTAAATATTCTTCAGTAAGTAAGGCAGTTATTTTAGCCTTGAGCTGTTCCTCGTAAAGCTGGTCATCTTCATCTAACCACTTCTGAATAGGTTTTTCTGAACCAAATTCGGTTTCAATGGATTGCTCAAGCCCTGAGATATCCCATTGTTCTGGAACACTCTGAGGTGGAATATAGTTATCTACCAAAGCGTCAACCACTTCACTTCTCATACCCTCTAGAAGATCAGTAATATCGTCACTTGCCATCAATTCATTACGCTGACGATAAATAATAGTACGCTGATCGTTAGCTACATTGTCATATTCCAGAAGTTGTTTACGTACATCAAAATTCCGACCTTCTACCTTTCTCTGAGCTTTTTCAATTGATCGAGTCACCATCCCATGTTCGATTGCCTCGCCTTGCTCCATGCCAAGACGACGCATAAAATTCTTTACGCCATCGGTAGCAAAAATTCTTAACAAGTTATCCTCCATAGAAAGGTAAAAACGTGAATAACCAGGGTCACCCTGTCGACCGGAACGCCCTCTTAATTGGTTATCAATACGCCTGGATTCATGCCTCTCCGTGCCTATAATATGCAAGCCACCAGCTTCGATAACTTGGTCATGTCGCTTTTGCCAGTCTCCCTTTATTTGTCGAAGCCGGTCATCGCTGGGATTACTTATCTCTGCGATCTCTGCTTCCCATTTTCCACCTAAAACAATATCAGTTCCCCGACCAGCCATGTTTGTTGCAATAGTTACCGCTCCAGGTCTCCCCGCTTGCGCAATAATCTGAGCTTCTTTTTCGTGGAATTTCGCATTTAGCACTTCATGATCAATTTTATTTTTTTTCAAAAACTGTGAAAGCGTCTCTGATGTATCAATCGATGCAGTTCCAACCAAAATTGGCGCACCAGAATCTCTAATCTCAATAATATCTCGAACTATCGCTTCCATTTTTTCTTCCATGGAAAGATAAATCAGGTCATTGGCATCATTTCTTATCATTGGCACATTGGTTGGAATTACTATGACATCAAGTCCATAAATCTGATTAAATTCAAAAGCCTCGGTATCTGCGGTACCTGTCATTCCAGACAAAGTGTTATAAATACGAAAATAGTTCTGGAAAGTAGTAGATGCTAAAGTTTGACTTTCACTTTGTATCTCAAGACCTTCTTTCGCTTCCAGTGCTTGATGCAACCCTTCAGATAGGCGTCGACCTTCCATCGTTCGGCCTGTATGTTCGTCAATTAGCACTATCTGCCTATTCTGCACAATGTACTCAATGTCTTTGTTAAACAGGTTGTGAGCTTTTAAACCAGCATGAACATGATGCAATAAGGAAAGGTTTGTTGCGGCATACAGGGATTCTCCTTCATTGAGCAATTTTTTTTGAATCAACAAATCTTCGACATATTCATGGCCTTCTTCAGTTAGTTCAACCTGTCTGCTTTTCTCATCGACTGAGAAGTGCCCAGTATCTTCAGGTAAGTAATTCTTATCCATCATCTCCATTTTGGATTTTTCAGCTTTTATGCCTTTGTCTAAACGAGGAATGAGCTTGTCAATTGCGACATATAGTTGAGAGCTACCCTCCGCAGCACCAGATATTATTAAAGGTGTTCGCGCCTCATCAATCAAGATCGAATCTACCTCGTCGACAATAGCGAAATTCAATTTTCGTTGCATTTTTTGGTCGAGACGAAACGCCATGTTGTCTCTTAGATAGTCGAAACCAAATTCGTTATTGGTACCATAGGTAATATCAGAATCGTAACCGGCTTTCTTTTCTTCCGGTGTCTGACCCGACTTAATAACTCCTACGCTAAAGCCTAGCAGCTCAAATATTGGACGCATCCAATCGGCATCACGTTGCGCTAGATACTCATTTACGGTTACGACATGAACTCCTTTACCGGACAGACCGTTTAAATAAGCTGGCAGAGTCGCTACTAACGTCTTACCTTCACCAGTGCGCATTTCAGAAATATTGCCTTGGTGTAAAACCATCCCACCAACCATTTGCACATCAAAGTGACGGAGTCCTAGTGTTCTCTTTGAAGACTCTCTAACGGCTGCAAATGCTTCGGGAAGAATATCGTCAAGGCTCACTCCCTCTTCTATCCTTTGCTTGAATTCGCCAGTTTTCTCCCGAAGCTCTTCATCAGTGAGAGATTCCAGGGAATTTTCCAGGCTATTAATAACCGCAACAGTACGATTCATTTTTTTAAGCTTTCTGGAATTACTACTACCTAATATTTTATTGAGTATGCTCATGAGAAATAATGTTCACTAAAACTAAAGTTTATAATTTATTAAAATCAAATCGACACAGTTCACTGTACCTATTGATCAAGGCGACAACGTTCGGTTTAGAGGGGATTATCTAGCTGTGCGATGGATATATGCGGCCGGATCGACTACACGCCCATTCTTATAAACTTCAAAATGAACATGGGGACCGGTAGATCTTCCAGTGGAACCGACAAGAGCAATATTTTGTCTTTTCTTGACAATATCGCCAACCTCAACAAATAGCTTTTCAGAATGAGCATAGCGAGTGATAAATCCATTACCATGATTTATCTCTACCATTAAACCATAACCAGATCGTGGTCCCGCCCAGGTAACTACACCGGCGGCTACCGTGTTAATGTCAGCGCCAGCACGACCAGTCGTAAAATCTACACCTGCATGAAATGTGAGCCTACCGGTAAAAGGATCCGGCCTTTGGCCAAACCTAGACGCTATCCAACCACGATCGACCGGGCGTCCCGAGATAAGCACATCAGATTGAATTTTCCGATCAGACATGAGGCCTTCTAAAATTTCTAACTGTTGCTGCCTATCTTCTAGCTGGTGCTCTAAGTGATCAACGGCATTTACAAATGTAATAGTGGAATAAGCCTCAGATTGTCCGGTTCCTGGGCCGCCAATTGTCACAGGTTGACTAAAATCAAATTCACCCTGATCTAAATTCGCAATGGTTGTAATTCTCTCTCCTACTGCGTCAAGACGAACTAAGCGCGCCTGTAACTTCGCTAGTCTTAAGGTTAGCGCTTCCAATTGCTGTCCGGATTTTTCTCTTATGTCTGCAAGTTGCTCAGACTGTATCTTTATCTGACGATCCCAATTTTGCGCACTTTCTTCTGTAAACATGCGTTCATTTTGGGAAACAGCCAATTGATAGCCAAAATAACTTAAGGCCACTGGAGCAATTAGTAGAAATAGAGAAAGGAGACCTTTTAGCCAGCCTCTAAGGACAATAGTTTTAGTGTGACCGTGGCGTTGATCAACAAGAATTAATTTCATTTCTTACGCGTTATTCTATCAAACCCTATTGTTACACTTGGGGCTCATTCAGAAACTTCAACGCCTAACTATTTTTTTGTTATAGATCAAGCAGTTAGGAGAGTGTGGCTGGCTAGGCCGCTAACACTGGTTTCATATAGGAAATAGGTACATTATTTTCATTATCAAAACTGACAATTTCCCAAGCGTCTTCATTAACTTCGAGCATTCTTAATAAAGCATTATTGAGAGCATGTCCAGATTTATGTCCCTTAAACTCACCAATCAAGCTGTTGCCTAAAAGGTATAAATCTCCTATGGAATCAAGGATCTTGTGCTTGACGAACTCATCTTCATAGCGCAACCCGTCTTCGTTAAGGACTTTATAGTCACCAACTGCTATAGCATTATCCATGCTGGCGCCAAGGGCTAAGTTTCGATTTCTCAGCTCCTCGAACTCATGCATAAAACCAAAAGTCCGCGCTCTACTCACTTCCTTCACAAATGAAGTGCTAGAGAAGTCTATACTTGCACTCTTTGTATACTTTTTATAAACCGGATGATCATAAAGCAAGGTGTAGCTCACCTTAAACCCATTAAATGGTTCAAGGCTAACGAATTTATCTCCCTGCTCAAGTTTAATAGTACGTTTGATCTTAATAAACTTTTTGAGCTCTGATTGTTCTTCTATGCCCGCAGACTGAATCAGGAACACAAATGGTCCAGCACTGCCATCCATGATCGGTACTTCTGGTGCGCTGACATCGACATAACAATTATCGATACCCAGGCCAGACATTGCTGACATCAAATGCTCAATAGTTGAAATTCGAACATCGCCTTTGACTAAAGTAGTTGACAAAGTAGTGTCTCCTACATTTTCGGCGCGTGCTTCAATTTGTATAGTCGAATCGATATCAGATCTGGTGAAGACAATACCGGTATTAACTGGGGCTGGGCGTAGGGTAAGGTAGACTTTTTCACCAGTATGCAATCCCACCCCGGTGGCGCGAATTACGTTTTTAAGCGTTCTCTGTTTTAGCATTAGTTGCTTTGTGCCTTTTTTTATTTTAATGCAGGAAATCAGTCTATATCCCTGCATGCCCAAATTCAGAGAATGTAAGATGCTAGCATTTTTGGCATTTGCCGCCTAAAACCCTGCATAGCTTCTTTTACTCGCGCTTAAAGCTCTTAATGCGCGCGTTGAACCATCTTATATGGTACCAAAAATGATCAAAAATCCCAATATATAGGGTTTCAAGAGAGTCTAATACGCCAAAGTAAGGCATAGCAATTTATAGTATTTCTGTAGCTGCTTCTTTCTTTATTTAAAATAACTATTCAGCACAAATTAACTGCTGAAAACAGTTACAAGCAGAAAGTGCAGACAATTCAGAATTCTCGTGGTTTCCTTAATCTGCCTGCCTTCGTAAGAACGCTGGAATATCTAAATAATCCATATCCGTTTCAGCTCCTACTGCTTGAGCCATGACCGGCGCACACTCTACGCTTTGGCGATTACGCATAATGGTAGGTTCATCCAACCGTCGATAATCTGTATCAGAGTCTGCAATGGTATTGTCTATAACTTTTGTAGGTTTTTCATCTTTAGAGCCAAGACCAGTTGCCACAACGGTTACAAATATTTCGTCATCGAGAGTTGAGTCGATTACGGTACCTACAACTACAGTTGCGTCATCTGATGCGAATTCTTCCACGGTGTCGCCTACTTCAGAAAATTCTCCCAACGATAAATTCTCACCAGCAGTAATATTTACTAAGATGCCTCGAGCTCCTTGTAAGTTTACGTCTTCAAGTAACGGACTTCGTATTGCTGACTCAGCAGCTTCCCGAGCTCTATCCTCACCTGTGGCAAATCCGGTCCCCATCATAGCCATACCCATTTCGGACATGACAGTTTTGACATCGGCAAAATCCACATTGATCATGCCTGGGTGCATTATGAGGTCCGCAATTCCTTTGACAGCGCCAAGTAATACATCATTTGCTGCCTTAAACGCCTCTAACAAGGTTGCTTCTTTGCCGAGCACATCCAATAGCTTTTCATTTGGAATAGTAATGAGAGAATCTACAGTTTCCGATAATTGCTGAATTCCTTGCTCAGCGACCGCCGATCGCTTCTTGCCCTCGAACGGGAATGGGCGAGTCACGACTGCCACTGTCAAAATCCCCATTTCTCGAGCAACTTCTGCAACTATTGGTGCAGCGCCTGTGCCAGTTCCACCACCCATACCTGCAGTGATAAAAATCATATCCGAACCAGACAAAATCTCAGCGATCTCGTCTCGATCTTCCAGCGCTGCTTGCCTACCAATCTCCGGATTAGCACCTGCCCCCAGTCCTTTAGTTATGTTACTACCCATTTGCAAGATAGTTTTGGCTTTCAAATTGTTAAGCGCTTGAGCATCTGTATTTGCACAAATAAACTCAACGCCATCAACTTGATTACTAATCATATGATGCACAGCGTTGCCACCGCCCCCTCCAACGCCTATAACTTTGATCACAGCGCTTTGTGAAATGTTTTCGACTAATTCAAACATGTAGCCTCCTTCATTAAAAATCTTAAAAGTCGTTTTAGTTGATGGCTATTAAAAGTGCCCTTGAATCCAATTCTTAACTTTGTCCACTATTTGTGTTTGTGGCTCCCTTCTTGTATCAGTTCCTTCTCGTTCTTGATGCTGTTTAAGCCCATACAAAAGCAGTCCGACACCAGTAGAATAAATCGGATTTCTCACAATATCGGCGAGCCCATTTACATTATTGGGCGCACCGATTCTCACTGGCGCGTGGAATATTTCTTCCGCCAGATCAACGACACCTTCCATCTTGCTGGTGCCACCTGTTAAAACAACACCGGCAGCTAATAAATTTTCAAAACCACTACGCCGCAACTCTGCTTGCACCAAAGTGAATAATTCGTCGTATCTAGGTTCGACCACTTCGGCTAGCGCTTGCCTCGAAAGTTCTCGAGGCGCTCTATCTCCAACACTCGGAACTTTTATTATATCTTCCGCACTAGCGAGTTGAGTGAGCGCACAGGCATACTTGATTTTTATTTCATCCGCATTTTCTGTCGGAGTCCGTAATGCCATAGCAATGTCATTAGTAACTTGGTCGCCAGCGATCGGAATGACTCCAGTATGTCGAATAGCTCCATCGGTAAAGATTGCGATATCGGTGGTGCCCCCGCCAATGTCTACCAAACACACCCCCAACTCTTTCTCATCATCTGTTAGAACAGAATAACTAGAAGCAAGTTGCTCTAAGATGATTTCACTAGTATCGAGACCACAGCGCTTAATACATTTTTCAATATTCTGCACTGCATTAATTGCACAAGTTACTAGATGAACTTTTGCTTCTAGCCTGACGCCCGACATGCCAAGCGGCTCTTTAACACCTTCCTGAGAATCAATAATGTATTCTTGTGGCAGTATATGAAGTACTTTTTGATCAGCAGGAATCGCAACAGCTTTACCTGCATCAATAACTCTCTCGATGTCGGGCTTCATGACTTCGCCGTCCCGGATAGCTACGATGCCGTGGGAATTCATGCTTCTTATATGACTTCCGGCTATTCCCGCGTAAACTGAATGAATCTGGCACCCGGCCATTAATTCTGCCTCTTCTATCGCTCTCTGAATTGATTCAACCGTTGATTCGATATTTACAACTGTGCCTTTTTTTAAACCGCGCGATCGGTGACTACCTATACCAATAATGTCTAGCCCACCCTCCGCATTTATATCACCAACGATTGCAACGATTTTAGATGTTCCTATGTCTAGGCCAACAATCATGTTTTCACCGAGTGGTTTGTTCATGGGCAGTTAACCCCAAGGAACACTTGCCGCTGTTTGTAATTTCCTGCATTACCTTATTGCTACCTCTGCGAGCTCATCACTGCTATTTCTAATTGCTATACCATTGTCATAACGCAAATCTACCGAGCTAATTTTTGCCGTTTGAGAAACTGACTGACCTTCATAAAAATCAATAAATCGCTGAAATCGTTCGACTACTTCAATTCTGCCAACAGCTACTTGTATAGACTCGTTAAGAGTTAGCTCCCAACTCCCACGCATACTAAGAGTTAACCCATTTAACTTTAGCCCTGACGAATAAAGCAGCTGGTTCATTAATTGGTATTGCTCCATTACTTTTAATTGACTGTTGGTCGGTCCAGATAATATTGGTAACGCATTCATTGTCCCAATATCCACAGGAACAAAAATTTCCCCGTGTTGATTTAAAAGTTCTCCTTCTCCCCATCGAGCGATAGCAACATGCTCAGTAAGCTGCAACGAGAGCATGTCAGGCCATAGCCTTTTAATTGAAGCCTCTTCAACCCAGGCATGAGCTTCCAGAGTCGATCGCACGCCAGCAACGTCGAAATTAAAAAACCCAGCACCCATATAATTTGTAATCAAAGAGCCAACTTCTGCCTCGGAAACATGTTGCCATTGATTGTCCATGCGAACTTTTGTAATAGGGCGGTTTATGTATTGCCCTATTTGTTCATAATTCTGAGCTAACAAAACAAGACTTCCCAAAAACGCAAGCCCCATTACAGCGAGACCAAACTTTTTGTTTGATTTTGGCTTTAGCGGCTGCGAGTTGAATCCACGTCGATTGCGGACACTTCGTAATTTTCTTGCAGCTATGTCGCTTGGATCTGGCCTCATTGTTCTCTTTACTTCATCTTCAAGTGTATTTTTTTTCTGCTTAATGTTGTGTTTCACTGTCTAGAATACGGAGCAGCAGCTCATCAAAATTTATACCAATGTGTTTTGCAGCCATCGGAACAAAACTATGCTCCGTCATCCCTGGAATAGTATTAAGTTCCAATAAATAAAATTCTCCATCGAGGTCTTGCATTACATCAACTCGCGCCAAACCTTTACATCCTAGGCTGTCATAAGCGCGCTTAACTAGGATTTCCAATTCTGTTAACTTTTCCTCAGACAGCTCAGGCGGGCAAATAATTCTGCTGTCTTCATCTGTATACTTCGCTTCAAAATCGAAAAATTCTCTATTCGTTTCCAATTGAATAGTTGGAAATAGTTCTGAACCTAGTACACCAGTTGAATATTCAACCCCTTCAATAAATTTTTCTACGATCACTTGCGCATCAAATTCAAGTGCCTTCCAGTAGTGTTTTTCTAAATCCACCGCGTTATCCACAATTGCAATACCCAAGCTCGAGCCACCACTGACAGGTTTTACAACCAGCTTTTCATAGCGATTTATCAGTTCTTGCCAACAGGATGACTTATTAGCAAATTCAAAGTCAGCCGTTGATAACCCCAGTCGTTGCCAAAGTAATTTGCTTTTAACCTTATCCATTGCGATTGAAGAAGCCAAAACACCGCTACCTGTATAGGGCAATTCCATAACCTCTAATAAGCCCTGGATAACTCCATCCTCACCACCTTCGCCATGCAACATAATCACGACGAGATCCGGCTTCGCCGCTTTCAGTTGCTCAATCACGTCATTGCCCACATCGATCTCTGAAGCATTTACACCTAATCTTTTCAACCCATTGAACACGGCGGAGCCACTTATCAGAGAAATTTCTCGCTCAGCGGAGGCACCTCCTTTTAGCACTGCAACATGCCCCAATTTTGCTAGTATTTTCTCTTTATCTATCGGTTTCATAGCTGTTTTTCTTGACTAACTTTGACCAAACTCTTGTCTAAAAATCAATAAACTGGCACTAATTGAGCCCTTTTTGGGCAATCTCTTTAGCCAGAGCTCCAACGCTCCCCGCACCTTGGGTCAGAACTAGGTCTCCAGCCCTAACCAGTCCCCGCAAAACGTCGTGAATATCTGCTTCTTTCTGAACATAAATTGGGTCAACTTTGCCTCGCAACCGGATACTTCGGCAAAGGCTTCGTGAATCTGCACCAGCGATTTTCTTTTCTCCCGCCGAATAAACTTCGAGCAATAATAGAACATCAACACCAGAGAGAACCTCGACAAAGTCTTCATACAAATCTTTAGTCCTACTGTAGCGATGCGGTTGATAAATCATCACCAATCGGTTTTTTGGCCAACCGTCACGTAATGCTTTAATCGTCGCTTCCACTTCCGTTGGATGATGACCATAGTCATCGACAAGCAATACACTGCCACCCTCAACGCCAAACTCACCCTGCACGTCAAAACGCCTACCAACGCCAGAAAATTTCTCGATTCCAGACTTTATATCTTTGTCTTTGACACCTTCGTCACTTGCAATCACGATAGCAGCAGTTGCATTTAATGCATTATGTCTACCAGGCATATTCAACTTAACTTTCAATGGCTTTTTTTTGCCGCGCTGTTGAACTTCAAATTCCGTCGTTTGTTTCTTTTGAGTTAAGTTCTTGATCCTAAAATCAGCGTTTTTAGAAAATCCATACGTAATCTTTGGCCTTGAAACTAATGGAAGGATTTCGCGCACTACTGGGTCATCAATACAAAGTACGGCTAAACCATAAAATGGCAAATTATGGAGAAAATCCACAAAATACTTTTTTAGGTTTGCGAAATCACCACCGTAAGTGCTCATATGATCCGCTTCAATATTCGTGACCACAGCAACCATTGGCTGTAAATGCATAAAAGAGGCATCGCTTTCGTCTGCTTCCGCCACCAAGTACCTGCTTTGACCCAGTTGAGCATTCGCTCCAGCGCTATTTAACAATCCACCAATAACAAACGTAGGATCCAAGCCCCCTGCGGCCAATATCGAGGAAACAATACTTGTTGTTGTCGTTTTCCCATGAGTGCCCGCGATTGCAATCGAATGGCGATAACGCATTAATTCTGCCAACATTTCCGCTCGTGCAATAAGCGGCTTAGCGTGACTAACAGCCGCTTTGATTTCGGGGTTTTTTCTGTCTATAGCACTCGAATAAACTACAACGTCTGCCTTCTTGACATTTATTGAGTCATGTCCAATAAATATTATTGCGCCAAGAGATTTTAATCTCTCTGTATTAGGAGACTCTTTAATATCAGAGCCGGTAATTTGATATCCCTGATTTAACAAGACCTCTGCTATCCCACACATTCCTGCGCCGCCGATACCAACGAAATGTATCGTGCTTATCCGACGCATTTCAGGAATTTGATGAATTTGTGGCGCATTAGGCATTAGCAGCCCTCACGCATTCTGAGGCAATGATTTCGCCTGCATTGTTAATTGACAGTCTCTTTGCTTTGGCACCAATTTCTTTTAAAAGATTTCGATCTTTCTGAAATTTAACCAGTTGAGGTAATACAGTTTTGACAGAAAAATCTGTCTGTGTGACAACGGAGGCCGCCCCATTGTTTGCCAACCATTGAGCATTCAATAATTGCTGCTGATCCTTGTGGTGTGGGTATGGGACCAATATTGAAGGTAGCCCTATCGCTGCCAATTCACTCACGGTACTCGCGCCAGATCGACAGATAACTATATCCGCCCACTTATAGGCCGACGCCATGTCGTTAATAAAAGGCTCTAAAACTAAATTGTTGTTTAACTGTATACCTAGTTTTTGATAATGCTGTGCTGTTTCCTGCAAGGTTGCACTACCAGTTTGGTGGCGAATGCTCAAAACTCCCGACTCTGCCCAATTTGCGGCAATCTCTGGAATAACTTTATTAATAGCGGCTGAGCCCTGTGATCCACCCAAGACCAATAATTTCAACATAGAATTTGCATTCACCTCGACTTCAGCTTTATCGATGTTGAATATTTCAGCACGTAAAGGATTACCTGTGTGGACTGCATTGACCTCTTTATCAAATGTATTTGGAAAGGCTTCAAAAACTTTTATCGACACTTTAGAAAGTATATTATTTGTTAGTCCAGCTACTGCGTTTTGCTCATGAATTAACAATGGCTTTTTTAACAGTTTCGCTGCTAACCCTGCTGGCCCACAGATAAAGCCCCCCATTCCTAAGACACAATCAGGGCGCACGTGTCGAATTACATTAAATGATTGAAAAAATGCCATGCACAACATAAATGGCGATGTGAGTTTTTTTATCAATCCTGATCCTCTCAACCCCTTAATTGAAACTTGATGCAAAGGTATGTCTGTTGCAGCAAGCAAACTATTTTCCATCCCAGAAGGTGTTCCCAGCCACTCAACATTTACTGATTGCTTTCTTAAAGATTCAGCAATTGAAAGTGCTGGAAATACATGCCCTCCTGTTCCAGCAGCCATAATTAGAACTGTTATTTTTTTTGTATCCATCCGTTTCACTTTGAGAAGTTAATTACGCCCCTAGGATGACTAGTCAAATCACTCTCATTGCAACTAAAACATTCAGTTTCATATTGAATACGAACCAATAAGGCGACCATAAAACAACTCACAATCAAGCTTGCTCCGCCATAACTTAGGAACGGTAAAGTCAACCCTTTGGTTGGAAGTAAGCCAGTATTTACCCCGATATTGATCATTGCTTGCCCCGCAAATAGGAGGCCGAGACCATAAGCAAGAAATGCTTCAAACAAATTACCCTTTTCCTGAGCAGCTTTGCCAATCGAAAACGCCAAATAGACCAACAAACAAAATAGAAGAACTACGATGCATACACCTACCAAACCGAACTCTTCCCCAATAATTGCTAATACAAAATCATTATGAGCTTCCGGTAGGAAGTAAAGTTTCTGGATGCTATTTCCAAGCCCTACTCCGAACCACTCGCCTCGACCAAAGGCGATTAATGCCTGCGTTAACTGATAACTCCCCCCGTAAACATTTTCCTCTGCCCAAGGATTAAGATAAGAAGAGAATCTCACGATGACGTAAGACTTAGTTAGGGCTATGTAAGTGACAGCACCACTGCATAATCCCAGCATTATCAGAAAACGGTAAAGTTTTACGCCCGCGAGGAAGGTCATACAAAATGCAGTTAACATTAAAATTACTAAAGCGCCGTGATCAGGCTCCAACTCGAGTAATACCGCTGCTACACCAATTACTAACATGGGCTTTAAAAATCCAGACCATTTATCACGAACTTCTTCTAGATTCCTTTCGAGATAAGCCGAAAGATAAATAACAATGAAGACTTTAGCGAGTTCAGAAGGCTGCAAATTAAAAAAACCGAGATCAATCCATCGGGCACTTCCATTTACCACCTTGCCAATTCCTGGCACTAGCACTAGAAGCAATAATACAAATGACCCCATCAAAAGAAACCAGCTGAGCTTCTTCCAAATGGCAACGGGAATGTGCAGCGTTAGCATCATTACTAATAAGCCAATAAGCGCAAATATTCCTTGCCGTTTGAAATAATAAAAAGGGTCGTTATATTGACTGCTTGCAATTTCAACCGATGCTGACGTCATCATTAACAATCCGAAAGCTAGCAATAAGCAGACAACCAATAACAAAGGGTTTAGCTTCACTGAAGACATAGACCTCACCCTAATTGGCATAGCCGCTCTGGCTATTGTCATTACAATTGCCTCACAGAACGAATAAAGGCATTACCCCGTTCTTGAAAGTTTTCAAACATGTCGAAACTCGCACAAGCGGGCGATAGCAAGACAGCATCACCTGACGACGCATGATTAAAAGCTGTGCTAACCGCATCTTGCATATCGTTTGCGAAATAAATTTGAATGTCTTGGTCAAAATTGGAAGCTATTTCTATAGCATCCTGACCGATTAAGATAACTTCCTTTCCCCATCGATTGATTGCTGGTACCAATGAACGGAAATCAGCACCTTTCCCCATACCACCAGCAACAAGCAAAATATGTCCTGAAATTCGCTGACCCAGACCTTCGACTGCTGCCATGGTTGCACCAACATTTGTTCCTTTGGAATCATTATAAAACTCCACTCCAGAAACATTGGCCACCCACTGACATCGATGGGGCAACCCATTAAATCCTTTGATGGCGGAACGGATCGCGTCTAATTCAATTCCTATAGCTAGAGCTAAGCCAACTGCCGCGAGCACATTCGAAATATTGTGTTGGCCAAAAATCTTGAGCTCATTGACGGAAACAATTTTCTCGAACTGAAAGGCTAGATATTGATAACCATCTTCTTCTAATAATCCCAACCCATTAACACCTGGGCGACTAAATCCGAAATCCCAAATAGGAGCACTTAACTCGGCAACTGGATAGGAATACATATCATCTCGATTAATCACAACCTGATTACAACCATTGAAAATTCTCAGTTTGGCCTTGTGATAGTCATCCAAAGTCTCATAGCGATCCATATGATCTGCACTGAGGTTTAGAATCACCGCTACTTCAGCGTTTAATTTTTCCGTAGTTTCAAGCTGAAAACTAGATAGCTCCAAAATATAGAAATCTTTTGGTGCTTCACTAAGCAAATCTAAGGCAGGTTTAAAATTAGTACCGTCCAGATTTCCACCTAGCCCATATTTTTTTCCTGCTTTTTCAAGAATACGAGCTAGAATCGCAACTACAGTACTTTTTCCATTCGACCCTGTAACAGCGATGATAGGCTTGCGTACTGACTTAGAAAAGATGTCAATGTCTCCAGTGATTGCTACACCTTGTTCTACTGCTTCTGCAATAACCGGAGTCTTGAGGCTTAATCCTGGACTAATCACTAGCTCACTGGCTCCCAATAAGGTTTTTAGTTTTAGTCCGCCCACTTCAGTTTCTATTTCTGGCAATATCCTTTTTAGTTCAGACAATGCCGGTGGATTCAAGCGGCTATCAATGACTTTAAATTTCTGATTTCGTGACGCTAAAAATTTAGCGACCGATAATCCTGTTTCCCCCAGACCGACAATAACTTTTTCATTGACTATCAAATCACCGGCCAATTGATTTACCTAGTAGTTTTTAACGAAGCTTCAAGGTTGCTAAACCAAAAAGCACCAACATTACCGTGATTATCCAAAACCGAACTATCACCCTTGGCTCTGGCCAGCCTTTAAGCTCAAAATGATGATGTAATGGTGCCATTCGAAAAATCCGTTTCCCGGTCAGCTTGAACGAACCGACTTGCAAAATTACGGAAGCAGTTTCAACCACAAAAACACCTCCCATAATGAATAAAACAATTTCATGCCGAGAAATAATTGCCATCACGCCCAAAGCAGCGCCAAGAGCTAACGCACCAACGTCGCCCATAAATATTTGCGCCGGGTAAGTGTTAAACCAGAGAAAGCCCATTCCTGCGCCGACCAGCGCGCCAGCGAAAATAACTACTTCGCCAGAACCGTCAACGTTGGGGATATTTAAGTATGCAGAAAATTCGGCATGTCCTGCTAGATAAGCAATAATTCCGAGTGCTCCGCCTACCATCACCGTAGGCAGAATTGCCAACCCGTCCAGGCCATCAGTAAGGTTCACAGCGTTACTAAACCCAACAATAATAAAAGTACTAATAGCGATGTAAAAAATCCCAGTACTAATTGAAACATCTTTAAAAAATGGCACGATGTATTCGATTTCAATCGGACTGACGGCTGTATAATACAAAAAAATAGCTGCGACCAAACCAACTAATGCTTGCCAGAACAGCTTCCACTTTGCAGAAAGCCCTGCTGTATTTTGCTCAAATACTTTACGGTAATCATCCACCCAACCAATAGCACCGAATAAAATCGTTACCAATAAAACTATCCATACGTAGTGATTGCTTAAATCAGACCAAAGCAAAGTACTTATTGCGATGCTTACAAGAATGAGTGCACCGCCCATAGTAGGGGTCCCAGCTTTACTAAAATGAGTTTCCGGTCCATCATCTCTGACCACTTGCCCAATCTGAAGATAGTTAAGGCGTCGAATCATATAGGGACCGATTATTAAAGACACGAATAGCGCGGTTAGAACGCTGAATATTCCGCGCACGGTAATGTACTGTAGAACAGCAAAACTGCTGTTAAACTGAATTAAATAATCTGACAACCAAACCAACATTAGTCGCTCCCAGCTTCAATCAATTCATCGACTATTACTTCCATGTGTGCCCCTCTAGAGCCTTTCACCAGAAATACAACATCAGACGCTGCTAGCGCTTTACATGCATGAATTAATTCATTGACCGTAGCAAAATGTTTACCATTTTTACCAAACTCTGCCGAAGTCAAACTACTTAAATTCCCCATGGTCCATAATTCATCAACACCCGAGTCATTTGCATAACGGCCCACTTCTAGGTGAGACTCTTCAGCCTCACGGCCTAGCTCTTTCATATCACCAGCAATCAAAATTTTTCGCTCTGGAAATAAAATTAAAACATCAATTGCAGCTTTAAAAGAAGATGGGCTCGCGTTGTAAGTATCATCAACAACACAACAACTATTAAATCCAACTTGAGGGTTTAGGCGTCGATTTACCGGCACCAAACTACCCAGACCTTCACCAATAGATTTTAAACTTGCACCTACTTCTAATGCCGCAGTTGCCGCAGCAACCGCGTTGGTTACATTGTGTTTACCTAACAATTGGAGACTTATTCTTTCTAACCCCCGGGGAGTGCTTAATGTAAAACTGACTACGCCCTTTTTACCGACTACAGTGTCTTTTGCATAACAATCAGCTTGAGGATTGGCAGCGCTAAATTGAATAACTTTTTTCCCAGCGGCGAGCTCAATCCATTGGGCAACATTTTCGTCGTCGGCATTGAGAATAATTGAAGCAGACTCTTCTGCAGTGCCAATAATTTCACCTTTTGCTTCTACTATCCCTTGAAGACTACCAAAGCCTTCGATGTGCGCCGCATTAGCATTAGTAATTAGGGCAATATCTGGTTTTGCCATCGCAGCACTAAATTCAATTTCTCCATGACAGTCTGCACCAATTTCAATTACAGCAAATTTATGTTGATCTGTTATTTGTAGTAGTGTTAACGGCACACCAACAGTATTGTTCTGATTCGCCTGTGTAATTAGGGTTTCGCCTTCGCGGCATAAAATTGCTCCGATCATTTCTTTAACTGTAGTTTTCCCCTGACTGCCAGTTAACGCAATAACTTTAGCGGTGCTTCTCTCACGATTAATCGATGCAATTTTTCCCAGAGCCAAATGCGTATCTTTTACTCGCAATAACGGGATTGGCAGAGCATGCTTTGATATTGGATTCGAAACTATTGCTGCAATTGCACCACTAGATTCCGCTTCCACCAAAAAATCGTTTCCATTAAAATTCGGACCTACCAATGCCAGATAAGTGTCACCTTTTTTTAACGCACGCGTATCCGTAGACATCGCCGATATCTCTACATTGTCCCCAATGATTTCACCGCCCAATTGCTCGGCTAACCCTGATAGCAGCATGGTTCCAATCAAAGTCCTGAATTACCTCCCCTTCCCCTCTCGCTCTTGAAGTGCTACTCGCACTTGCTTTGCATCACTGAAAATATTCCTTATTCCGGCAATGTCTTGATAGGCTTCATGACCTTTCCCAGCGACAAGCACAACATCGCCCGCTTTAGCCTGGCTAATCGCATAACTTATTGCCTTAGCTCTGTCTCTAATGATTTTGATATTTTCTTTCCAACTAATACCGCTCAAAATATGCTGAACGATTTCATCGCCTCCTTCGTTGCGAGGATTGTCATCAGTAATGACTATCTGACTCGAATGCTTCTCTGCAATTTCACCCATGAGCGGGCGCTTGCCTTTATCCCTATTTCCACCGCAACCAAAAATGCACCATATCTGTCCACTAAAATGATCTTTTAGTGCAGTTAATGCGCTACACAACCCATCGGGCGTATGGGCATAATCTACAACTACGGTAATCTCCTCGCTTTCTTCTATTATTTCCATGCGGCCATCGACCGGCTGAAGTTCAGAAATTTTTTGGCATATTGAATCAATATTCATCCCTGAGTGACGTGGCAAGTAATTTATAAGCGCAGTTAACACTGCCAATACATTGCTAAAATTAAAATAACCGATAAGCTTGCCTGTTATTTCACCCATGCCAATCGGTGTACATATTTTTGCTCGAAATCCATTTCGCGTGAGCTCCAATGATTCCGCAAAAACAGAAGCGATTTTGTTTTCAAGACTGTAAGTGAGAATCTCGACGTCGGATGAAATAGAATTAATAATTGGGAGCGCAAAAGAGTCATCTAAGTTTACAATGGCTGTCTTTAACCCAGGCATCATAAATAATTTCTTTTTGTTCTCGCCATAAGCTTCCATCGTTTCGTGATAATCCAAATGATCACGAGTCAAATTGGTAAATATCGCTGTATCAAAAAGAACAGATGAAACACGTTTCTGATGCAAGCCGACAGATGAAACTTCCATGGCTATTGGGTCAATATCTTCACAATGCATTCTCGCAAGCGCTGATTGGGTAAATACTGCATCAGGAGTTGTTAACTGGGTCTCTTGTAACTCTCCGCTGATACCATAACCCAATGTGCCAATAACTCCACATTTACAACCTAATGCCGTCAAAGTTTGCGAAAGAAATTGACTGCAGCTAGTTTTTCCATTCGTACCAGTAATGCCGATTACGTTTAACTTTTTGCTGGGATGGCCAAAAAAACGCCCTGCAATCTCACTTACCTTTGCGTGTAAATTATCGATAGCTATTATGGGTACAGCATCTCGCAGCTGAATCCCTTGCCAATCAACACCGGATTCCACAAGGATCGCGCAGCATCCAGAAACAATTGCTTGATCGATATAATTTCGAGCGTCATGATTACGACCAAAACAAGCTAAGAATAAATCGCCCTGTTGAAGCAGGCGACTATCCAATTGCACTCCTCTAACTACAATTTCCAAGCTCGATGCTTCGGCATCGCTAATTTCTCTATACCCCTTGATTAGCTCTAAAAGAGAAGCTTGTGAATTCAATTTTTCAGCTGTATTCATCGTTACAAAGAACCCAATTTTAGAGCTTGCCCCTGAGGAATATTATCTGGCGCAATATTTAGAATTCTCATTGCCCCTGTAGCAACTCTTGAAAATACTGGCGCCGCAACTTGCCCGCCATAGTGCTCTTCACCTTTTGGCTCATTGATAATAACCACGATGACAATTTTGGGGTCCGAGACTGGAGCCATACCAACAAAGAATGAGTTATGTAAATTGTCCTCATAACCCTGCTCTCCAACCACATGTGCAGTGCCAGTTTTTCCCGCGACCGAATAGAAAGGCACATTAGCTTCCAGTGCAGATCCGCCACTTTGCGCGTCAACTACAGTACTTAACATTCCGCGAACTGTCTCAGCTATTTCTGCACTTATTACTTGTTTACGCGCTAATTCAGAAACGTCAGACTGTTGTAACTTCAACAAAGATACTGGCTTACGAATTCCATCGTCAGCGAGCACAGAATAGGCTTGTGCTAACTGGAGTGCCGTCACAGAGAGTCCGTAACCAAATGAAAAAGTTGCAGTAGCGTGCCGACCCCAACGGCTTGGATTGGGTAAAACTCCAGAACGCTCTCCGGGAAATCCAGTACCCAATACTTGACCAAAACCCACCCGTTCCAATACATCCCTAATAGGCTCGGCACCTATCTGCAGAGCTATTTTACTACTGCCAATATTACTGCTCTTGGTAATCACTCCAGTTGTAGTTAGGGTGCCGTAGTCAAATAAATCTTTTACTTCATTCCCATTTAACATCATCCAGCCCGGACTAGTTTCGATAACTGTTTGCGGAGTAAATAACCCTGACTCAAGTGCAGCCGCAATCGTGAAAGCTTTAACGGTTGATCCAGGCTCAAATGCATCGGTAATAGCACGATTTCTTAGAACACTAAAGTCAGTCATGTTCGCTTTGTTGTGGGGGTTATAGGATGGTTGGTTTGCCATCGCTAAGACCTCACCAGTTTCTACGTCTAGCACGACTACAGTTGCCGCTTTTGCACGTCGTTTTACAAATTCTTCCTTAAGCTCTCGATAAGCGATACTTTGCAATCTAAAATCAATGCTCAGTGCTAGGTTCTTTCCTGGTTCAGCTGTCTGGATCGTGTTTAACTCTTCAATTATATGTCCTCGCCTGTCTTGCATTACCTGCCGTCGACCAGGCACGCCTTTTAGCCAACCATCGTATGCTAGCTCAAGGCCCTCCTGACCAATATCATCAACGTTACTGAATCCGATTAAATGCGCTGCAACTTCTCCTTGAGGATAAAAACGCTGGTATTCTTGCTGCGCATAAACCCCAACGATATCTAACGCCATTACTTGCTCTGCGTCTCCCGGAGACAAACGGCGTTTTACGTACCAAAACTCCAATTCCTGCGCTAACTTGTTTTTAATATTTCTCGCAAGCACTTCTGGATTTAATTCAAGGGTTTTTGCGAGCAAGGCTATTGCAGCGTATTCATCGGCAATCTCACCAGGATTAACCCAAATAGATTGCACTGGCGTGCTAACGGCTAGTGGTTCACCATTTCTATCTGAGATTAATCCGCGATTAGCAACCAAAGGGACTGTTCGAATAGTTCTAGCGTCACCCTCACCTTGCAAAAAATCACGATCAGTGATGTGCAGATTGCTTACTTTCCAAGCTATCACGAGTACGCACAATGACATAAAGAACAATACAAGATGTAAACGCCAGCCCTTGAATAAGATTCTTAATCTGGACTCAGTCATAACTCACCATCACAATTTCTGACAGCTCTGGTAATTGCATTCGTAATTTTTCAGTAGCTTGCTGCTCAATACGCCCATCAACACCAAAGGTGCTTTGCTCAAGTAGCAATTGCCCCCATTCAGTTTCAAACTGATTGGCTTGATCTTTAAGCTCCTGAAGTTCATTGAATGCGAAACGATTCTGATGTGTTATGAGCACTACGGAGAGACCAGAACTCACAACAAAAGCTAGCAATACAATTACCCCTAATGACACTGAACGGTTTAATCCTGCCCACTGAATTATCGAGGGGGTTAGAGGCCGACCTCTTTTCGAAGGTGTACGCTTTTTAGTTTGAGGGCCTCTAGGTCTCATTTCTTGCTGTTAACCTTGCTTAGTTAAGTTTCTCAGCTACACGCATCACTGCACTTCTCGCACGAGCATTATTTGCTACTTCTTGCTCCGCGGCCTTAATCGGTTTTCCAATCTTTTTTAGCGTTGGATTAAGAAATGCCGCACTAATCGGCAAATCACGGGGAAAATTATCACCCTTGGCTTTCTCAGCAATAAACTTTTTTACTATTCGGTCTTCCAGTGAATGAAAACTAATTACAACCAACCGCCCCCCCGCCCTCAACAATCCAAGTGCGTCACCTAGTCCTTTCTCAATCTGTTCGAGCTCACCATTAATGCGAATTCGTATAGCTTGAAATGCTCTTGTTGCTGGATGTTTATCTTTTTCCCAAGACGGATTAGCCTTTTTAATGACCTCTGCAAGCTGACCAGTTGTATTGATCCTTACTTCAGCGCGCGCTTCAACTATGCGCTTGGCAATTCGCCGCGAGAATCTTTCTTCACCATACTCAAAAATAACGTTCGCTATTTCTTTTTCACTAGCACTGTTAACCCATTCTTCTGCGCTTAGTTTGTCCATCGGATTCATTCTCATATCGAGAGGCCCACTATGCATAAAACTAAAACCTCTTAATGGGTTATCTAGTTGGGGCGAAGAAACACCTAGATCAAACAAAATACCATCCGTCTTTCCGACAAGATTCTTAGTAGCTTCCAATTCACTCATTTGACTAAACATCGCATGTGCCACCTGAACCCTCGAATCTTGCTTTTGCAATTCGCCTGCAGCTGATATCGCGTCTGGATCCCGGTCTATTACAATAAGTTCGCCGCGTGAATTTAGCGAACTTAAGATCGCCTTGCTGTGACCCCCTCGACCAAATGTTGCATCGATATATTTTCCTTCAGCCTTAACAGCTAATGCTTTCAATGCTTCGACCTGGAGAACCGCTTTATGTTGTGAGGCAAAAGTCATTCAATGTTCCCTAAAGAGCTAAGGTTCTTAGTTTTTCAGGTAACTCTCCTTCCGTCGCAGACTCAGTGAGCCAGGTATCTCTCTGCTCATTCCAGCTATCTTGACTCCAAATTTCCAGCTTCTTTCCCTGACCGATTAAACACACATGCTTCTCAAGCTCAGCGTGATGCCTTAACTCCTGAGGTAACAAAACCCTTCCACTGCTATCTAGTTCAAGGTCATTAGCATGGCCGATAAGCAAACGTTTCACTCGCTGCTCCGCCGGATTGAAACTGGAAAGAGATTCTAATTTGCGCTCGATTTGCTCCCACTCAGCAAGAGGGTAGAGCAGAAGACAGCGATGATTGGTATCAATAGTCACCACAAGATGGCCAGAGCAAAGATTTATCAATTGCTCACGATAGCGCGCAGGCATTGCCATGCGCCCTTTCACATCCAAATTAATGGTATTGATCCCGCGAAACACTCTTTGCCCCCGTCCAAATTAAGAAATATCTCAAGAAAGATAATCCACTTTACCCCACAATAAGACAAAATATTCCACAATTTACCACAAAGAGATACTATAGGCACACTCACTCCTCTGTGCAAGTACTATTTAGATGCTTAATTTCAAGAAAAACCGGGAATTTGCCGCTAAATGCAGAGATGTTGAAGTGATCTTGCTAATCATTACCTTAATTAAATTAAGCAATTACAATTTATTATAATCTTTAGTTAAAGTAATTTATAAGAAGTGCTTGAATTTAAAAGGGTTTTTTATTTTTTAAGAAATAAAGAGTCAGCCTATAAGCCGGGTTCTGTCGAGGACAATTATTCATCTGCAACCCGCGTCACCGCAGGCGTCAAGCGGCCTACCCGAATCCAATGCGAGCAGCATTAACAGATTCCTATTTGGCCTTGCTCCGAGTGGGGTTTACCTAGCCATGGTCTGTTACCAGCCATGCGGTGCGCTCTTACCGCACCATTTCACCCTTACCTTCGATTTAAATCAGAGATCTCGATCGGAGGCGGTTTGTTTTCTGTTGCACTAGCCGTAGGTTCGCACCCCCCAGGCGTTACCTGGCACTCTGCTCTTTGGAGCCCGGACTTTCCTCTATCTGCCACCTCATAAATCGCCAAGCGAAATACAAAGTAAAGCAGACAGCAATTGTCCAGCTGACTCATGATCAGACTAATAGAAAAAATCTTTTAAATCAATAGGATAAATGTATTCAGGTTTAGGCGATTTTATTTGATAGGACTGTTTCATAAACTTTGTTCTTGCGTGCTCCACTTATTTCGCTAGCTATGGCCACTGCGTCTTTTGTTGAAACTGAATCGCCTAAAAGACCAACTATTTTGAGCGCGTCTGCGTGTCGCGCTGCTTCGATTGTTGACTCTTCACATCCTTCAAGCACAATGACAAATTCACCTTTTCGCTGCTGAATATCTGAAATAACCCAATCCAAACACTCTTCTGCAGAACCGAGAAAGTGTGATTCAAATTTTTTGCTTATTTCTCTAGCAATGAATATCTGCCTCGGGCCCGAAAGAGTCGAAACAAGATCCTGCAAGCATTCAACAATTCGATGAGTAGATTCAAAAAATACAGTGGTTCTCTCTTCTTGAGCTAACCCTTGAAAACATTTTTGCCGAGCAAAAGATTTGGCAGGCAAGAAACCTTCAAAGACAAAACGATCCGTAGGTAATCCTGAAACAGATAAAGCCGCCGTAACCGCGCTAGCTCCAGGCACAGGTAACACTTCAATCAGATTACCTCTGGCTAGCTTAACAAGTTTAAATCCTGGATCAGAAATTAAAGGTGTACCTGCATCTGATATCAGTGCTATCGATTGCCCATTTAAAAGATCATCTATTATTTCTTGAGCAGCAAATTCGCCGGAAAAATCATGATAAGACTTGAGCGAGGTCTCAATATTCAGTTTCCGCAATAATACCTTACTATGCCTGGTATCTTCGGCCGCAATTTTCGACACAGACTTTAAAATCGCTATGGCGCGAGAGCTTATATCATCTGCATTGCCAATAGGCGTGGCAACAATGTAAAGAATTCCTTTCTGATTCATTTTACGACTACTATTTTTTATAAAAGCGGTTGACCTTCGGAGTAGCAATTCTCTACAAAAAATTGCCCAAGTAACACTCTTGTATTAGTCTGGCCCCAAACTATGAAACTATTTATGCATTTATGAAAGCGTTTACTCAGAATTCTGTTCATCGCATGCTCGTTGCGGGAATTCTTTTTATTAGCATCACCTGCAGTTCGCCTCCTCCTGTTGTTAATGCGCCACCACAAATTGAGTCTACAACAGAGTCGATAGACGAGCTATTGCGGCAAGCAAATATCGCTTCCGGTTCAGATTCTGTATCGCTACGCTTAAAGGCGATCGAGGAACTTATCAATTCCGGGTATCTCGATCGAGCAGAACTAGAAATCGGGAGCATTCAAAACCCTAATAGACTAAGAGCTACCTTGCAGATTCAGCTGGCACTTATCCGTGCCCAAATCGCCATTAAACAAAATCAATTTGACAGTGCTTTACGCTGGCTTAGTGGAAATTTGGCCGAGTCTGCTAATGGGGATACCTCAGCAGGGCGCCAGCTGATCTTGCTTAGGGGCCAGCTCTATCAGTCTATTAATCGAAATGAAGATGCCATTATAGACTTCACCAGCATTACTGAAAGCTGGCCTACAAATGCAGAAACCTCTTTGTTTGAAGATATCTGGCTTGCGTTAACTAGTCTTCGAGATGAAGAGCTGGATAAGTTAGCTGAAGAAGCTAATAGTTATGAAATGCGTGGCTGGATCGAGCTAGCTCGTATCTACCAAGTAGATCAGTTCAGTATACGCAGCCAACTTGATTCAATTGTTCAATGGCGTCGAATTTGGGCTAGCCACTCGGCCGCCGCGCGATTGCCTGCTCCGCTCATTGAATTGCAAATGACTTGGGAAAACCGACCCAAACACATTGCATTAATACTGCCACTGCAAGAATCCACTGGAAATGCCATACAAGAGGGCTTCCTAAGCGCCTATTATCAATCTCTAAGCGTATCCCGAGACGTCCCGCAGATATCTGTGTTTGATAGCACCGGTTTGACAGACATTCATGATACTTTTGACCAAGCTGTGGCAAGTGGTGCAGATCTAATTATTGGGCCGCTTAATAAAAAATTAGTGAATCAAATATCCGAACGCATAGAGATCCCCGTTCCGACATTGGCTCTAAACTATACCGACGAAGATCGGCTTGCAGAAAATTTGTTTCAATTCGGCTTAGCCCCGGAGGATGAAATTTCGCAAGTGATAAACTTAGCCTGGGAGGCAGGATATAGAAACGCAGCAGTAATAATGCCTGATAATGTAGACTACCAGCGGCTTGAAACGTTTTTTAGCGAGACCTGGACAGACCAAGGGGGGCAGGTTGTTTCAAGTGCTCGTTTTATTGATGACTCTGATTATACGGAAGTAATTAAACGCTTAATGGCTATCGATTCTAGTGAAGCAAGAGCAGAGAAGCTTCTAGATTTATTGCCCCGCCTCAATATGGAATTTACTCCTCGACGTAGAAGCGACATTGATTTTATTTTTCTGGTAGCAAACCCAAGACAGGGCAGACAACTAAAGCCAACTCTCGCTTTTTATTTTGCTGGCGACATTCCTGTATTTTCGATGCCTTCTGTCTACGATGGCCAGGAAAATCAAACTGGAAACCGAGATCTTGACGGTATTATTTTTACTGATGCTCCGTGGGTTTTAAACCCAACCCATCAATTAAGAGACGAGGTCAATACTAACCTGCGCCAAGCACAAGGTCCGTTGCAGAGATTACGGGCAATGGGAATCGATAGTTTTCATCTCTATCCAAGACTAAAGCAATTTTCAAATAACAGTATCAGCTCAGTGCGCGGCACCACAGGCTTGTTAACGATGTCAGAGAATCGACGAATTCATCGCAGATTGACGACGGCGCGATTCGAAGATGGAATCGCTGTTCCATTTCGACTACCAAATTCTGCAAGCTCTAATTAAAATTTTTCAGAGACAACCTCGACAAACAGGGAAAGATAAAAACTGCAGTTAATTTCTTAGTCCTGATTTTATAACCATGCTGCGTTTGAATATCAATCCAAATTAATTGCAACCCTCCGCTCAACAGCCTCAAACCAAAATTCTATTGAAACTTTTTAACCTAATAGCGAGTCTACTTCACTGAATGATTCGAATTTTTTAAGACAATTACGGTAACAATGGTCAAACTACGGCCGATAAACCATTATATTTTTACAAATCACATTTTTTGGAAATCAAGGTTTAGCGAATAAAGATGGATTTACAGGAGCAAATTAGCAATCACTTTAGGGAAAGCATTGAGACCAAGCAAAAATCGATGCGTGAGTTGGTAATCCCCATCCAGCATGCTGGCAGCTGTATGGTTAGAAGTTTACTGAACGAAGGGAAGATTTTGAGCTGTGGTAATGGTGGATCAGCCAGTGATGCTCAACACTTTTCCGCTGAATTACTAAATCGATTCGAAAAAGAACGCCCTGGGCTACCAGCGATCGCATTAACTACAGACAGCTCAACACTGACTGCCATAGCAAATGATTATGCTTACAATGAGATTTTTTCAAAACAAATTAGAGCATTAGGACAAGCTAATGATGTACTTTTTGCCATTTCCACCAGCGGGAATTCAGGAAATGTCATAGAAGCAATAAACGCGGCTCACGATCGTGACATCATCGTGGTTGCGCTAACCGGCAAGGACGGCGGGAAAATGGCAGGGCTCCTGCGTGAGAATGATATTGAAATTAGAGTCCCGGCTGACAGAACTGCACGCATTCAAGAAGTCCATTTGGTAGTCATTCACTGCCTCTGCGACTTTATTGATACACAATTATTTGGAGGGAATGGCGCATGAAAATATATAGAGTCTTTGCGTTCCTAATACTAGTAACACTCACATCCTGCTCGACTATTCTAGTAAACACGACCAACCGTGACGGAATGCAGGAAGACCCTACCGAACGAACGGCAGGAGCAATTGTTGAAGACAGATCGATTGAAACCAAGATTGCAGTAAATATGCAAGCCATAGAACCTGCATTCAGAAAATCTAGTTTCGATGTAATCAGTCACAATGGTGTCGTCTTGCTCATTGGGCAAGTAGAGTCAAGTGAACTTAAATCAAAGGCAACAGAAATTGCCTCTAAAGCAAGCACAAAGATAAAGCGTATTCACAATGAAATAGAAGTATCTGGAAGAACTGGAATTCTATCTCGCAGCAATGATACGTGGATTGCCACAAAAGTGAGAACTCTAATGCTTGCCAATGCAGAAGTTCCTTCGGGTCAAGTCAGGGTAGTTGTAGAAAACGGCGCAGTTTACCTAATGGGCATTATAAGCCAGTCTGAAGGTGACAACGCAGCTAATATTGCGAGAAACGTAACAGGCGTTACGAAGGTTGTAAAAGTTTTCGAATACCTTAGTTAAGTTCTACTTAACTATTCGAAGCGAAGGCTTCTTGACTCCTGGACCTTGGTTATCACTTCCTGCTGACCCGCCTGAAGCACCAGACCCTTCTGGCTCAGGTGGTTCACTACCATCACTATCAGCATCGAAAATCATTCCTTGCCCATTTTCTTTCGCATAGATACCTAAAATCGCATTAATGGGAACAAATACTTGTTTAGGAATGCCGGCAAAACGGCCTTCAAAATCAACTGCGTGATTGTGAATAGATAATGATTGAACTGCAGATGGCGAGACATTTAGAATAATCTGACCATCTTTTATATGTTCTTGCGGAACCTCGACGCCACCTTCAAATGCATTAACCAATATATAGGGTGTGCACTCGTTTTCTATTATCCATTCATAGAGCGCTCGAATAATGTAAGGTCTGCTTGATGTCATTGTCATATCGCAGCCCAACGTGAAAAGTCTGAGCTCTTAAACCATCTCCTTTTCTTGCTCGGAAAGGCTCGCCATGACCGACTCTCTCTCGAACAAACGATCTCGATAATCTAACATTGGCTTAGTTGTTTTAGACTTTGGCAGATCGATTCCCATTACAGGTAACCTCCAAAGTATGGGACAAACGACACAGTCAACAATAGTGAATTCGTCGCTCATGAAATAAGGTTTTTCACCAAAAATTGGTGCGATTGCAATAAGGCCTTCGCGCAGTTCTTTACGCATTTTATCGAGCTGAGAAGGCGTCCCTTTTCCCGCCATGATCGGATCAACCAAGTTGCACCAGTCCTTACTAATGCGATAAACCCAAAGCCTGCTCTGGGCCCGGGCAACTGGATAAACAGGGAACAATGGGGGATGAGGAAAGCGCTCATCCAGGTACTCCATCATTATATCCGCTTCGTAAAGCACTAAATCACGATCTACCAAAGTGGGCAAATTGTTATATGGATTTAGAGTCGCTAGATCTTCAGGTTTGCTGTCTGGATCCACGTCAATAGTTTCTACTGTGACTCCTTTTTCAGCAAGGACAATCCTAACCCGATGACTATAATGACTGGTTCCATCTGAATAAAAAGTCATCGAAGATCTTTTAGCGACCACGCCCATAATATTTCCTCAATTCCTAATGATAGTTTTTGTTTTTAGCGTTTTTTTTTAGTGATAATCTTTTGAAAATTCTCTACCCATAAATGCGGCTAGAATATAAAGGACTCCCAGAAAAACCAGCACCCAAATTCCAATTTGCTGTCTACGATCTCTAATAGGCTCGCCGATGTAATAAAGAAAATTAACCATGTCGGCAACGGCTGTATCAAATTCCGCTTCGCTCATTGATCCATTTCCTTCTGCGTCAAGCTCGCATTGAGCTGGGTCGCCTGTTCCATGATCATCACAAGTCACATCACCTTGCAATTCGTGGAGCACATTAGGCATTCCGACATTTGGATAAAGTTTATTATTAGCACCTAATGTTCTAGCCCCATCGTTATAAAAAGACTTTAAATAGGTATACAGCCAATCGGCGCTATGAACTCTTCCCGCTAGAGTGAGGTCAGGTGGTGATGCACCAAACGCGCCTTCGGCATATTCTTTAGACATAGAATTTTCAATTAAGTCTCCAATTAGCGAATCATCAAAAACTAAATTAGCAAGGACTAAGTCATGAGGAATTTCTAAATCATCAGCAGTTCGTTCATAACGGGCATAGCCCAATGCATGACAGCTAACGCAATAGTTCATATAGTACTTAAATCCGCGTTGCAGAGAGCCTTTGTCATCAAAGTCTGTTTCAACATGCTCTAGATCAAGACTAGTCGCCGAAGCAGCTTCGGCACTTCCTGAAACCAACATGAGCGGAAGCACAACGAGAAGAATTATTAATAATATGCTGCCGATTAGCTGGGGAATGCTTATCCAGCGCCCGGTTAAACGCTTTGGCGGTTCAACTGTTTGCTCAGCTTGCGTATACCAAGGCATAGCAAAAAAATAGGCAAAGTAAATCAGCGTCATAATCTGAGCGAGCAAGGTCTTTGCTGGGCTAACCGTTTGAGTTCCCAAGTAGCCTAGGATGATGAATGAAACCACAAACATCAGCAACGCAATGCGGCTATACCAACCTTTGTAACGCATGGATTTAACTGGGCTCTTATCCAACCAAGGCAATAAAAATAGCATAGCGATGGCGCCGAACATGACCAGCATCCCCCAAAAGTTGGAATCAATACCGAACAATGGCAGGGTCATCGCACGCAGCATTGAATAGAACGGTGTGTAATACCAAACTGGAGGAACATGCTCAGGTGTTTTTAGTGAATCTGCTTCCTGAAAATTAGGAATCTCTAGAAAATAACCTCCCATTTCTGGAGCAAAAAAGACAATTGCACAGAAGGCGAACAAAAACAGAATTACACCTGCTAAATCATGATAAAGCGTGTAGTAGGGATGAAACGGAACACTGTCCACTGGGATTCCATCGGGGCCTTTGTTTTCTTTTATCTCGACACCGTCAGGATTATTTGATCCCACTTCATGCAATGCCAAAATGTGCAAAACTACTAAAGCAATAAGTACGATTGGCAATGCCACCACATGCAGTGCAAAGAACCGATTTAACGTGGCACCAGAAATTAAATAGTCACCGCGAATCCATACCAACAAATCCTCTCCGATAATCGGAATCGAGCCAAATAGGGAAACAATTACATTTGCACCCCAGTAGGAGAGCTGACCCCAAGGCAAGATATAGCCCATAAACCCTTCAGCCATTAATACCAGGTAGATAGCCATACCTAATACCCATAGTAATTCTCGCGGCTTCTTGTAAGAGCCATACATGAGTCCGCGAAACATGTGGAGATACACGACAAAGAAAAAAGCGGAAGCACCGGTGGAATGCAAATAACGCAACAACCATCCGTAATCCACGTCACGCATGATGTATTCGATCGAGGCAAATGCGGCATCTGCGCTAGGCGTGTAATTCATGGTAAGCCAAATACCAGTCAGAAGCTGGATTACTAAAACCAATAAAGAAAGAACGCCAAAAAAATACCAAATATTGAAGTTTTTGGGAGCATAGTATTCGCTCATGTGCTTCTTCCAGGCTGCCACAATGGGCAATCTGGCATCGGTCCAATCTCGCAAGCCGATTAATGCGGACATTAAGCGTCCTATTTGTTGTGTTTCTTGAGCTATATTTTTACCACTGGAGACATCATTCATGCTGCGCTCTCCCCATCAATTCCGATTATTAAAACATCATCACTTTCGAATGAATGAGGTGGTACTTGCATATTACGTGATGCAGGAGATCCGCTATACACTCGGCCTGCCAGATCAAAACGAGAGCCATGGCATGGACAAAAAAATCCGCCTCTCCATTCTGTGTCAAACGGTTCTGGTCGAAGTGTAATATATGGTGTTGGTGAGCAAAAAAGATGCGGACATAGACCAACCAATACCATTAAATCAGGTCTTCTTGATCGATATTCATTCCGCGCATAATCTGGTTGTTCTGGGTCTTCTGAATTCGGATCTGTAAGCCTATCTGGATCTTCATTGAGAGCGCTTAATGCTTCATCACTACGATTAATAACAAATATAGGTCTTCCTCGCCAAGCGGGAATAGGGCCTAACATTTCACCTGATTGAAGTCGGCTAACATCAATGCGAATTGGAGCACCAGCTGCTCGAGCTTTAGCACTTGGATTCCAGGATCCTACAAAAGGAACCGCGGCTCCTGCTACCCCGGCAGCACCAACTACCGAAGTTGAACCCACAAGAAATCGCCTACGGCCAGTATTAGCACTGTCATCAGTCACCGTAATTTTCTCCTTGAGAACATACTTAAATACAGTTGATATGTCACAATAAGGGTAGGAATCAGTCCTGCTATCGTCGTGACGGGGAATGTATTCCTATTATTGAAGCTACAGTCTTTAATTTTAGTAAAAAATACAGTTTTTTTCAAGTCAGAACATACTCCAAAAATCCCATATCTTACTGATATAAAT
Source organism: Gammaproteobacteria bacterium (assembly GCA_029244985.1). Classification (GTDB taxonomy): domain Bacteria; phylum Pseudomonadota; class Gammaproteobacteria; order Pseudomonadales; family Pseudohongiellaceae; genus UBA9145. The sequence continues at coordinate 163,884 of JAQWQD010000027.1, read as the reverse complement.
AGAAAAATATTTATTTCTAAAATCAAAAAAAAACGCCAATTCTACACTCGGAATCAGCGTTCCCTTAAAAATTCTTTAGCAATTTAACGCTTGGAAAACTGTGGCTTCTTGCGCGCCTTGCGTAAACCAACTTTTTTCCGCTCAACTTCCCGTGCATCACGAGTCACGAAGCCAGCTTTGCGTAAGGTCGGTTTTAACTCGCTATCATAATCCATTAGTGCTCGGGTAATACCGTGCCTTATGGCGCCAGCTTGCCCAAAGCTGCCCCCACCACGAACACTTACGTTGATATCAAATTTTTCAACCATTTCGACCAGCTCTAATGGCTGCCGGACAATCATGCGTGCTACCTCTCGTCCAAAATAACCATCTAGCGAGCGGCGGTTAATAGTTATGCTGCCCTTCCCACTGGTTAGATAAACGCGGGCAGTTGAAGTCTTGCGCCGACCAGTACCGTAATATTGCGTAGTTGCCATTAAATACTACCGCCTACAATTGAACCGATTTTGGTTGTTGAGCGCTATGCGGATGCTCGGAACCCGCATAAACTTTGAGTTTCTTAAACATCGCTCGGCCTAATGGTGTTCGGGGCAACATGCCCTTTACCGCCAGTTGAATAACTCTCTCGGGAGTTCGATCGATTAACTTCTCAAAAGAAATGGACTTTAAGCCACCCGGGTATCCAGAATGAGAATGATACATCTTGTCTGAAGCTTTATTTCCAGTCACTTTAACCTTCTCTGCATTGATGACCACAACGAAATCCCCTGTGTCCACATGAGATGTATATTCAGCTTTATGCTTTCCTCGTAACCGGGTCGCTATAGCAGTCGCCATGCGACCTAGAGTCTGCCCGTCTGCATCAACAAGCAGCCAGTTTTGATCCACCTCGTGGGGTTTGGCACTGTATGTCTTCATTACTATCAGAATTGGTATTAGTTCAAGGAGCGCGAATACTAACGGAGCGACACTGAATATTCAAGGAATTTTAGGCTGCAAAACCAGCTTTATCGGTGCTTCCAGCGAATTTAGCATTATTAGGAAATTACCGAATCTTAATTTAAACAATTTCCTTCAAGCCAGGTGCTCGGAGCTCAAATAATCATGAGATTGCATCTCAAGCAACCTAGATGACGTTCGCTCAAATTCAAAAGTAAGGCCCCGGCCTTGGTATAGATTTGGAATTTGAGCTTTCGCAGAAACGATAAGTTTTACCCTTCTGTCGTAGAGTTCATCGATTAAATTAACAAACCGCCGTGCTTTTTCGTCCTGAGACTCATCGAATTGTGGTACACCACTAATAATTAACGCATGAAACATTTTCGCAATTTCCACATAATCGAAGGCACTGCGGGGGCCCTCACAAATAGCAAAGAAATCAAACCAGACAACATCTTCAGCGCAATAGCGTGTACCAATCTCTCTACCCAATATGTTGAGGGATTCATTAACTATAATCTCGGAGCGGTTCGGAACTAATTCGTAAAAACTTCTCAACAATGCCGCCTCAGTAGTTGCGTTAACTGGAGAGTGGTAAAGCGTCGCCTGACTTAAGCTCCGCAGCCGATAGTCCACTGCGCCGTTTAGTTCGATAATATTAGTATTAGATTTAATCAGTTCTATCGCCGAAAGAAACCGTTCTCTTTGTAACCCATTTTCGTAAAGCCTATCCGGATGAATATTGGATGTCGCTATCAAGAGAACTTCACGCTCAAATAAAGCATTTAGCAACCCAGCAAGAATCATCGCATCGCCTATATCGAGTACGAAAAATTCATCAAAACAAAGAACTTTTGTGGTTTTTGCTATGTCTGAAGCAATAATTTCTAAAGGGTTTTTTGAGCCCTGTAATCTCTTAAGATCTGCATGCATCGACTGCATAAATCGATGAAAGTGAGTTCTTTTCTTCAACGCAGGTGGCAAGCAATCGCAAAAAAGATCCATTAAGTAAGTTTTACCACGGCCAACCCCGCCCCATAAGTAGATTCCTTTCGATTTAACAGGGTTTTCATTGCAGCCGAGCACCAAAGCCTTGACCCTTTTCCAAAAAGATTTTGACTCTGCCCTTCCTAATTGAAGCGATTCATATAATTTATTAAGAGATCGAATTACGTGGTGTTGATCCGCGTCATAAATTATGACTTCGTCTTTCAAGTCTGCTTGATATTTTTCGGAAGGAGTCATTGCTTTGAGAAATTAAAAATGCCATGCAGTAAAAATTATTGAATGCACTAGGATTCTAGGGGGCTTTGCATTCAGAAACCAGCCTCCTGAAAAAAAAATAGTGCCTTCCAAACAGTCTCAAGCTAAAGTTTTTACTGAGATTTATTGATTTAAGGTATACTTGTGCCCTCGCTCTTGAACCATGGGAGCGAATTCCACCTTAGATATATGGGTAGTAAATGTCGGTTTGGTTAATTGCAATGGGTTGCTTGGCAATTGGAATAGTAGCTGGGGTCGTTTTTGCGAGTCGGCTAAATACTAGTCCGTCTCGAGTGCAGGAGTTAGAAAACCAAATCCGCACCCTCAAAGAATCCAACAACGAATATCGGCATAGCGTAAGTGACCATTTCAGCATGACCGCCGAATTGGTTCAGCACATGACTGAAACCTACAAAGAGGTTTACCAACATATAGCGAGTGGCGCTCAGGACCTTTGTGATACAGAAGTTGCCAATAAATTACTTCCCACTGAATCCGATGCAGTTTTTGACGCCACGGCTCAGGAAACAGAATTAACCGGGCTAATTCCTCCGAAGGATTATGCGGTTAAGGCATCCCCCGACCAAGTTGGAGCTCTATCTGAAGACTTTGGTATCGATAAAGCAAAATTGATAACAGAAGAAGATGCTCCAATTCAGCCTGCAAAATAATAAGCGGACGTACTATAAAGTCTCAAACTAAAATCCACCTTTTGAAAACCTGAAGCAGACCTTTCAGTATATTATGGCCGAATACAATCTTACTCATCTTAAGCAATTAGAAGCGGAAAGTATTTATATTATTCGTGAGGTGGCAGCAGAGTTCGATAAGCCCGTAATGCTTTATTCAATCGGAAAAGACTCAGCTGTAATGTTGCAACTGGCACTAAAAGCATTTTATCCAGGTAAACCTCCATTTTCATTGATGCATATTGATACAACTTGGAAATTTCGAGAAATGATCGAGTTTCGAGAACAACAAGTTAAAAAGCTAGACTTGGATATGATCGTACATATCAATCAAGAAGGTGTAAAAGCTGGTATTGGACCGTTTACTCATGGCAGCGAAAAACACACTGACATCATGAAAACTCAAGCCTTAAAGCAGGCATTGAACAAACATAAATTCGATGCAGCATTCGGTGGTGCTCGGAGAGACGAAGAAAAATCTCGAGCCAAGGAAAGAATCTTTTCCTTCAGGGACAAAAACCATGTTTGGGACCCGAAGAATCAACGACCAGAGCTTTGGAATATCTATAATGGCAAGGTTAACAAGGGTGAAAGCATCCGCGTTTTTCCCCTATCGAACTGGACGGAACTAGATATTTGGCAATACATATATTTAAATAATATTGATATCGTGCCTCTCTATTTCGCGAAACCTAGGCCCGTTGTAAATATAGACGGGGTGGATATTCTTGTTGACGATAATCGTATGCCCATCGGAGAAGATCAAAAAATCGAAACTAAGACAGTTAGATTTCGTACGCTTGGATGTTATCCATTAACTGGTGCTATTGAATCAACCGCCACCACCTTACCTGAGATTATCCAAGAAATGTTACTTGCCACAAGCAGCGAGAGGCAGGGTAGGCTTATTGATTCTGATTCAGCTGGCTCCATGGAAGAAAAGAAACGAAAGGGATACTTCTAACAACAAATGTCTCATCAATCCAAATTAATCAGTACCGATATCAATGCCTATCTCGCTCAGCATGAGCGCAAGGAGCTGCTGCGCCTTCTCACTTGTGGCAGTGTGGATGACGGAAAAAGTACTCTGATTGGTCGACTTTTGCATGATTCAAAAATGATATACGAAGATCAGTTAGCCGCGCTTGAAGCAGATAGCATTAAGTCTGGCACAACAGGTGGTAAAGTCGATCTCGCGTTACTGGTAGATGGATTACAAGCCGAGAGAGAACAAGGTATTACAATCGATGTTGCCTATCGCTATTTTTCAACCTCTAAACGCAAATTCATAATTGCTGACACCCCCGGCCACGAACAATATACGAGAAATATGGCGACTGGTGCGTCAACTTGTGACCTGGCAATAATATTAATAGATGCCCGGAACGGCGTTCAGACTCAGACCAAACGTCATAGCTTTATCGCTTCGTTGTTAGGGATTAAACACATCATTGTGGCAATCAACAAAATGGACCTTGTTGATTATAAACAATCAATCTTTGAGGAAATTAAAGCGGACTATCTCGACTTTTCACAAAAGCTTGTGCCAGCAGACTTTCGCTTTATTCCTATTTCGGCGCTAAATGGGGACAATGTTGTTAATCTCAGCGAGAATATGCACTGGTATAAGAACGGCGCTTTAATGCCTATGCTGGAAACTGCAAGAATTTCCGCTGATCGGAATTATTCGGATTTCCGATTCCCAGTTCAATATGTAAATCGACCTAACCTAAATTTCCGGGGTTTTTGTGGTACCGTCGCATCTGGCGTGGTAAGGAAAGGCGATGAGATTACAATATTCCCTTCAGAAAAAACAAGCCGAGTTAAATCGATCGTAACTTTTGATGAGGAAATTGAGCTAGCTCACGCTGAGATGGCAATTACCCTGACACTTGAAGACGAAGTAGATGTTAGCCGCGGCGATGTAATCACTCACTCCAATAATTTACCGACTAGTCGCAATCACTTCGAAGCTAATGTCGTGTGGATGACTGAGAGCCCCTTATTACCGGGCAAAAACTATGATTTAAAAATAAGCTCGTCCACAGTTACCGCACAGTTCAAAACAATCCGCAATAAAATTGATGTGAATACTCTAAAAAAGCACCCAGCGCCCACACTAGAGCTCAATGAGATTGGTTTGGTTGAAGTTTCCTTAGATAAATCTGTCTGTTTTGACGCTTACATAGCTAATCGAGCTACTGGAGGTTTTATCATTGTAGATCAACTCACTAATGCGAGCGTCGGCGCTGGAATGATCGACTGCGAGCAACAGCAGAAAATGCCTCAAACCGAAGCTAACAATGTCCACGTATCAAAAGAAGAAAGAGCATCTCGGTATGGACAGAAACCTGCAACAATAATGTTTATTGGTGTATCTGGCTCCGGAAAATCAACTTTAGCCCACGGATTAGAGCGCAGACTCTTTGATCATGGACGAGTAAGCACGGTACTCGATGGAAAAACTATGCGGTTAGGCATCAGTAAGGACTTATCACATGATGCAGAAGGTAGGGCAGAAAACTTAAGACGAAGTACACATATTGCCAGATTCTTAAATGATTCCGGGGTAATTTGTTGCGCTTCATTTGTAGCACCTAATGAAGATTCACGAGAACATGCAATAAGCGTGATCGGCAAAGATAATTGTTATCTTGTTTATTGCAATGCTCCGATAGAAGTATGTATTCAGCGAGATCCATCTGGGCTTTACGCTGCCGCGGAAGGTTCTGATTCTACAGATATACCTGGCCTATCTTTTCCTTACGTTCCACCAGAAACAACTCACTTAGAATTAGACACAGAGGCTTTATCAATTGAGGAATGCTTGAACCAAGTACTTAAGTTAATGCAAGAAGAAGAGATCATATAGAACCCCCAAACTTATCCGGTATTTTAAAATCTATCTACTCGGACATTTTCCACTTGTATATTTATCATGGCAATCGAATTCAAACTGGATTTTCGATATCGATAAACTCATGCTGGATGGAAAATTTTTCTGAGAGATAATTACCCACAGCCTGCACTCCATATCTTTCCGTAGCATGATGTCCAGCTGAAAAGAAATGCAGACCCGCTTCTCGTGCTATATGCACCGTCTGTTCCGAAACCTCTCCGGTCAGATAAGCATCAACTCCCACACCTACTGCCAATTCAATAAAATTTTGTGCTGCTCCAGTACACCAAGCAATTTTTTCTATTTTCTCACTTGCACCCTTAATACCCAGAGGCATGCGTTTTAATTTTTGATTTATATGCTGGGAGAAACTATCGAAAGACATTGGCTGGTTTAGCCGACCGCAAAAAACAATAGGGTTCCTCTGCTCAGCATCTAACGGTGACCCAACGTTTAATTCTAATATTTTTGCAAGTTGTGCATTGTTTCCCAGCTCGGCGTGGGCATCAAGCGGGAGATGATAAGCACTTAAACTAAGATCATTCTGCAGCAACATTTGAATCCGAGATTTTTTTAAACCCGTTATGCATTGATTTTCTCCTTTCCAAAAATAGCCATGATGCACTAATATGAAATCAGCTTTCGCAGCTACTGCGGCCTTTATCAAGGCTCTGCATGCGGTAACTCCACTGACAATTTTCATTACTTCTTTGCGTCCTTCCACCTGCAAGCCATTGGGGCAGTAATCATTGAATTGTTCTGGCTTTAATAGATTATTAAGTTCCGCAGTAAGTTCATTAAGGCTTACGGGCATTGGAAATGGCCTCTAGTCGCTGTATATTGTTCGAGAGAATAATAGTAACACATGGCAAAATATGCAGACCCGGACTAGACCATGAATCGAACTGTAAAAATCATTCAGTTTATAAGTTGGCCTGTAGCATGCGGTGTTCTAGTTGCCATTGTGATATTGCAGTACTCTCAGCTGGAACAACTTGGCCATCGACTTGAGCAATCCAGTATTGCTCCACTCACCCAGGCCAATACTTCTTTTTCTGTCGCTATCAGTAAGGCTGCACCCTCAGTTGTAGGTATTACCGCCACCCGTTTTGATGTGGAATCCATTGAAAGAGCCGCAGATGATCAGCTAAATTTTCATCTCGAAGAACAAAACAGCCTGGGCTCAGGCGTAATTGTAAGCTCGAATGGATTTATTCTTACTAATCTGCATGTGGTAGATAATTTATTTGACCTATTTGACACCGAAGTAACTCTAAATGATGGACGTAGGATTTCGGCGACGGTTGTCGCTTGGGACAAACTAAATGACTTAGCAGTCCTACATATCAATATGAATGACCTGACACCTATCGAAATTTCTAATATGCAGAATTTAAAAGTTGGCGACGTAGTTTTTGCAATTGGCTATCCTAGAAACATAGGCCAATCAGTATCTCAAGGTATTATTAGCGCCTTAACCAATAACCCTGATACTACTGTCTCAATTATTCAAACCGACGCAGCGATTAATCCTGGCAATTCAGGCGGAGCGCTTATCAATTCTGAAGGCAAGTTAATTGGAATTAACTCATCTATATTTTCTGAATCAGGTAATTTTGAAGGAATTGGTTTTGCAACCCCTGCCAGTATCGCCCTAACATCAATGGAAGAACTCGTCGCACAGGCTATTGAAGCGAACTCCGGTTACTTAGGAGTGTTAACCGGTGAAGCACTCAATGAACAGTCCAGTCAATTATTTTTTGGCGTAAACCATATTCGAGGAATGTTAGTTGAAAGTGTTGACGATGGCGGCGCTGCCGAAAGGGCAGGAATAAGGCCTGGCGATGTAATCACTCAAGTAGAAAATACCCAAATCGTGGATGCACAAAATATCTTAATGGAAGTTAGAAACAAAAAACCTGTCGACACAGTAAATGTCCAGATATACAGAAACAGCCAGACGTTTAATCTACCGGTAACCCTAGGCTTTGGCGAAGCTCGCATAATAGAGTCACAATCTGCTTCAAATTAATCTGAATTTTTCCTTAATCGATATTCTGCAGAAAGAGCATGTGCCTGCAGATGCTCATTTCGAGCTAACTCTGCCGCGGTAACTGCTAAGTTTTTAGCACCCTCTGCAGAGCAATTAATGATCGAACTACGTTTTTGAAAATCGTAGACACCGAGCGCAGAGAAGAATCGGGCCGTTCCTGAGGTAGGCAACACGTGACTGGGACCAGCACAATAATCTCCAAGCGCTTCCGCACTATATCGACCAAGGAATATCGCACCGGCGTTTTTGATGCCTTCCAAAATAACATCAGGATCATCTACAGAGACTTCCAAGTGCTCGGGCGCAATTAAATTACTTACTAATACTGCCTCTTCAATATCTTTTACAGAAATCAATATGCCTCTATTGTTTAGAGAGGTTTGAATAATCTCTGCCCGCTCCATCTTTGGCAATAATTTGTCAATACTCACTTGAACTGCATCCAAATATCCTTCGTCGATTGAAATCAAAATAGATTGCGCTTGCTCGTCATGTTCAGCCTGAGAAAATAGATCCATTGCAATCCAATCAGGATCTGTTTTGCCATCACAAATGATTGTCAATTCAGAAGGGCCAGCAACCATATCAATACCAACGTCCCCAAAGACCATTTTTTTAGCCACCGTGACAAAAACATTGCCTGGACCAGCGATCTTATCCACCCTCGGAATAGTCTCGGTTCCATAAGCTAAAGCTGCTATGGCCTGAGCGCCCCCCACTGTATAAAGCTGGCTGACGCCAGCCAAGGCCGCTGCTGCAAATATTAGTTTGCCATCATCACCATAAGGAGTAGGAACTGTAGCGATTATTTCACTCACCCCTGCCACTTGAGCTGGTATGGCGAGCATCAGAACCGAAGAGGGATAGTTTGCTTTCCCACCCGGCACGTATACACCTACTCTTTCGAGAGGGCTAATCTTTTGACCATAGACTGAGCCGTCAGCTTCTTTATATTGCCAGGAACTTTGCTTTTGCTTTTCGTGGTAGCTTTTAATGCGCTCCGCTGCATGAGTCAGGGATTGCCGCTGCTCGTTCGATAGACTTGCCAAGGAGTTCTGCAACTGGTCGGAAGAAACAATTAATTCTTTTATTGACTGCACTTTATAACCATCAAATTGGTTAGTGAAATCAACTACGGCTTGATCCCCTCGAAGTTTTACATCGGCTAGAATTTTTCTAACAGCTTCTGTTACCTCTTTCTCTATCAACATTTCTCGCCGCAATAATTGATTTAATTGCTGCTCAAAATTAGAAGCAGTGGTAGATAGACGTGTGATTGAATTAGTTAGCTTGCTCATTAGAATTTAGTAATCAGTCTAGCTTTTGTTAACTGCAGCATTCAGCTTCCTTAGAATATCGCGAATTATCGCGTTTTTAATCTTCATGGATGCTTTATTTACTATAACTCGGGAAGAAACATTAGTTATAAGATCCTTCGGTTCCATTCCGTTCGCTGTTAAGGTTTTTCCCGTTTCAACGATGTCAACAATCAAGTCAGCCAACCCCAATGAAGGTGCAAGTTCTAACGCTCCATTAAGTTTAATTAACTCGACTTGCTGCCCCTGCTCGGCAAAATATTTTTTTGCAATATTAGTAAATTTGGTAGCAACTTTTAGCGTATCTGAAGTACTGCTCGAAACCATGGGCACTGCCGTCATCAAACGACACTTTGCAATCCGCAGATCAAGAGGTTCATAAAATCCGTCAGAGCCGTGCTCTAGAATTAAGTCTTTGCCAGCAACACCCATATCAGCACTTCCAAATTCTACATAAGTAGGCACATCAGAACCCCTAACAACCATAAGTTTTATATTGTCGAGATTGGTATCAAACAACAATTTTCGACTTTGGGTTATATCTTCCATCGGTTCAATATTCGCTGCCACCAACAAAGGAAGAGTTTCTTTTAAAATACGCCCCTTGGTGAGCGCAATGACTAAGTTTGTAGAATTCATGATTTTTTCTAAATTGAATAAAATATTAAATCAGTTTGATTAAGAAGGAACCCGACGTATTTGAGCCCCGAGTAGTTGGAGTTTTTCTTCAATACATTCATAGCCACGATCGATGTGATAAATCCGGTCTACGCTAGTCTCATTTTTAGACACAAGCCCTGCTATTATTAAACTAGCTGACGCTCGCAGATCTGTAGCCATTACTGGCGCGCCCTTTAAAGCATCTACTCCTTGCACTATTACAGTGTTTCCTTCTACCTTTATTGACGCACCCATTCTGTTCATTTCATGAACGTGCATAAATCGATTTTCAAACACGGTTTCCGTTATTGAGCCAGTGCCCGCTGCTACCGAGTTAAGCGCCGTGAATTGCGCTTGCATGTCTGTTGGAAAAGCTGGATATGGCGCAGTTCGCAATGACACTGCTTGCGGTCTTTTGCCATGCATATTTAATTCAATCCAGTTATCGCCTAATTTAATCTCGGCGCCAACTTGTTCCAACTTGCTGAGCAGTGACTCTAAAATATCAGGCCTCGTATCTTTCACTTTAATATGGCCCCGAGTAGCAGCTGCTGCTATCAAGTAGGTGCCTGTTTCAATTCGATCTGGCATTACTGAATAACTACATCCATGCAAATCGTTAACGCCATTAATAATTATGGTATCTGTACCCTGACCGGAGATATCTGCACCCATTTTTACCAGACAATTAGCTAAGTCGACTACCTCAGGTTCTCGAGCCGCATTCTCGATAACAGTCTGACCCTCTGCCAGGCAAGCAGCCATCATCACGTTTTCAGTACCAGTAACGGTGACTAAGTCCATAAAAATGTGGGCACCGTTTAACTTTCCTTTAACTGAAGCCTTTATGTACCCATCTTCCACTACGATGTCGGCGCCCATCGCCTGCAGAGCACTGATATGAAGATTTACTGGTCGGCTTCCAATTGCACATCCTCCGGGCAACGCCACTTCTGCCTGACCATAGCGAGTTAGAAGAGGACCTAATACCAATATCGAAGCGCGCATTGTTTTCACTAATTCATAAGGGGCACTGAAATGCTTAATCGTACTGCTGTCCACTTCGACATTCAGTTTTTCATCAATTATTGGCTGTACTCCCATACAACCTAAAAGTTCAAGCATGGTTGTAATATCAAACAAGTGAGGCAAATTGCATATTTGAATCGTTTCTTGAGTTAACAAAGTAGCCGCTAGAATGGGAAGTGCTGAATTCTTTGCGCCGGCAATCCTAATCTCACCCTTAAGACTGATGCCGCCTTTGATAATTAACTTATCCATAGTGATCTAATTCCGGTAATCACATTTAAGAAACTAAATTTTCAGCAGGAGTCTGCAATTTCATGGAAACTGCATGAATAACACCACTCGAAATTTGCTCATTAAGAATTTTGTAAATGGTCTGTTGCCGTTTTACTGCGCTCAAGCCTTCGAATACATCGCCGATTGCGGAAACAAGATATTTTCCTTCACCCCCTTCGACACTAATCTCGCAATTTGGCAATGCGGTCAACAACAGCTGCTTAATTTCATTAGTTCCCACGGTATCGACTCCGATTTACTGCCAATTATCTAAGACAAGATCAATGTCGTTGTCGTGTTCCGACATTAGCGCTGAAAATTGACCAAAGTATTGTCGCCCTAAATTAATTCCGGCAAGGCTTAAATTTTTTAACTTCCACTCATTATTTTCATTTATGAACATCTGGTACTGCAAGCGAAGGTTGCTATCGCTCCCTCTAAGTTCCATGCCTACCACAGTATCTGCTCTTGGATCATCACCTGCATTACTCGATGGCAGAAAGACTAATTCCTCACCGTTGTAATTCGCTAATGAAGCGCCATAAAAGCGGGTCAGTGTACTGCGTAATATATCGGCAAACCTTTCTGTTTGACCAACTGAGGCACCATCAGCGAAACGATTCATAACTACTTCAGCAACCGCGTTAAAATCTACAAAAGTGTTTAACACACCCTCTACATTAGCAAAATAACGATCCCTATCTGACAGAAAGAGATCCTTAGATTCAGCGACAGTCTCGAGCAGGGTATTCACACCAAGTTCAGCCGTTCCGACTGCTGACATTTGCTGGGCATTTACTATTCCTGTCATCGCCAGAACGATGAACCAGGGTAATGCAACTTTACTCATTGATTTCATATGTTTATCTCCACAATTAAGCTGGAGGCACCCTGCTTGATGCCGCTATGGAAATTATTCCATTCAGCTTCCACTTTTGATATTGCGCATTAAGACCTTAATGCTGAATGAACCCGGAGGACACGCGGCCAGTGTACATGAATTGGAAACTCCAATAAATTAATACTTGCAAAGCAAGACAAAGAGCCTTCTAATTGCGCGCTTCATCAAAGTCTCTATAATTTACGATATATGTTCCTTGCTGCAGTCATTATCGTCCTTGGATTTATTGGATTGATCTGGGGGGCGAACAAGTTTGTTTTTGGCGCGTCTGCTCTAGCGCGAAACTTAGGGATCTCACCCTTAATGATTGGCCTTACCATCGTTGCTTTCGGAACCTCTGCCCCCGAAGTATTTTCCTCTGCAATAGCCGCTCTTGAAGACAAACCGGAACTAGCTATTGGCAATGCTCTTGGGTCCAATTTGTTTAATGTAGGGGTTGCTCTGGGCGCAGCAGCAATGATTAGCCCTCTTAAGCCTCCAGAATCTCTAACAAGCAAAGAACTTCCCGCACTCCTTCTTGTAACTCTAGTTACTGGAGCTTTATTGATAGATCTCCATCTGGGTTCCTTTGATGCTGCAATACTAATTGGCATAGCTGGTTTTTTAGGTTACAGGCTTTACAAACAAAGCTCACACTCTGGTAATGCGCCGGAAACTGAAGACTCAAAATTAATAGAAATAAATAGCATTCAAGCGTTCGGCTATTTGATTTTGGGATTAATACTTTTGATATTTAGTGCGGAAGCACTTGTTCAAGCAGCCTCATCAATAGCTGAGAATTTGCATGTTTCAGCCGCAATTATTGGTTTAACCATTGTAGCTCTTGGGACCAGTCTCCCAGAATTAGCAGCATCTGTTACTTTTGTACTTAAAGGGCACGATGATTTAGCGATCGGAAATATAATAGGATCAAATATTTTGAATCTTTTGGCGGTTCTACCATTCCCTGGTCTATTGAGCGCTAGGTCCATCGATCCATTTCTTCTCTATCGTGATTACGTCGGTGTGCTAATTCTGACTTTATTACTGTCTTATATTTGTTATCGCGGTATTAAGAAACAAAAGATGATTGGCCGCGTCCATGGCGCTATTTTCTTGTTAATATATTGTTGCTGGTTTACGGTTATGCTATTTCAGACACAAAGTTAAATCACGAATACTTATGACTACTGACGACTCAAAGAAAACCTCTGTAATCAACAGTGTCCTTAGAGCAATTGAAATAGAAAGTAATGCAATTATTGCCTTAAAAACACGTGTTGGTCGAGACTTCGAAGATGCCTGCGACATAATTTTAAACTGTCAAGGTAGAGTAGTGGTGACTGGGATGGGAAAATCTGGTCATATTGGAAGAAAAATTGCAGCAACCCTTGCTAGCACCGGCACTCCTTCCATGTATGTCCACCCAGCTGAAGCCAGCCATGGCGACATAGGAATGATTACCTCTGCAGATGTTGTTTTAGCACTTTCCAATTCTGGGATAACCGAAGAAATCACTAGTTTGCTGCCTGTCCTTAAACGGAAGAAAATTTCACTAATTACCATCACCGGCGATAAGAACTCTGCACTTGCAGCAGCAGCTTCTGTCAATATCGACGGTCAGGTGGAGGAAGAAGCTTGCCCTCTCGGCCTAGCACCGACCTCCAGCACTACCGTTGCTTTAGTGTTAGGCGACGCACTTGCTATGGCATTACTTGAGGCACGGGGATTTACCAGCGATGATTTTGCATTCTCTCATCCTGGCGGCAATCTCGGTAGAAAATTATTTGTTAAAGTGAAAGACGTAATGCACAGCGGTGAGGAAATTCCTAAAGTTCTAACCACAACAACTTTAGCAAATGCCTTACTCGAAATGAGCAAGAAAGGCTTCGGACTGACGACCGTTTTTAATGAACAAAACCTGCTAGAAGGCGTATTCACTGATGGAGACCTGAGGCGTATGCTAAGTTCGGGCAAAGATATACGAAGCACACTTATTAAAGATGTAATGTCCACCTCCTACAAATCTATTTATAGCAATTCTCTCGCTGCAGAAGCAGCAAATATAATGCAAACCTCAAATGTCTATGTGCTAATTGTCAAAAATGACGACGACAAGATTGAAGGAATAATTAAAATGCACGATTTACTCGATGCCAATGTTGTTTAGCTCACTATGCAGTTTAATCTAGAACAAGAGTCCTTAAAAAACTCCGCAAGTAAAATTAAATTACTGGCACTAGATGTCGACGGCGTTTTAACAGACGGTCGACTTTATTTCTCTAATTCTGGTGAAGAAACTAAGGCGTTTCATTCTCTCGATGGTCATGGCATTAAAATGCTGCTCAGTGTTGGGGTAGATGTTGGAATAATAACAGGACGGACTTCGCTGCTCGTTGAAAAACGAGCCAAGGATCTCGGAATCGAGATAATCTATCAGGGCCGCGAAGACAAATTACAAGCTATAAATGAAATAGTCGCCAACAAAGGCTACTCGCTAGAAGAAGTTGCCTATGTGGGTGACGACCTACCTGACTTACCAGCAATCCAATCTGTCGGCTTAGGCTTCTCGGTACCGAACGGCCATTCAGACGTGCGAGCAGCTGCAGCAGCCGTAACACTAACGGCTGGAGGCTCTGGAGCAGTTCGAGAAATAACTGACTTTATAATCAAAAGCCAAAACAAAAACGACAACTTTATTTAGCTCTGCTATAAATAATCCTCTATCTCGCAAGTCAAGTTATCGCTGAAGGCTCCTCTAATTTGGAACATTCGTGATAAGCTTCCTACAAAACCCTTATTGAGAAAGTAATGCAACGTCATAAGCTGCTTCTTATCCCAAGTCTACTTGCGATGCTGATTTTCCTAGCAATATCAGCTTATGACAGTGTTTCCGTCAACTTCGAAGATACAGGCAGTTTCAACATGCTCGACTATAACGTTTATTCAGAAGGGTTCAATACGGTCCTTTATAACCCTGAAGGTGATATTAATTATACGCTCCGAGCCAAAAGCCAGACTCATTATAATGATAATCACACAGAACTAGAGAAACCATTTATTCGGCTTTTTCAGGATGGAAAATCCCGCTGGAATATTGTAGCTAACAACGGTCGAATTTCTGCTGATTTAACCGAGAATACAATAGAAAATAGAAACATTGAATTATCAGGAAATGTGGAAGTTTTTAGTCTCGATGATTTTGGTAATCGCACAGTTATGTCCACGGAATTTCTCGAGCTTAACCCACAAAATAAAACTTTGGAAACCGACCAAGCTATAAGGCTTGTAACTTCCACATTACAACAATCTTCCACAGGCATGTTCGCCAACCTTAAAATAGACAAAATAAAATTTCATCGTGATATTCGAGGATACTATGAGAAGACCGATAATTAAGGCTCTGATATTGTCTACGATTCTAGGGTTTTTTCTGTCGGTCCCGATTAGGGCATTGGAAGCCGATCGTCAGCAGCAGGTACTCTGGAGCTCTGATGGTGGGTCAACCATGCGCATAAATGGCAATACAAGAATCTTGGAAATGAATGAGAATGTAAAAGTTACGCAAGGATCGTTGGAGATCATTGGCTCTGAAGCTATTTTTGAATACTTGGTTTCCACAAATGAACTTACCAAGGTTACGGTTCGCGGATCTCCGGTCCAATATCAGCAACAACTCGATGAAGATGGAAATTTGGTTACTGGCACGAGTGATACCCTAGTGTTTTACTCCGACGAGTTAGATGAAACGATTTTAGAGCTCGTTGGTGATGCTAATATTGAATCTCCTGACTCCACTATGAGTTGTGCTGCTATTATATATATTGCTGACCAGGATTTAATTCGCGAAGCAACTGGCCCTTGCCAGGGAATACTGAGTTCACAGCCTAATTAGTAATGTTAAAAGTCACGAACCTTGCAAAAAGTTACAACGATCGAGAAGTAGTTAGAGACTTTTCGATTAGTGTTAAGAAGGGTGAAATTGTTGGCTTACTAGGACCCAATGGCGCTGGTAAAACGACTTGCTTCTATATGATTGTCGGTTTAGTTAAAGCCGATTCCGGTGACGTATTTATAAATGAGAACAAACTTACTCCACTTCCTATACATAAGCGGGCTAGTTTCGGGCTTTCGTATCTGCCACAAGATTCATCTATTTTTAGAGCCTTAACAGTGGAGAATAACATCCTCGCCATTTTGGAGACTCGCCAAGATCTAAGCAATTCAGAAAAACAGAGGAAGTTGGAGACTCTGTTGGACGAGTTTAATATTCAACATATCCGACATAACAAAGGAATGAGCTTGTCTGGTGGGGAGCGTCGTCGAACTGAGATTGCTAGAACATTGGCGACTGATCCAAAATTTATTCTATTAGATGAACCCTTCGCTGGTGTTGACCCAATATCGGTAAGTGATATCAAGAAAATTATTCAACACTTAAAAAATCGCGATATTGGAATTTTGTTAACCGACCACAATGTTCGAGAAACACTGGATATTTGCGAGAAGGCCTATATTGTTAGTGAAGGCCAAATAATTTCTGAGGGGACGGCTGAAGAAATTCTAGATAATCAAAAAGTTCGAGAAGTCTATCTTGGTGATCAATTTAAAATCTAAAAATCCGTTTTTCTACTCCCAAACTGTTCATATTCTCACCTTCAAATTTCTAACAAGTTACCTCTTTCGGCACCGCAAAAGCCTTGTGATATACTATGCAATTCAGGCATGAATCTTGCTATACTATCCATTCTATGGACATACATCTAATCTTGGCATATGTATCCGATATCCACCTTAAGCTAGCGCTCTTACTTTAAGTAAACCCCTTCATGAAACTTTCGCTTCAGCTAAAGCTAGGTCAGCAGCTAACAATGACTCCTCAGCTGCAGCAAGCAATTAAACTTCTTCAACTTTCAACCCTAGACCTACAACAAGAAATTCACCAAGCACTGGAGTCCAACCCAATGCTTGAGTTAATTGAAAATAGTGACGAAGATGAGTCTGGCATTAGCCAAGAATCCAATACTCAATCTGCTGACAAGTCTACGTCTGAAAATTCTGAGCAGACACCTGAAAAGAATGCAGAACAACCTACAGACGAACAAGTATTAAATGGAGATGGTAGCAACTGGCAAGAAGAGATGCCTGGAGACTTAGCTGTTGATAGCAACTGGGATGATATTTACCCGAGCACATATTCTGCTTCTACTTCCTATGATTCTGACCCTATAGATTACGAATCCAGAAATACAACCGTTGACACACTCCAAGATCATTTATTATGGCAACTTAACTTAACGCCAATGTCCGAGAAAGACAAAAGCATTGGTTTTGCCATCATAGATGCAATTGATGCCAATGGCATGCTAACTGTTGGAGTTGAGTCTATGAATGAAGGTTTCGAATCTGAATTAGAAATCGAATTAGACGAAATAGTTGCTGTGCTTCATCGAATCCAACAATTTGATCCCATTGGTGTTGGATACAGAGACTTGTCTGAATGCTTATCGATTCAGCTCAACCAAATTGATGATTCAAAATTTTCCAAACTAATAGCTAATGCCAAGCTTATTGTAAAAGAGTATTTAAACTTGTTAGGCCACCGTGATTACGCGCAGCTAATGCGCAAGACCAAATTAAAAGAGGAAGAGCTAAGAGACACCATCACGATTATTGAAAGTCTCGATCCTCGCCCTGGTGCAAATATCTCCCCCCCATCTACGACTTATATGATCCCGGACATAATAGTTACTAAGCTAGTGGAATCAGGAAGATGGAAAGTTGAACTAAACCCAGATACAGCGCCAAAAATTCGTATTAATAGTGATTATGCTTCTTTGGTAAAGCGAGCGGATTCCAGCGATGAAAATAATTATTTGCGCGACAATTTACAAGAAGCTCGCTGGTTCATAAAAAGCTTACAGAGCCGCAACGAGACCCTAATGAAAGTTGCCACTCGAATTGTTGAACATCAGAGAGACTTTCTCGAATACGGAGATGAAGCCATGAAACCTTTAGTGCTTCATGATATTGCCGAACTGGTAAACATGCATGAATCGACGATCTCTCGGGTTACTACTCAAAAGTACATGCATACACCTCGAGGGATATATGAGCTTAAATATTTCTTCTCGAGTCATGTATCTACCAAGGATGGTGGAGAATGCTCATCTACAGCGATTAGAGCAATACTTAAGAAGCTAATAGCCGCTGAGAATGTTCGCAAACCTTTAAGTGACAATAAAATTACCCAATTATTGGAGAACAAAGGAATAAACGTAGCACGAAGAACAATTGCCAAATATAGAGAATCGCTTTCTATTCCACCTTCAAACGAACGCAAACGTCTCATTGCCTAAACCAACAATAATTAGACTGATCTAATCTTACCTTGCGCCTACTTTAGATGAATAATTAGAAAAGAGAATCACTTTAATGCAATTGAAAAATTTTCTTACACGAGAACGCTGCTACTGTCGTATAGAAGGTGTCAGCAAAAAAAGACTCCTCGAAAATATTAGTGAATTATTAAGTAAGCAATTTAGCAACCTCGACGATAATGAAATATTTAATGCGATTATGGCGCGCGAGCAACTCGGCAGCACCGGCCTAGGCAATGGAATTGCAATCCCTCATTGTCGGGTTCCACACTGCAAGACAATTACTGGGGCACTGATTACGCTAGAGAATGCAATAGACTTCGATGCAATAGATGGCAAAAAAGTAGATGTGATTTTTCTACTAATCGTGCCAGAAGAAAAGACTAACGATCACATAAAAGCTCTGGCGTGTCTCGCAGAACTATTCAATGATCCAGATTTTTGCTCCACAATAAGACAAACTCAAAACAGTAGCGATCTTTATAAAGTCACTCTACCTTTCTAGCAAATTAAGCGCTAACCTATCGGCTAGAATTTTAATTAGAGTCACCAACAATGAAACTGACAATTATCAGTGGCAGATCCGGCTCAGGAAAAAGTACCGTTCTGCATATACTGGAAGACCGCGGATACTATTGCATAGACAATCTTCCAGCCAGCCTACTCTACTCATTAGCAAACAAAGTTTTCACTGGGGAAACAGACATTCCAAATGTTGCGGTAAGTATTGATGCTCGTAATATATCCGCAGATTTAGAACAGGTTCCAAACATTGTCAATGACCTTAAATCCAAAAATCTGCCGACGGAAATTATCTTTCTTGATGCTAATGACCGAACGCTACTAAAGCGATTTAATGAAAGTCGGCGTAAGCACCCTTTGTCTGACGAAAGAATTGGCCTAAAAGAAGCTATCGACAAAGAATCAGAATTACTGGAACCAATTTTAGTTATGGCGAATCTTTCAATCGACACAAGCAAAATGTCCTTAAACCAATTAAGAGATTCGATAAAGGATCGATTAGTCAAGAATAAAGAGACAAGGTTGGCACTTCTTTTTCAATCGTTTGGTTATAAAAATGACGTGCCGGTGGATGCAGATATTATTTATGACGTCCGCTGCTTACCCAACCCTTATTGGGACAATTCTTTACGATCCCTAACTGGGCTAGATGAAGCGGTGATAAAATTTCTCAATGCAGAAAATGAAGTCCAAGAAATGTATAGTGATATTTCCCAATTCCTGCAAAAATGGCTACCAAAATTTGAAGGCAACAATCGTAGTTATATCACTGTCGCCATTGGCTGCACTGGCGGACAGCATAGATCCGTGTACCTATGCGAAAAACTTGGTAACGAATTTGCAGAATCTATCACCAATGTACAAGTAAGGCACCGGGAATTAATACAACAGAATTTTAAATAATTATGCAGAAAGTCAAAGTGGAGATAACTAATAAGGCAGGACTGCATGCCCGCGCTGCATTCAAGCTCGTGGAACTCGCGGCCACTTTTAGTTCTGATATTCGGGTAGGCCATGAAAAGATGGTCGACGGAAAAAGCATCCTATCACTCATGATGTTAGCAGCAGTGAAAGGCACAGAATTAAGCATAGAAATTGATGGTGCAGACGAAGACGTAGCCGTCACTGCGATTGTTGCACTTATAAGTAATCGATTTGGTGAAGACGAGCAATCTACAACATCAACAAAACTTTAACTTTTGTTTTTCAGCGAAATGACGGTAAGATGCTTTTGCCAATCACTCCGGACCCCCACTACCGGCTGGATACCTCAGTTCAAAGCATACCGGTGCCCACCGATTTTTGAGTAGATGTCTGAGGTTTAGTATGTCGGAAACTAAGGAATCACAATTTAAAAAAGATCATGTCTTGGAATTAAACCGAGCTATTCATAGCGGTTCTTTGTCCCAGGTACAGCAAATGATCAAGACTTTACCTACTGCGGGTATCGCTTATCTACTCGAATCTTCTCCCCCTAAAACTCGTTCTGTTCTTTGGCAGCTAATTGACAAAGATTCCGAGGGTGAAGTTTTACAATATCTTAATGAGGATCTACAAAGTGACTTTCTTAGCGAATTAGACGCGGCACAGGTCGCAGAGTTAACAGAAGGGCTAGAGACAGATGATCTTGCAGACATATTGCAACAGCTGCCTCAACAAATTGCGACCGAAGTATTGCAAGCCATGGATCAGCAAGATCGTCATCGTTTGGAGACAATTCTTTCTTACGACGAAGATACTGCTGGCGGCCTGATGAATACAGACACCATTACGGTTCGACGAAATCATACTGTAGAGTTAGTACTGCGTTATTTAAGAAGACACGAAAGAATTCCAGAAATGACTGATAATCTGCTTGTTGTCAGTCGCGACGATATGTTTCTAGGAATCTTACCCTTAAGAGAAATCTTGGTTTCCGGCCCAAATACTTTAGTACGTGAAGTTATGCGAGAAGATATTGAAGCGATTCCTGTAGAAATGGAAGCGACTCAAGTAGCTCAGCTTTTCGAACAACATGACTGGGTATCTGCTCCTGTTATCGATAACAAAGGCAAGCTTTTAGGCCGTATTACAATTGACGATGTGGTTGATGTTATTCGTGATAGCACTGAACATTCATTAATGAGCATGGCAGGCTTAGATGAAGAAGATGACACGTTCGCTCCCATTGTAAAAACAGCACGACGCAGAGCGCTCTGGCTTGGGTTAAACCTAATGACAGCGGTTTTTGCCTCAATGGTCATCTTTCTGTTTCAAGACACATTAGACCAAGTTGTCTATCTAGCTGTATTGATGCCAATTGTAGCGAACATGGGTGGAGTTGCCGGCACTCAAACCTTAACATTAGTAATACGTAGCATGGCGCTTGGGCATATTAGCCCCTCAACTAGCAGATGGCTGTTAACAAGAGAATTAGGCGTAGCGGGACTAAATGGGGCGCTGTGGGCAGGTATAATTTCATTAATTGCGTTTGCCTGGTATCAGGACTTATTGCTGAGTTACATCCTAGCGGTAGCTATGATGATTAATCTCGTCACCGCTGCTCTTGCTGGCGCTTATCTTCCTCTCTTTCTAAAGAAGATTAATATTGATCCTGCACTTGCTGGATCTGTCGCCCTAACCGCGATAACAGATTCCATTGGATTCTTTGCATTTCTCGGACTCGCCCAAATTTTCTATATCTAAACCTTATAAGTAGCGCTGATGGAACAAAAAAATAGAGAGCAACACACTGATGAAGAAGTTCAAAAACTAGAACCTTCTAGCAGAACTCAGCAGAAGAAAGAAGCAACCAGAATGCAGGCCCTTGGTGAACAATTATTAGAGTTTAAAATCACAGATCTAGATCAAATTCCACTTCCAGATCGCGTAAGGATCGCTATTACTGAATACAAGCGACTGCCAAATTCCCATGGAGCCAAAAAAAGACAGAAACAGTACCTCGGGAAGATAATGCGAGACTGTAGTAAAGAAGAAATTAACGAGGCGATTAATTTACTACGGTCACCACGCAAAACCAGCCCTCAATCACGAATTCTTGCCAGAGAGTTAACAGAAATCATACTTACTGCAGGCGATGACGGAATAAATCAAATACTCAGCAAACATTCTAGATTACAACGACAGAAACTAAGACAATTGTTTAGAGAATATTCAAAAGCTGCCGAAGAAAATCGAGCAAAGTGTCACAAGAAACTAGAAAGCTACATCAGTGAATCGCTCAATTCAAAAGAATAATATTACATAGCTATATCGCCAGTAATATCACTTCAGCTCTGTAAGAATCACTTAAGCAATAACGAAAATTACCTAGAACACTTTTTAACGTCAGCTCGTGATCTTCGAGTATTACTCATCATAGGAGCTTGAAGCTCACAAAATTTATGGCCCGACATGTGCCTTTCCTCAACTTTATCCTCAGTCAAGAAAGGGTTTAAACAACAATGGATTAAGTAAATTTAGTTCAAGAGACGGTGCTAATAAGTTGAGACAACTCTTGAGAAGCAACTTCGCCGAGACCCACGAATCTAGGCAGTTGTACGGGTTCCAGATTAAATGATACCATCCCAGCGCGTGGCAAAGACGGAATTCTTCCGTAGAATTTATTCCCTCGAAGGTCTTATTTGTTTACCCCTTCCGGGAGTTGAAAAAGCAATAATCAAAGGAATCTTAATGTCTAATAGCAGCGCTCAATCCTACTGGAAATCCAATATTCGAATCGTTCTCTCGCTACTAGCTGTTTGGTTTTTCATTTCTTTCGGCTGCGGAATTCTCTTCGTTGATCTACTTGATAATTTTCGAATAGGAGGATTTAAGCTTGGGTTCTGGATAGCCCAACAGGGTGCTATTTTAGTTTTTGTCGCGTTGATCTATGTCTATATACATCTAATGGATAAGTTAGATGACAAGTATAATTTAGAATCTTCCAAAGACAATCAACCTAATCTTCAAACAAACACAGACGGAGACACAGAATGAGTGTTCAAATCTGGACTTTTATTTTCGTATTTCTCACCTTCGGGCTATATATTGGCATCGCAATAAAATCAAGAGCTGGATCCACTAGCGAATTTTATGTCGCCGGAAGTGGAGTTCCACCTCTCGCAAATGGTATGGCCACCGCCGCCGACTGGATGTCAGCAGCCTCTTTTATTTCAATGGCCGGGTTAATATCTTTTCTGGGTAGAGATGGCACTTTTTACCTAATGGGATGGACCGGCGGTTATGTGCTTTTAGCACTATTACTAGCACCCTACTTAAGGAAGTTTGGAAAATTTACAGTGCCCGACTTTATTGGTGATCGTTATTACTCGCAATCAGCAAGATTGATCGCTGTCTTCTGCGCAATTACAATTTCTTTTGTTTATGTCTGCGGACAAATGCAAGGTGCTGGAATTGTCTTTTCCCGTTTTTTAGAAGTCGATATCACTACCGGCGTTATAATTGGAATGGCTATCGTGTTTTTTTATGCAGTCATGGGCGGCATGAAAGGCATAACTTATACACAGGTCGCACAATACTGCGTCCTAATCTTTGCATTCATGGTCCCTGCTATTTTCATTTCTATATTAATGACAGGCATTCCCGTACCTCAACTTGGTTTCGGCGCTGAATTAACAGAATCTTTTGGGGGCGGCTATTTACTGGATAGATTAGATGGCATGAGTGAACAATTAGGTTTTGCCACATACACCGAAGGACAGCGTTCAACACAAGATGTATTCTTCATAACTGCAGCTTTAATGTTTGGTACCGCCGGTTTACCCCACGTAATCATTCGATTTTTTACAGTGCCAAATGTTAGAGATGCTCGTCGCTCTGCTGGCTATGCTCTAATTTTTATCGCTATTCTCTACACTACAGCTCCAGCGGTAGCTGCATTCGCCCGCACCAACTTAATTAACACCGTAGATAATATTGAGTATTCTGCTGTTCCAGAATGGTTTACTAAATGGGAAGCAACAAACTTAATTGTATTTACCGACAAAAATGAAGATGGCCGAATTCAGTATGTTGGCGATCCTGAAATTAATGAACTCGAAGTAAATCGTGACATCATGGTATTGGCAAATCCAGAGATCGCAGGATTGCCAAATTGGGTTGTTGCTCTAGTTGCAGCTGGAGCTTTAGCGGCAGCACTTTCAACTGCAGCAGGCTTGTTACTCGTTATTTCCACAGCTGTAGCTCACGACCTCATGAAAAGGAGTTTCATGCCTAACATCTCAGAAAAGCAAGAACTTCGCTATGCAAGAATTGCAATATTTGTTGCAGTAATAATTGCCGGCTATGTGGGGATAAACCCACCAGCTTACGTGGCGCAAGTCGTTGCCTATGCTTTTGGTTTAGCGGCAGCATCCTTCTTTCCTGCTATTGTTTTGGGAATTTTTCATAAGCGCATGAATAAACAAGGAGCAATCGCTGGAATGGTTGCTGGTTTTCTATTTACAGCTCTATACATCGTGTACTTTAAGACAATCAACCCTGCTATGGATAATGCTCAAGGCTGGTTGTTTGGGATTTCTCCAGAAGGAATTGGAACTCTGGGAACCATTGTTAATATGGCTGTGGCCTATGGCATTTCAAAAATTACCCCTGAACCACCAAAGGACGTTCAAGCTATCGTTGAAAATATTCGTCTGCCGGGCGAGGTCGTCCTGCGTTAGAATGTAGAATATATTCTTTTGAGGTGCAGTGTTATTAAGTGTCGCGATTTCGATCCCAGTAATCAACAACAATTTTCTTCATCTCTTTGTGCATTAACAAAATGCCCACCAGATTAGGTACGGTCATAAGCACAATAGTGATTAGGGATATATTCCAAACAATGGTTGTGTCTGCTAGCGCTGCATAGAAAAATCCCAGCACGTAAACGACTCGATAAGGAAAAACAGATTTAGGCCCAAACAAATAAGTCATCGCTCTATCCCCGTAATAAGACCACGCGATAGCTGTTGAGAAGGCAAACAACATTAACCCAATCGACACTATGTATTGCCCATAATCACCAAACAGACCTCGAGTAAAAGCCTGAGTAGTTAAGGGTACAGAGTGTAGTAATGAATCTCCAGTTACGAAAATGCTAGCGTCATCCAGGGCTCCATCACTAACATTTATCGAACCAGAAATTGGGCCTTGCCCATTGCTAAACATGACATTCTCGGCAAACGATCTTGCGTGAATTAAAGTAAAATCATTATTGTTCTGTGCCAAACCATTCTGCACAATAATGTTGCCGCTATAGCCATTAACAACTGAATCGTCGCCATTTAAATAAAGGAATAATTGTTCGGTGTCTGCAGATTCGGATTCTGTATAAGTACCGCTTACAAAATTCATATCAGCACGCTGGAACTCGTTACCAAATTTCTCCATCCAAACACCTGAAGATAGAATAACTAATCCGGTTATTGTGCAAATAACAATGGTGTCGATAAAGGGCTCTAGAATAGAAACCATGCCCTCGTCTGCGGGCTCATCAGTCCGAGCTGCTGCATGAGCAATGGGTGCAGAGCCTTGGCCTGCCTCATTAGAATATAGCCCTCTATTCACTCCTCGATCAAAAGCGTAAGCAAATGTTGCCCCTAGAAATCCACCTGTAGCTGCAGAACCTGTAAACGCATCAGAAAAAATTGCTGCAAAAGAAGGCAGGATGTTGCCTAAATTTGGAATGATGACCGCAAACGCCCCGATCAAGTAGATAAAAGACATGGTCGGCACAATGGCAGCGGCAACTTTTGCAATTCTAGTAATGCCACCAATAATAACTAATGCAAGCAGCACTGAAAGCACACTGGCTGTAATGATCGGCTCAATAGAAAACGTGCTCTCCAGACCAGCAGCGATACTATTTATCTGCGGTAAATTTCCTGTTCCAAATGAACTAAGAACTGTAGCTATAGCAAAAATTACTGCCAGCCACTTCATATTTAGACCTTTCTCCATGTAATACATGGGACCTCCGGCCATAGTGCCATCCGGAGTCTGGTTTCTATATTTATGAGACAGTGTCACCTCTACAAATTTGCTAGTCATACCAAAGAACGCAGTCATCCACATCCAGAAAAGAGCCGCAGGGCCTCCCAAGTGAAGTGCAAGCGCTACACCACCGATGTTTCCTGTTCCAACGGTGCCAGACAGAGCAGTAGATAATGCTTGAAAGTGGGTTGTATCTCCTTTCGCTCCAGCTTTGTCAAATTTTCCGGTAGTAATTCCAATAGCATGCTTGAAATAGCGAATCTGAGGAAAACCCAAGTAAAGAGTAAAGAAAACTCCAGTCAGAAGCAGAAGTGTTGGAAACCAAATAGCGGACCCTAAATAACCATCTAGAAATATTAAAAAATCATTTACTGAATCCACAACCATCCCCTTTTACAAAATTATTCTCTTAACTCTCAGAGAACCACCATCCCAGCAATACTAAGCTTGTTCTAATCATCACGTACCGTAATCGTAGGCCCACTTCCTGCTGACACAACATGCTGACTTACCTTGCGCTCCACATTCTTTGCAAGCTTCAAATAAGCGTGAGCCGCAGGGTTCAATGGCGCGGATGATACCACTGGATTGCCAGCATCAGTTTTTTCTCTAATTTCCAAATCTAATGGCAAACGACCGAGCACTTCCACCCCATATTCGGCGGATAATCGATCACCACCCCCAGTGCCAAAAATCGCCTCCTCATGGCCACAGCTGGAACAATGGTGAGTGCTCATATTTTCGACGATACCTAATATAGGGACATCAACTTTTCGAAACATTTCAATGCCTTTGCGAGCATCCAATAAGGCCACATCTTGAGGAGTAGTGACGATCACCGCACCAGAAACCTTGACTGACTGAGCTAGGCTAAGTTGAATATCGCCGGTGCCAGGCGGCATATCTACCACGAGGTAATCTCGCTCATTCCAAGCAGTGTCATTTAGTATTTGATTAAAGGCAGAGATAATCATGGGGGCCCGCCACACCATTGCTGTGTTCTCATCAATCAAAAAGCCCATGGAATTACATTCAATTCCATGGGCTAGAATCGGAACCATATATTTCTGTTGGCGGATTTCAGGCCGTGTTCCAGGCTCCACTCCCATCATCAATGGAATACTCGGGCCATAGATATCTGCATCGAGCAAACCAACTTTTCTTCCATTTGCCGCCAATGCCAGAGCCAAATTAACAGCTGTGGTTGATTTTCCCACGCCACCTTTTCCTGACGCGACACAGATGAGGTGCTTAAATCTCTCAGGATTATTCAAAAATTAGACCTTTACTAAGTTTTAATGGATTTTAGTATTCAGTCGCACTTAAGCGATGAGCGATTATCTTGTATCCCCCCATAAAAGAAAATAGGCATGACATGAGACTATCAAGCCCGCTAAACTTGTTTTATGGCTTTTTCATTGAAATACATTAGATTTACCAGCCAGTTCGGCTTATTTTGCGTCGCTGTTTGTTTACCTCTACTAAGTTTTGCAGCAGAGCTAATAGAAGTAACTGATATCCGTTTTGCATTTTATTCCTCTGGCTGGGGGGCTAATACCGATGACGGTATGCGTTTAGTGGTATTCAATCAAACAGAAGACCAGCTCCGGCTAGATTCAATATTCTTTCTTAAGAATGAACAAAAAGCAGAGTCGGTAGAAATCGACATAAATTTAACGATCCCTCCCCTAGGTTTTGCTGATGAAGAATTCGAATATATAGATTTACTTCAAGGAAACGAATGCATAAGCAGGACTTTAGAAGATGATTGGAAATTGGTAGAAGTATCGAACTATACGCTCAACCCTTCAGTACGTAACTTAATCATAGAAAACACTGACTCGTTTAGAATTTATCAGTGCGTGGAAAATGTACAAACAACCTGGACGAATGTTAATACAGAATCTCAGATGGAATTTAATGAGTGGGTTTTATTTCATTTCGAAACACGCAGGAATAACTAAAACACTCATCAAAAAAAGGGCTAAATAGCCCCTTTTTTTGCTTTAAAATATTAAAAATACTACAAAAGTATTCCGCCCCATTGAACAAAGAATGGCGCGAATACCAAACTTAGAATCGCCGACAGCTTAATTAGAATATTTAACGACGGCCCAGATGTATCTTTAAGTGGATCGCCCACCGTATCACCAACGACAGCAGCTGTATGTTCTTCTGAACCTTTGCCGCCGAGATTGCCAGCTTCAATATATTTCTTAGCATTATCCCAGGCTCCCCCACTGTTTGAGGACGCTATAGCTAGCACACCTCCTGTAACCAGAGAACCAGCGAGAATACCTGCTACCGCTTCAACACCAAATAAAAACCCAGCAAGCAAAGGTGTACCCATAATTAAAATGCCAGGCGCAATCATTTCACGCAGAGCTGCCTGTGTAGAAATTGCAACACACTGCGCATAATCTGGCTCACCAGTCCCTTCCATAATGCCTGGGATCTCTTTAAATTGACGACGAACCTCTTCAATCATATCAAAAGCAGCTTTCCCAACTGATTTCATCGTCATTGCGGAAAACAGGAAAGGTAACACTGCTCCAATAAACAAACTTGTATAGACGAGAGGGTCTAGCAAACTCATAGAGATAGGCTCACCGGTTAAATTAGATGCAGCGGTTATGAACGCTGCAAATAGCGCGAGAGAAGTAAGAATTGCAGCACCAATTGCAAAGCCTTTACCAATTGCAGCAGTAGTGTTTCCAGCTGAATCTAAAATATCGGTGCGACGGCGCACTTCCTTTTCCAAACCAACCATTTCAGCGATACCTCCAGCATTGTCTGCTACAGGACCATAAGCGTCGATCATGAGGGCGATAACCAAGGTACCCAACATGCCAAGCGAAGCGATTGCCACTCCATACATGCCGGCCAAGTCCCACGAAACAAAAATACTTACGGCAATCGCCAAATAAGGCAGTACGGTAGACTTATAACCTAAAGCCAAGCCATAGATGATATTTGTAGCGACACCCGTCTCACACGATCGAGCTAACTCTTTAACTGGGCCATAATTTTCTGATGTGTAATATCCAGTTAGTAGCCCGACTGCCAGACCAGCTATAAGGCCAGATAAAAAGCACCAATAGACACCCATGTTCGTATACTGCTCACCGTTAAGCTCAAAGAATTCTGGGATCAATGCCATGGTAAAAAAGAACATGACAACTGCCATCAACGCACTGGAGATGATCAGCAACTTCATCAATGCCGGTGCAACATCATTTTCGTCCTCAACATTCACTAACAATTTGGTAATTAAGCTAATGGGAATGCCAATTGCACTGATTAGAATTGGATAAAGCAATGCATTAGGGTCAGCGGCGAAAACAACTGCACTGATCACCATCGCGGCGCAGGTGCTTTCTGCGCATGATCCAAATAGATCGGCGCCCATTCCAGCAACATCTCCAACATTGTCCCCGACGTTATCAGCTATTACAGCCGGGTTCCGTGGATCGTCTTCGGGGATACCCTGTTCGACTTTCCCCACCAAGTCCGCACCAACATCCGCTGCCTTAGTGAAGATTCCACCGCCAACACGAGCAAACAAAGCTATAGTCGAGCCGCCTAGACCAAATCCAGCGATTACTTCCATTAAAATATGATTATTTTCTTGTCCGAGATCAGCAAGCAAAAAACTCATGATGACGTAAATGAGCACCAACCCCAGCGTCGCAAGACCAACTAGCGCAAAACCCATTACCGCACCAGAATTAATGGCGACGTCGAAGGCATTTGAAATGTCTTTTTTAGCAGCCACTGTAGTACGCGCATTCCCTTGAGTGGCAACCTTCATGCCGATATAGCCAGATGCGATGGAAATTGCACCGCCAAATAGAAAAGCTAATGCCGTATAGATCCCCTCACGGATGTCAGGTGTATGAGAATCATCGATTAAGATCGCTATGATGGCTGCGAATACCACCATAAATATGGTGAGAAATTTATATTCCTGTTTCAGGAATGCCATTGCACCATCCGCGATAGCTCCATGAATAAATCGTAGACGAGCGCCGTCTTTTTCATCAAGCCCCAAATCCAATGGAATGCTGGTCACTCGCCTCATATAAAAGAAAGCGATCCCTAAACCCATCAGTGACAAGACCGTGGTGACTGTAATTGTTATCCCCGACATCTAAATGTGTCTCCCCAGTTGGTAAGTTGTTTTTAAAGGCGCGCACTTTACCACAACAGGCTTTACAAACAAAGCATGTAAAGTGGCTGGAGGGCCAGTATTGTTGTGGTTCTAAGGGATTTAGAAGAAGTTCAAAATTTGCTATGAAATAGAGCTGGAATTCGAACTATTTTTTCTTAGATTTTCTGCGACTTTTACGTTTTTCCGGAGGGGAGTCCGGATCCAGTTCTCCTCTCGCCTGACGGAAGGCCTTACGCAAAGCGTCTACCTTAGCCTCCTTTTGCCTGAATAACTGTTCCTGTCGTTTGCTCTCTAAATCTACGATTTTGGTCATGGGGTAATCACTGCAAACCTCTGGCTTCTTTTGTTGAGCCTATTGAGCCTGACGCACCAAACTGTCTTTACGAGCCTCAAGTTCAGCGATCAGTTCTTTCGCAAGTGGCTCAAGTGTATTGCCATAATCATCAGTTCTCTCATATTTGGCTTGCTCAGTAGTAAGCGCATCCAGCAGCTCTTCAGCCACCATAATTGCTTCTTGCAAAATAGCCGTCGTAGATTCGTCCTGCCTAATTTCAGATTCAATTGAAGCTATTTGCATCTCTAATTGAGAAATCAACTCCAGCTTGGCTTGCCTTTCGGCTTCAGCGGCGGCAATTGCAGCTAAACGCTCATATTCCCTCTGCTCAACCTCCTCACGGCGACGACGCTCTTGCTCTCTTGCAAAAGCTTCTTGTCTCGCACGTGTTTCTTCTCTCGCGAGTGCTTCTTCTCTCACAAGTGATTCTTTTCTGAGTTGCTGTGCTGCCGCGATCCTAACTCGGTCTTCTGCTTCACGTCGTCGTTGTTCTTGCATTATCCGCTGGCGTTCTTCCTCGATAGAGCTCGCGGCGCCCTCTAACTGAGCTTCTCGCTCTGCTTCAATGGCTGCTAATTCCACTTCTCTGGCGGCTTGGGATGTACAGTCAGTCAAAGTAATGAGAAAAACCATGGCTGCAGAAATTTTGCCAAGGCCCTGCAACCTCTGCTGCAAGACAACTCTAATTTTGTATAAATTCATAACCTTCTCTTTGAGAAAATATCTTTCCCTTAGTCCAGTTCAAACTAGATTCTAGTTTCAAACTATTGATTAATAAGTAGTTTTATATACAAACTCTAGAATTTTAGGATTTTGTCATACTTTATAGCGATAAAGTCGCTATTTGTCAGTAAAATCCAATTACAAACTAGTTCTGCCTTTAATCGGCAACAAAAAAATTAGAGTTCATTTTCCGCAAATTCAAGTGATTAAAGCGAAGGCACCCTCAGCATGCCTATATCGATAACTCTCCGATTCTTACTTAGATCGCTCTTAGTCTTTCTTCTGAGCGCACCAATTATTGTGCTTTTACTTTCAGTGCAGATAGTGCCAAGTGTTCCTGCTGGTGAAGTATTAAACCCTGAAGAAATCTCTCGAATTGAGCAGCTATTACTTAAAACTGCCCCTCGTTCCCCCGGGATTGCCAGCCTACAAAATATCCAGCTCAGTGCAGAAGAACTAAACTTAATATTGCGCTATGGATTAAATCTCATGAATTTATCTCCTGCCTGGGCTGCTCAATTGTCGATTGAAGAAGAAGCTTTAAGTGCTAAGTTAAGTTTTGACTTACTAGGTGAATCGTTCCCACTGTACCTAAATATAGGCAGTACTTTTGTAGGCACTAATCAGGTGCTGAAAATGCATGAGATTAGTGTTGGCCATATCCGATTACCTGACCGTCTTGTGGAAATAGGCTGGGAAATGTTTAGAAATAACTTGAACCAATCTACTCCCGCCTTAAATGACCTTGATCATTTATTCGATAATGTTGACTCAATAGAAATTGAGGATTCACAAATGAATGTGGGGTTACTATGGGACCCAATACTGATTAGCCGAATAAGTGATCAAGCTCAGCAATTATTCGTGTCCCCGGAAGATCGCGACAGAATTGTCAGCTATTATGAATTGATCAATGAGTTTGTTACTACAATCTCTGCGGATGTTCGCGCCATATCTCTGAATACACTTTTCGTTCCATTGTTTACTGAAGCCAGAGAGAGATCTTTGAATGACAGTGACCCAATAGCCGAAAACCGAGCTCTTCTGCAAGCCTTGGCAATTTACGTAAATGATGATGGGCTTAGTCAGCTTATTGGTAACGACATGGCGGCTACAGTGCAATCCGCAAAGTTTATTGAGGTTCGCCTACAAAGAAGGCAAGATTTGGCACAGCACGTCGTTTCTATCGCTGCTATTACGGCTTCGGCAGGTGCTGAATTTGCCGAACTGCTCTCAACAACCAAGGAAGCTTATGATGCTAGATATCGCTCCGGTTTTAGTTTTTCTGATTTAACTGCAAATAGCGTTGGTGTGACATTGGCCAGTTATTCGATCATGAATCGACAATCTGCACTGGAAATGCAGAAGCGTATGACAAACCTGCAAACGGAGTCAGACTATATGCCAGAAGTTGGGGGTAGCCGGGATGGGATCTCTGAATCTGACTTTAATGCTATTTACAATGACCGTAATAGCTCGGAGTACAGACAGCGTCTCCTAGAAATACAATCTTTCATTGATTCTCGCCCATTATTTCAAGGCTTGAAATAAGACATAAAACAATTGTAGAGAATTTTTCATCATGGATTCTTTAACCACTAAGCAAAGGAAAAAATTACTACTAACACTGCACAAGCTGGAGAACGAATTAAAAGAACAGTTGCAAATAAACAAACAGGCGACAGAGGCCGTGCAATTGGACCAGACAGCGGTTGGGCGAGTATCGCGAATAGACGCGATGCAACAACAAAGTATGGCAGTATCCACAAGAGGAAAGGCATTACTTAAACTAAAAAAAGTTCAAGCGTCATTGAAAGCTATAGAATCTGGTGATTATGGCCTTTGCCGCCAATGCTATGAAGCGATTTCCTTCGGCAGGTTAAATGCGCAACCCCAAGCTAACCTGTGTTTAGTCTGCCAAGACAAAGCAGACCGGCATTCTTAATCGAGTTATAATGTATTCTTTAGTGTTGTACTTGCGGCGTCGGCCTTTACATCTAGCAAAGCATTCTTTCAATATGTATAGGGCTGGTGTATAAAGCCGCCTCCATAAAATGCCGTTCCAAGCACCATTCTCGGGCAATAATTTTATTAATAGCGATATA
This sequence comes from Gammaproteobacteria bacterium, assembly GCA_029244985.1. Classification (GTDB taxonomy): domain Bacteria; phylum Pseudomonadota; class Gammaproteobacteria; order Pseudomonadales; family Pseudohongiellaceae; genus UBA9145. The sequence goes on along the minus strand of JAQWQD010000027.1, from coordinate 130,673 downwards.
TCGAAACACACATGGGCAAGAAAGGTTTTAATACAACAAATTTACACTCGGACCGCAGGGATAATCCGGAACACGGGGTGCTGCACAAACCAGTACATCCGTCAGTTGCTTATGGTTACGAAGACGCACGTCATCTGGCGGAAGTATTTCAAGGAAAGCGAGCAGGCTATAACTATGGTCGACAGTTAAATCCCACAGTGACCGCACTACAAAATCGCATTACCCAGATGGAGCAAGGCTTAGCCAGCGTCGCATTCGCCACTGGAATGGCAGCAATATCGAGCGCACTGCTCGCATTGTTAAAAGAAGGAGATCATATAATTTCCAGTGCTTTCCTTTTTGGGAATACTAACAGCTTTTTTGGCACTCTAAAGAGGCTAGGCATTGACGTTACTTTTGTAGATGCGACGGAAGTACGCTTTGTTGAAAGTGCTATTCAAGAAAATACCAAACTCGTTTTTGTCGAAACAATTGCTAATCCCGTCACTCAGATCGCTGATCTGAAAGCTATCGGGGAGCTTTGTAAGATAAAAAACTTAGTCTATTGTGTCGATAACACTATGACTTCTCCGCACTTGTTTCTTCCCAAGAAGGTTCAGGCTAGCTTAATTGTAAATTCATTAACAAAATACATCGGCGGTCATGGAAATGCACTTGGTGGAATAATCACGGATACTGGGTTATATGATTGGTCAAAATTTGGAAACATCTACGACGCTTATCGAACAGAAAAACCGGAACTTCAGGGAATAACTCAAATAAAAAAGAAAGGCCTTCGAGACATGGGGGCCAGCCTGGGACCCGAAGCTGCCCACCATCTAGCGACAGGATCAGAAACGCTTTCTCTGCGCATCGAAAAGGCTTGTGAGAATGCGCAGGTGCTTGCTGAATTCTGCGACAATCATCCAAAAATTAAAAAAGTTTACTTTCCAGGCCTAAGCAACCATCCGCAACATGAAAGAGCAAAGCAACTTTTTAAAGGATTCGGTACAATTTTTAGCATGGACTTGAAAGAAGAAGTAAATTGTTTTGACTTCCTTAATAAGATGGACTGCATCGTCTCCTCAAGCAATCTAGGGGATAATAGAACTTTGGCAATACCAGTAGCGCATACAATCTATTATGAAATGGGCGCAGAACGAAGGGCGTCAATGGGTATTTCTGACTCCATGGTTCGTTTTAGTATAGGAATAGAAGAAGTCGCGGACTTGCTAACTGACTTCGAGCAGGCGCTTGCATAATGATTGAACTGTTTGCGGTTAACGACATCGAAGAGGGCAAATCGAAAGGAATTGATCTCGATAGCTTTTATATGTTTGCAGTGAAAAAAGATAATCAAATTCATCTCTATTGGAATCGCTGCCCCCATCTAGGGACACCCCTAGAATGGCAAGAAAATGATTTTCTTGATACGGATGCCGAACTCATCAAATGTTCTACTCATGGAGCTCTGTTTAGAATAGACGATGGGCATTGCTTAGCAGGGCCCTGTAAAGGTAAGCATTTACAGAAAATCCCATTTATTGAGGGAAATGGCATGATTATGATTCAGAAAGATCAATTGGTGCCTGCACCTCAATATTAAGCGCAGCAGTTTCTAAAACATTGCTATTAGCTATGTTAGAGAATCACAGCAAGTTCATCTTGTAACCGTATTTTTCCCTTCTGGAGATCTATTTCTGTTCGATAGGCAATAGCTTCTACCCCCGCTGCAACTGCTTCTCGTAGTAACGAGCTATACTCAGGATCGATTTCATCAGCAGGGCTAACACTCTCAATACCAGTATGCTGAACACAAAACAGCAACACAGCGCGACAGCCAGATTCCTTAACTAACATTAACTCTTCTAAATGTTTTTGACCTCGAGTTGTTACAGCGTCTGGGAAAAGGCCCAAGCCTGAACCAACACCAAGGCTGACATTTTTCACTTCTACATAGCATTTTTTTTGCTTAGAGGGTCCGCCGCCACTAAGCAATATATCAATTCTGCTATTCTGCTCTCCATAAACTACTTCTGTCTCCAGCTCATCATAGTCTTGTAATTGTTTGATCGTTCTATTCGCAATTGCTTCTACTACTAATTTATTGGATAGGCCGGTATTAATTCCGATTATATGGTTATCAGTAGACTCTATGAATTGCCATGTCATTGGATATTTGCGTTTCAAATTTGACGAAGCGGAATACCAAATTAGGCTATTTGGCTCTTTGCAATTCTTCATAGATCCAGTATTAGGGCAATGGATAGTCATTATTTCATCGTTCGGAAGCTTAATATCTGCCAGGAAGCGCTTATACCGCCTCACCAAATGTGCAGAGTGTAATTCGCTCTCAAATTCCATAAAGGTTTTCCCTTATCATCACTTGAGTCTCATCTTAGTGCCTTAGTAATTCGCTCAACTCCCAGCTCTAAATCTTGCATGCTAGTGGTAAATGCTATGCGTACAAATTCTTTGGCTTTATATTCTCCAAAATCAGTGCCTGGAGTTATCGCAACTTGATGGTAATCTAGCAAGTTCTTGCAGAACTCTTCAGAATCTTCAGAGAATTTGGAGATATTGGCATAGATATAAAAGGCGCCTTGAATGTTATTTGAAAGCTGAAACCCTAATTCGCGCAATGCTCTAGATAAATAATCCCTTCTCTGGCGAAAAGCGTCTCTTCTCTCCTCGAATATCACTTCCGCTTCATTTGTAAATGCAGCTAGCGCTGCGTATTGGGCAATGGATGGCGGCGAGATAAATAAGTTTTGAGCGAGGATATTCGCAGTTTCTACATATTCGTCTGGCACAATTATCCAACCCAAACGCCAACCGGTCATGCCGTAATACTTCGAGAAGCTATTCACAACAAATGCCGAAGAATCCATTTCCAGCACACTGGGCAAATCATCAACATATTCAAGCCCATGATAAATCTCATCAACAAGCAGGTGGAGTTGGTTACGTTGTGTCCAATTACAGATTTCTTGCAGGCGCTCCCTTTCTAAAATCGTTCCAGTTGGATTGCTTGGAGAAGCTAACCAAAGCCCTCTTGAGTTGTGATTCCGATATAGATCTAATTCATCTAGCGTCGGTTGAAAATTATTAACTATTGAAACAGGAATTAACTGCGGCTCCGCAGAGAGCATATAGATAAAATTTCTTACGCAGGGATAGGCAGGATCTGTTAGTAAAACGCCGTCGCCGGGTGACACTAACATATTAGCAAGAAGTGTTAGTCCTCCGCTGGCACCCGGGGTGACCAAAACTCGGTTTGGGTCAATAGAAACACCGTGATTGAGCTTATAACGCTTAGCTATGGCTTCACGCAATTCGGCAATCCCGGGCGCACTTGTGTATTGAGTTAAGCCTTTTTCCAATGCCCGCTTCGCTGCTTCCACGATTGGAAAAGCGGTAGCGAAATCCGGCTCACCAACTTCCATATGAACAACTTTGTGCCCCTCTGCCTCCAACTCAGCAGCACGACGCATAACCGTCATTACGCGAAAGGGACTCACATTTTCTATTCTAGGAGAAAGGTGTTGCAGTTTTAGAGGCATTCTAGACTTCCTTAACACAATCTTACTATACCTTGATTTAAGGTATTATAAGGGATCAATTTTTACAAAAGGTAGTACTGAAGCGGTGCATTTTTTCAATGCTATTTAAGTTCGAAATTGATGATGATTTTTATAGCATCCGGAATAAGAATCTGATAGGTTACCCAACTTTCTGAAAATCGTGGCTAAATTAGCACCGAATTTCTATCAACGAGTCTTGAAGAAAATACTCATTTATCAAGACCAACTATCAATTTGAAAACCATTGCTTGCTTAAACTAAAGCAAGAGATTAAATAGCAACACAATGGTCTACAGAGGCATTAGCCATTATGTCTAGCTCTATTCGCTCTGAGTCAGAACCAGTTTTAAAGAACTTTGTCCCTTATAAACCTAAAAAGGGCGAAGAATATATGAATGAAAAACAGCGAGAACACTTTAAGCAGATCTTGCTCGATTGGCGCGAACAATTAATGCAAGAGGTCGATCGAACTGTGCACCATATGCAGGATGATGCTGCGAACTATCCTGACCCGGCGGATCGCGCCACGCAAGAAGAAGAGTTTAGTCTAGAGCTTCGAACACGTGACCGAGAAAGAAAACTAATCAAGAAAATTGATAGCACTATCGAAGCGATCGCACAAGACGATTACGGTTTTTGCGAGTCATGTGGAATTGAAATTGGAATACGCAGACTAGAAGCAAGACCTACTGCAAATAAATGTATTGATTGCAAAACTCTCGACGAAATAAAAGAGAAACAATTAGGCAGCTAAATCATATTAATTGAACTAATGAAGTATGAGCTCAATTAACTGAAGCTGATTTATAATTCTCATCATCAACTTAAATTCCAATCTTAACCGTGAGCAGTGAACTCACCAATCAAGATCGTTGCTATATTGGTAGATTTGCACCATCGCCAACCGGCCCATTGCATTTCGGGTCTTTAATTGCTGCGGTAGCAAGTTTTCTCGATGCTAAAGCTAACGACGGTCTTTGGTTACTGCGTATGGAAGATCTTGACCCACTTCGAGAGCCTAAAGGTGCTGCTGAAAAAATATTAGATCAGCTAATTAACTTAGGTTTAGAGTGGGATGGAGAATTGCTATACCAAAGCACGCGCTTAGATCATTATGATAAAATTCTTCACCAACTAGTAAAAAAAGAACTCTGCTATGAATGTGACTGTACTCGACCAGCAATCAAATCCATGGGATCCATCTATAACGGCCATTGTCGAAACAAAATCTCAAACCCTGGCTCTGACTATGCAATTCGATTGCGGACTGAAAATGACATAATAGAGTTTAACGACCTGGTGCAGGGGAACTATCGTCAAAATCTGGAAGCAGAAGTTGGCGATTTTGTAATCGTAAGAAAAGATAAATTATTTGCGTATCAACTTGCGGTTGTCGCGGATGATGCCCTACAAAATATTACTCATATTATTCGTGGCAATGATTTGATTGACTCAACACCTAGACAAATTTATTTACAACAATTACTCAACTATAAAACACCAACCTATGGCCACATCCCAATTATAATCAATGCTCAAGGACAAAAGCTAAGTAAACAACATTTTGCAGCTCCTATCGACACAGAACATGGACCGAAGCTGATTCACCAGGCTATGAAATTTCTTGGACTTTCCCCTCCAGCAACAATTCAACAGACAACCGTAAAAGAACAATTGGCGTGGGGAATTGCTGTATGGGATATACAGGCTGTGCCCAAGTTAGCTAATATCCCCGAGAGTTCGCTAAAAGCGGAGTAATTCAGTGTACATTCCTCGCTCTATCTTAGTGCTATTGGTAATCATTTATTTGTTGTTCCTAGTAAGTATTGACTGGATCAACCAACCTAATGGAGCTTGGTATCGCCCATTTATAATAGGTTTGATGATTATCATTGTGTCAAGCTGGGCCCATAGAGAGCAGGATTCTGATGAATTATGAGTTAACTACCCTTTTTCTGCTGGGAAGCTGCTATTTAGTCTTACTTTTTGGAGTCGCCTTCATCACTGATAAAGGCTGGATACCTCAGCGCCTAATTCGACACCCTATAATTTATGTGCTGTCACTGGGAGTGTTTGCTAGCATTTGGGCATACTACACCTCTGTTGGTAATGCGCTGCGTGATGGATTTGGATATCTAGCCCATTCAATCGGCATATCACTCGCTTTTCTATTATCTCCTTTACTCTTAAAGCCAATCTTGGAGCTTACCAGAACTTACCAGCTAAGCTCACTTGCAGACCTCATGGCATTTCGGTATCGATCACCATGGGCTGGCACCATAACAACCATCGTGATTTTAATTGGAGTTATTCCTTTAATCGCACTGCAGATTAGAGCCGTTGAGGACACCGCCGACATTATTTCAGCAGAACCCACTCAAGGAGCCATAGCGATTGGCTTCTGTATTCTAATAACATTGTTTGCAATTTTATTTGGCACATCGAGACGAGCAGGCAGAACTCGCCACGACGGATTGGTCATGGCAATTGCGTTCGAATCTCTCGTAAAACTGGTCGCTTTTTTAATTGTAGGAGCTTTTGCAATATTTGGTGCTTTTGGAAGCTTGGGGGAGCTTAATGAATGGCTAAACCAGCAACCTGAATTATTAGAAAGTCTGAAAGACACAGATTATCTTAGCTCATTTCATGTCATAGCATTACTATTTTTTACCGCCTCTATCGCTATGCCACATATGTTTTATGCGACCTTTAATGAATCTAATGGGCAACGCTCTCTATCCTATGCAAGCTGGGGATTGCCTCTCTATTTTCTAATCCTTAGCCTGCCAGTCTTGCCCATACTTTGGGCTGGCCTACAATCGGCAACTCTAGTTCAAGTGGAATATCTACCGGTAGCAATCGGTGCAGCGTATGGCAGTCCAATTATAACTCTTATTGGTTACCTTGGCGGTTTAAGTGCTGCAAGCGGATTAATTATTGTGATTACTCTGGCACTATCAAACATGTGTCTAAATCATATTATTCTTCCAATCTATCAGCCCAGCGCAAAGCAAGATATTTATCGCTGGTTACTCTGGTACCGTCGACTACTGATAACTGCATTAATTTGGGCAGGCTTTCTTTTTTATTATTTGGAAAAACCAACCATTAGTATTCAAGTGATTGGAACAGTTGCTTTTTCTGCTTCACTACAATTCCTGCCGGGAATTGTTGCTATTCTCTACTGGCCTCAGGGCAACAAGAAGGGGTTCATTGCAGGGTTAAGTGCGGCATTTCTTGTTTGGTTTGTATTCTTAATGCTCCCATTGTTTTTCGAAATGACAGCAACTTCTCTTTCATTAGTGTCATTAAATTGGCAAGAAATTTCTTCAATATCACTAATTGGTAATACTTTCCTATTTGTCATTATCTCCCTACTCACTAGGACCAGTGACGAAGAGAGAAGCTCTGCAGATATTTGTGCTTTGGATACCATTCAAAGACGCAAACGCAGTGGGCTAGTTGCGAAGTCGGCTGGAGAATTCATAAGAAGCTTAAGCAAGCCCCTTGGGAATAAAACCGCCACCCGAGAAGTGAACCAGGCACTGCAAGATTTAAATTTGAGCAGCGATGATAGAAGGCCATATTCAATGCGCTTGTTGAGGGCAAGAACGGAAGCCAATCTTTCGGGATTATTGGGGCCCTCGATCGCGAGAGAATTAATCGACAACCATCTTCCCTACAGTGTTATTTCTGAACACGGTAGTTCTGATTTGAATGTCATAGAAAATAGAATAGAGTCTTATCGATCAAATTTATCAGGTATGGCTGCAGATCTTGATAGTTTGCGTCGCTATCATCGACAAATATTATTAGACCTGCCCCTTGGCGTATGCTCTCTCTCTTATGACAACGAAATAATAATGTGGAATCATGCATTAGAAGAGTTTACTAAGATCGACTCGAACAGCGTAGTTGGTTCCCAGCTTGCTGATATTGAAGAACCATGGTCTTCTTTATTAAAATATTTTTTGAAAGAAGATGCTAATCATTCGTTTAAACATAATTTTCAGTTAAATGGAGTAAAAAAATCGGTCAATTTACACAAAGCGCTTATTGAAGAGTCAAACAAAAATAGTACTAGCCATGAAGGCGTGATAATTCTAATTGAAGATATTACTGAAACAGAGTTACTAGCAGCAAGCCTATCCCATAGCGAACGTCTCGCTTCAATCGGCCGCTTAGCAGCAGGCGTAGCTCATGAGATTGGCAACCCAATCACTGGAATCGCCTGCCTAGCCCAAACTATTCGGGATGAGTATGACGGCGAGGAATTGAATAATTTGGCAGAGCAGATAATTGAACAAACTAATCGAACTTCTAAAATTGTATATTCACTTGTTAACTTTGCTCACGCAGGAACCAACAAAGCGCACTCTAAAAATGAAGTCGTTTTAATAGAGAAATGCATGCAAGAAGCTAGCATTCTGATTTCATTGGACAAAAAAAACAAGAATCTAAAATATGAGATTAACTGTGATCCTAAAGCAGCAATCCTAGGCGATTCTCAACGACTACTGCAGGTATTAGTAAATTTAATTAATAATGCAAGAGATGCAAGCCAACAAAACAATAAGATATCTTTGGTCGGCAGCATTGACGGGGACTATGTCAAAATTGAGGTAACTGACCAAGGAATGGGCATACAACCCCAGATACGGGATCGGATTTTCGACCCATTTTTTACTACTAAGGAGGCTGGAAAGGGCACCGGGCTTGGCTTATCGCTAGTTTTTAGTATTGTAGAGGATTTAAGTGGAGTTATTGATATAATCAGCCCCATTGATACGAACAAAGGTACAGGAACACAAGTTGTAATTCGCTTTCCTCGGCTCGAAGAAGACCATGCAGTGAGTAGCGATCAGCTAGCACTGGATGACAAATTACAGCAACCTGATTGTTAAGATTTATGATATCAACAAACCAAGTTTTAGTAGTAGAAGACGAAGAAGTAATTCGCACTTCATTAAGACGTCTTTTAGAGCGACATAACTATGAAGTTTCTGAAGCAGGCACTGTCAAAGAATCGATGGAAAAATATGACATTGATAATTTCGATGTCATTATAAGTGACCTAAGGCTTCCGGGCGCACCAGGCACTGACCTTATAAAAGCAACCAACACTCCAGTCCTTATTATGACAAGCTATTCCAGCATCCGGTCAGCCATTGATTCGATGAAGATGGGAGCCGTGGATTATATTGCCAAACCTTTTGAGCACAATGAAATAATAGAAACTGTTGCAAAAATTATTCGTGAGCGCGGCAGAGACCCCAAGCCTGCATCAAATGATAATGAACACGAACCTCCAGTCCACGGAATGATTGGCAGTTGCCCACAAATGATGGAACTATTTCGTAGAACAAGAAAAGTGGCGCAAACTAATTCAACGGTCTTAATAAATGGTGAATCTGGCACTGGCAAAGAACTGGTTGCTCGAGCCATTCATAACCTGAGTTCTAGAGAAAGCCAGGAAATGATATCTGTGAATTGTGCAGCTATTCCTGAAAATCTAATCGAATCAGAATTATTCGGTCATGAAAAAGGAGCTTTTACTGGGGCAACCGCTACAAGAACAGGATTGGTTGAAGCCGCAAGTAGCAGCACTTTGTTTTTGGATGAAATCGGAGAACTCCCTCTTGAAGCCCAGGCAAGACTGCTTCGAGTACTGCAAGAAAACGAAATAAGAAAGGTTGGCTCTGTGCAGTCAAAAAAAGTAGACGTACGATTGGTCGCCGCGACACATCGCGATTTGAAGCAACTCGTAATTGATGGATATTTTCGGGAAGATTTGTATTACCGTATCAATGTCATGACGCTTATAATTCCTCCTCTGCGAGATAGAGGCAACGATATACTAGAACTAGCCGACACCATTTTGCAACGAACCTGTACTAGACTAAAAACAACAATGCGAAGTTTTTCAGATGGAGCAAGTCGAGCTATTGCTAAGTACACTTGGCCAGGTAATGTACGAGAATTGGAAAATGCGATTGAGCGAGCGGTTGTCTTGGCCGAAGGGGACAAAATTGGAGAAGAATTACTTGCTATCGAAGATGAGATCGCTGAAGCAGAGCTAGACTCAAGACAGCAAGCTACGCGCATCCTAGCAGAGCCCATCCTAGCAGAGCCCATAGAAGAACTGTCCTTGGAGGACTATTTTCAGCGATTTGTGGTCGAACATCAGGGCTCAATGAACGAAACCCAATTAGCCAAAAAGCTTGGCATCTCTCGCAAATGTCTTTGGGAGCGCAGGCAGCGATTTGGAATTCCCAGAAAGAAGAAACTAGCTGTTTAAAGCTGCTTTCATTCCTCTAATGTACGCCTAAAGCTGTTTCCTTAAAGTCATTGGATTCGCTAAAACGTCAAGTTCTCGTAGAGCACTAGCTAAATAGCGTTTCTGTTACCGCTACCCTTTTACTCAAATTTCAGTGGCGATTGGTAACAATACCCCTAAAAGAAGAATCAAATACTGATCGTTAAAATAGTAACTTATTGATAATTAAGGATATTAATGAACTGGCACAGTAAATGCGTTAATTAATAACGATAATAACAATAAATAATAATAATAAACCCCAATAAAAACAAAAATAGCATTACTGAGTTAAATAACTAAGGTTAGTGCATTAAATAATAAAAAGGCTGGGTTTGTGGCCCAAGGGTAATGAATTGTTATCTCGCCACAAAATTACCGCCTCTTGCTTATGTGGCGCTATGCTTGGCTCCCAAGTAATAAAAATAATAATTAGTAAACCAATAGCAATAATAATAATAACTATTACTTCAAAATGGGGATGATTTCATTCCCATTTTTGTTTACTTCAGACTTATTCGCCTGATTATCCCTATACAAACCAAGATTCTCCTTTGAGAGAGCGTTCTATTTTCCAGCTACCGTTGTATCATAATAACTCGTCTTTTGTTTATCTCCTGGCAGATCATTAAAGTCCCTATGAATCCAGACACCATATTCTCGTTTTATTAATGAACCCTGAAATCGAATTAGTTGGATTAGAAAAAGCTACGGTTATTGAACGTGATAATCATTCAATTTCCCGTAAACAAATTTCTCCTAATGCACTGAAAGTACTGTATCGATTATCTAGTGCTGGTTTTCATGCTTACCTTGTTGGAGGTGGCGTCAGAGACCTCTTGTTAGGCACAAAACCCAAGGATTTTGATGTTGCGACTGATGCTTCCCCGGAAGAACTACGGAAATTATTCAAGAATGCTCGAATAATAGGTCGCCGCTTTAAAATAGTTCATATTAGATTTGGGCGTGAAATAATTGAAGTCACTACCTTTAGAGCCAATCACGACCCCAAAAATCAAATAGCTGACGATATATCTAGGCGTCAAATCAAAGGATTGGATTCAGCTCACTCAAAAGCAGGTATGATTCTTAGAGATAATGTCTATGGAAACATTGATGAAGACGCTTTTAGGCGCGACTTCACGGTAAATGCGCTTTATTACACAACCCGAAATTTTCTCTTATTAGATTTTTGTGGTGGTCTTGATGACTTGCAAAACAAAGAGATTCGAATGATCGGCGATCCTGCCGCGCGCTATAAAGAAGACCCAGTGCGCATGTTAAGAGCGATTCGCTTTTCTGCAAAATTGGGTTTTGAGATTGAGGAGAATACCAAGAAGCCTATCGATGACCTTTCCTATTTGCTCGACTCTATTTCTTCCGCTCGCTTATTCGATGAGACCCTAAAACTCATGACTGGCGGATTTGCTCAACGAACTTTTGAATTACTAAGTCAGTATCAATTGGGCAGCTATTTGTTTGCACCCACTATCGATGCAATAGAACAGGGTGATAGCGTGTCTGCAAAACTTGTGGACTTGGCCCTGAGCAATACTGATTCGCGGATAGCCGCGGAAAAATCTGTGACTCCAGCATTCCTCTTTTCCGCCCTTCTCTGGCCAGTTTTGAAGCTCAAGCTAGCCCAATCTAAGAATCTTGACCTAGCACCCCAGCAAGCATTCGAGCAGGCTGCACAATCCGCCCTAATGGAGCAACTCGACTATACCGCTATTCCAAAACGATTTACTGTCGCATGTCGCGAAATCTGGGATCTTCAAGGCCGATTACAACGCCGGAATAAGCGTAGCATTGAGAGTACAGTCAAGCACCCCCGCTTCCGGGCAGCCTATGATTTTTTATTACTTAGGGAGCAAGCTGGAGAAGATCTTGACGGCCTGGGACAATGGTGGACGGATTTTCAAAACGGTGATCAGAAGAAAAAAACAGAATTGAGCGGGGCGGTACCAAGAGTAAAAAATCTACGCCGTCGACGCAGTAAACGCAAACGAACAGGTGATTCCGAGTGACGCAAAGATTCGACCTGTCGAGAAATATTCCACGCTATATTGCGATCGAAGGACCAATAGGAGTTGGCAAAACTAGCCTTACAAAGCGATTAGCCGAATCTTTCAATTACGAGTTACTTTTAGAAAGAAGTGAGGAGAATCCTTTTCTCGATCGGTTTTACGAAAACTCTCGTCAGCATGCATTATCAACGCAATTGTTTTTCCTATTTCAACGGGCCCAGCAAATTCAGGAGCTGCGCCAAGAAGATTTATTTGAGCCAGTAAGAGTTGCTGACTTCTTGATCGATAAAGATCACTTATTCGCGCTACAAAATTTAGATGCGGATGAGTATGAATTATATTTAAAGGTTTACAAACATCTTATTATTGAAGCACCCACACCGGACCTAGTCATCTATTTACAAGCACCTACCAACATATTGCTAGACCGAATTCAAAAAAGGGGAGTAAAGGCTGAACAATTCATAGAGCTAGGGTATTTAGAAAACTTAAACCTTGCTTATACTGAATTTTTTCATTACTACCACAAATCTCCGTTACTGATTGTAAATAGCGCCGAGATCGATTTAGTGAGCAATGACGGTGATTATCAGCAATTAGTGGACTACATCCTATCTCATCCTACAGGGACTAATTATTTTAATCCCGGGCCTTCTTTGGTATAGATCCAATAATTTTGAGCGCTATACATTCGCTTTTCACCACATATCTTTCCATAAATATTTCTATTAGACTTCGCAACCCATGAGCGCACGTAAGAAATCAACAAATGTCTCCTTAACTACTCTGCAACAAATAAAGCAGCAGGGAGAAAAATTTGCCTGTTTAACAGCCTACGATGCCTGTTTCGCATCCATTTTGAGTGAAGCTGGCGTAGAAGTACTTTTAGTTGGAGATTCCCTTGGCATGGTTCTACAAGGTCACGACAGTACTTTGCCTGTAACAATGGAAGATATGATTTATCACACACAATGTGTCAAACGGGGAAACAAGGGCGCACTAGTCATGTCAGACCTGCCTTTCATGAGCTATTCATCTGAAACTCAAACCCTGGAAAACGCAGCTGCCCTGATGCGTGCGGGCGCTCATATGGTAAAACTCGAAGGTGGCGCGTGGATAGCCAATACGACCAAATTACTTGCTGAGCGAGGAATCCCCGTATGCGCGCATATGGGTCTTACACCTCAGAGCGTTAATCGAATAGGAGGGTTTCACGTCCAAGGACGTGATACGGGTCAGGCACAATTAATTATCGAGGAAGCTCAGCTATTGCAGGGCGCAGGCGCAAATATATTATTACTGGAATGTGTTCCAAAATCGTTAGCTAAAACTATAACGGACATTCTGGAAATTCCGGTAATCGGAATCGGTGCTGGGCCGGAAACTACAGGCCAGATTATGGTTCTTCACGATGTGCTCGGCGTATCACCTATCACCCCAAAATTTGTAAAAAATTTTTTGATCGAATCAAGTAACGGCATACCTGGCGCTATTGAAGCATACGTTAAGGCAGTAAAAACCAAAGTATTTCCAGCCCAAGAGCATAGCTTCAACTAAATAATCGTTGAGCCCCTATCCTGTGAAAGTTTTCAACTCTATTGCTGAACTGCATCTGGAATTAGAAAGTATCCGGCTTGCCAAAAAATCTATTGGTCTCGTTCCAACAATGGGTAATCTTCATGCAGGCCATTTAGCACTACTCAAAGAAGCCTTATCTGAAAATGATTGCGTGATCAGTACTATCTTTGTCAACCCTCTTCAATTTGAGCCCAACGAAGACTTACAAAACTATCCCAAAACAATTGAAGAAGATAAATCAAAGCTAAAAAAAGCAAAGTGTGATTACTTGTTTGCGCCGAGCGTAAAAGAAATTTATGGCCAAAACATAAATTATCAAACTGTAATTCATGTTCCTGACTTGTCAGATAATTATTGTGGGCGGAGCCGACCTAGTCATTTTGATGGTGTTGCAACCATAGTATGCAAGCTTCTTAATATTGTTAGACCAGATACGGCATTCTTTGGCCTAAAAGATTACCAACAATTCCTCATTATTAAGAAACTGGTCAGCGATCTCGCTCTTAATGTTGATATTAGAGGAGTGGAGATCGTAAGAGATAGTAATGGACTTGCTTTAAGCTCTCGGAATAATTATTTATCAAATGACGATATAGTTAAGGCTTCAAATATCTATCGTTGCTTGCAAGAGACTGCTGGAAAAATAAGGGACAAAAATCGAGATTTCAGAAAGATCGAAATTTGGGCTAAAGCGCAGCTAAGCAACGCGGGTTTGAGACCTGACTACTTTGCAATCTGTGAGTCACATTCCCTCTTGCCTGCCAATGAAGATGATACTCAATTAGTAGTACTTGCCGCTGCATATGTCGGTTCTACGCGACTAATTGATAATCTTCTCGTAAATACAGATCAATAAATCTGCTGATTCCTAGTAATTGAGTAGCTTCTGTCTTTAAGGCATACTTCTGAGTCGCTCTGTATTGCTGCACAGTATTAATTAGAAATTGTGCTAAGAGTTTTTACAGTAATACGATCCCCGTTAGAAAGACTAATAGGAACACCCAATGTCCGAAACCAAAATCTATCCAGTTAGCGATGATACCAAGAATCGTAGCCACCTTAATCCAGAGCGTTACGAAGAGTTATATCAGCAATCTATTAACGCTCCTGAAGAGTTTTGGGCTGAGCAAGCTGGTGAATTACTGCACTGGCATGAACCATGGAAAACTGTCATGCACAGCGAGTTTAAAAAAGCTGAAGCAAGTTGGTTCACTGGTGGAAAGCTAAATGTTGCTTATAACTGCATCGATAGACATTTGGAAAAACGCGCGGAACAAACAGCCATTATATGGGAGGGAGATGAGCCCTCCGATGACAAAAGAATAACTTATCGACAACTACATAATCACGTTTGCAGATTGTCAAATGCTCTAAAAACACGGGGGGTCAGCAAAGGGGATAGGGTTTGCATTTACATGCCGATGATCCCGGAAGCGGCCTATGCCATGCTCGCTTGCACTCGTATTGGCGCAATACATTCTGTTGTTTTCGGCGGCTTCTCACCAGAATCATTAAAAGACCGAATTTTAGATTCTGATTGCCAAACTGTCATCACTGCAGATGAAGGTGTAAGAGGTGGACGAACAATTCCTCTAAAAACTAATGTAGACGCAGCACTCGAGGAATGTCCAAATGTGCACAGCGTATTTGTTGTACGCAGAACTAGAGCTGACGTTGGCTGGAATGAGACTCGAGATGTTTGTTATTACAAAGCCACTGAGGCTGCTAGCTCTGAATGCGAACCAGAACTAATGGATGCTGAAGATCCTCTCTTTATTCTCTATACGTCCGGGTCCACAGGTAAACCCAAAGGTGTCCTACACACCACTGCTGGTTATTTACTCGGCGCGAGCATTACGCACAAGTATGTATTCGATTATCACGAAGGTGATATTTACTGGTGCACCGCAGATGTCGGATGGGTGACTGGTCATTCTTATATAGTCTATGGCCCACTGACCAATGGCGCCATAACACTTATGTTTGAGGGCGTACCCACCTACCCAGATGCATCTAGATTCTGGCAAGTCATCGACAAACATCAGGTCAATATTTTTTATACGGCTCCTACAGCCATTCGTGCGCTAATGTCAGCTGGCGACGGTCCTGTAAAAAGCACTTCACGTAGTTCGCTTAGGTTATTGGGATCTGTTGGTGAACCTATTAACCCCGAAGCTTGGGAATGGTACTACCATGTTGTTGGTGATTCTCGCTCCCCTATAGTAGATACATGGTGGCAAACAGAGACTGGCTCTATCATGATCACCCCTATTCCTGGTGTTACTGACTTAAAACCAGGCTCAGCCACCAAACCTTTTTTTGGCGTCAAGCCAGCATTGATGGACGCAGACGGGAATGAAATTGAAGGAGCCGCGACAGGTAATTTAGTCATCACCCAAAGCTGGCCCAGTCAGATTCGATCCGTTTATGGCGATCACCAACGCTGCATAGACACCTATTTTAAAACTTATCCAGGATACTATTTTACTGGTGATAGCTCTCGTCGCGATGGCGATGGTTTTTACTGGGTAACGGGGCGGGTCGACGATGTTATCAATGTATCGGGACATCGTTTAGGCACCGCTGAAATTGAAAGCGCCTTGGTTCTCCATAGCAAGGTTGCTGAAGCCGCAGTAGTCGGTTACCCCCATGACATCAAGGGTCAGGCGATTTATGCTTACGTTACGCTTATGACCGGGATAGAAGTAACTAAAGAATTAAACATAGAATTAGTAAAGTTTGTGAGCAAAGAAATTGGCGCGTTTGCCAAACCTGAAATTATTCAATTCGCGCCAGGCCTACCGAAAACCCGCTCCGGCAAAATTATGCGACGTATTCTGCGGAAAATTGCCGCCAATGAACTAGAAAACCTAGGTGACATTACTACATTAGCTGACCCAGTAGTTGTCGATCAGTTAATCGACAACAGAGCTAACAAATAATCATTTTTCTATTTTAGCCATATAAGCGTCATCTCTAGTTATATGACTATAATTAACTAGTGTCGTGGCTATCTTTACCGCCTAAAATAATAAGTACTTCAATTAGCGCTAGAAATTATCTTTACATATTTCTTCATCATGAATACAACCAATAAATACATTTTCAATGCTAGACGATCTATAGCTGTAAAGGTATTAATGGTCGGAATTGGTCTATTCCCTTTAACTTTGCAAGGATTAATCACCTTACTGATCACTGCATTCTGCCTAAGCATTTTTGGCTACGGGGCAATGGACCTTGTTGTATTCTCATTAGCCATATGTGCATTAACAATTCTAGTTTTTTGTTTATTTTGTTCCATAATCAGTGGTGTTTTCGTCCAACGCAAGATTCAGCGAATAATTAGCAAATCAAAAAGTCCTGCGGAAACCATCAAAGTAGAAGCTGAATATCCGAATGAGACTGGATTTACATTACCAGCTCTAAATCTACTACCACTGGTCAAAATAAGTTGGACAGTGATTTTTCCAGACTTTATCAAAACAAGAACACGTTTAGATTCCAGCAATCAGATACTCGAAGAAATTATTCCCAATAAGCGCTTTTATACCGATCATGTCATTCGTCAGTTTACTGTGTCAGATGTCTTAGGGTTTTGTCGCTACTCCTGGTTACAAAAACAAGAAGTTTGCTCTATGGCTCTCCCTAGAACAAATACCGTTAAATCTTTACCCCTACTACGCTCCTTAACTGCCGAAGATGGGATTCCCAACCCTTCCGGAGACCCAGAAGGTGACCGAATGGAAATTCGACCTTATGCTCCAGGGGATTCTGTACGTAATATAATGTGGAAAGTTTATGCGCGAAACCGACAGCTTAATGTCCGCTTAGCTGAGAAAAGTGTATTCCACAGCAAGAGAACAGTTGCTTATTTGCTTAGCAGCAAAAACGATGAAGCTGCCGCTGCAGTAGCTCGAATGGCGTTAGAAACTGGAGCTCTTGGAGAAAATTGGTCATTTGCGGCCGACGGGACAGAAAAATCTTGTGAAAATTTAGCTAGCGCATTAGAAGCAGTTGCTCGCTCAAGGGCCCTAGCGGCTCCCTATAGTTATGGATTGGACAGATTTCTTAATCATGCAGTAGGACAATCCGGAGCTCATTGTATCGTTTTTGCCGCGGCAGAAACTGTGGCATGGCTTCCACTGTTAAAGAGAACAATTGGTCGCTTCTCAGGTCAATTCTCTCTCGTGCTAGCAACAGATGGATTTCTTGATCTAGAAAATGTCATTTTCTGGCGAAAATTACTGTTTCAAAAATCAACTGAAGCCCCGAAAACAGGGAGTTCTAGGGATGAGTTGCTCAAATTATTGACCGAGCTTGGACAACTAGTAGAATCCACCTTGGTTGTGGATAGGAAAACAGGCCTGAGTTTTGATAAGAGTCTTAGAAAGGTATAACGCCTTCATTTTGGGCAGAATTAAATTAGAATTGAGTAAATGACCATTCAAGCAAACCACTCTTCCCAACATTTTCTCCAAACGAGTTTGAGAGCTGCGATTATCGCCAGCAGCTTTTGGATCCTGAGCTTACCAATGACAGTGGTTAGCGGCTCTATAGCGGCTTTTGCTGGGTGTTTAATTGCTTGCTACTTAATAGATCTCCGTTTATATAAGCACCCCCTCAGCAGTCTAAGAACTTCGACAGTCATTATTCTAGGCTTTTTGTGCTGGTTGCTTACTCTACTATTCGCCGAGTTAGTTGTAAGTACGGAATTTATAGCAAACACCTCTTCGCCCTTAATCGCATTCAATCTAAGCGAATCTGCAAAATGGTTAGGAATTTCTACATCTATGACATTGAGTTTACGAACTTTAGCTCATCGCACTAGTTACGGAGCGGTTGTTGAAATTTTGTTCGTTGCAACTGCGTTTGTCATTACCCTCGCTGCTCATCGCAACGGCATGATTCATCGCCCCTTTTTTATTGGCGATTTTGCTCTGACTAGAGGAATTGATCCTTCAGCCATTTTAATGGCTTTCGGCTGCGGAGCAGTGCTTTCTCTTTCCGCCCTACTGATGACGGAAAACAATCAGAAACGATTACCCTATCACTTTGCTGTATTAGGACTGCTCTGTTTCTCACTCATAGTTTATGTCCGTTTATTCGGCATCCCAACTCCACAAACCACCGATGACCTTGGATTAACAGGGCAAGAGCAAAACGGATCCAATTCTCAAAGAGACAATCCATTTCGTGATGGTGAAAACGAAAATAATGACAAAGAAGCACCCGTAGCTATTGTTGTTTTTAGAGATGACTATGAACCTCTAAACGGTTCTTATTATTTTAGAGAATCTGCTTATTCCGAATTCAATGGAGTAATGTTGGACTTCACAACACAAGACGAAATGGACCGTGATTTAATTGAACACTTCACCAATAGTCGAGAAGAATCCGGGCAACTTCCTGGCGCAGAGGAAGAACGCAAAGCCGTGCGTACTAGTATTGGGATGCTAGTACCCCATCGAAGTCCTTTCGGGCTGGAGAGTCCGATTGCCTATGAAAACACCGCAAATCCAAACAATTTGCGTTTTAAACGCACTTACGATACCTACTCTCTAGCACCGGAATATGATTTCGAATATCTCATCGGGCAAGAAACAGGCCGGGAAGATTGGTCAGATGAAATTTGGCAGGAATATTTAACTCTCCCCGATGACGCGCGTTACAAAACTTTAGCAGAAAAGCTGATAACTAATCTACGCCCTGAGTATACTGACGACCCTTTTGCAAAAGCATGGGCAATCAAGACTTATCTTGATGAAAATGGAATTTATAGTCTCAAAAACGAGCACGCCTACGAAGGTGACCCGGCTGGATCTTTTCTATTTGGCGATCTAACTGGTTACTGTATGCATTTCTCTTTCGCAGCTACTTACTTATTTCGCAGCATTGGCATACCTGCCCGTGTAGGAATTGGCTACTCGGTGCCAGCCTCTAACCGAGCAGGTGGCTCTGCTCTTTTAATCCAAGCTATTCATGGCCATGCTTGGCCCGAAGTTTATTTCAAAGATATTGGATGGGTAATTATCGACCCTGCTCCCCAACAGACCTTGGTAGACATGACAACTGATCCTCAAGATAGCTTGCAGCAATTACTCGGAGACATGTTGAGAGATGATGCATCCTTTGAAGATTTCCTCGGCTCGCAACAATCTTCATTCGTTCAGTTGCAAACAATTTTATCTATTCTGTACACACTAACTGCACTCGTTTTGATTACAGCGTATTTGATTAAACTATATAGACTCTGGATACCTTCTTTTGCCTCCAACGAAAATCAGTATCGCCTTTGTTATCGCGCGGTGCTTGACCGGTTGTCTGCTGTTGGCTTGTCTAGAAATTTCGGTGAAAGCCGAGAAGGTTTTGCTGATCGTGCAAGCATTACTGCCCCGTCAATTAGGCCTATAACCGATACACATCTCGCTATCGCTCTTGGTAGCACCAACCATGAAGCACAAGACCAGCAAGAATGGACACTGCTGGGCCAAAGTGTTCGAAAGGAAATTAATTCGAATATTGTGGCTTGGCGCAAAATATCAGCAGTTCTAAATCCTTTCTCGTGGCTTCTTACAAAATAAGAACCTTACTATCTTAAAGTCTCTATCGGAGTAATCAATGAACTCAGACAACGTTGCCGAAGCGCAAGAACTGACAACTGCCTTGTCTGAAAACCCCAGTGCCGCACTCGCAGAAGCTGTTGATGTACTTAACACCTTAAAATCAACTGTCCAGCAGCAAGTGTTAGGGCGTGATGATGTTATTGAGTTGGTAATCATCGCTCTGATAGCTGATGGTCATGTTCTGCTAGAGGATTTCCCTGGATCCGGAAAAACCACACTCGCGAAAGCGTTAGGTGAAGCCATTATAATTGGTAGCAGTATTAATGAGTCTATTGTTCCATTCAGGCGCATACAATTTACCCCTGATTTACTTCCCTCTGATGTAACGGGCGTACCTGTATTTGATAGCAATAGCAATGCCTTTCATTTTCGTCACGGCCCGCTATTTGCTCATATTGTTCTTGCAGATGAAATCAATCGAACGTCACCAAAAGTGCAATCTGCTATGTTAGAAGCAATGGGTGAAAAACAAGTTACCACCGACAATGTAACTTATGCACTTGATGACTTGTTTTTCGTCATCGCAACACAGAATCCACTAGACCTCGTCGGTACCTACCCTCTTCCTACGCCGCAGCTTGATCGATTTTTGTTCAAGATCACTATGGAACACATTGATCGTGAGGCAGAATTGGACGTATTAGAAACTTACAAGAATCGCAGAGATCTCACCGGGCAGTTAAATACTGTCACACGGGATCAAGTGCTGCACGCCCGACAAACTATTGATACAGAAGTAAACATAAATCCTGCGATAAAAATCGCCCTCGTAGATATATCCAGAAATTTGCGTGAAGATGACAGAGTATTGCAGGGCAACTCTACTCGTTCCATGGTGCTACTTTTGCCGGCTCTGCAAGTGTCTGCAGCACTGCGTGATCGAGACTATGTGTCTGCAGAGGACATTGAAATATTGATCCCAAGAGTCTTAGGTCATCGTATCGAACTTGCACCAGGAGTTTCTGACTTGCAAAAAGTTCTCCTCGATAATATGAGACAGCCCATGGAGCAATTAGCAAAGAGCACTTTCAGCTAATGTTTTATATTGGAGCACCATTCAGACGAATGAAGTTATTTCAAATTTTTTGTCTCTCATTTTTTCCACTGCTTTTTCCCTTTTTATACGCGCCAAATATTTTTGCTCAAGATGATCTTCTGCTTGACCTGGAAGCAATTGAAATTCCAGAAGCGAGACTGCCTCTTTGCTTTGGATTTAGCGATATAGAAATTCGAAATGCATTAGCAATCTGCGATGCACTTGAATTGGATGAGAATGTGAAAGCCAGGGAGCTTAGTGAACAATGGATTCGAGCTGAACCTGAGTCACCTGCAGCACAGTTTGCTTTGGCCGAAGTCCTATTCAATGTGGAAGGAAATTTACCAAGGGCTCTATTTCATCTAAACAGAGCCGAAGAATTTACCAATTACAATTCACTAGAAGAGGCTTACAACTCAGGTAACGTTCAATGGCACTACTTAACTCTTAGCCAATTATCCTATATCCATCAGTTAATGGGTAATCAGCTACAATCACTTGAATATTTGGATAAAATCTCCCAAGTATACGGTCAAGATATGGAATCTTTTCGTGGCTGGCCACTAATTAAACTAAAACTATATGATGCCGCTCGAGAGTCAGCCAACCTAGTCTTAGAAAATAGTGTCAATGATCGTGAGCGTGCTAGAGCTTGGAATACCCTCTGTGCTGCAGAACTGGCTAGTCTCGCCCCAATTGAATCGATGTCCGCCTGCGACCGGGCAATTGATGAAGATGAAGACATCACTAATACTGCCAATGATTATGACACTGTCTATCTAACCAACGCGTCGGAAGTAGCTTTAAGTCTTTTACAAATGGAGCAGGCTGAAGAATACATAGATCGTGCGACTCGTTATTTAAATCCCCAAAGTGTTGCAGACCCCTGGATCTACAAATTATTTTTAACGCTAAATCAAGGACGTTTTGATGATGCACGATCGGCGCTTGATCGCATGCTTATTTGGAGAGAGCAACAAGAGCCAGTCGTAAGTGTAATGAATCGAGCTGAACATTTTTTAGTAAGTGCTAGTTTTCTTATGGTTGCTGGTTATGCTGAAGATGCAGCAAATTTGACGCAAACAGCTTTGAATCAACCTGACAGAAATGGCTCTTACAGTGCTGATGATGCACAAAAGGATTCTTTTGCAGCCCTGCTAAACATGATGGCAAACAGGACTGAATACCAGGTTCAGCTCGAATCCTTATCAACGCTTGACTTTGCCGACTCGATCGTTGCGCGAATTAAAGCCAATAGTCTGCGCTTGCGCGCCTGGCGCGCGGAACGCCGAGCTGCATCATTGTTTGCAAATTTTGAAGTATTGCAGAATAGGTTGCGGCCTTATGCCCCTCTTGATGTGCACATTCCAGAATGGGTTGAACCTGAGATTATTCAACTAATTGGTTCAGGAGTAATGAAAAATATTCTTGATCAAGCATTAGCAAATGGTGCTTTTCAACTTAATGAAGGCTATTACTATTCTTATTTGGCTGAAATAGCTGCAATAGAAAACAATACAGAACTTGTTATAGAAGCTGGCCGCCAGGCCTTAACACAGTTACCTCAACAAGAAGTCCTATTGAGAGCCCGAGTTGCCGCCAGATTGGCAGACGCAAGTTGGCGAAATAGTAGTTATTCTGATGCGTTAGCCTTCTATGAAATGGCCTACCAGCAAGACCCCAGTATTTTTCGAAGATTGGCATTAGAAATACCAGTTTCAATCATTGGAGATAATTCGCAATTTGCAAACCAAGCAGCTGATTTGCTCTCTCGGTCCCCTCGATTTAACGAAGATAGCAATGGTATTCCACTTGAAATTGCATCCAACCCCGACCTCTCAATTTGCCTGAAATCGAGAACAGGTAGCGTGTTATCGTGTTACACTAGGGCCGCAGCCGAAAATCAAAGTAGCAAACGGAATGCTCAAGAGTTAATTCGATTGTTTCACTCCAATGCGTTCGGACTAGGATTCGATATTAGTATAGTCCAACGCTCTATTCTGCTCGGTTCAAGCGTAATACTTAGCTCTCAAACCAATAGTAATTTGCGTAATTCAAGAGACGCATTCATGGTTCGCTAAGTCATCGCCGTTATCATTAATCTATTTAAAAAATACTTGGACAATAATTTTGTCAAAGATTAGTTCGCTTTCTAATCAGCTAATAGTGTTGTTAGCAGCCGCTTCCGCATTAGGCCCGGCAGGTATGCAAATTTTGCTACCAGCAGTGCCAGTGATCAAAGAGACATTTGAGGTCAGCAACGACATAGCCCAGCTTACTTTGAGCCTCTCAATGCTGGCTATCGCGTTTGGCACACTTGTCTATGGGCCTCTATCGGACAAGTATGGTCGCAGACCAATCATGTTTGTTGGCATCGCTATTACTATAATAGGTTCTATTTTCTGTTGGCTCGCAGATTCAATAACCTGGCTAATTGTCGGACGCTTTATTCAAGCCTTCGGTGGCGCTGTTGGACTGGTTTTAGCACGCGCCATTGTGAGAGACGTCTATGGAGCTGAAGAGGCTGCCAGAGTAATAGCTACGCTTGTAATGGTCATGGTTGTAGTCCCAATGCTTTCACCAGCTTTAGGTGGTGAATTACTAGCTCGCTTTGGCTGGGAATCTGCATTCGTAGTAGTTGCAATTGCCAGCGTCATAATTTTTGTGTTTCTTATTCCAGGCTTACCTGAAACTCTAAATGATCCGGTGCCTTTCGAAGGCATTGGGTCAATGCTTAAAACTTTCCTTAGCCTTTTCGAATCGAGGGCCTTTTGTGGTTATGCATTCTGTGTCACGTTCGTCTCTGTCGTATTTTTTAGCTTTATTTCTGCGGCTCCAGAAATAATGGTGTCAGTTCTCAATCGACCTCCGACTGAATACGGTTACTATTTCATAATGATCCCCGCCGGATTTATGGCAGGTAACTATGTTGCCCGGCATTTTGGCAGAAAAATGTCTATCGATAAAATGATCAGGATAGGCGCCACTGCTACCGTCATTGGAATAAGTTTCGCAATTGCACTACAACTCGCTGGAATACATGACCCCCTTGCACTGTTCGCTCCTATCGCTATTGCTACATTCGGAAATGGGATTACTCTTCCTAATGCACAAGCCGCCGCTATAAACGAATTTCCGCAATATGCCGGCAGCGCTTCAGGTCTTACCGGGTTCTTACAGATGTCTGTTTCAGCGATAGCTGCACAGCTCGTCGCGTTGATATTCAATGGGACGGTTTATCCACTTCTTTTTCTAATGTTAGCAGCCGCAATAATCTCTCTATGCTTATTTAATTGGGGAATAGGCAGTGCTAGTAAAACCTAACCTTGGGCAGATCAAATTTAAGCAGAAAAGGGTTGGATAAGGTAGAAATAGCCAAGGGTAAAAAATTACTGAGGAAGCTCACTTAGTTGAGATAGAAACTGGGATTCATTTTCCAAACAACGCAGATCGAAAATTAATTTCCCATCATTAATCCGACCTAAAACAGGAATTGGTAATCGGCGAAAATCTCTAGCCAGTTTTTGCAGAGCCGCATCAGATTTACCTTTTTCAGTCAAAGGCTTTAGAACCATTGCTTTGCTCGCCAGCAGATCGAGTGGTAACGCCCCGCTACCAATCTGGCTTTTGCAATCTTCGATCGTAACAGCAGCGCGCGCGGAAAGTTTATCTTGGAAAGTCGGCAGAATACGCTCTGCTAATAAATTTATTTCACTGACAGGCCTAGCCAGATCTGCGAGGAGCGGAATTCGCTTTGTTAATCGGTGAGGATCACGATAGAGGTTAATAACCTCGGCGAGTGCAGCTAATGTAATCTTATCTACTCTTAAGGCACGCTTTAACGGATTGCTTTTTATTTTTTGTATAAGCTCTTTTTTACCAACAATTATTCCAGCTTGTGGTCCGCCAAGTAATTTATCCCCACTAAACGTTACAATATCTGCTCCAAAATCTAAGGTCTCAGTCACTGTCGGTTCGTGAGGTAAACCAAACTGACTTAAATCAACCAAAGTCCCGCTACCAAGATCAGAAACAAAGCAAAGTTCCTCCTCTTTAGAGAGCTGGCTTAAGCTTTCTTCAGATACAGAATTAGTGAACCCTCTTATCTCATAGTTACTTGTATGCACTTTCATAAGTATCGCCGTATCCGAACCTATGGCGGCTTGATAATCTCGCAAATGCGTACGGTTGGTAGTTCCCACCTCTTTCAACTTACAGTTTGCACTTGCCATTACATCAGGTATACGAAATGCACCCCCAATCTCAACTAACTCGCCCCTAGAAATGACAACTTCCTTATTCAATGCCAAAGTGTTGAGCACCAGTAGAACCGCAGCGGCGTTATTGTTAACAATCGTTGCCGCCTCAGCACCTGTAATCTCACAAATGCTTTTCTCAATATGCGAGTCTCGATCTCCTCTTTTACCTGTGGCTAAATCAAACTCAAGATTGGTAGTTTGAGTAGCCACCTTTCTAATTGCAGCCACAGATTCCATCGGAAGCCGCGCTCGACCCAGATTAGTGTGCACTACTGTACCGGTAAGATTTATGACGGGCACCAAAGTGCCCGAAAAAGAAGCTAAAACAGCTAGCGCTGTTTCATTGCAAAAATCTACAAAAAAATCATCCCTACTGATAGATTGCGAAATACCTTTGTCGCCCTCAGCAATGGAGGTTCGTGCCAGTTCCAGCCGCGCGCGAACGACTTGTTTTACTGCTTCGTGGCCATAATCTTTGACCAAAGATTTCAAAGATTCTGACTTTAGTGCCTTATCGACACTAGGTAGGGCTTTAAATGCTTCTTTATGAGAGTTCACAGTAGATCCATAGCTCACGGCTATAATAGGACGCTTTCGAGACAAGCAGGAGCAATCTACGGAATTTTCAGCAAATGTTCAACTTGCTAACGATCAAAAAGCTATTGAAATAACCAATTTTGACTAGTTATTCATGGGAAATAGCAATAGAAATCAGAATCTACGCTTTTAAATAGTATCAACATTGCGATCAACAGCCCGAACTAAAGAACACATTTAGTGTCAATTCCTATAACAATTTGGAGCCTGAATCGAAAAAATATTAACGTAAATCGACTGAATATCTAAAGGACACAAGCAAAGCTAGCTAATGATTTTAGGAAAATTTGTTAGAGACACAATACAATAGTCAAAACAAGTATGAATATACACTTACAAGAAATCATCGAAAGTTTTTGTCCCTATTGCGGCGAAAGCATTCAATTATTAGTGGACTGTTCAGTTCCTCACCAAGAATATATCGAGGACTGCCAAGTTTGCTGTAGGCCAATGCAGATACTGGCGAATGTTAATGAAGAGGGTATACCCGACGTCCAGGTGCAAAGCGAAACCGATTAGTAATATTTACTCAAATAACTAGCACTAGACGTATTTTGTCTCAATGTCCTAATTCATCTAGAAATTCGACCTTTTAAATTCAGGACCAGAAAAAACAATTTCAAGAAAGAAATAATGATAGGAAGGACTCAGATAAAGTCGACCCTATTCAAAGCTGGATTTTGCATGACAGGTGATTTATCCTCACAGCCCGCGCTGGGAGCAATACTATCGCTCAAATTTTGCACAAAATCGGGTGGGTGGTTTGGAAATGAGCACCCTAGAATCCGGAGTTGTGATTTGCGAAAAACAATCCGGTATTATCATCGTCGCCCTCCATAAGCGGCAATTTGCAAAGTGGAAAGAAGCTACAATAAGGTACAAACAAGCTTTATGAGAAAATCTCAAACAAAAAGATCTTCCTCATCAACCAAGAAACCCGCCCGGAAAGCCAAGCAATATGTCTATGCCTTTGGTGCCAAAACCGATGGTAACGCTAAGATGCGCGAACTACTCGGAGGCAAAGGAGCGAATTTGGCAGAGATGGCCTCAATCGGATTGCCAGTGCCACCGGGATTCACTATCAGTACTGAAGTTTGCGGCTATTACTATAATCACGAACAGCGTTTTCCCTCTGCCTTAAAAAAGGATGTAAATGCGGCGGTACGCAATATCGAGAAACAGTTAGGTAAAAAATTTGGCGCACGCAAAAATCCGCTGCTAGTCTCAGTGCGTTCTGGCGCTCGGGATTCCATGCCAGGAATGATGGATACGATTCTCAATCTCGGCCTGAACGATGAAACTGTTGAAGGCTTAGCTGACGCATCTAATAATCCAAGATTTGCTTGGGACTGCTACCGTCGATTTATTCAGATGTATGGCGACGTAGTTATGGGTGTTCAAGCACGCACCGAGGAAGAACAGGAACCCTTTCACGAAATACTGGATAAATTAAAGAAGAATCTCGGAGCCACCTCAGACACAGACTTAAGTACTGACAACCTGAAGGAACTGGTCAAACGGTATAAAGCGCTCATAGCCAAACGAACGCGTTCAACATTTCCTCAAGACGTCATGCAGCAATTATGGGGCGCAACCAGCGCTGTATTTGGGTCATGGAAGAATGAACGGGCAATTCTCTATCGCCAGCAGTATGGAATTCCTGCCGAATGGGGCACTGCAGTAACGATACAAGCGATGGTTTTCGGCAATGCCGGTGACGATAGCGGCACAGGAGTCGCCTTTACCCGAGACCCAGCCAATGGCGAGAAGGTCTTCTATGGTGAATATCTAATTAATGCCCAAGGTGAAGACGTCGTCGCCGGAGTTCGTACTCCAGCCCCCATACAGCAGATGTCTGAAACAATGCCGAAGAGCTTTAAAGATTTGGAGAGAGTTCGAAATAAGCTTGAGCGACATTTCAAGGATATGCAGGATTTCGAGTTCACCATAGAAAATGGACGTCTATTTATTCTTCAAACTCGAAACGGAAAGCGTACCGGGCTAGCCGCTGTCCGAATTGCAGTAGAAATGCAGCGAGAACGATTAATGAATCAAAAGGCCGCCCTTTTGAAGATACCCGCAGAGTCTATTGATTCTCTGTTAGTGCCCGTATTTGACCCCAAAGCATTAAAAGCCGCCGCAGTTATCGGCCATGGCTTACCAGCAGGACCTGGCGCAGCAACAGGCCGAATAGCTTTTACTGCGGCAACTGCTGAAATAGAAACCCGAAAAGGCAACAAAGTTGTCCTTTGCCGCACAGAAACTTCTCCTGATGATTTAAAAGGCATGCTGCTTTCCCAGGGTATTCTTACGTCTCGCGGCGGTGTTTCTTCGCACGCAGCACTGGTGGCCAGACAATTGGGCAAAGTCTGCATCTGCGGAGCAAGTGACGTCTCCATAAACTATGAGAAGCGCACTTTAACTGCTGGAAAGGTAGTATTGAAAGAGGGGGATTACATCTCTATCGATGGATCCACAGGAGCGATCTACCAAGGATTAATTGAGAGTGCCGACTCTGAAGTAAAACGCGTACTGGAAGGTGGGTTAAAACAATCCGGCAGCTATACCTTCGGACTATTTCAAACCGTTATGAAATGGGCTGATAAACATCGGAAACTCAAAATTAGAACCAACGCCGACACCCCCGCAATGGCGCAACAAGCCGTAGCCTTCGGTGCAGAGGGAATAGGTCTTTGTCGAACAGAGCACATGTTCTTCGACGGTGATCGTATTGACTACATGCGCCAAATGATTCTCGCGGTCGACGAGGTTCAGCGCCGGGCTGCATTAAAAAAATTACTTCCTTTTCAGAAAAAAGATTTTGTCGGTTTGTTCAAAGCGATGAATGGCAGACCCGTAACGATTCGCTTGCTCGATCCCCCTCTGCACGAATTTTTACCTCACGATGATGTGGTTAGAAGACAGCTCGCAGAAAAGCTGGATGTACCTTTTGATTTTGTCATCGACCGAATAAAAGCACTGCATGAAGAAAACCCTATGCTAGGTTGTCGCGGTTGTCGTCTTGGTATTTTGTATCCAGAAATAACAGAGATGCAAACACGAGCGATTTTTGAAGCCGCCGCTCAAATCCTAAAAAGCAAAAAACGCATAAAAGTTAATCCGGAAATCATGATCCCACTTGTTGGCTTCAAGGAAGAGCTCGTAGATCAGCTGGGTACAGTGCATCGCGTTGCCAAAGAAGTAATGCAAGCTAGAAAAGTTCGCATTAATTATATTGTTGGCACAATGATCGAAGTACCGCGTGCCGCAATTACTGCAGACGAGATAGCACAGGATGCCGATTTTTTCAGTTTCGGCACGAATGATTTAACACAAACAACCCTGGGCTTAAGTCGCGACGATATGGGTTTGTTCTATGACGAATATCAGCGCAAAGAAATTTATATCAAAAACCCTTTTGCCAGCCTTGATCAAACTGGTGTAGGCAAACTCATAAACTATGCTGCCCGGAAGGGGCGCGAGGAAAAACCCGAACTGAAACTCGGAATCTGCGGTGAGCATGCTGGAGACCCATCCTCAATCGATTTTTGCCACCGAGCCGATCTAAATTATGTTAGCTGCTCGCCGCCAAGGGTACCCGTCGCGCGTCTAGCAGCAGCGCAGGCACAACTTCGCAACGACTAATTGAAAGTCGCTGCACAGAGCTATCGATAGCAGCACCTATAGCCCTTAATAATTCCATCTGCTAAGCTCACCTGGTTCGCTCAATAACAATAAATAAACAAACATAAGAATATCTATTATGAGCATTGGAATTCTCGCCCTTCTTTCTTTGTTACCCATTATTTCTGTTGCAATCTTTCTGGTAATGCTGCGCTGGCCTGCGAGCAGAGCTATGCCTATAGCCTATCTAGTCGCGGCCGGGCTAGCTTTGTTTGTCTGGCAAATATCACTATCGAATGTGCTCGCGGCTTCAATTAACGGACTAATTGTAGCTGGCACACTAATATACATAATCTTTGGAGCAATATTGCTGCTAAACACCTTACAGCAAAGTGGGGCAATCAATACCATTAGACAGGGATTTTCAGACATTACCCCAGATAGACGAATTCAGGTCATCATTATCGCCTGGTTATTTGGAACATTTATTGAAGGTTCTGCTGGTTTCGGAACGCCAGCGGCAGTCGCAGTGCCCTTAATGGTAGGCCTGGGCTTTCCAGCCATGGCAGCTGTAGTTGCCGGCATGATAATTCAAAGCACTCCTGTTTCTTTTGGAGCAATGGGCACGCCAATTCTTGTTGGTGTAAATACTGGTTTATCTGCAGACCCAGAAATGCTGGCTTATGCACAAGAACTTGGTTACGCGGAATGGGAAGACTTCCTCGCATTTATAGGTGCCAAGGTTGCCATAATACACGCTGCTGCTGGCACCTTTATACCACTGCTGGTTACAGCAATTATGACTCGCTTTTTTGGCGCCAAGCGCTCATTTGAAGACGGCTTCAAAGTTTGGAAGTTTGCCATCTTTGCTGCATTCTCAATGACGATTCCTTATCTCCTTGTCGCTACTTTTCTAGGACCAGAATTTCCTTCCATGTTTGGCGGTATGATCGGCCTAGCAATTGTAGTAACTGCCGCCAAAGCCGGTTTCCTCATGCCAAAAGGAGCGCCTTGGGATTTCGACGATAAGAAAAATTGGGATGAAGAATGGACTGGCTCTCTACAAACCGCAGATGTCGCTATTGATGCAAAACCCGCTATGAGCTTAATGCGAGCCTGGTCTCCCTATTTTTTTGTCGCAGGCTTATTAGTACTAACTCGCCTCCGTGCGATCAATATGGAAGCATACCTACGTAGCGATAATCCATTAATTACTTGGACTTGGCCACAAATTTTTGGCAGCGACATAAGTGCCTCCTTTCAGCCCCTTTGGTCTCCCGGAACTATATTTATTGTTGTTTCGCTAATTACTATAGTACTTCATGGAATCAGAGGTTCTGAGTATAAAATCGCTTTTGGGAATTCGTTAAAAACCTTAGTTCCCGCCTCTACAGCACTCGTATTTACCGTACCGATGGTACAAGTATTCATTAATTCGAGTGGCGGAGCCGCGGGTTACGAGCAAATGCCAATTGCTTTAGCGGAAGGCGTAGCAAATATTGCGGGTTCTGCGTGGCCTTTCTTCTCTACTTTTATAGGCGGACTTGGCGCCTTTGTAGCTGGTAGTAACACCGTCAGCAATATGATGTTTTCATTATTCCAATTCGGTGTTGGAGAAAGAATTCTTGCGGACCCCACCTGGATAGTTGCTCTACAAGCGGTTGGAGGGGCATCAGGAAATATTATTTGTGTCCATAATGTGGTGGCCGCTTCAGCTGTTGCTGGACTTATCGGAAAAGAAGGCGCCGTAATCAGAAAAACTTTGCTACCTTTCTGTTACTACGCCCTCATTACCGGTTCTCTTGGCTATGGTATCGTAAATATTAGCGATGGGATTTTTAACCTTGGTTTTATTATTGCTGCAGCGATTGTCGCAACAATGGTGTACTTTATTTTCAAATACAATCGCAGCTCGGTGCCCTAATACTGGAACGGCATTAGATACATAGCGCTCTCACATTGTTAGAAAAAGTCTAATTATGTCTCATACTAGTTTCGAATAATTCTAAGACTAATCGTTGCCATAGCTGAAGTAAGCCAACGAGTTCTTTCATGCAATCAAAAACTCTCATCATTGCTACTGCCGGTCATGTCGATCATGGTAAATCTTCATTAGTTAAGCGCCTAACTGGTGTTGATACAGACACTCTTAATGAAGAAAAACAAAGAGGTCTAACTATCAACCTTGGTTATGCCTATCACCATTTCGAAGGCGCTGCAGAAAATAGCTCCGAAAACTATACTCTTGGGTTTGTTGATGTTCCAGGGCATATTGATTTTATTAATAATATGCTTGCTGGCGTTAGTGCGGTTGATTTTGCTCTTTTAGTAATAGCTGCTGATGATGGTGTCATGCCCCAAACAAAAGAACATCTCTCTATTCTAGAATTATTAGGGATTCAGCAAGGGGCAATTGCTCTTACTAAAATCGATCGGGTTGATGAAAACCGTGTCGAAGAGGTTCAAAAAGAATTAGGCAATCTGCTTAAAGATTCAGATTTTACAAATACGCCTATTTTCCCACTTTCAAACACAACTGGAACCGGCATCGATCAATTAAAGGGATACCTAAAAAATAAGGTAATCCATCACTCTGAAAAAAACTCTAGTGACGATAACAAGAGTTTTCGCTTCTTAATCGATCGAGCATTTACTGTAAAAGGAATTGGAACTTTAGTTACAGGTATTGCCCGCGCTGGCTATGCCGGAAGTAATGCTCAATTAATAACATCAAATAATGGTGCTGCGGCACGAATCCGAGCAATGCGCTTGGACACAAACTCAATCGAAATCTTAAACACAGGAGAAAGGGCCGCGATAAACATCGATACCAAACTCGACCACGTAAAACGTGGTGATTGGTTAATCGAACCTCGAATACATCACCCAATTACTCGCTTCGATGCGAGCATTAAGCTCTTAGACCCAACTAACACTCTCAAGCCTAGCGCTGAATATCACTTGTTTTTGGGTGCCTCCCATCACATCGCTACAATGCGCTATCTAGGCTCAAAGGAAAACCTGTTAATTCAAGTTAAATCCTCTGATCCCGTGATCGCTCACTATGGAGATCGATTTATCATCAGGGACCCTGCATCTCAACATACCTTAGGCGGAGGAATGGTTATAGATACCTTTGTTCCTCGCAAAAAAAGAAGTAGCGAGCATCGATTAAAGGTACTAAACGTATTGCAGAACGATAATGAATTTGCACTTCAATCTTTAGTTGAACTATCTCCTGAAGGGGCAAACCTTGAACAGTTTTCAATTAATAGAAATTTAAAAAAAGCTAAAATCGATGCAATAATTAGCTCCCTTCAAAATCGCGATATCGAGCTAATCCAATTAAAATTAAAAACTAACGAGGATAATATTTTACTTCATAAAGATTTCTTCGATGAATACGCAAATCAAATTCTCAGCAAAATAAAAGAATTTCATAAGTCCAATCCATCACAGCAAGGTATTAGTGAGCCCATTCTTAGCAGAGCTATAATATTTTCAGGATCACATTTTCTATTTCATGCACTGTTGCAATGCCTAGTTGATAGCAAGTTCGTGATTCGGACGGGCACATTGCTACATATTCCAGATCACCAAACCTCTTTGAGTGAAGAGGAAAAAGAGTTTTTAGCGAAAATAAGACCACTACTTATCAAGGCTGGGAATGTGTCTCCTCGTACGAGAGAATTAGTAGAGCTCACTGGCATTCCTTTAAAACCTTTAGAAAGAATATTAAATCAGACTACCAAGGCTGGCAGCCTGATTCGTGTTGCTGACAATCGATACTATTTGCCTGAAACTATTATGACATTAGCCGGGTTCACAGAACAGTTAGTGGATGACCAGTCTAATAATGAGAGCTTCTCTGTAATACAATTTCGCGATGCCTCAGGGATAGGAAGAAATCTATGTATTGAGA
Source organism: Gammaproteobacteria bacterium (assembly GCA_029244985.1). GTDB lineage: Bacteria > Pseudomonadota > Gammaproteobacteria > Pseudomonadales > Pseudohongiellaceae > UBA9145. Next base: position 97,125 of record JAQWQD010000027.1, on the reverse strand, counting down.
TACTCGAATATTTCGATCGAGTTGGCTTCACGCGACGTGATGGTAATGCAAGATTTCTGCGCACCGACAAAGAAAATGTTTTTGGTGCTTAGCAGGCTATCTGGTAAAGTTCAATTGGTCAGTCGTTTTGAGGTTGTTAATCTGTATGAACCGATAATCGGTATTGTATTATATGCTAACTACTTATATCTCTGGCTAGAGAAAGATCACCAAATTAGTTCATCCGGTATTTGCGCCGCCTCATAAATAAGAAGTTTTTACTACAACGAATGCAGTTTGACTGGTAATCGAGTATAGCCTTTTATGAAGCTTGAATAGACTCGCTCCGGCGCCCCAACGACTTCCACAGTGTGAAATCGGTTCATTACCTCTTCCCACAGAATGCGCAGTTGCATTTCCGCTAATCGATTGCCCATGCAGCGGTGAATGCCAAAGCCAAAAGATAGATGTTTTCTAGCATTGGGGCGATCGATAATGAATTCATCGGCTCGTACTATTGTCTCTTCATCCCGATTCCCGGAAACGTACCACATGACGACTTTGTCGCCCGCCTTGATCTCTTTGCCACGTAACTCAGTATCTTTAGTAGCTGTTCTGCGCATATAAGCTAGCGGCGTTTGCCAACGAATTATTTCTGAGACCATGTTTGGAATATGCTCATGATTTGCGCGAAGTTTTTCATACTGTTCTGGAAATTCATTTAAAGCCACAACACCGCCCGTAATAGAATTGCGAGTTGTATCATTGCCGCCCACTATCAGTAGAATAATATTACCCAAATATTCTTCCGGTGGCATCTGCCTCGTCGCCTCACCATGAGCAAGCATAGAGACTAAATCAAAACCAGGATCCTCTTTTATGCGCTTATTCCAAAGCCGAGTGAAATAAGCCAGACATTCTTCAATAGCTTCCCATCTCTCCGCTTGAGATTTTGCTAAACCACCACCTGGAATTGCAGTAGCCATATCGGACCAGTAGGTTAGCTTGTACCTATCTTTAAATGGGAAATCGAATAACGTAGCTAACATTTGTGTTGTTAATTCTACAGATACATTTTTTACCCAATCAAATTCTTTTTCGAGTGGCAAGTTATCCAATATTCGACATACTCTTTTACGAATAAGTTCTTCCAGATTTTTTAAGTTTACTGGAGCCACTACTGGCTGAGCTATGCGTCTCTGCTCATCATGCTTCGGTCTGTCCATCGCAATAAATGAAGGTAGAGTAAACTCTTCAAAGGTGTCTACGATACCTATCGTTGGCTCAGAGGAATAAATATCAGGAGTAGTATCCACCTCCATGATGTCTTTGTATTTCATGACAGACCAATAAGGCCCTACAGCAGATTCTCTACAAAAATGCACAGGATCTTCTTTTCGCAACCGCTCCAAGAAAGGAAGAAATTGGTTAGCTTGCCAGATGCCAGGGTGAGACAGGTCTATCTCTTCGATTGGCATAGAATAAGGGTCCTTCCCTACCATGCTCCACTTACTTTGTTTGTGTTCCTGAGCAATAACTTCACTCATTGTTGATCTCCCCATTACTGAGCTCGACGAATGCTAAGCAATTCTAAAACTGAAATTCTGGTGTCTCCACGATGAGTCCATCAAGCTCTTCCGTGACTTGTATTTGACAAGACAACCGAGAGTTCTCTTTTCTATCGGGACTAAGACTTAACATCGCCTCTTCCGTAAGATTCATTTCACCGACTCTATCCTGCCATTCGGAGTGAACGAATACATGGCAGGTTGCACAAGAACAAGAACCTCCGCAGTCTGCATCGATTCCTGGAATTCCATTGGATACTGCTGCCAACATTAATGAGCTACCAAGCTTCGCATCGACAGAGTGCTCTGTCCCATCGTGCTCAATAAAGGTAATTTGCGCCATGTATTACTTGCCCCAACTACAAAAATCGAAGGCGCAACTTTATCAAGTTGAGGAAGTGATAAAAAGCAGATTTTGCCCAGATTTCAGCTTTCTTACCACTTCACAGGAAGGTCGCCAGATATAAATCTAAAAAGCTTAATCAATAAGGCTGTTTTTACACATACTAATCTGCCGGTCCAGGAAATTGGAGCCGCAACTCGCGCTTTAATACTTTGCCGTTCGCATTCCGCGGTATTACCTCTATGAACGCTGCACCTTTAGGTAGCTTGAATCGCGCTAATTTTCCATCGCAATGTTCTAGAACATCTATCTCTGTCAGCGCATTGTCATTTTTAACCACAATAGCAAAAGGTGATTCTCCCCACTTTTCACTGGGCTGACCGATCACAGCGACCTCCGTCACGCCGGTGAGCGCCAAAATCACATTTTCGATTTCAGCAGGGTATACATTTTCACCACCAGAAATAATCATGTCTTTAATTCGATCCTGAATGTAAACGAATCCTTCTTCGTCTATTGCTGCTACGTCACCAGTTCGCAGCCACCCATCTGCTGTGATCGTCTCGGCGGTTGCATCTGGTCGGTTCCAATATTCCAACATAATATGTTTACCCTTAAGCCAAACTTCACCTTGCTCCCCGGGTGGACAGACGACGCCATTATCATCGACTACTTTTCCTTCAGTGTGGAAGAATGGCCTGCCAGTTGATCCAATTTTTCTCAAAGCATTTTCAGCAGAGATCACACAGGCAGGACCGCAACACTCAGTTAAACCATAGATTTGATGTACTTCGATACCAAAATCTGCATACTTTTGAATTATATTTACTGGCAAGGGGGCAGCCCCACTTTGGATCCATCGAAGACTCGAATAATTATATCGAGTGATATCTGGCACTTGAGACATGAAATTAAGCATAGCTGGAACCAGTAGAGAATTAGTAATTTTCTCTTCTTGAATTAAACCCCAGGCTCGAATTGGATCAAACTCTCGCATAATTACACTGGTCACCCCCCAATAAATATTAAGAGTAACTGGTATTAGTGAACCGACGTGGAACAAAGGTAACGCGACGAGATAACGATCTCCTCCCCGCAGGTCAGTTGAGGCTATAAAAGTTGTTAAAGCCCAGATCGAAGTGTTGTGAGAATGAACAACACCTTTTGGCAGACCGGTAGTACCAGACGTATACATGATGTAGAGTAAATCGTCTTCTTCTGCTCTAATATCAGGTTCAGTGTTACTTTCTTTGTCTCTGAATCTTTCATAATCTTTCGCGAAATCACTGTTGCCGTTGTCAACAGATACCTGCAACCAGTTTTTAACATCGGTTTTGCCCCCTCGGCCATGGAGATCTGCAACTACATCAACAAATTCTTCACCAAATATAAGTGTTTCAGCACCACTATCTTTTAATATGAATTCGAGTTCGTCTGATACAAGGCGCCAGTTAAGTGGCACCACAATGCCTCCAATTTTTGCTACAGCAAAATAAGCCTCAAGAAATTCCACACTATTCATCAAAGACAAAGCGACTCGATCCCCAGGCTCAATACCGAGCTTGACCAAACCATTCGCTAAGCTATTACAGCGACTATTCAGTTGCCCAAAAGTAAGTCTTAAACCTGATTTGGAATCTACAAAGGCTTCACGCTCAGGATTAATTAATGCTCGCTTGCTTAAAAGGAGTCCTATATTATTCTTCATTACTTGCTCCGTGGCACAAAAACCCTTCCCTACACCGAGTTTGAATTATATTTGATTCTTTCATCAGTTATTTTTTAGCTTTTTCCCATTAATCACTCTCAGAATCAAGTAGTCATATGAACATCAGCTTTTAATCGGAGAATTAATGAGAGACTGGCAACGTAAATTTGTTTCCATAGCTTCACCTACGAGCACCCGCAATGGTGCAGGATTTTTCCCTTGCCAGGGCCTTTATTACTCTCCAACTAATGATATTCCGAGAACAGCATTAATAGCTGCCCACTATAATGTAGATTTTAGCGAACATTATCTTGGGAAGTACATGGCTGAACGAGGGTATGGTTTTCTAGGTTGGAACACTCGTTTTCGAGGCAATGAGGCTTTCTTTTTATTGGAGCATGCATTGATTGATATTGGTGCCGGTGTTAAATGGCTTAAAGAAGAAGCCGGAGTTGAGAGGGTTGTAATATTGGGTAATTCTGGTGGTGGATCATTAATGGCCGCTTATCAGTCTCAATCGCAAGGAGTAACCATGAAGCCTACTCCAGGATTGGATTTGCCAGACGCAATATATGACCTGATTGAAACAGATCTATACATCTCTCTCTGCGCTCATTTAGGGCGCCCTGAAGTACTAACCTCTTGGTTTGACCCATCAATAACTGATGAAACCGACCCCTTGAGCGTTGACCCAAAACTAAATATGTATGAATCCAAGAATGGCCCTCCTTATTCAAATGAGTTTATTAGCCGTTATCGACAGGCTCAGGTAATGAGAAACCACCGCATTACCGATTGGTGCCATAGCGAATTTAATCGCCTACAGGCCACTGGGCTAAGTGATAGAGCTTTTAACCTTTACCGAACCTGGGCTGATTTGCGCCTAATGGATGGCAATATTGACCCTTCAAATCGTGAGGTAGGTAAATGTTATATAGGAGATCCTAGAGTCGCGAATTTTAATCCTCGGGGTATTGGTCTAACTAATACTTTACGTACATGGTTGTCTATGTGGAGTTTGAAAGATTCTCACTGTCGGGGCGCTCCTCATTTGCAGCGAATCACTCAACCAGCTTTAGTGATTCAGAGTGATTCTGATAACGGGGTATTCCCTAGTGATGCCCGCGCCATTTTCGATGCGTTGGGTTCGGAGAAGAAAAAGTTAGAAATGGTAGGTGGTGACCATTATCTACAGACGCCTGAGACAGCAAGAGATAGAGTGGCAAATTTGATTGCTGAATGGTTAAGTAGCGCATGAACGAGATCTCTAGATTATTTACCTTTCGGTTAATTTAGACTAATTAGTCGGGACCAAAATCTTTATGACATCTAAAGAGCAACATATTGTGATAGTGCATTTCACTACTGACAAGGAAAATCAAAATCGAGCTATTCAAGAAGTGGGAGACTATATTGAGAGCTTCCTCAGTTGCCAGTCTGGATTCATTGCTAGTCGATTACATGTCAACACTGATGGCTATGGACTTGTTCATTATGCAGAGTGGTCGAGTGAATCAGACTTTTTGGCGGCGGCTGAAAAGGCTCGTTCACATCCGGATCTACCGAAGTTAATGGTGTACAAACCAAGAGCTTCTGGTTATCAAGTACTACGTAAATTTACCTCAGCCTAATTATGCGAATAATTGATGTTCGCGAAATCGCAATCAAACTAAATGGCCGAATTGCCAATTCTTTAGTTAATTTCACTAAGCATACAGTTTCTTTGGTGGCCTTAATAAGTGACCAGGTTAGCGAAGGGAAGCCTATTGTAGGGTTTGGATTTAATTCAATTGGACGTTTTGCTCAAAGTGGGATTTTGCGAGAGCGGATGCTACCGCGCTTAGCTGAAGCTGCCCCAGAGGAACTACTAAGTAAAAATGGAGCCGGCTTTGAAGCGGAAATAATTGCTAACATTGCAATGAAAGATGAAAAACCTGGCGGCCATGGTGATCGATCCGGAGCTGTTGCGGCACTAGAATTAGCGACTTGGGACTTGAATGCAAAGTTACTAGACGAACCAGCATATAAAACAATAAGGAACTCTTTTGGAGTTGCAGACTTGGCTGACTCGCTGCCTGTATATGCAGCCGGAGGTTATTATTATCCCAATGACTCGGCAAAAAGATTATCTGATGAATTGTTGGACTATCAAGGAAAGGGTTATAACTCTTTTAAGATAAAAGTGGGTGGCGAGGCATTACGTGAAGATATGTTGCGAATTGAGGCAGCTGTCGCCGTCGCCGGAAAAGGTAGTAGAGTGGCAATTGATGCCAATGGGTGCTTTGATCATCAAAAAGCTTTGGAAATGGCTGTAGCTATTGATCCCTTTGAATTGCGTTGGTTTGAGGAACCGGGAGACCCGCTCGATTTCGATCTCAACCGAGACTTAACCGAAAACTACAATGGGAGTATAGCGACCGGAGAAAACCTCTTCAGTCTAATGGAAGCCATAAATCTAATGCGTTTTGGTGGTATGCGAATAGATAAAGATGTTTTTCAGATGGATCCGGGGCTATGTTACGGCATTACTGAGTATCATCGAATATTGAAATCTCTAGAAGAGTTTGGGCACCGCCGTAAGCAATGCTATCCCCACGGAGGACACTTGATTAATCTCCATATAGCGCTAGGGTTGGGCCTCGGTGGATGTGAAGCATATCCCGAGGTTTTTCAACCGGTGGGAGGCTATTCAGATCAATGTCGCTTGGAAGATGGGAAAATAGCACCGTCAGATGCCCCTGGTTTTGGGTTGGAACAGAAAGAGAATCTGTATCCGTTATTGTGTGATCTAGTCAACTAATTGTTAGGTGTGTTGATTTGGAAATAGGCGTGGTTGGTTGTGGCGCAATGGGGTCAATCTATGCGGCACTGTTTGCAGAAAGTGGTCACAATGTTTTTGTTGTCGACACCAATATAGCTCATGTTGAGGCGATAAAACGAAGCGGACTAAAAATTACCGGGGCCAGTGGCGAGCGTGTAATCAAATTTCAAGCCTATACTGCGGTACCGCCAAGAAAAGCTGAACTTTTGGTAGTCGCAGTAAAGGCGATGCACCTAGCATCGGCGATTCCTGCTATACGCGCACTTATTACCCCTGAAACTATGCTGGTGACTATACAAAATGGCCTGGGCGCGGCCGAAGAGCTTGTTAGAACCATCAAACATCGTAAAATTTTTGTCGGTGTTGCTCAAGGGTTTGGTGCATCTATGCCAAAACCGGGATTGATTCATCACAGCGATATGAAAGCAATTCGAATCGGCCGCTTTCAACCGGCCCCTGAAGGCAATAGGTTAGGTCATCTGCTAAAAGATCTAACCAGTATTTGGCAAAATGCTGGTTTTGAGACATATACAGAACGAGATATTCGTGTGGCTCAATGGGAAAAGCTCATTTGCAACGTAGCATACAGCGCTCTTTGTGCGCTCACAGGAATGACCCTCGGAGAGGTTCTCCGCAATGAGTATATTAGCAAAATCAGTCGTGCTGCCGCGGTCGAAGCTTGGGAAATCGCCCGTGATCAAAATATCCCATTGAGTTTCGATGATCCGGTCAAGGAAGTTCGGAATTTTGGAGAACGCATGCCAAACGCTAAACCATCGGTATTATTAGACATTGAAGCAGGTCGTCCCAGCGAAATAGATGTGATTAACGGTGCCGTACCTATTGAGGCTGAAAAAGTCGGTAGTTCGGCTCCAGTTAATAGTACATTAACTAATTTAGTTAAATCCCTTGAGCGGACCCGCTATGAGTAATTTTGAATTTAATTCGATAATCATGGCTATCGCAGTGGGAATGGCAATAGCGAATTGTCCTAGGTATATATTCTTATATAATCTAGGTAAGCAAATTTAATTTGATTGAAATAACAGGTTCTACTTTTGACTAATTTAAATGATAGAGACGGTATAGAGTCTCAATACATGCAATATCCTTATCCGGCGCCCATTTCCAATATGCGGGAGCGAATTCAATTAGGATATCAGCAAGGATCTTCTCCTGATTTAATCTGGAACAAGCTATTTCCTGAGAAACCCTATAAGGATAATTTGAATGTTTTAATAGCCGGCTGCGGCACTAATCAAGCGATCTACCACGCTTTAATGTTCCCTAATTCGCAACATTATGCGATTGATGTTAGTGATAAGTCATTACGCCACGTAGCAAATATGATTAAGGCATATGATATCAAGAACTTGGAAATAGAAAAAAAAGATATAGTCGATTTAACACACGACAATGAATTCGATTATGTTATTTCAACCGGAGTCATTCACCACACTAAAAAGCCTCAAGAAAGCCTCTCTAAATTATTACAGACATCAAAAAATGATGGCGCACTATTTATTATGGTTTACGCCTCTTACCTGCGGATAGGCGTCTATTATTTACAGGATGCCTTTAGGTACTTAGATTTAAAACCAGATAAGAAAGGTATCGAAGCGGCTAAAAAATTGATTGAATTGTCGCCAAAAAATCATTATGCCCATAACTATATTAAAGCCATAACTAATACTACTGGGACCAAGGACCTATCATTTGATGCAGGCTTTGTAGATACTTTCTTTAACGCGAGAGATAAGGCTTATGATATTTTTGAACTAAAGGAATTAATTGATAATGCAGGAGCATACTTCCAATGCTGGGACGATAACGCTTGGTTTTACAGGTCATTATTTAATTTTCCTAAAACTGGGGGATTGATTCAGAGCTTTAATGCTCTTGATCCGTGGCAATTAGCTGATTTCACACAGAAAATGTCGCCGAACACCGGAAAATTTGCGTTTATCTTGAGAAAACAAAAAGAATATGAGCATCGCTTTTTTAATATTCTTGATGTGTTGCCTACAACGTATGCTCACGCATACCGCTTAACTGATGTTGAGCCCTCTGATATAGCTTCTAATTGCGGAGGAGTCATAGGATATAATAAGTTGCGAGTAAAGCTGAATGTTATAGAAAGAATAATTTGGGATAATCTAGGCGGCGAAATTCTTGATGTGCAAGGTAAATCAAATGAACTCTTTCTTAAGCATGGAATTGATAAAAATTTATCTTTTGAGTCATTACGAGAAATACTTCATGCTTACTGGAAGAATGGATATGTTACTTTTTCCGATGTACCGTAAAAGCCCGCTCTGCTTCTCTGTCGGAAACTGAATAGACCTTACGGCTTCCAAGTGCCAAAAGTCTTGCAATGAACTGCGCAAACTAGCAAATAAATTCCCTTAAGTATGAATATGAACAAACTCATAACTACAGTCTTTTTAATGTCGTTAGCGAGCGTTTCTTGGGGGCAACCTGAAGAAAAACGAGAAGCTGCATCTGTGTTCCAAGAATTTTTACTCGCGTATAACCAATCAGACGCCGAAGGAATAGTAAATCTTTTTTCAGAGGATGCGATTTTTTGGGGCACGGGATCAAAAACCTTAGGTGAAGATACAGAAGAAATTCTTCAATATTTTTCCCAAATAAGTCAGCGACCAGTTGGGCAAAGATTTGCAAGCACTAAAGATTTATCGATACTTGAATTATCAAAGGATAGCATTCTAGTTTCCGGTGTTTGGCAAGTCGCGATCGAAGGTCAGGCTAATGACACTTTTTTTCGCCTCAGTATGGCTATTTCATTGCGAGATGGGCTGTGGAAAATAGTACAATTTCATAACTCAAGAATGCCTGAATAGCGGCTCTGTAGTTATGAACAAACTACTAACAACAATAACCCTGCTCTGCTTTTCTGTTGGGGCTAATGCGAATTTTTTATGAAGAAAGTTAGTTTGGATGTGTGGGTTCAACTAGTTGGTCTATTGAGTGTTGTAGCAGGTTTGATTTTTGTCGGATTTGAAATGCGACAGTCTCAACAAATAGCTTTGGCGAGCCAACAACAAGCAAGAGCATCACTAGTAACAGAGATAATCGGAACATTTTCAGAGGCTGACCCCCCAATAAGTATGGTGGATTATTTAGATGCAAATATTGATGTTTCTGATCCAGACACAAGAGCTATAGCAGATAACTTTGTTTATCGTATGTGGATGGTATACGAAAATGATTACCTCCAATACGAACTTGGCTTAATGGATGAGGAAATTTGGCAGGCGAAATTATCATCCATGAAAAATATGTACAATCGATATCAATTTAAGGACGTCACTGAGAGAGCATTATCCTTTTCCAGCGAGGAGCTATTAACTCTGATAGTCAATTCAGACACTTCTGAAAATGACGACTCCTCTGGAGCCAATGATGACGATTGAGCGAGCTCAAACTACTGTATTTTTACTCTGACCTCATTTCAATGAATTTTCTGCACGATATTGACATAGTGTTCTAACTGCCCTTTTCTAAAACGTTATCTATTCTAATAATTGTAGCCGCTCTTCTCGACGATCCGTTTGTTCAATCAGGTTAGGTTGATTGAAATTTGCTTTAAATGGGTATTCCTCACCCACAATCTGACTCTGGCATTGACCTGCTGCCGGAATAAGCCATTCACAGCCGGCGGTATTCTCTGGCCCATTATTCCAACATGCTAGTAGTTCTGCGAACCCCTCTGCCTGACTGCCTGGTGCATGGGGTGGCATATAATCATTCGGATGCCAGCCATCACCCATAAATTCTTCCACCGTTTTCATTCCTATACGATGACAGTTCAGACAGGTATTACCTTCAATATGGATAGTGCGCATATCCCATTCGCTACCGCCTATCTGAAAATAAGGAAAATCCTGGCCGGTCAGCATCGGCACAACGGTTTGAGTTGGAGAAAAGGGCAGCTTCGCAGCATCTATAAAGGGATTGTGAATAAACGGGTCGCTTTGATGGCACTGTACACACTGAGTATCTTGCGGGGCGGTGTACGCGGCATTAAACGCATCCGGATTTTCAGTACCTGGCAAAGTACCTAACAATCTGTTGGTCACGGGGTCAGCATAAGTCCAAGGTGAATTGTCACCACTTTCAAAAAAAGCGGTTGCACCAGTGAGCAGGTTATAGCCAATAAGTTGTACCGAATTGGGCATATCAAAGGATTCCGTATCGCGACCATCATGGCGACAAAAGCTCACCCATACTACATGTGGCAATGATTTGCCCTCGGCCGTCTTGCCCTGATAACGCTGCAGGCTTGAGCCCGACATACAGTCTCCAATTTGTAAGCTTGGATTATCACAATTGTGCAATCCCGGATTGCCGATTGTTTTTTGTCCATCGATATAAATAGGAATTTCCACGCCAGCACCACAGTCAACCACAGGTATTACACCCAACTCCGGCTCTATCATTTGCGCATATTCTATGGGAGTCGATTTAATTCCGTAATTATTGTTATCTGGCATACAAGCGTTCCATTGGACGGTTGTTCGCTGCTCAACTGAAGATTCGATTTCTATTTGAGGATCAAGTGCTTTTATTGGTAACGCGAACGAGCTAACAATCGTTAAGCTTGCTAAAAAACAAAACCGAGCACTATTGAATAATCGAATTTTCATATTACATTCTCCAGTTCTTGTTAGGGTATTATATTCGGATCGGTGAGAAAGTCTGACATGGTCTGATTTATCTCTTCTGTTGCTTCTTGCTGAACCCAGTGATACTTTATTATCCAATACCTTATACTTACCTTAGCGCAGTACCAAACACAGTACTATACATTCCCTAGACGCACCCTATTGTTTTCAGCCTTGATTCTAACCAATTTAGCCCCCCGAAAAATTATAGGTTGGCCCTGATAATTAGCACCGGGGAGGCTCTTTCGCGTCTATCTATTGTTATAGTACCAACGCAGATTTACTAAAGTCGAATTTCAAAAAAAATCTGAACAATAAATTAACAATTGGTTTTTTGTGGGGTGAATAACAATGAAAAAAATATATCTATTGATAGTGCTGTTTGCTTCACCTGTCTTTGCGCAGAAAGAAGAGCAGGAAGTTCAAATTGAGATTGAGACTGATGGTGGTGTTGAGGTTGCTGTCGGAGGTAGTCAGAATGCCCTTAGAACGATAGCAGCATTTCCAGACAAATCGGTTTGGTATTTTGATTCCGGCTCGGGAAATGATGATGTTTTGTATTGCTACATTAACGACGACGGTAACCCCCGTTGCGAAGAAGTTGATATAGATGATTAAGCTTACCAATCAGGAGAATAACAATGTCTGAAGAAGAGAGATTCTCAAGTCAAGATTTACTAGGCACATCAGCCTCTGATATTTGGATAAATATTAAATTAATTTGGTTATCCCTTGCAGTGTTACTATGCCTAAACCTAGCGGTAATTTTCTAACTCTCGGTGGGCGTGTGACATGCACCCAGTGTAATGCCCTGAAATCACCTGTTTTGGTATCCCAGAAAGCTGATATTTGTAGTATCGTTCAAGTATGAATATGAAGAAACTAAGCAAATTTTGAAACTTAACATAATGTGATTTATTGTGAATGAGAATCTAGACGTATTGTTGTCTGTAGCGGAAATTTCAGTTGCCTTTGCCGGTTTTGCAGGAATTATCACTGCCGTAGTTTCAAATAACCCAAAAGGCTGGGATAAGGGCAATTTAAATCGTTTTCGTCTGATGATATTCAGTAGCTTATCAGCAATCGTAGCGTCTCTTATGCCATTTGTATTCCTCTTGAATTCAAATCAAATTGACTGGACATGGAACATCGGCCTGCTTGGCTTCTATTTATTTGGGTTTTCTGCTTATATAATCAGATCCTTCATACTTGCAAGGCGAAATCTTAATAAGTACGTTTCCTTTGGAGTGTCATTCTTAGCAATTTCTGCCACATCAGTTCAATTTGCTGCTTTATTTGGCTTAGTAACGGCTAATTTAGGAATATATTTTTTAGGCGTTTTTTATTTATTTATTCAATCCTGTATCGCGTTTGTCAGATTAGTCACTGAAGCCATCCTCAGGCCTGATGACATTCAATTGAAATGATAAGAGCAAGCGAAGCGAAGAGATTATTTTGAACAAACTACTAACAACAATAACCCTACTCTACTTTTCTGTTGCTGCTAATGAATCATGAAGAAATTTAAATTAGAGGTTTGGATTCAATTAATAGGCATGCTAAGCGTAGTGTTAGGATTGCTTTTTGTTGGTTTAGAAATGAGACAATCAAAAACTATAGCGATAGCTGAGATTCGTATCGAAATAAGCGGCGACGATAACAACGAAACTGCATTAGTGACACAAAGTATTGAATAACTATCTGGAACTATAGTTTTGCCACACCCAATAATCAAAAGTCTTGGAGCTGTTTTTCTGAGTCTTATCTTAGCCTTCGGACTGATAGTAGGAGTGGAAGGCTTGAGCTTAATTCTCCACCCATGGCCTGAAGATTTTTCAGGTACGCCTGAAGAAATTATTTTACAGGTTCAAAACTATCCTACCGGGGCCTTAGCCTTCTTAGGCGGAATGGGCTGGGGAACAACCATGCTTTTTAGCACATTTATCGATACCCGGTTCGGTCATAATCGAAATCCTTTACATGGTTACAGTGTCGGTTTGTTGCTATTGTCCATGGCTGTGTTTAACATGACCTTGTTACCTTATCCCTTTTGGTTTTGGATTTTAAATTTGACGGTATTACCGGCAGCCGCATTTTTCGGTACTAACTGGGCTCGTATGATTTAATTTTTCATTGGGGAATTAAAACCAGCGATTGACAGCTGAATGCAAAATCTAAAATTATTTAATTTTTTCCTAATCTGGATTTTTGGATTCTTCGCTTTATTTTCTTTTGACTTGTTTATGGAAGGCATAGTATTTGAATACCTAGCCTGGAATGGAACAACAAAAAATGATTGGTTTTTTGCTTTATGGTGGGGATTTGTAGCGACATGGTTTATGTACGGAATTAAAACCTTGCACGAAAAAATTAAACAAAGATAACACCTTTATCCTCTTTGCGTGATCTATATGCAAATCGCATTATTCGAGCTAATCAATTCTCACAAAATTGACCCAGAAATTGCAAAATGGTGGGAAATTAAACCTCGTTGTTTATCTGCTCTAGCAAAAAAATGGTTCCAGAAGATGAAAAGGTGTTCACCTGAGATAAGAGAGACCTTACATGATGGGTTTCCTGCTGCATGCATTGGTAAGTTCCCCTTTGCTTATGTTGATTCTTTTAAATCACATGTCAATATCGGTTTTTACTATGGAGCGTTTTTACCTGATCCTGAAAGACTCCTAATTGGAACTGGTAAAAGAATGCGCCACGTTAAGCTAAAACTAGGTTCGGAAATTGAAGGAAACGTATTGGAAACACTAATTGAAGAATCATATAAAGATTTAAAGCTTAGGCTAATCGAATCGTAATGAACAAACTACTAACAACAATAACCCTACTCTGCTTTTCTGTTGCTGCTAATGCGGATTTATTATGAAAAAAATTGATTCAGCAATGATTGACGCTCTTATCCAGCTCTTAGCCATGCTAGGCATTATAGGTTCGTTAATATTTGTTGGCTTAGAATTGCGACAATCTCAAAGAATCGCGCAAGCGGGACAACAGCAGGATAGAACAGCGTCATTTTTTGGTCTACTTGGCGCAAATAGTGAGGCTGGCGTGGATTGGCAATCTACAGTTTATGAAGCGAATTCGGAATATGGTGAAAAATTTACTTTACCGGAAATTGTTCGCCGCAATAACTATCATGCTCATTTATTTACTTATGAAAATGACTATTTTCAGTATTCCCAGGGATTAATGCCGCAAAGCGTATGGGATGCGAAGCTAGTAGCGCTATCGTTCTTTTATAACCAGTGCGATATGCGAGACCTGATGGATTATAGGAAAAATTGGTTTCCAACTAGATTTGTAGAAATTATCAATAACCTTCCCGATGAATGCTCTGAGTAAGTTATGAAAAAAGTAGAGGTTAGCCTGGATACAACTGCTGGGTATGCTGAGCGTATTAGGAAGTTTGGTGGCCGTAGTAATCGAACTGAATCAATCACAAAGGCTATCTCAAGCCAGCGCATACCAAACAACAATATCGGAAATCCAAGAAGCTCAAAGGGAGCTTGCATTGTCAAAGGATATAGCATTGCCCTCTAAAGGAGTTTGCAAAAAAGACATCATTTCTAGCTTGTATTTGTCCAGCAACAGCTATCCTTTGAGATTGTTGCATTTACAGACCAACAAAAACCAATCCGCCTAATACTCCAGTCATGCCTAGCAACTGTATCCAAGTATCAAAACTAACTTTAATTTTTTCCATTAGCTAAATTACCTATTCTTCGCAGTTTGATTTAGGCGTGATTTCTACAAGGTTGATTAGTTCAACGCTAGTAAACTGCAGTAAATATTCTACAGCATCTCTAAAGTGGCACATGCTGGCTATCGTACGTATAGAAAACAATTTAGCTAGCCAAACGTTTTCGTCTATAAGACCAGCTTGATATTGAATGAAATCATTTTCAAAAATCCAAACTGTCTGGAGGGCATAATTCTCAGCGATTTTCTCTTCAGATGCTGTGAGTGGCGCATTGTCGGTTACCTTCACCAAAATTTGATAGAGGCTTACCTCGCTTGACTCATTTACCGAGTTAACTATTCCTGTAAAAATTTCTGTTCGGGCCTGTTGTTGAGCAGCTAACGCTATTTGTTGTGACTGTCTCATCTCCAGACCAACAAAGACTAGCCCTGCAAGCACGCTCAACATACCTAGCAACTGTATCCACGTATCAAAGCTGACTTTAATTCTTTCCATTAGTTAACAACCTTTGTTCCAGTTCAGGTATTTCAACATCTAGAATCAATATCAATGCGTCGCTGTTCTAAATGCCGTTTCAGCATGTTGTTTTCCCGTTATCTTGTAGAGGAGGGCAAGGAACTGTCCCGAAAGAACAGAATACACAACAATCTCCTTTTTTGGGGCGAAGCATTGCCCTGCAATTGTTACATTCGTAATACCACTGGCATGATTTCAGAGGCATCGTTTCTTCTTTTTTGAACTCACATTTTGGGCATCTAATGACACTTAATAACTGCACTAATTGATAACCTCCTCTTCGCATTCAGGTATTTCAACAGAATTAATATTGATAGTTATCTTCTCTCTAATATCGGCATTTTTATCACAAACAGAGATAGGCAGCATCCTATCCAGAAGTAATTTCTGGGCAGCAGCTTGATTCCTATGCTCATCATCTAATGCTCCCGAGAACTCAGACAGTTTCTCAGGGTCTTTAGAGGCGAAATACTTTGTTCGCTATTCCTTGATTAGGAGCTTCAGGGGGGGGGCGCAGAAGACCATGCCCCCTCCTGTGTTTATATACCAGAAGCTCGACAGTTTTTAGAGGCTCTGGGTGGAAAGTAGTTGGGTGGGACTATTGAGAATCTGGCGGAAGAGGCAGGAGTTGAACCCACCAAGCCTGTCATTAACAAACTTCACCGGGTTTGAAATCCGGGCACCCCACCGGGGATGATACTCTTCCGCCAGCGAGCATAACATAAAGAAACCAATGAGTTGTTACTGGACAGTTAAGTATAAGCAAGAAAATTTCTAAGCTTGGCAATAACGACCGCAGCAGAAATAGTTACTGGACCTTGTTTAAATCCCAGTCATAGCGAAGATACTCTATCCGAATACGCTCTTGCTCCAAAAATAAAATGCTATCTGCATCTAAGCCTAATTCAGTTACATAATTTAATAAAAACTCGGAAACAGAATTAATTCCATGCCAGCCCTGCTCAAAATCCTCTTCATACCAATCAAATATACTCGACACATAGAGTTGACCATCCAAGTAATAATTACGAGTACGATCAGACAAAAATAACTTGGTATTTTCCTCTAATTGTTGATCGAGAGATTTTCCTAAATAAGCTTCTGCCCGCAATGCCGGGCAGCCAATTGCTGCACAATTAACGGCAAAATGAATTCTAGGTTCGTTGTAAATTCCCCAACCTCGAATCATCCCATGTTCAACTTCATCGAGGGAATGCTGTTCGTCGAACAACCTTACAATTTTTCGTCGCCATGCTGAAAAAGGGAGTAAACCAATTTGCCTTATCGACCTCAGGTCAGAATATTCACTTAAGATCAGCTCAACAGTCCATGCATTGTAGGCATTAATGAGGAAAGCTAGCTGCTCTGAGCTGGACCAAGCATCAAATTCACCACGTGAAATGCTTGCGAGTTCTTCTAAATACTGAGTGATGGCAATTCGATCTTTCAACATAGCCTCATAATTGACTTGTGTTGCTTGTCCATCTGCCAAAACAACAACATGCTTTTTCAAAAGCTCATTCCAGCTTGTGTGGTCAAATTCTGCATTCACACCAAGAGGTAATATTATTAAGAGGACGGAAAAAGTTAGTGCCCTTCTGTACCGCCAGAACAGCGAGGGCTTAACAAGCCCTTGTGAATAGCGCTTAGGCATATTCATATAATCATTGAGGCTATCCAGTATTAACAAAATACAGTATTCTTCTATAGGAATTAGCTATTTACAGCATCTGCCTCTGCTCTCCAAGAAAAATTATTGGGAGAGATGAGCCAAGGTTAAGATCTACCGGTCAATATTACACCATAGCCGCGATAACATTTCTTAGCGAGTGACTCAGCAGAAGGTAGAACCGGTATTTCGCAGAAGTATTTCCACTAAATTGGAGTTTTCTCATGTTGCATGCAGAAATTACTGGCTGGGGCAAGTGTGTTCCCCCTGCTGTGCTAAGTAATAAGGATCTGATGACATTCATGGAAACTACCGATGAATGGATTACTTCTCGTACAGGTATTCGAGAACGGCGGATCTGTCACTGTAATTTTTCTGACATGGCTATTGTCGCATCGCAACGTGCCATAGCCGCTGCAGATCTAGACCCTGCTGAAATAGATTTGATCCTCTTAGGCAGTCTTACTAATGATAGCTATTGCCCAAATACAGCCTCAATCATTGCCGATGCTATTGGTGCGCGCAATGCCGCTGCTATCGATATCAATTCTGCTTGCACTGGATTCCTCTACGGACTGCATATTGGTACTAATTTGATTCGGACAGGCGCTCACAAAAAAGTACTAGTGATTGGTGGCGAGTTTATCTCACATTATATGAACTGGAATCGAAGGGACGTTGCAGTATTGTTTGGTGATGCCTGTGGTGCTGTAGTGATAGAGGAGTCTAGAGACGAAGTAGGTTTGCTCTCGGCAAAAATTGGTTGTGAATCCGATGCTAAATACGCAATCCAAATTACTAACTTAGGTTCAGCCTATTCCCGTATGACCGATGATTTTCTCTATGTCGATTGGAATTTTGAGGGACGGGAAGTCTTTAAGCGAGCAGTTAAAACCATGGCCCAAGGCTGTGAAGACGTATTGAGCCAGAATGGATTAACAACATCCGATGTGAATCTGGTAATCCCGCATCAAGCGAATAAGCGCATCCTAGATGCACTTGCCAAGCGCGTAGGTATCAAAGAGGACAAAGTCTTCATCAATGTGCACAAATATGGCAATACATCGGCGGGTACTATTCCCGTAGCACTGACGGAAGCGCTTGAAGAGGAGCAAGTGAAGCCTGGAGACCATCTACTAATGGCAACTTTTGGCGCTGGACTCACCTGGGGCGCTGGACTAATTCGTTGGGGAAGCCGAGTAAAGCCCCTCAATGAAACTGATGCTGATTTACCACCATGCGAACAAACGGCATTAGAGATTATCGAAGCTCAAATTAAGCGATATGCTGATCGAGCAAACACATCAGCGTAAGAACAGTTTCTTTCGGTCTAAATTTTTCCCTCAATCCAATTTTTCAAGTCAATCGACCACCTTGATTGGCCGCCAATTCGCTATTATATTCGAAACCTGAGACTTATACTGAAGCATCGACCAAACAGCTCAAAATTTATTACATCTTAAGATTGGTATCCGCACACAGCAACGGTAGAAAATTGTTATCTCTTTCCTTTATTTTTTGGTCGACAGTTGTCTTTGCTTTCATTGCATTTTGGTGGCAAAGCGACAAAGTTAAATCATATGCGATGGAACATATTTTTCGCTATTGCAAAGAGAGAAACCTACAACTACTTGATCAAACAATGGTACTTAGAGGTTTATGGCCGATGCGCAGTGGTGATGGCTCATTAGGCCTGCGTCGTCGTTACCATTTCGAATTCACATCGACCGGAGCAATGCGCAGTAAAGGGATTATTGAACTCATTGGCAGGCAAATCAATAGACTAGAAATAGAAGCCCATTTGCTGCCTGAAGATGAAGAAAATGTTCATTGAATTCTAACACTCTATTTTTGACTTTTTGTCGAGCTTCATTGTCTAACTACGAATTAAGAGATCGCCTAAGGCTTGGATAGAAGATTAACAATGCTCCTGCTCTAGCTATTACGTAAACTATCATCGCCCACCATAGCCCTTCTATTTGATAACTTGGCACCAGTATCCAGCATGCGAACAAGAATACTAGGAGTGAAATTATCGCAGCATCCCGCATTTGTGCTGTGAAAGAAGCGCCAATAAAAATTCCATCCAATTGAAAAGCTGCCACAGAGAGAAGAATATAAATTGCAATAAGAATTAGGCTATTACTCGCCTCTTCTCTAATTGCTTGAATGTCGGTTAACGCACTAATCATTAACTCACCAAAAATAATAATAACGAGAGCAAGAATGATTGCTGTTATACCCGCAAGGACCGATGTCTTAGCTACGCTGTCGTCAAATCCAGCTTTAAACTTTTCTCCTATAGTTTTACCGACGAGCGCTTCAGCCACAAATGCAAACCCATCAAGAAAAAAAGCAGCGAATGAAACTAACTGTAATAAAATATGATTTGCAGCAAGAGTTATATCTCCAAATTGCGCACTTTGATTAGTGAAATAAGCAAAGGAAAAGACCAGCAACAAAGTTCTGATCATAATATTAAAATTCGAAGAAATTGTTTTAAAGATAGCAGCTCGATTAAAAATAGATTTTTTCGTCCAAAATGATTCATCTGACTTTTTTGATTTTATCAGATTCGTTACTATCAATATTCCTGCAACTATTACTGTTGTTAATTCAGCTAACACAGTACCAAGAGCGATACCAATAGCCCCCAATCCCAAATAACCAGCAAACAAAAGATCCAAAATAATATTCAAGCCATTCAGAAATAATTGAAGAAATAGTAATTGCTTGCTGTTACCCAAACCAATAAGCAATCCCATTAAGGCGAAAGTAGCCAGGGTGGCCGGCGCGCCCCAAATTCGAATCGAGAAATAGGACTGCGCTACGGTTTCAACATTCGGACTCCCTTCTAAAAGTGCAAAAGCAGCGAGCTGAATTGGAATTTGGGCAATAATTAATAGCGAGCCTAGGACTGCTGCAAGCAGCAATGCCCGCCCAAGCACGGCTCTTACTTCCTTTTCATTCCCAGACCCTCTAGCTTGTGCAGCAAAACCTGTGGTTCCCATTCGAAGAAAACCGAATCCCCAATAAATAAAGGAAAAGATCAGAGCCCCAAAAGCAATCGCTCCCAAATCCTCAGTTACCCCAAAATTACCAATGACAGCCGTATCAACAAATCCCAGCAACGGCACTGACGCGTTAGCAAGAATAATGGGCCACGCTTTATCGAATAGGTGAGTGTAAGTCACCGAATAATCAGCTTTCATTAATCAAGCGCCTAATTTTGAACATCTCATCCCCCAATCTACATAGTTTCGACTTATTTTCCTTTCTCCTAAACAATAACGTGGTAGCCTCACCCTCCGCTAGAACAGCGACCTACTCCAGTTGACGCCAACCAAATTCTGCTCTTAAGAAAAAGGAATATGAATATTAAAAAACTAATCGTCTTGCTATTTATAGGAGGAGTGGCGGCCCTTCCTTTTACAATACAGACTTTACAGGCTTTTTTTGGGCCGGATACCATTGAAGTTGATGTTGATACGGTTTCGCAACGGATTATTAGTCCCTCGATCTTGGCATCTGGCTTTTTGGCTCATGAAGAAGAAGTCATGCTCAGTTCAGAGGTAATCGGAAAAGTCGCTGAGTTGATGATAGAAGAAGGTGATTCCGTAAAAATCGGTGATTTAGTTTTGCGTGTAGATGATAAAAACTTTTTGGCTGGACTTGAACAGTCAGAGGCCGCGGTGAGAATCAATACGATAGACATCGAACGACAAGAAGTTCGGATACAAAATCTAGAACGCCAATATGAACGAAGTAAGAGCCTTTATGAACAGGGTCTTATCGGCGAGCAAGAATATGAATCACTACTTAATCAGCTCGACCTAGCCAGAATAGATTTTTTGTCTTCCAAAGAAAGCCTTACGCAAGCTGAGGCTCAACTCGACCAAGTACTGGACAATCTTTCAAAAACCCAAATCATTTCCCCTATTGATGGAGTAGTCACAAGCCTTGACATAAAGGTCGGGGAAACCGCAATTGCGAGTTCTACAAATATTCCTGGATCTTCGCTAATGACCATCGCCAATCCAGCAAGTATTTATACTGAAGTGCTCGTTGATGAAGCAGACATAGCAAACATTGAAGTAGGACAAAGCGCAGAAATCGTTGCAATCGCGTACCCGGACCAGCCTATGCAAGGAGTGGTTCGATTCATTGCGAACACCGCAAAGATCGCAACAGGAAGAACTGGCTTAAGCTTCGTTGTAAAGATTGATATTACAGACCCAGGCAGTGTGACGCTTCGCCCAGGCATGTCCTGCCGGGCTGAAATATTCACCCAACAAGAACAACGTGTAGCGGCAATTCCCGTCGAGGCCGTCATATTCGAAGAGGATCGAGCAGAACTTCGCAGCGAATATTTCATATTCGTTAATGATGACGGCACGGCAAGAAAGACCAAGGTCGAAGTTGGACTTTCCGATGACGAATATCAAGAACTAGTTAGTAACATAGACAATGATGTAGAGGTTATTGTTGGACCAAACAGAGAACTACGAAATTTAGTCGACGGGGACCTAATCAATCCAAAACGGAGCGGCAGTGAAGCTGCATCACAACAACGACCAGACGATTTTGAAAACAATGTGATTTTCTCACGATTCGGCAATTAAAGCTTCTGTATTAGTGAAACGTCATATGTCACTCATTAATCTCACAGGTATCACCAAACATTACGAAATGGGCTCTCAAGTTGTAAAAGCCCTTGATGGCATCGATATCAGTGTCAGTAAGAATGACTATCTCGCCTTTATTGGCTCCTCCGGTTCTGGAAAGTCGACGATGCTAAATATCCTTGGCTGTCTCGATAAACCAACTTCGGGCCAATATCATCTTAATGGTAAAAACGTTGAGATACTTGATCAAAATGAACTCTCGGAAATCCGAAACTTGGAAATTGGATTTATATTTCAAAGCTTCAATTTGCTACCCCGCGCAAATGCCCTTAATAATGTCATGCAACCACTGATATATAGAAACATTGGATTTCGTCAGCGTAAAGAAATGGCAATGGACGCATTATCTAGAGTCGGACTCGGAGACAGAGTCGATCATCTGCCAAACCAACTTTCTGGCGGCCAACGACAGCGCGTTGCAATAGCAAGAGCTCTTGTTACCCATCCTTCTATTTTGTTAGCGGATGAGCCGACTGGGAATCTGGACTCCAAGACTACAATAGAAATTATGCAGCTATTCGATGAACTACATAAAGAAGGGCACACTTTAATTGTCGTAACTCATGAAAATGAAATAGCTCAGCATTGTCATCGAATTGTGGAGATGAAAGATGGCAGGATATTCAATGACAGCGCGACTGAAAAAGCTTCTTTAGGAGTAGCTGTCTAATGTTTTTTGCGTTTCTAGAAAGCTCTCGTTCGGCACTTGCGGCAATTTTTGCAAATCGGCTGCGCAGTTTTCTTACAACCTTAGGCATCATCATAGGTGTTGCAAGTGTTATTGCAGTTGTTTCCGTAACCGGAGGCATGAGTGCTTTTATAGGTGATTCTTTCGCTTCGCTAGGAGCTAATAGCTTAACCATCCAGTCGTACACTCCCTTTGAAGATCTAATGAAGGGAATCCGATCTCGTCTTACCCCAGCAGATTTAGAATTAATCGAAAAACGCGGCGAAGGAATCGCATCAATTACTCCCATTCTTGCTGCGAATAGATCAAGCCAAATTAAATATGGTTCGCAAACCGCTTATAGCGAAATCATGGGGACTACTTACACCTACCAGGACGTATCGCAAACCTATACAGAAGTCGGCCGATTCCTTGCCCAATCTGATAACCAGACTCGGCGACGCATCGCAGTAATAGGAGAAGACGTTAGAGAAAACCTCAATCTCCCTGAAAACCCAATTAATGAGTACGTCGAATTTAGCGGAGAGTGGTTCAAGATAGTCGGTTTGCTTGAGCCGATGGGCGATATTATGGGGCAGAGTCGTGATAATCTTGTACTCGTCCCATATGCCACTATGGTTAGCATTCTAGGAAACCAAGCACGGACTGATATCGGCATACAACTCAGCCTCACCCCAACGGCTGAGCCAGACGCTGTAATTTCGCAATTAACAACACTATTACGCAACGCACATGACTTAAGCAGCAGTGAAGACGATGATTTTCGAATCCAAACTGCAGAACAGTTAATGGAACAATTCGACCAAATTCTTGGGACATTGACTATGGTCATTGGCGGTATAGTCAGCATCTCGTTACTCGTGGGCGGCATAGGCATTATGAATATAATGTTAGTTTCTGTAACAGAACGCACACGGGAGATTGGGATCTGCAAAGCGATAGGTGCAAAAAGCCATCATATTCTTATGCAATTTTTGATTGAAGCATTATTACTTTCCCTTCTAGGCGGACTAGTTGGGTTGGCGACAGGCTATGGTCTGGGCATGCTCATAGCCAATAACATTCCAGATTTTCCTTCGGCAAGCGTCCCGCTTTGGGCAGCAGGTTTAGCTCTCGGCTTTTCGGCTTTCGTAGGAGTATTATTCGGGATTCTACCAGCAGCAAAAGCAGCAAATCTTGACCCCATAGATGCACTTCGCTACGAATAATTTTCGTTTACAGACTCCTGCCTCAGGAAACACCGGATTGATTTTTAATTGTTCCAAAGGTACTGTAGCACTGCGCTTTACCATGTATTTAAAACTCAAACTTTCGTGCAAAACTGTGAGGGAGTGACAAATAGTGAACCCCAAACTGTCCCGTCGACGATTTATTAAGGGCGTAATTTATTCAAGTGCGGCTGCATCTGCTGGAGCTGGCTACTACCTGGCAACTGCTCAGGTCAACTCCAATGCTGTTGTTGAGCGGCTGCTCTCCTTAAACATAAATGGACAAACTCGTTTGGTCGATGTAGCACCTACAGAAACTCTAGCATTTACCCTACGCAACAAATTAGGTCTAACCGGTTTAAAAGTCGCATGTAATCGCGGCGAATGCGGCGCTTGTACTGTCTTACTAGACAATATCTCAAACTACAGTTGCTCATTACTTACTCACACGATCAAACAGCGGGCCATTACTACAGTCGAAGGCTTACGATCAGTTGATGGTCGCTTGAGCGCTGTCCAACAAGCATTTATAGAAGAGCTAGCCCCTCAATGTGGTTTTTGCACACCTGGTCAAGTTATGGCGGCTACCGCTTTATTAACAGCAAACTCCAACCCTAGTCGAGAAGAAGCCAGACAGGCTTTGGCGGGCAATCTTTGCCGTTGTGGTGCCTATGATCACTACTTAAATGGCGTAATGCGCGCCGCGGAGTTATTGTCATGACGTTTATTCATATTGGAAAAGATTTCGTTCCACCAGACGTTGAAGGCAAAGTAACCGGCGATGCAAAATACGTAGAGGATTTTAAACCTGAAGGCTTGGTATACGCACGCTTGCTTACCAGTCCTCTGCCGAGTGGTCGTGTCACTAGTATCGATGCTTCCGAGGCGCTTCGCATGGATGGTGTACTTGGTGTAATCACCGCCGATGACTTACCACCTTCCTCCGCACCGGATGATCCAGTTTTGGCTTCCGACGATGTAACTTATATCGGCCAACCAATTGTAGCTATTGCTGCGATCTCTGATGCGATTGCAGAAAATGCTATTGATCGAATCAAAATAGAGTTTGAACGCCGAAGCTTTGTTACAGATCCCTTAGAGAGCCTTGTTCAATTTGGACCCAACGCTTATCCAGATGGCAACGTCTTAAGACAATCGAATTCATTAGAAGATGAGAATGCGACAATTCGGGGTGGCATTGCCGAAATTAAATGGCCAGCGACAGAAATTGAAAAATTTAGAAATGGTCAAGAACCGATCGGCGTCGATTTTGCTGATGGCTGGACTTATGGTGATTTAGATACTGCGTTCTCTGAGAGCACCGTTATTGTGGAAGAATCCTTCGTCACCGCTGGCACTCCGCACCACTGCATGGAACCGCGCAGCAGCATGGCTTATTGGCAAAATGGAAAATGCTATTTCTATGCATCGACTCAGAGCCAAAGTGCAGTGGTTGAACCACTAGCAGATTTGCTGGGAATAGCTCCGGAAAACGTTTGTATGATTTCCGAAAATACTGGCGGTGGATTTGGCTCCAAGGGTCGTGTCTACCCCACTATGGCTATCACTGGTAAATTTTCACAGTTATTGAACAGACCAGTACAACTTCGCATTACCCGCGAAGAAGAATATTACCTCGGTGTTGGTAGACCCGGCATGCAAGGCTGGGTAAAAACTGGTGTGCGCGCGGACGGAAGCGTAGCCGCAGTTGATGTAATTATTATCAGCGATGGCGGACCGACTGGACGAAATAGTGCCTCTTCCTCAGCGCAACATCTCTCGGTCGTATACACTCCCAGCGCCATGCGCCTTCGCAATATTCCAGTGTTTACAAATACCGCGCCAAGAGGCGCTCAGCGGGGGCCAGGCCAAAACGAGATGTCAGCCGCCATTGCACCCATAATGGATAAAGCCGCACGCCAGTTAGGCATGGATCGCGCGCAATTTCGACGAGTGAATGCGCCCCATAGTGAGTCACCTGTGTATGAAAACCAGGGCCCAATAACAAGTGCGTTCATGACAGAAGCAATTGATAAAGCCTCAGAGATGTTTAACTGGGCTGAGCGTGAAGCTGCGCCGCGCCAAAAAAACGGTAGAAAAGTACGCGGCTTAGGAATTGGCTTGGGCTATCACTCAGCAGGCGGTAATGGTTATGACGGCCTAGTCAGAATAACACCAGACGGTCGCATTCATTTGCATAGCGGCGTAGGTAATCTGGGAACATATTCTTATGCTGGTACCGCACGAGCAGCAGCTGAAGTTCTCAAATGTCGCTGGGAAAGTTGTGAAATTCCTCGCGGCAGCACCGATAGCCATTTGCCTCACGCCTCTACACAGGGTGGATCAAATACCATTTTTACCCATACTCGAAGCAATTGGGTGGCCGCAGAAGACGCTGTGGTGAAACTCAAAGAAATTGCAGCAATCGAATTTGGCGGCGATGCGGAAGACTACAGTATCGAGAACGAACGTGTATTTAAAACTAAAGATTCAAACCAGGGATTCAGCTACGGCGAGGCAGCAGCAAAAGCTATTGAGCTTGGTGGTCGCTTTAGTGGGGAAGAATATCCAGATGATATTCATTCTATTACTCAACGGGCCGTGCAAGGCATCGCCGGATCAGGTTTAGTTGGTGTCGCCAAAGACAATCTACCCAAACGAGGTATCGCACCAGGCTTGATGATTAGCATGGCCGAAGTAGAAATTGATCTCGACACCGGAAAATACGAGGTAATTGATTATATTGGCATTGCTGATTGTGGAACGATAATTCATCCACAGGGTCTAGCGCAGCAAATTAATGGCGGTGCGGTGTGGGGATTTGGTATGGCAGGTAGTGAACGCCATGTTTATGATCCACAAAATGCCTTGCCGGCAAACATCGGCTTTTACCAAGCAAAGCTACCTACAATTTTGGATGTACCGAGTAACATGGAAAGTGGGGCGGTCGACATTGCAGATCCATACAATCCTGCGGGCGGTCGTGGCGTAGGCGAACCATCCCAGGGAAGTGCTGTTGCGGCGGTTACTTCAGCCATCGCTGATGCGTTAGGTCACTCATTTAATCGAGTTCCAGTGACACCGGATATGATTGTTAATTTCGCCAATAACGATGAGCAGGGCTCAACTCCATTAGCAATAAATACTTTTTAATGGATATCACCCCAAAGTAGCTAAAAAAAGGTCAATATAGTTAACCCTTTGTCGGTGAGTTCCAAACCACAACCAGCAAGCCGATACTAATAAGCTTTTAGTCTAGGCACTGCAGCTATAACTGGTTTTTTAAAGTGTCTCTATAAACAGGTTTACTAGGCAGCCAAAACAGTTCAATAATGGCTTACTGCTAAACAGGAGACGAATTGTGGATTTTGCCCTTCTCTATTGGCACTGGATTGTATTTGGCATCGGCTTGATGCTTTTGGAAATCTTTCTAGGCTCATTTTTTATTTTGTGGTTTGGTGCGGCTGCCATCGTCGTAGGTATACTCATGGTACCTCTACCAGCTATGTCTGTTATTGCCCAAGTACTAATTTGGGCAATCTCATCGACCGCATTTGCATTCGCATGGTTTAAACTAATCAAACCTCTAAATACCGATAAGACCAAAGCCGGTTTGTCCAAAGAAGCCTTATTAGGAGAAATTGGTCAGGTATTGCGCGTACCCAATGGCGAGCAAAGGGGAAAAGTAAGATTTCCAGCACCAGTATTGGGTTCAGATGAATGGCTAATAATTTCACAAGAGGAATTAGATATTGGCGACAGGGTCAGTGTTACTGATTTATCTGGTAACGCGTTAATCGTCAAGAAAGCCTAACTAATTCTGGCGTTACTTAAAGGGGTACTACAATGAATCAAATGAATCCAGAAATGATATTGGCAATAGCCGCATTTATACTTCTATTAGTTACCGTAGCAAAGGGAGTGCGCCAAGTACCTCAAGGGTTTAAATGGGTAGTACAGCGACTTGGAAAATATAATTCTACACTTAATCCAGGCCTTAATTTCATAATACCTTATATTGATGTGGTTGAATTTAAGGTCACTACTAAAGACATAGTGCTTGACATTCCTTCACAAGAAGTAATAACCAAAGACAACGCGGTATTAATTACCAATGCTGTTGCCTACATTAATATCGTTTCACCTGAAAAGGCGGTATATGGTGTAGAAGATTATGTGATAGCGATACAAACTTTGGTTCAAACTTCTCTGCGTTCAATTGTTGGAGAAATGAGTCTTGACGATGCACTCTCATCAAGAGATCACATTAAGGCAAAACTAAAAGCGGCCATTTCCGATGACATATCTGATTGGGGCATCACACTAAAAACTGTGGAAATCCAAGACATTAATCCCTCAGGCACGATGCAAAAGGCTATGGAAGAACAAGCTGCCGCAGAGCGTGGGCGTCGTGCTACCGTTACCAGAGCGGACGGCGACAAACAAGCAGCTATATTGCAAGCTGAAGGTGAATTAGAAGCCTCAAAGCGCGAAGCTGAAGCCCAGGTTATTTTAGCTGAAGCAAGTAAACGAGCCATTACCAAAGTCACCGAAGCAATTGGAGAAAAGGAAATGCCAGTGGTTTATTTGCTCGGCGAGAAATATATTTCTTCGTTACAAAATCTTTCAGAATCTGACAATACTAAATTTGTCGTCTTTCCTGCTGACATACCTGCTGCAATACAAGGAATGATGGGCAAGAAGTAAGGAAATCATTTTCGCGAAAATATAAAGGTAGCTAATGTCCTTTTATTTTCGTATTTTTTATTTGATCATTATTTTTCTGTCAATTTCTTACTGGTGTTACCAGTGGAATATTCTTAGTTACAACAAAACGACAAACAAAATAAAGCATCAGCCCAGTTGGTCCTGCTATAAAAGTGAGGACCAAACAGGGAATTACTAACCAATGGGAAATTTTCTGCTTTTGCGCGTCCCCTACTTCCCAAGCACCGACAAATAAATCAAAAGCCAAATAATGAATCCATGCTGCCGTCAGAATATAGGAATTGCTAAAAGTGACCATAAGTGATTGAGTTGACCCAAGGCCTCCACCTTCAGGAAACTCTCCTAACTGCGAAGCAAACAAGCCAACATAAACCAGGCCCAGAACAAAGGGGATAATTACGGTCGAAATCAAAGCCAATGTCCATTTCCACTTTGGTAACACAATTAGTAGTATCCAACCTGGTAGCACTACAAAATTACAAATAGCAAAAATTAAATCAGCAGACATTTCCTTTCTCCAAGTAGATACATTCTTTAAAAGCAGCGTACAGTATTAGTAATCTTCAAGCAGACTGTGAACAAAATTAGCTCACACCAAACCAAAGTACCTGCCTACCAAGACCTTTTCAGAAACAAATTTCTCCCAATCCTTCCACTAAATAGCCATCTTGAGCGGATTATTATAAGAGGTTCATCAAGATTCCTAGCATTACCTAACAACCACCCACTAGTGAACGCTCATTTAGTGATAAATAGATGGCTAACACACGGGCTTTTTTGATGCGTGCTATCTAAACAAGTTTTAGCTACAAAGATAAGAGAATAAGCACCTGTTAGGCCTTTCATCTCCCTTCTTTTCCTTAAAGATACTATAAGCCTACTGCCGATCCTTTTTATAGGACTCCCAAACAAAAATTCGCGCTGACCACTATAGTCTTTATTGAATTTGCCTACACAAATTGGAAACTAGGAATTACCTCCCATGGCTAGTATCCAAATTTGTGCTAAATTGACGATTGTGTAGTTGCATTAGCAGTCACACATATAAATGTGTCTGTGTTTACGGAATGACACAAATTGTTTGTGAAGTCGCAAATGCAAAGCCACAACAAATAAACCTAGTTAGAATTACTGACTAAAAGCCGAGGTAGTTTTCTTGGTAACTTAATGAGGATGAACGCGTAGAATTGAAGTTGAATTAATTTTCGGCCAAGCTGCCAAGCACTAATTTATGCGCATTTTCAGAGGTCTGCTCGTAGGTTACACTTAGCAAATGGAAAATTCCTATGACTGAAGTCGATCAACCCCCAGAACCCAGAAGTGTTGATGATAGGTCTTTCATTCAGCGACTAATAGCTGGTGAATTCGGACTGGCAATTACCTACTGGGCTTTGTTTTTTCTTGGCGGCTCTTTGTATTTCATTTTCGGCAGCCGTGCTGTAGACGCAGAGCTGTGGGTATCCTATTTCATTATGGTTACTGCTCAACTTAGCTATACCGGATTACTGCTGACCGGTATCCGCTCCGCCTACAAAGGACCGCAGCTCTGGAAAGTAATGTCTCGAACGTCTTCTATTTTTATGATTACTAATATACTCGTAGGAATAAGCACACTCGGATTTATTTATTGAGACTACTGACTAGATAGGCATTCCTGTATTACGCTAAACTAATTCGCCCAAAAAATGAGACATTCATTGAAAAATTCTTCAAAAAATAAATTCACGGTAGTCATTAAGAAAGACTGTCCTACGTGCCTGCTTATTGAACCTGTTCTAAATGAATTGGTGGCAAGCTACCAAGACAAAATTTCTGTCTATGTGCAGGATGACCCTGCTTTTCCTTCCAGTATCAACAACAAAATCGACGATACCTCATTGGAATTCTCTTATCGAAACCAAATCGAAATAGTCCCTACGCTGATTTGCTCAAATTCTGAACAAGAAATTGCCCGGACTGTAGGTTGGGATAAGTCCGAGTGGCAACAATTAACTGGGCTCTCCAACTTAGGCACTAACCTGGTTGATTTTAAACCCGGCTGCGGTTCCAAATCTCAAGATCCAGGAATGGAAGAACAGTTAGCGGCTCGCTTTGATAGCGAAAAGCTTTCAGCACGCAAGATCGAACTGGCTGACTCAGAAGATGAGATAGAAGCTTGTTTTGATCGAGGTTGGAGCGATGGTTTACCGGTGGTTCCGCCAACTAGCTTACGAGTCATGCGGATGCTTAAGGGAACGAAAAGAGCGCCAGACGAAATCATAGGTAATATTCCTCCCGACAACCTACCTTGTACAATAGAGAAAGTGGCAATCAATGCTGTTATGGCTGGGTGTAAATCGGAATTTTTCCCAACAGTCCTGGCATCAGTAGAAGCAGCACTGCAGGACAAATTTTGCATGCATGGCCTGCTATGTACTACCTACTTCTCAGGGCCAGTGATGGTTGTTAATGGGCCAGTAATAAAAAGAATTGGTATGAATTGTGGCGTAAATGCCCTTGGCCAAGGAAATCGAGCCAATGCTACTATTGGCCGCGCCTTACAATTACTGATTCGCAATGTCGGTGGAGGCGTACCCGGTGGTATTGATCGTGCCGTCATGGGTAATCCTGGAAAATATACTTACTGTTTCGCTGAAGATGAGTCTGATGAAGATTGGGCAACCCTTGCTCAAGATCGTGGCTTCGAAAGATCAGACTCAGTGGTCAATCTCTTTGCCGGAGAAGGATTGCAACCGATTGTCGATCAACAATCACGAAATCCTGAGTCTTTAGCTAAAAACATAGCAAACAGTCTACGGAGTGTGGTCAATTCGAAACTCTACGGATTAGCGGACGCAATTTTAGTTGTTTGCCCAGAACACCGGCGTGTATTAAAACAAGGTGGCTGGACAAAGGCTGATCTAAGACAAGCACTGATAGAGAATTTAATGACACCTGGCGCTGATATAATACGTGGTGCTCAAGGTATTGCAGAAGGCATGCCAGAAAAATTTAAAAACAAGACAATGAATAAGTTTCGTGAAGATGGCCTACATATCACGTCGACCGGAGGCAAGGCAGGCATGTTTTCTGCAATCATTAGCGGCTGGGTGGCATCAGGCGAAAAGGGTAGCCAACTCGTCTCACAAAAAATTCAATAAAAGGAGGACAACATGACTAATACAATCATGCTAGATCCAACGGCAGAGCTAAATCCTGTCGAAAAACAGATACTGCCACGTTTAGAATCACTGGCAGGAGCGACTGTTGGTCTACTCGACATTTCCAAACCACGGGGAAAAGAATTTCTTGATGAGGTTGAGAAATATCTTGTAGAAATGGGCGCGACTGTAAAGCGCTACATGAAACCTACTTTTGCGCGCGTAGCTCCAAATGAGCTTAATCAAAAGATTAGCATCGAGTGCGACGCTGTCATTGAAGGATTAGCTGATTGAGGCTCATGTACCTCGTGCAGTTTGCATGACATCATGGATCTTGAGAGTCGCGGCTTACCTTCTGGTTTTATAGCCTCTTGCGAATTTGAACAGGCTGCCGATGCGCAGGGCAAATCCCTTGGAATTAAGCCCAACCGTGTTTTCGTTCCTCATCCTATTCAAGACAGGACAGATGACGAAATGGCAGAGCTAGCAAAATCTA
Source organism: Gammaproteobacteria bacterium (assembly GCA_029244985.1). Lineage (GTDB taxonomy): Bacteria > Pseudomonadota > Gammaproteobacteria > Pseudomonadales > Pseudohongiellaceae > UBA9145. Next base: position 65,176 of record JAQWQD010000027.1, on the reverse strand, counting down.
AAATAATAGAAATAGCGGCATTAATCACAAACAGTTAAACAGATTTTCAAAACATTAATTGGAGAAAGTAATGACTAGAGAAGCAGTAATTGTATCAACGGCTCGTACACCTATCGGAAAAGCTTATAGAGGTGCGTTCAATGATACTGATGCGCCCACACTCGGAGGTCATGTAATTGCGAGTGCCGTGCAAAAAGCAGGCATTGAACCTGGAGAAGTCGATGATGTAATTATGGGTTGCGCTATGCAGCAAGGATCATCTGGTCAAAATATAGGTCGCACAGCCGCCATTGCTGCTGGATTACCAAACACAGTTTCTGGTATGAGCATGGATAGGCAGTGCTCATCAGGCATGATGGCCATCGCTACTGCTGCCAAACAGATTATAAATGATCAAATGCCAATTGTTATTGGCGCAGGCCTTGAGTCCATTAGCTTGGTGCAAAATGAACATCGCAATGGTTATCGTGCGCAAGATCCTAATGTCATTGCAAAATCTGCAGATGCCTACATGTCGATGTTAGAAACAGCGGAAACAGTTTCTAAGCGATATAACGTTTCTCGCGATCAGCAAGATGAATATGGACTGCAGAGTCAACAGCGCACCGCAGCAGCGCAAGAAGCTGGAAAATTTGATGACGAAATCGCGCCACTCGCTTCTAAAATGGTATTTGTCGACAAAGAAACTAAACAGCAAAGCGTGCACGATGTAGAACTGAAGAAAGACGAGGGGAATCGTCCCACTACCACACTAGAAGGGCTTTCAGGATTAAAGCCTGTATTCGAAGGCGGTGTGATTACAGCGGGTAATGCTAGTCAACTTTCTGATGGCGCGTCTGCATCTGTGTTAATGGATAGCAAACTTGCCGAACAAAAAGGCCTTGAACCCTTGGGTGCTTATCGAGGCGTAGCTGTCGCAGGCCTGGACCCAGACGAAATGGGTATTGGGCCAATCTATGCGGTACCAAAACTTCTAGAAAGAAATAATCTAAAGATGGACGATATTGGCCTTTGGGAATTAAACGAAGCTTTCGCTGTGCAAGTGATCTATTGCCGCGACACGCTTGGCATTCCTAATGACTTACTAAATGTAAATGGTGGCGCAATATCGATTGGTCACCCTTACGGGATGAGCGGTGCGCGGATGGTAGGGCATGCCTTGATAGAAGGTAAACGGCGTGGTGCTAAATACGTAGTCTGTACAATGTGTGTAGGTGGGGGCATGGGTGCCGCTGGTCTATTCGAAGTCTACTAACTAGATTTCTTGGATACACACCGAATCGATAAAACTAATTATGGCTGCCTCATCAAAATCCGATGAAGGCAGCCTTTGGCTGTTGCTAGACACTAATTTATCTTCATTAATATTGTTCAACAGAAAGCTGCCAAATTCATCCACGACTTGATTCTGAAATTCCTCATCTACAGATAAATATAATTCTACGCGATCATCGAAATCACGCAAAAAACTGAAACTTAGCTCTGCTTTGTCTTCAATGGTCATCCGCCCATTTTCTGGGTTCATATAAAACTGACACATTGGAGAGTCATGATTAAATTCGCTACTAAATTGATCGTAATAATAATCCAACAGTTCAATGAACGCTTCCAGATCAGCGCCATCAATTCCAGGATTATTAACTAAGCGGCCAGTGTTTCGAAATGACTGCAAGGTTGAGGCAATATAACTAAAGCTTGCGTCCGCTCCGGCAATGGTTGATTGAGCACTAGAAGCATTTGCTATAAAAAACAAAAATATAAATGCAAAATTAAATCGAATAGCTCTCATAGTATAATTACTACTCTCTTAAAGCTTATTTTGGTCCTACTATATTGTAGGGGTTTCCATAAAGATCTCGAATGATTCCGGAAATTCCCCATAATACTTTAGTAGGAGGATCGACAATTTCAACGCCCTTACCTTCCATAGCTTTCATTTCTGCAACACAATCATCCGTCCGTAAAACAGTCATCAAGTTATTACCGACCCGAGACTTATCATCGGCGCTAAGAGCCAACACTAGAACAATTTGGATGGCTGGGTTTTCAATTGGCGCGACTGTTAACCATCTTAAATTGGGAACAACATCGTTATTATCCATTACAACTTCCATTCCCAACCTATCCACATACCATTTTAATGCCTGATCCTGATCCTCAACATAAACAGTGAGATGGGAAATTGCTTGGATTGTCATGAGGGATCCATAAAAAACTTAGTCATTAATTGATGGTTTAGACCTTAGGCTCTTCTGAGTTCCTGCTTTCTTCTTTTCATTCATCCGCTGATTACGAGAAGCTTTACTGGGCTTTGTAGGAATTCTTTTCTTTGTCAATTTCGTTACATTGCGAATCAGAAGATTGAGTCTTTGAATTGCATCTTGTTTGTTCTTCTCCTGACTTCTAAACCTTTGCGCTTTAATTAAAACTATTCCATCTTTAGTAATTCTATTATCTCTCAATCCTAATAGTCTTTTTTTAGCAAGCGCCGAAAGACTAGACTTGTCAATATCGAATCGAAGCAAAACTGCTGTCTCAACTTTGTTTACATGTTGTCCACCTGGACCACTAGCTCTTATGGTCTGGAATTCGAATTCTGTGCTGGAAAGAGTATTCTTAGACATGTCCAGACCAATGATGAAAACTAATTTACCGTACTGCCATTATGTCCTTAATTATTACATGCTACGCTACAAAATGCGTCTCAGTAGGTGCTTACATGATTACTACCCGAATTCTAGTTCCGCTACTTCTTTTAATTTTTGCTGCTCCTACGCACGCCTGGGATAGGATTGGGCATAGAATCACTAGCGCTGTTGCCCTCCAATTTCTTAGCAAAGAGAAGGGAGACACATTAATAGAAATTCTGGCCTTGCATCCCCGCTACCAACAAGATTTCCTCAATCAAATTCCAGAATTCGTAGATCAGTCAAACAGACAAGAACTCTCCTCTTGGTTATTAGGTCAAGCTGCTTACTGGCCTGACATAGCCAGAGGCTTTTCAGGGACGGAGAGGTCGCGCTTCAATCGCCCTGCTTGGCACTTCACCGATGGCGCTTGGCTGCGGGGAGCAGCACAAACTCAAGGAAACGTGTATCTGGATAGATCCCCCTCTCCTGCTATTGAGGGGGAATCGCCAACTTCAATCTTATCCGAATCACAAGCGCACAATGTAGTTACTGCAATTGACTTCAATACTCGAGTGCTTCTAGATCAACAAGAATCTGGCACAGCACGAGCAATTGCCTTGTGCTGGGTGCTCCATTTAATAGGAGATATTCATCAGCCTTTGCACACCGGGTCTCTGTTTACCCCTTTGCTTTTTGCAGACGGCGATCGAGGCGGTAATGGGATTCGAACTGAAACTCGTAGCAATCTGCATGCAGACTGGGATCGAGCTTCCAGCAACGGTGGTTTTAACGAAAACTTGCCCTTGGTTTTGAATTCGATTGCCGGCTATGCAGACTCTTCCATTGCTGGCATAAGTTCAGATTCAACGGTCTGGATGGCAGAAAGTCGAGAAATTTTGAATCTCGTCGTCTACAGTGGCTCAATAAAATCTGCTATTCGAGATGCCGAAGAAAACAACAATGAATTAGCCACTCAACAACTTAGCCCTGAGTACCTAGTTGGAATGCAAGGTATTGCTAGACAGCGTCTAGGTTTAGCAGGGTTGCGCCTTGCGATATTTTTTGAGAATGAATTGCCATAAGTTTTGCGCCACTGTTCGAAAAAATTAGCATTTACAGTCAAACATCTTAGCTATTCCGCGACCACTAATACCCAGAAATTGTTTTTATTAAGCATTACAGAAGAAAATGATTGGCGATATACTTCTCACCAAGATTTAGTAATTCTGGTATGAAGCATGGCTAACGGAAACAATCAAAAAAGAGACGGACTGCGAATTCTATTCCCTACCCTGATCTACGAAGGCTGGTACCCAAACTTCTCTTCAATTCAGCAACAACTTGTGGCTTTCAATCGAAAATTGAGAGAAGACGATCTCGCAGGCAGGAAGGAATCATCAAGAGAGTATTCAACTGGGTTTACCTCTTATTTTTCTCGCCAAGACCTTTATAAGTTACCCGAGCTTCAACCCTTGTCTCAGTTTTTACAACAAAGTGCTAACAACTATGCACAACAACACCATTGGGACACTCAGAATTTTACCCCGACGATCAATTCCTTATGGGGCAATATCAATTCTCAATACAGTTTTCATCCAGAACACCTTCATCCCTATTCACACATCAGTGGTGTTTTCTATGTAGACACACCAGCAGGAAGCCCGCCAATTACATTTAAAGACCCACGAGTAGGGCGATGGATGATGCCTCCAACGGCCGATGGTGCCCGACCTGAAAATACCTTCAACGCAGCCGTCGCGCCGGAATCAGGCAAACTTTTAATGTTTCCTTCATGGCTAGAACACGGGGTGGGACAAAATATGGATGATATAGAACGTATCAGCATGTCCTTCAACTTCGAAATGCGTCAAAAACAAACTTCATAAAAACCTACTTTGCCATGAGCCAATTCGCGATGCACATGTGAGCCTTTCTTTGCAGGGAGCATCGCACTTTAGCGCCAGGAAAGGGACGCTGACAAAGTTTAGAACTCAAAAAGTAAACTTTCACAAACAACAATCAAAAAAAAACGGCGATGTCTCCATCGCCGTTTTCCGTTTTACTGAACTAAATCAGTAATTAGAACCGCCATAATGCTCTGGCATAAATACGTCGACCACGTGGGTCAAACACCGTTGCATCATAGTTTAGGCCACCGACTTCACGATAAGGTAAATCCTCATCAAACATATCGAGAACACCAACTGTGAATACAGTGCTACCTAAAGCGCCATTGTCCCAATCATGGGTATATCGGTATTGGACATCCCAGGTTTGGTAGCTATCGATCTTCTTCGTGAGCAGTGATCTCACCAGATCGTTAGCATTGACATAGGCAATATCGTAACTCAGATCCCTATAGGAACCGATGTGACGGTTGATAAGAGTTAAACCATGGCGATCCCGTTGCCAACTAAAGGTAAGGTTACCCTTGTTGTCTGGCAGGGAACGAACATGATTGCCGTTACCGCTGGTGCCGGCAGCGTTGAATACTCCAGTATCCAACAAGCCTCGCTCCAGTCCTGGCACACCGATTAGCTCGTAGTTATGTACGTGGGTGAAATCAGAACTGACGCGGAATCGGCCCAGGTCGGTCTCCCAAGAGTAACCAAGCTTTACATCAATACCTTCAGCCTCAATCTGACCGGCATTGATAGCTGCAAGTGTCAGAGTGATCATAGAGGCATTTTCACTTCTAAATGCTCGGCTAATACCAACCCCTTGCGTCGTATCCGTGTAAAGAGCTGGGTTTACCACACAATTTAACCGCTCGTCTGAATCAGCGCCGTACTGGGCCGCCAGATCATTAGGATTACACTTTATATCCAATACGGGACTATCAGATGAAATAGAATCATTAAGAATGTAGTTATCAGGATTTCCTACAACCTTCTTGAATCTCTCGATCTCTGGCTGTACCGCGGCAATAGCTGGTTCGGGTAGTACCCGATCCTGCACATCGAATTTCCATGCATCCGCCTGCACGCTAAGACCGTCTAGATTACCACCTGGGGTCCAAATGAAACCAACACTGTAAGTGTCAGCAGACTCATTACCCACATACGGCGCGGGACCACCCAAGGTATAGCTGAATTCCGCTTCACCATTTTCCGGCGTCGGAGGGATCAAGCCCGCTCTAACCTGTTGATTCGAGATAGGATCATAGAAAACGGTAGAACTCGCTTCCAACCCTTCCTCAACGATACCAATGTTCGGCGCGCGGAATGACTGAGAAAACGAACCTCTAACTAAGATATCGTCAGTGGGCCGCCAGCTAATGGCAAACTTAGGCGAAACTTCGCTGCCAATGTTGCCTCCATAATCCTCGTACCTAACAGCGATCTGCGTTTCAATGCCTTCCATGAATGGCAGGGCCATCTCAACAAATGCTGCGCGAGTTGATCTCGTATGGTCGAAGTTAAAAATACACATCGAGCACTCGAAATTGTTATTCACGTAATGATAGTCATTGGGCACGCCAGCCGAGTCATAACCAAGAATCGCATTGAGGCCCGGGTAGTTCATTGAAGGCGCTCTTGAATGTGCTTGCCTTTCCCGATATTGACCACCGATTGCGATTGCCGCAGGTCCGCCTGCCATATCAAATAGCTCACCACCAACAACGGCATCTACCACGGACATTTGATTCCGCTTGTCTGCTCTGAGCACAGTTTCGTTTAACCAGGCCATCAATTCAGGCGAGTTGGCCACATTCGGATTTGTAAACTGAGTCAGGTAGGGATTGTAAAACTCACATCCACCTTGACCCTGATTGCTACTGGTCAGTGCATAAGACAGACTCTCGCGGGTGGTTAAAACGTACCCAGGGAAGAAAGTCTGGGTATAACCATCGCCGTAGTAATCCCAGGCGGTAGGTATAGCACCCCCAAATGGTCCTTTCTGGCCCTGCCAGTCAAAATCCGGCACACCGTTAGGAGTACAATTTGGACCACCTAAACCATTCGCTGCCATTTCGGTGCGCGTACGATTAAAGGTCTGATAGGTCTGCTCATTGCTGGATGAACTCCAGGAAAGACCTACATCGTAGTTCCAAGGTCGATCGTTGTAGGTGAAATCACCACGCAGACCTAGCTGCACGATTGAGGATTCAGAGGTGTTGTAATTCGATCGATCGCCGGTTCTGGGAATGCCATCACGAGGATTAATCAAGTGGGAAATGTTCATACCACCATTCGCCAAGGAAACTGGGGCATTCGTGATATTAGTGGGCAGAGGATTACCAACTGCTGGTGCGTAGTAGCCTAATTGCGCAGGCGCGCCAATTGAATACCCACCCCAGGCTGGATTGCCGATATAAGTACCGAGCGGCGCCAACATTACTGTGGGCCCACGAGTCCTGCTGGAACCACCGGTATTGTTAAGGCCACCACCCTCGAGAAAGATCTCGTTCTCCATGTAGTTAGCGAAGGAATAAAATTCCGCCGACTCATTGAAGGTATGATCAAAAGCTAGAGCGATACTAGTACGTTCAGTATCCCTGGAGAGGAAATTAAATCGGGAAACATCCTCAAAACAGGTACCACCACGTTCACCGCGCGTTTCCCTCAGGCTACCGGTAAAAAATGGCACGCCTTCAGCGCTGTTTAACGACTCGCAAAGAGGGTCACTGTAAACAGGTTCGTTAATACCACCCTGGGAGATGTTAAAGTCTACAATATCCTGAGCCAGGTAAGCCGGATTGATATTAGACCCAAACGCAGGACTGCTTATCCCTGAGCTAATTGAAGATACCGCGCCGAGGAACTGCGAGTTCTCATCAATATGATTGCCGTCGAGCACATTAACCGCGTCTCGTTCAAAACGCTCAGCCGAGATCACAAAATGGGTGTCATTGTCGTCGCTGGCCCAACCCCAAATACCACTGATGGTTTCATCGAATGAATCTCCAGCAGCTTCGATATTCTGAATATCACCATAGAGTTCGAAACCTTCGAAATCGGTACGCATGATCACGTTGACCACACCAGCCACCGCATCGGCGCCGTAGAGAGCAGAGCCGCCATCCGTGAGAACTTCGATACGATCAGTCATAACAACCGGGATCGCATTGATGTCTACGAATTCACCACCGCCTTGGGTAATCGCCGCATAAGGCGAAACACGCCTGCCGTTGATTAAGGTCAATGTCGAGTTTTCGCCAAGGTTACGCAAGTTAACCTGCGCTGTACCTTCTACCTGTGAACGCTCTCCAGAACCGGAGTTGGTAAACGATCCCGAATTCACTTCGAGATTCTTTATCACGTCCCAGATGATCGCAGCACCTTGGGCTTCAATGCTCTCGCGATCCACAACCTGAACCGGTGAGGGAGCATCAAGAGGCGTACCACGAATAAACGAACCCGTGACAACGACTTCTTCGATCTCGTCGTCCTGTGCTGCAGCTTGTATCGATAATCCTGCGAGGATCACGCCTGCCGCAATGGCCTTGCGTCGGCAAGGAAACTTTTTGCGCATTTTTTCTCTCCCTATTTCTACTAAATTATCTACTTAATTATTTGGGTATTGATGTTCCACGGGCTAATAACCCCTTAATGACGACTTTTTTTAATCTCGTCGCTTTTATTCTGTCAAATTATCACCCAAGCTGTGGCGTCCACTCTGATCGCTTACTCAAAATCTGACCTAGGCCGATAAAACCGACTAAAAATGGCTCAAATGCAGAGTTTATCGATGGTCTAGCTTCCATGTTACCATCGGTCTCAAAGCCAAATTTGTTTCAAATCGACCCAGTAACTGCCGAATTTTCAGTTCAACACAGTTAGATAGGTATAACAATATCAGACTCTCAGTCCTAGACCAATCACCAATTAAAGCAGGCGGCGATGCATTTGCAGCTTTGCAGGAAACCCTAGAGTTGGCGCGGCTTTGCGACGGCCTCGGCTATTCCCGCTATTGGCTCGCGGAGCATCATGCATCCGATGCTTTGGCTGGATGCTCACCGGAAGTACTTTTAGGCCGTCTAGGCGCTGAAACCCACAAAATACGGATAGGTTCTGGCGGCATCATGTTGCCTCACTATAGTCCTTATAAAGTCGCAGAAAATTTTAAAATACTGGAAACGCTTTATCCTGGTCGAATTGACCTCGGAATCGGTCGTGCGCCGGGCACAGACCCTTTTACGGCGGCGGCAATTCGTTATGGCTCCAGAGTCGGCCCTGAACATTTTCCTAACATGGTTCTAGACCTACAGGCTCTTCTCAATGATAGCGCTCCACACACTCCGGGCATGGAAAATGCACGAGCTTTTCCACGCGTAAACACACCACCAGGGTTGTGGATGCTCGGCTCCAGCGAGGACAGTGCCAGCCTCGCCGCACTTACCGGACTTCCCTACAACTTTGCCTATTTTATTAATCCACAAATTAGACCTGACATATTTGATTACTACAGAAGTCATTTCAAACCTGGACCTAACTGGGACGCGCCCCACTCTGCCTTAACTCTTTTCACCGTGTGCGCGGAGACTGAAAAAGAAGCACTGGAGCTTTCAAAAAGTAGAGACCTTTGGTTCATTAGATTGCTTAGCGGAAATCCTGGTCCATTCCCCAGCGTAGAAGAAGCGATGGATTATGATTACAGTGCCGGAGAGATTCGTGCAATTGAAGATAATCGAGACCGACGCGCCGTCGGGACTCCGGAACAGGTTTGCGAGAAACTTGAGTCTTACGTCAAACAATTCGACTTGGACGAAGTAATGATACTTACCATAACTCATGACGCAGATGCACGTCGACACTCCTATGAGTTACTGAGTTCTGCCTGGCAATGAGTGGACGCAAACGGGTAAAGCCTTTATGTTAATCTAGTTTGCCATCTGATAAAGGAGCATAAAGTGAAACTACTCTCTTCTCTCTTCATACTTTGTCTAGCCACCTCATGGGCTCATGCCCAACTCGCCACTCCCAATGCAAACGGCATCACCTTTGGCCATGTGCATTTAAATGTTTCTAATATCGAGGAGCACAAACGTATATGGGTGGAGCATTTTAATGGCACGATTGTAGAACGGGGCCCTCTTACTGTCGCAAAGTTGCCTAATATGATGATAGCACTTACAGAAACTGAACCAAGTATGGGGTCTAGAGAGACCACCATGCATCATTTTGGTTTTAAAGTACGCTCAATGGATAAGTTTCTCGACAAATGGCGAGCGGATGGCCTGGAAGTTGGTAGCATTTTTTTTGGCTCTGAAGGTCAACTAAATGCTTATGTGATTACACCAGACAATATTGCAGTTGAAATGCAAGAAGACCAGGGGCTGCATGAAGAAATCACGGGGTATCACGTACATTGGTTTTTAGATAACCCTGAAGAAATTCTGCAATGGTATGTAGAAATGTTTGATTTAGAAATCCGACCCAGGGGACGTATTACGACAACGACCAATGTGCCCGGAATGAATTTGAGCTTTGGCGCCAATAATAGTGGTAGACAAAGCACACAAGGTTCAGCTATTGATCATATAGGTTTTGAAATTGATAACCTTGAAGAATTTTGTAGGCAACTAGAAGCTAAAGGTATTGTATTTGATGTTCCTTATCGGGAAATTCCTGCGATAGGACTCAATATTGCCTATTTTACTGATCCTTCTGGAGTCTATGTGGAACTGACCGAAGGTTACGACGAATATTAAATCAAGATGAAGTTTGAAGTTACTTTGAATAACTTTGGAAGACTTGTCCCCGTGGTCAGAATCAAAAATTTTATTTACCGGCGGTAAATAACGAAGATTTTTGAGAACTTAAACCCATCACTGAATTATATGTGATACTTGGCTTTCTAATTTTCTACCAGGTCCCCTAAGATTTTTAAAATTATTTAGAGACGCCTTAAAAAGCTGTAATCATTGAACCGGCATAGAAGATGAAAAACATTTATAAAATTTCATTGAGTGGATTACTTACTTATTTTTTAGCATTTATCCTGGCAAACCAAACAACGGCTCAATCCTCTAGCCAGCTAATAAGCTTGGAACAAGCTATGGCAGATCCGGATTGGCTAGGCAGACAGCCACTCCAGCCATATTGGTCTGATGACAGCGAGTCAATCTACTATCGCCGTAAGAGGCAAGGTGAAGAGCAAACGGATATATTTCGTGTTGCTCTTGATTCGAACACAGAAAATCAAATTCTCCCGGAAGAATTAAACAACATTGATATTGAAGGTAGTATTCTTTCAAGCAACTCACGCTTGAAAGCCTATGAGCGAGAGGGTGATATTTACGTAAAGGATCTCCGTTCTAGCAACATCTCCCAACTCACAAGAACCTCCGCAATTGAATCAAATCCGAGGTTTACAACCAACAACGACAAGATAATTTTTAATCGTGACGGACAAACATTTGTTCGCGATCTTAATTCCGGCTTAGAAGCTCAGGCAGCTGACATCAAACTTGAAAACATTCCCTCTGAGGACACCAAAAACTATTTAGAAGAACAACAAGTAAGACTGTTTGACATTATTCAACTCAACCAAGCAAGAAAGGAGCGAGAAGAAAATTTTATCGAAGAAAATCAGCGATTAGATGCATCACGGATCGCGCTTCCTTTTTACATGGGTAAAAATAGTGAGATTCTGCTGTCAGTGTTATCACCCAATGAAAAATGGTTACTAGTCTCTCTACGAAATAATACAGAACGCAATCTCGGACGAGCGGGAATAATGCCAAACTATGTTACTGCTTCTGGGTATACAGAAACCCGAGAAGTTCGGGCTCGCGTAGGGACAACTGATTTTTCAGATCAACAACTTTACTTGCTCGATCTACAAAATCATCAAGTTGCGAATTTAAATTTAAATCAGCTTCCTTCAATACAAGCCAATCCTCTGTCGGATCAATCAGAAGATGCATTTCCCGACACCGATGAAGAACAAAAAAATCGTGAACTACGATTTGTCAATCTACAATGGACACAAGACGGTAAAAAGGTTTTATTCCAGGCAATAAGTAGAGACAACAAAGATCGTTGGCTACTTAGCTTAGATACTGAAAACCTTCAATTCACGGAGTTAACGTCAGATTCAAGTCAAGAAAATAAAGACGAAACCACCGACAGCCAGGCCATAATATCGGACCTAATGGCTCCGATCTATCTAGACTCCGATCATTTAAAACTAGTTCACCACAATCATGACCCAGCTTGGATAAATCGGCAGTTCATTAGCGCGAACTGGTTGCCAGACAACCAATCTATTTTCTTTCTTAGTGAGCAAGACGGTTATGGACATCTCTATCTATTCGATGATGAGAATAGAAACGGAAATGAAATCTCTAAACAAATCACACAGGGAAGATTCGAGATCCGCGAACCTACTTCCACTCGTGATGGAAAGCAAATCTATTTCCGCAGCAACATTACCCACCCAACTATCTATAATATCTATCGCCTAAATATAAATAATAGAGAGATAGAACAGATCACTTCTTTAGGGGGTATGAGCCGGTATCAATTATCACCGGATGAATCAAAACTACTTATCGTACACAGCAAGGCCACACGCCCGGACGAACTGTATGTAAGTCGCGCACGCCCCAACGCAGAAGCATCTCAAATTACCCACACCATTAGTGATGAATTCAATAACATAGCTTGGGTGGAGCCGGAATTTGTAGAAATTGCATCTTCATTTTCAGAAGATCCGATTCATTCACGCGCTTATACACCAACAGGTGATTCCAATGGCAGACCTGCGGTGATTTTCATTCATGGTGCGGGTTACTTACAAAATTCTCATCAAGGATGGTCAGGTTACTTTCGCGAGTTCATGTTCCATAGCTTTCTAGTCCAGCAAGGCTATGTGGTTTTAGATATGGATTATCGAGCGTCTTCAGGCTATGGCCGGGATTGGCGCACAGCCATCTATCAGCAAATGGGGACTCCTGAAGTTCAAGATCTTGCCGACGGCATCAACTGGTTAGTTGAAAACAAGAGTGTTGATCGAAGCAAAGTCTGTACCTACGGCGGCTCTTACGGCGGTTTCCTCACACTAATGGCGCTATTCAATGAGCCAGACTTATTCGCTTGCGGCGCTGCACTGCGCCCTGTGACAGATTGGGCCGCTTACAATCATGGATATACTTCAAATATTCTAAATATCCCTGACTTGGATCCCGCCGCTTATGAGCGCAGCTCTCCAATTGAATTTGCCGAAGGCTTGACTAAACCACTGCTCATAGCTCACGGGATGCAGGACAATAACGTCTTCTTCCAGGATTCAGTAAGGTTGGCCCAACGACTGATCGAACTAGAGAAAGAGAATTGGGAACTAGCTGTGTACCCAATTGAAGCTCACGGCTTTCGCGAACCGAGCAGTTGGCTGGATGAGTATCGTCGTATTTATAAACTGATAAAGGATACACTGGATAATTAGCTCTAATACACCAGTCGAAGCACGCAACTTCAAGAGAATCCAAAGTATCCGTCTAAATCAGTAGCATCGAGTTATTCGAAACGTGCTTCCTGCGGCATCAGTGCAGCTCTAATAATGGAGCCCCAGATTAAATTACCCATAGGATTTAAATGGAGTCCATCTTCAACGAAGATATCAGCCATAACTGTTCCATCTGCTTTTAGAAACGGATTCGCAGAGTCTATGTAATAAACCAAGGGGTCCTGTTTGGCGATTTCCTTGTAACCCATATTTACCTGCTGAGCATTTTTCCAGACATCAACACGAAGAGTTGATGGTTTCACAGCCATTACATAAATTCGCGTATCCGGCAGAGCTTCATGCACCTTTGCTACAATCTGTTCAAACGTTGCGACGATTTCATGCTCCGGAATGCCGTAAGCGGTATCATTGTCTCCCTCGTAGATAAGAATTGCTCTTGGCCTATATTTCAGGGCAACAGCATCAAGATGATGCAGCACATCATTCATTACACTGCCACCAAACCCACGAGGAATGACAGTCAGCGGCGCCAAGGCTTTTTCAGCTTGCTCATTCCATCTAGCAATACTCGAACTGCCGGTAAGCACGATGCCCCCTATCGGCGGGGAGTTCATGCTGTCTTGTCGTGCGAAGCGTTCCATGGCCTCATTCCAGACGCCGGGGTCAGCCCCGCGTTGCGCTGTAGCTGGTAGTGCTAAAAAAACAAAAAGTGCTGCGATGAAGCTTTTTTGAATTAATCGACTTGCGAGCTTTTTCATACCCTTACCTTCTTCGTGAAGTTAAATTCTAAGAAATACGTACATAACTGTAATTGCGATCCCTGAGTCTAATCGATGCGGCCGCCAAGTTCTAACCATTGAGCCAATTCCGGACCACATTCCTTGAGTGCTAATTCAGCATAGGCAGAGTTCTGCTCATGGCTGAGTACGCCTTGCCACCGTTTATTAGTACCCTTGTGAAAAAAATTACTGGTGTCTTTCCATACACCCGCCGAACCCCCTGGAGCCATATTCTTTGCATTTGACTTCATCGAGTCAAAGGAGACGCCGTCTACCAGGTCCTGCCAAATATCTTCATTCACCGGAATACCAAGATACTCGGAGATCCTCCGCATTTCGCCATCAGTATCTTTTAGTAAATCTTCAAAATGAACCATTAGAATGTTTGGCAGATGTCGATACTCCCACCAGGTTGCCGCATGACGCAAATGAGACCAAAAGGGAAAACCGTTAGTCTCCCAATGAAAAGGGGATCCATTCAACCAAACATCAAATCCCGCGGCAATATCTTCAACACCTTCGTGTGGAAGCGGAATTGCTGGCCCCTGCCTTCCTGGCGCATTATTCAGTTCATTAATCACTTCTGGTTTCATGTTGTGCCAGTGGTTCCACATAGACATAAAAACATCTCTGCCATCACGGCCTATAAAGATATATTTAACTTCATCTAAAAAGGGTATTCCATCTAAAGGGAGATGCGTCTTTATATATCTTCTGTTTGTTAAACCTTCCAATTGAGCCAGGACTTCCTCGACCGGGGCAAAATTTGCATCTAGCCAGGGTGATAACTCATCTTGTGGACTAGGCGGTGTAGGTTTTTGAAACACAAGCGCAGCGCAGATGCCTTGCATCCAAGTTGTGCCCGCTTTATAGGATGTCGTGATAACAATATCATCGTCTCTCGCCTCGAAATTCTCCCAGCGCACACTGTCAAACAAAGCACTCCGATACTTCAAGGTGTATTGGGGTTTATCTCGATACCTGTGCATACAGAATTGTTCCTTTTTGTTGAGCTATTACCGAAGTTTATGGTAAATCTAATTCTCGTTTGAAATCATAATCAAAATTACTATGCATTCAACTCAGCAGATGAGTTTCTATATCAGCTTCGAGGGATTGATTGCTACGGCTTAAAGTTTTAGTTTATTTACCTCTAGCTTATCATCAGAAATAAAATCATATAAATATTTCATCAAGCGTATTTTTGGTTCCAGTGCTTAGATCGCCCAATAGAGATCTCAATCAAATTACAACAATTGCACTAAGGATGACTCAAAATTCAACCCTAGCCTCTTTAAACAAATAATTTTATCAATAAGAAAAATAGGAAATACTCTTGGGTTTTAGTTTATATCTACAGCGTGTTGCTTGAGTTTGCTGAGATCGATAATGTCCAATGCTCGCTTATGGGTGCGGGTTAGAAAGACGTTCGGTGCCATTCCCTTCTCGAACGCTTCAAGCCAACGAGACGCGCACAAACACCACCGATCACCCTCGGCAAGTCCTGGAAATCCAAAATCTGGCATCGGCGTTGAAAGATCATTTCCTCGGAAGCGAGAGTACTCTAGAAATTCTTGTGTTACTTGAATACAAACAGTGTGAGAACCAATATCGCTATCGCTGGTATTGCAACACCCGTCTCTGTAGAAACCAGTAATAGGCTCTTCGCTACAAGAAATTAGAGGCTCGTCAAATACGTTTAGAGAGTCTTCCACAATTCAACCTCTTTAATTGAAATTTACTGTTCAGTCAGATCAAACCACTTCCTTGTGGTCGGGGGATGGTAGGAGCTAAATTTACTTAGAATCGTATCGATTTCAGTTTCAACAATTATCATATCTTTGTGTTGCGGTCGAATGAATCGTTCTGTCACTGCATGATCTAAATACTCAAGCAGCTTATTATAGAAACCATTCACATTAAGAAGACCTACTGGATTTCTATGCAGACCTAATTGCGCCCAAGTCAAAATTTCAAACAATTCTTCAATGGTCCCCAGGCCTCCTGGCAAAGCGATAAACCCATCTGAAATTTCAGCCATTTTGGATTTTCTTTCGTGCATAGACTTAACTTCAATTAATTCAGTTAGACCAGAGTGAGGGACTTCAGCTCGAAATAACCCCTTTGGCAGAACTCCGATTACCGTTCCTCCAGCAGCAAGCACTGCATCAGCAATTGCTCCCATCACACCTACTCTAGCTCCGCCATACACAAGTTCAATGCCGCCCTCTACAAAAGCAGCAGCCACCCTTTGCGCCGCGTTAGCATATTCAGGGGAAGCACCATCGGCCGAACCACAATACACACAAATCCTTTTCATCGATTCTCTTTCTGCTCCTATTCTTATCCGCCCACTTAACGCCTTAAAATTAACAACCAACGCCCTAGATGAAGGACATTGGCGAGTGCTGCTGAGAAATAGGTCAAAGCAGCAGCTTTCAAGATCTTTCGAATGGTAGGAATTTGTTTCTCCTCAACATATTCGCCGTCCATGAGAATAGGCAGCGCCTTATTAAAACTCGCGTCCCATTCTTCAGGCAAAATAATCAAGTAAGCTAAAGCCCCTGCTAGTTGCAACAAGAGGCTCAAACCAATAACAACGCTAACCGCAAAAGGAGAACGCAATATCAGACCAATAACTGGAAAAAGCCACATAATGGCAATCCCTGCTTGGCTCAATGCATGGGCTGTAGGCAGATACCTGCTACGAAGTTCAAATATTTTTTCTTTTCGGTGAAACTGAATTGCATGCCCTACTTCGTGTGCAGCGACAGCAACCGCAGTCAATGACTTATTATTAAAGTTACTTGGGCTCAGCCTGACCATTTGATCTTTTGGATCAAAATGGTCTCCTAGATCTTTAGTTTCTTCGACCCTTATTCCCTCTAACTGAAACCGGTCAATTAAATGCTGTGCTAATTCCCCTCCTGTGCCTGCAATTTCTTCTAACTCTTCACCATTTTTTCTCATTACATGACGCACCCAATAAGAGGGCACATAAACCAAAATGGCAAGAATTGCTCCGATAATAAGAAAAGGCATACGATTTGCCTTCGTGTATTCCTAGATCACACGATTAAATTTAGGTGAGGTTGATTATTATCAACGCGGCTACTGAGCAGACCTAACTTCTTGCAATTGCAATTCTCTGCACCAAAAAGCACATCTATTTCTCTGAAGTCAAGAAAACATTCCAACACATAGATCAAAAGATCTTCATTGATATTTCGCCATGTTTTATAAAATTCTCTGACTTTCACTACCATGACTTTCTTCCCGTCCGCCCAGTCTACTAAACCCCTTTGGCTGCTTACAGTCATGAGTGGGTAAAGAATTAAAACTTTTTCAAAGTGGCATAGCGATCGCGGTGGAAAGTAGCATCTCCTAAAAACTGCTGCGCTACTCTGGCGCGCTTAATGAAAAATCCTATGTCGAATTCATCAGTCATACCAATACCACCATGCATTTGCACACCTTCATTACTGACAAGAAAATACACTTCAGATAATTTAGCTTTTGCGATACTCGCAAGTTCAGCAATTTCTATGCGATCTAGATCAGGATTATCCAGTGCCGCCAAGGTAGCGCGGACTATAGACTTACAAAGCTCAATCTCGCTATACATAGTTGCAGCACGATGCTGCAAACCTTGAAACGAGCCGATTAACACACCAAATTGTTCCCGCTGTTTTAGATAGTCAATAATGCGATCAAACACCTCTTGAATACTACCTAACATTTCAGCTGCTATGCCGATACGAGCAATATCCAAGACTCTATCCAAAGCTATAAATCCATTACCTTCCTCCCCCAGCATAGCTTCAGAAGGAACCTTTACATCATCGAAATGTACTTGAGCAGAGTTGCGATTATCTACCATTGAGGTTCTTTTAATTTCCAGCCCTGGTGAATCGCTATCCACCAGAAAAAGAGTAATACCACTCTCTTTGTCGGTTCCACCGGCAGTTCGCGTCACGACAATCAGCTTGTCCGCCACATGGCCATCGAGCACAAAGGTCTTCTTACCCTGAATCAAATAAGTTTTGTCAGTTTTAGTTGCAGTTGTCGTAATATTTGAAGGAGCGTGTGTCGCCTGTTCATCTAAAGCCAAAGCAAGCAACAGCTCACCCGCTATGATTTTCGGCAGTAGTTCTAGCTTTTGCGACTCTGAGCCGATTTCATTTATTGCTGTTGCACCAATCAACACACTCGGGATCAAAGGTGAACTGGTGAGGGTACGCCCTGACTCTTCCAAAACGACCCCAAGACCACTATATCCAAAATTGAAACCGCCATAGGCTTCTGGCACTGCGATACCCGCCCAGCCAAGTGAAAGCATTTGCAGCCAGACTTGCCTATCGAAGCCTATTTCATCATTTGTATCTCGTAGTTTTCTTAAAACAGATAATGGTGAACTTTGTTGGCAAAAGTTTTTCGCCGAGTCTTTCAACATCTGTTGATCTTCATTTAACACTAACGCCATCACTAAACCCTTAACATTTGATCTATTTTACCCTGGGGTTTTTCTTAGCCTTTCGCTGTCACTGATTAGTCTTATTCATGCTTAAAATATCAGGCAAACCTAGAACCCGTTTTGCAATAACATTTAGTTGTACTTCCGAAGTGCCGCCTTCGATGGAGTTTGCTTTGGAACGTAGCCATTCTCGCGTGACTAACAACTCTTCGGCGTTAAAACCCTCACCCTCCCAACCTAGACTTTGACTACCTAATGCCTTCATTAATATTTCATAACGGCGCTTATTTAATTCACAACCATAATTTTTCAACATCGATGAAGTGGCATTTGGCCCCTGGCCTTGTTTAGATTCCTCAATTGAGCGCTGAGAAGTTAGCATGAAAGCGGCGGAATCGATTTTAAACTGGGCGATTTCATCCCTTAGAACTGGATCCGAAAGCTTGTCTTTATCTCCTCTATAATGCATCGCTGCACCCTCAAGGCTTGCAACAGTAGACGTCGTTCCTCCGCGATCAGATTGACCGCTGGCGAGCCCAAAACTAGAGATCATTGTTCGCTCATGCTGCAGCAAGCGTTTTGCAATAGTCCACCCGTCATTAAGACGGCCGACCAGGTTGCTCGCTGGCACTTTCACGTCATCGAAAAATGTTTCACAGAATGGAGATGCTCCACTGATTAACTGAATTGGTTTTGTGGTAATTCCTTCGCTTGCCATATCAAATAGAATAAAACTGATGCCGGCATGCTTTGGCACGTCAAAATCTGTTCTGACTAGACAAAAAATCCAGTCGGCTTTGTCAGCATAAGAGGTCCAAACTTTGGATCCGTTAATAACATAATGATCACCCTGCAATTCAGCTTTCGTTTTTAAACTAGCAAGATCGGACCCAGATCCTGGCTCTGAATACCCTTGGCACCATCGAATTTCGCCACGAACGATTTTAGGCAAGTGTTCTAGTTTCTGTTCATGGTTTCCATATTCCAGTAAAACCGGACCTAACATACTAATACCAAAACTCGTTAGCCCTGGCCTGGCATTAATGCGCCGAAGCTCTTCATTGAGAATAATAGTTTGTTCTTTATTGAGCCCACCTCCACCGTATTCTTGAGGCCAAGCTGGGCAGGTCCAGCCTTTTTCTGCCAATCGATCCAACCACACCTTGCTTTCTGGGTTCTCGTAATGCGGCTGACGCCCACCCCAGACAATTTCTTCCTGAACCATTGCTGTGCGCATCGATTGGGGACAATTTTCTTCCAACCAAACGCGGGTTGAAGAGCGAAAATCATCTAGTGCTTGCATCTGACTATCCATAATTTAGCCACTTACCAGGACTTGCCTGCCTTTAACTTTGCCTGCTTTAAGATCAATCAATGCTTCATTAGCCTCAGCTAGTGGTCTTTCTGTAATTTCAATCGGTGCGATCTTGCCGTCTCGAACCATGGCCATTAAGTCCGACATGTCTTGCAGGCTGCCAACATAGCTGCCTTGTATGATTCGTGCATTCATTGGGATAAAGGGAATTGGCATCGATAAAGCACCACCATAAAGTCCAATAATTATCAACATCCCACCTTTGCGCAAACAACTTAAACCATAATTGACGCTTGCTTCTGCACCAACAAAATCTAGCGCCGCATAGACCCCACCGGTACTTTTGCGAATTGCTTTTGCTGTTTGTGGATCTGAAGAATTAAATGTCCGGGTGACTCCCAGTTCTTCCGCCGCTGCCAACTTTGCATCGTCAATATCAACTACGATGGGATCGACTCCCAACGCATGAGCAATCTGAATTGCCATCATGCCAACACCGCCAGCGCCAATGATGACTAGTTCTTCTCCCTCCTGTAGATCACCGACTTTTTTCAGCGCTCCATAGGCTGTCAGACCAGAGCAAGCGTAGGTTGCTGCCAAAGATTCTGAGGCATCACCTTTATCAAAAAGGTAACGACTGTGTGGCACCAATACATGATCAGAAAAACCTCCTGCACTCATTATTCCTAATGCGCGTCCAGGCGTGCAAATGTGCTCTTCACCCCGCTTACAGAAGGAGCACTCACCGCAACCAATCCAAGGAAATACAACTCTGCGATCACCGATCGAAACACCTTCTGCTTCAGGTCCTTTCGCAATGACCTCGCCAAATATTTCGTGACCTAACACCATCCCTTCACGACCCACTTCCAAGTGCTTGCCACCGCCTAACTCAAAAATTCCATCGTGCATGTGAATGTCCGAATGGCAAACTCCGCAGGCAAGAGTTTTGATCAGTACTTCCGCTCCTTGAGGCATCGGTGTGGCGGTTTCAACTTTAACCAGTGGAGCACCTGGGGCAGCGGTTTGATAAGAGATCATTGCGCTGCACTCCTTTCTTTATCCCACTGAGCGAAAGTTTTACCTTCCTCTGCAAGTTGCTTGAGCAACGGAGATGGATTCCAATACTGCTCCCCATACTTATCTCGGAATTCGCATATTTTTTCATATACATTTTTTAATCCAACTGAATCGGCATAATGCATGGGTCCGCCCTTAGCGACTGGAAAAGCATAACCATAGATATACACAACGTCGATGTCGCTAGCTCTTTGTGCGATGCCTTCCTCAAGTATTTTAGCGCCCTCATTGATTAGAGGATAAAAACAGCGGGCAAGAATTTCATCATCAGATATGTGAGCTTGTTCAACATTGAGCTTGTCTGCTTCTTCCTTTATAAGCGCTTCCACTTCCGGGTCAGACATTCGACGGCGAGTCTCTGGATCATATTGATAAAAACCCGAACCAGTCTTTTGACCATATCTGCCCATTTCAACAAGCATTGTTCCCATGCGATAAAGTTTGGGATCATCAGGAAGGTCAGTTCTACCCTGGCGGGCTTTATAGCCCACGTCCAGACCAGCAAGGTCACTCATCGCCAATGGACCCATTGCCATACCGAAGCCTTCGAGTGCACCATCGACTTGGGCTGGCGTGCAGCCATCTAACAACAGCATTTGAGCTTCGCGACCATAGCCACCCAACATCCGATTACCAATAAATCCATAGCACACCCGCGAGAGCGCGCAAACTTTTCCAATCTTTTTACCAATCTGCATAACCGTAGCGAGCACATCGTCGGCAGTCTTTTCCCCACGAACAACTTCCAATAATTTCATCACATTTGCGGGACTGAAAAAATGCATGCCGACGACGTCCTCCGGCCGAGCTGTTGCTTCAGCAATTGCATCTACATCCTGATAAGAAGTGTTAGTGGCTAAAATCGCTCCCGGTTTACAGGCTGCATCTAACTTCGCAAAGATTTCTTTCTTTAAATCCAGATTTTCAAAAACTGCCTCGATGACTAAATCTACATCCCCGATATCACCATAATCAGTAGTTCCAGAAATCAGACCAATACGCTGCTCCATTTTATCTGCCGCCAGTTTGCCTTTCTGAACAGTGATAGCGTAATTTTTACGGACAATGCTAAGTCCACGCTCCAAAGCCTCATCGTTTATCTCTACAAGAATTACAGGAATACCTACATTCGCAAAACACATGGCGATACCCCCACCCATGGTACCGCCACCGAGTATAGCTACTGATTTAATCGGTCGCAGCGCGGTATGTTTTGCCAGACCTTTTATTTTTGCAGCCTGCCTTTCCGCAAAAAAGATATGACGCATGGCAGCAGATTCCGGTGAGCTTACTAACTCTTTAAACAACTCTCGCTCTCTAATCAGTCCTTCATCAATAGGCAATTCAACTGCAGCCTGCAAGCAAGAGACTATTCTGTCCAGAGCAATCTGCCCCCGTGCTCTTTTCGCAAGCCGCTCTCGAGCACCCTCAAAAAAACCTGCTTCAATAGTCGAAGAATCTATAGTGATATCGCGAATACGTTTAAGTGGAGCACCTGACTCTATAAGATGTTTGGCATAGCTAATAGCGCCAGCAAGCAGGTCATCTCCTTCAACAACTTCATCCACCAACCCCATATCTTTAGCTTTCTGCGCAGGGACTGGATTACCGCTAGTAATCATATCGAGTGCTGCTTGGACACCTGCAATTCTTGGGACACGCTGGGTTCCTCCAGCACCGGGTAATAGGCCTAGTTTAACTTCTGGAAGACCAACCTTAGCCGAAGCAACTGCACAGCGATAATGACATGCTAGAGTGACCTCGAACCCACCACCGAGTGCCGTGCCGTGGATTGCAGCAACAATTGGTTTAGTTGAGTTTTCAATTGCAGTTAGCACATCGGGCAGGCCAGGTTCCTTGGAGGGCTTACCAAACTCAGTGATATCAGCGCCAGCAATAAATGTACGCCCATCACAGCACAATATAATCGCTTCGGATGCATCTTTCTGAGCAGTGTTAACCGCATTAAAAATACCCTCCCGCACAACTTGAGCAAGTGCATTAACTGGCGGATTGTTAACTGTAATAATTCCGATATTTGCTTGTAATTCATAGCTAACTACTTGTGACATAATTTTTCCTTTCTTAACTTTCCAATATTCTCAAATTCTTAATTAGTTATTCTAAGTTCACAATTCTTAAACGCGCTCAATAATTGCTGCAACGCCCTGTCCTATGCCAATACACAAACTTATTACGGCATAGCGACCTTGCATTCGTTCAAGCTGACGGGTAGCTGTAATTGCAATTCTGGCACCAGAAGCACCAAGCGGATGTCCAACTGCAATCGCGCCCCCATTAGGATTTACTCTTGCATCATTAAAATCCACTTTTAGCATACTCAGACAACCTAGTACTTGCGGTGCAAAAGCTTCATTTATTTCAATGATATCAATATCGCTTAGGGAAAGATCTGCGCGGGCCAAGGCCTTTTGAATTGCAAACACCGGACCGAAGCCCATAACACGAGGCTCTACTCCAGCCACCGCTCCTGCGATTATTCTAGCTTTGGGAGCAACGCCATATTTTTCTCCGATAGCCTGATTGCCGACAATTAACGTGGCAGCTCCATCATTTATCCCAGACGCATTTCCGGCAGTCACGACGCCATCTTCAAACAGAGCCCTTAGGCCTGCTAAGGATTCTGCTGTCGATTGAGGACGAGGATGTTCATCTGCGTCAACCATCACAGGCGGCTTCTTCCGGCCCAGAGAGACTTCAATAGGAATTATTTCACCGTCAAAAAAACCCTCCGCCCTAGCCGTTTCAAATTTCGCTTGGGAAGCTGCGGCGAAAGCGTCTGCCTCTTCTCTAGAAATAGTCAGATCACTGGCTATGTTGTCAGCCGTCTGTGGCATTGTATCGTTGCCGAAAACGGCAGCAAATGCAGGATTGGTAAACCGAGCACCTAATGTACTGTCGGCAATCTCCTGGCTGCGATCATAAGCAGATTTAGCCTTACTCATCACTATCGGAGCACGGCTCATAGATTCTACGCCGCCGGCCAAAAATAAATTTCCCTCTCCTACTTTGACAGCCCGCGCTGCATCCAAAGTCGCTGCCAAACCAGAGCCACATAGTCGGTTTACAGTTTGCCCACCTACTTCCACTGGTAAACCAGCCCGCAATAAAGCAAAGCGCGCTACATTTCGGCAGTCTTCACCGGCACCGTTGGTATTTCCCATGATCGCGTCTTCGTATGCTTCGGCAGGGAAATCATTTCTTTCTACTACTGATTTAATTGTGTGAGCCAAAAGATCATCCGGCCGGACTGAGGAAAGAGCACCGGCATGGCGCCCGAAGGCAGTTCGCCCGCCATCATAAATATACGCATCGGATATGTCAGACATAGAGTTTCTCGATTAGGTAATTAAACTTATTAAAACATTAGTTCTACTTGCACTCATTACAGTCACTGTTCTAGCTAGTCGAGCCGAATTTTCCGCCTTTTTTATATGTCGCGTACTGAGAGTGCGAAGCATCGATGGCAAAACAACAAAGGGCCAGCATTCTATCATGTCATTCGAAAAAAACGGGAGCTTATGCTAGGTTAGCCGCTCGTTTTTTAGGGGGCAGACATGATTAGAGATCAGGAAACACTAAACCACCTCATCGATTTAATTGATCGTTTTGTGCGAGAGCGCCTAGTGCCACGAGAAAAAGCGCTTGAAGAAACAGGGAAGCTTCCTGACGATATTCTGGAAGAGATGAAGGAACTTGGGTTGTTTGGCCTTACTATACCTGAGCAATATGGAGGATTAGGCCTAACCATGGAAGAAGAGATCCTGGTTGCCTTTTCTTTGGGTCGAACTTCTCCAGCATTTAGATCAGTAATGGGTACAAATAACGGCATCGGCTCGGCGGCTGTTGTTTTTAATGGCACTGAAGAGCAAAAGCAAAAGTATCTGCCTAAATATGCCAGCGGGGAATGGATAAGTTGTTTTTGTTTAACTGAACCGGAAGCCGGTTCCGATGCAGCAGCGCTGAAAACTTCTGCTGTTCGCGATGGTGATTGTTATATCCTAAATGGCACCAAGCGCTACATCACGAATGCCAAAGTAGCTGACACTTTCAATGTAATGGCACGCACTAATCCTTCAATTAAAGGCGCGCGTGGCATCTCTTCCTTTATAGTTGAACGTGATACTGCAGGTATAACCCTTGGAAAAGTTGACAAGAAAATGGGGCAATCCGGATCGATGACTTGTGATGTTATTTTCGAAGATTGCCGGGTACCTGCTGAAAACATTATTGGTGAAGAAGGCGAAGGATTCATTACTGCCATGAAAGTACTCGATCGTGGCCGCCTGCACATCTCCGGAGTCAGTGTCGGAGTTGCAGAACGGCTTATTAATGACGCTCTCGACTATGCAATTCAAAGAAAACAATTTGGCCGGCCTATTGCGGACCAGCAATTGATACAAGCAATGTTTGCAGATTCACAAACAGAAACTTACGCGGCTAAATGCATGACCCTGGAAACGGCCAGAAAACGTGATGCAGGTGAAGAGGTCAGTACTGAGTCATCGGCATCCAAATTATTTGCAACTGAAATGGTTGGACGAGTTGCTGACCGCTGCGTCCAAATTCATGGTGGCGCAGGTTATATGTCGGAATACTCTGTTGAACGCTTCTATCGTGATGTGCGTTTATTTCGTCTCTATGAAGGTACCAGTCAAATTCAACAGCTCATTATCGCGCGCAACATGATCAAGGGAGCTAACTAAGATTCATTAAAACTTTAATTTCCTCTAGTCAGGTGTTGCTGGAACCACGCTACAGAGGCATTGGCAGCCCAAACTGCATCATCACCCCGAAATCCATGCCCGGCACCCGGGATGGTAATAAAATTTGAAACAATAGACTGTTTTTCAAATTCTGCCTGCATAATTTCGGAGTGGCTAATGGGAACTAAATCATCGGCATCACCATGAATGAGCAAAGTCGGCGGATCACCAGCATCAGCATGTAGGATAGGAGAAATTGCCGCAGCATTTGCCTGAGGAAAATCCAAAGCAGGGAATCGATCATTTGGACCGGCTATCTCTCGCAAATCCACTGGCGGAAAATAAGCAACAATAGCGGCGACATCATTGCTCTGACGCATTACTTCTTCCCGCGCGTTCGGATCACCTTGATCAGAATCTAAGCCTAACATTAAAGACAAGTGCCCACCGGCGCTGCCACCGGTAACACCAATTCGGTCTGGATCGATTCCATGTTGCACTGCATGCATCTTAATGTGACGTATGGCGCGACTGACATCAGCATAGGCATCTGGCACGTGATATCGAGGAGCACTACCATGATGCACAGGGATCAATGTAAATCCAGCATCAAGGAAATGAGAGAATTGCTCAACACGAGATGCTGGTGGAGACCAACGAGAGTACCAACCACCACTGACCATAAATACCACAGCAGCGCCATTTGCATTGTCTGGGGTGATAACATCATAGACTAATGCCATACCGTCTTTATGCCCGTATACAACATCTGCCTTAATGTTTGTATCCGCCAAGCTCGTGAGGCTTGAAACCATAAAGGTACTAGCCACTAATAGTTTTATTATTTTCTTCATAAGTAATTCCCGTTAATTTTCTCTTAGCAAGTTACCTGGTGAATACTGATCGGTTAATTCGCGGCGACTCATATCCCAGTCAACTCGAGTGGTCAATCTCCTAGGGTAATCCGTTAAAGATATTCCAAATTTTTCCAAAGAGGGCGCTATGCGCCGTGATGCCTCTACGAGCTCACCGCGAGGCGGCAGCGTGTTTAGTGTAGCAATAATAATCCGATTACCAGAAGTTGGTAATTTGAAATTGTAAAATTCACCAAAAGAGCGCTGATAAGTGACTGATTCATGATCATACAGGCGCGAAGTAGAAAAAGTATTTGCGACTAAAACACTATCGTCAGTCATTATCTTTTTTACTTCTTCAAGAAACTCTCGCGTTAACATGTGTTCAGGAATGTAATCTCCACTAAAGGCATCGAGCACGATGTAATCATAAGTTTCACCGCGAATACCCGCCCGCTTAATGAATGGTCTGCCATCATCCACATGGGCTTTCATATTATCAGTGTCACTATAGTAAAAATAATCTTCAGCTACGTTTACTACAGCCTCATCAATTTCAATAACATCAATTTTCGCATCCGGATACAACTCTGCAAATGTCATAGGAATTGACCCACCCCCTAAGCCGATAACCAAAATACTCTCTGGTTCTGGCTGAAGTAAAAGCCCAACAAAGCTCATTCGAGTGTAATCGAAAACTAGTTGGTCTCGATCGTTCATCATCATGCAGGTTTGATTGCGATCGCCACGGTGTACATTGAATAACAGACACCGACGCTCACCGACTTGTGTCACGGTAATATCACGATATTTGGAACGTGCTTCATGAATAGTTTCTGCCACAACAGCAGGAGTCATAAAAGCAAAGACTACCGGCCCAGCTAGAACCTTTAAAATTAGATTACGCACGTTTTTTCGCATGACTAGGATTTGAACTCCTTGTGTTTAGATTCCGCAAATAATCAGACAGCAAAATAGCACATCCCGCAAAAATTAAAGCAATCACAGAACCCCATAATATCTGATTTACTTCAAACCATAGAACGAAATAAAAGCTCGTTCCTAAAGTTCCGGCGGCACTACCAAGCGTAGATATAAAATAAAGCAGTCCAGCCATTTGGCCACTGTCTTTTTCACTTTCCACCATCAATCGCACCGAATAAGGCGAGATCATTCCCAATATGCTCGTTGGAATAAAGAAAAGAAATATGGACGCAAATAAAGAACCATATCGCGGATCTTCTATAGCGAGAAAAATAGGCTCCATAATGAAATCGGCAAAAAAGATGACAGGGAGCGAGAAGACGGCAGCGCAGATAAAAAACAAAGCATAAGTATTGGCACTGGGGTTGCGGGTCGATAAGCGTCCGCCAAGCAAATACCCTAACGCTAGCGCCAGCATAAAGATAGTAATAATACTTCCCCAAACGGAGAGACTACCACCAAAATACGGCGACAGGATTCGGGCACCCAGCATTTCTATAGTCATTATGCAAAAGCCGCTAACAAAGGCCATGCTGGCTATAATTGCGCGGGGCAATACTCTAGCTTGCTTGTCACTCACTACCAGTTCTTCATCGGTCTTGTTGTTTTCGAGAGCGCTAAAGTAACACCGTAAGCCACGGATTTAAATGGCTTTTGGGTCAAAGAAGCAGAGAGTTATTGCTACTAGCGAAATTCGGCCTGCGTCTCTATTTCTGGCTGGCTCCCAGACTGCGACCACCATCTAGAGCTATGACTTGACCGGTCATGTATTTAGCGGCACCCGAAGCCAGAAATATCGCAAGTCCAGCCATATCAAACGGGTTTCCGATTCTTCCCAAAGGATTTTCCCCTTCGATTTTATCGCGGAAGTTTTTCAACATATAACCCATCATCTGACTCTCGAATGGACCAGGTGCTATCGCGTTCACAGTAAGTCCTTTCGGTCCGAAGCGAACAGCTAAATTCTTAGTTAGAAAATGTACTGCAGCCTTACTCGCACCGTAAGCAAAATTGTCTGTACTGGAAACTCTTAAGCCGTCAATCGAACCAATATTAATTACCCGGCTAGGATTTTCTTGGGAGGCGTTTTTTAACAACAAAGGCATTAAGTCCCGAGTTAACGTGAAAATCGCTTTTACGTTAATATCCATCACTTTGTCATAACCTTCGTCAGGGTATTCCTCATAAGCGGCTCCCCAAGCTGCACCTGCATTGTTCACCAGAATGTCGAGCTTAGATTCTCGTTCCTTAATTTCTCCGATAAACAAATCCCGACCTTCCTGAGTAGATAGGTCAGCAGGAAAAGCAATGCATTCACCTTTTTCAGATAGCTCCTCCGCAGTTTCTCTGCAAGCTTCAGCTTTACGGGAGGATATATAAGTTTTTACACCATTTTCCACATATCCTTGGGCAATCATTTTTCCGATACCGCGAGACCCCCCGGTAACGATCGCAATTTTACCTGCAATAGAAAATAAATCGTTCGACTGAAAAGACATTGCGCTCCCCTTAATCAGTTATTTTACCAGCAATAATCATTTCGCACATTTTTTGCAACACATGCGCCTTCTCTAGAAACCCAGCGAATCGTTGATCTTTAGTGTGCCCATGATAGTACCGGTAATAAATTTGTTGTCCGATGACACATAAGCGAAATAAGCCAAAACAAAAATAAAATGGGAAATGCTCTACTGATAGCCCTGTTCTCTCTTGGAAGCGATTTATAATTTCCACTCTCCTCGGCGCGCCTTCAATATCGGAAGGCATGGTACGCGCTTCACGAAAAAAATCAGGATCAGAAGTCTGAACCCAATAACCCAAGGTACAACCAAGATCCATTAATGGATCACCAACTGTCGACATTTCCCAGTCCAATACACCAATAACTTGCAGAGGATCTTCTGCATCAAAAATAACGTTGTCTAGTTTGTAGTCATTGTGAATAACGCTGGCCTTTTCACTCTCAATAGGCATATTGTCATTTAGCCATTTGATAGTGTTATCACAATTCACCGTGTCCGGAGTGACTGCATTCTCCCAGCGACGACTCCAACCCTCTACTTGACGTCGAACATAGCCTTTAGGCTTGCCGAAGTTATCGAGACCTGCTTCCTTCAAATTAACTGAATGCAAGTCACCCAGCACGTCAAAGAAATTTAAAAGTTGTTGTCGAATTTGATCTGGGCTCAAGTTTAGATTGGAAGGGTATTCTTTGCGTATCACCAGTCCTTCAATGTAATTCATCAAATAGAAATCAGAACCTAACACGCTATGATCATTACAGAAGTGAATCGGGGCTGGCCCATAGGAATAAACATTCTTTAAGGCTGAAAGGATTTTGTATTCACGGGACATATCATGAGCAGATTTAACTTTGCTTCCAAACGGCGGCCGCCTGAGCACCCATTGCTCATTTCCACTTGATAGCAAATAAGTAAGATTTGAATGGCCGCCTGGAAACTGAGAAACTTCTAGCGCAGAGACATTAATGCCAAGAATAGGCTCTAAATGTTGCTTCAGTGCATCCAGATCTAATTCTTCCCCGGCTCTAATGCTTCCCGCTTTATCGATTAATTCGTCCGCGCTCACTTTACCTTCCTAATTTCAATAGCCCATTAACGATAGGTCACCAAATGCTGCATGCCCTTTTTTTCCAAATGCGGCAGGCTATTAAATTGAGTGAGGGAGATCTTACCATTTCCATAGCGCACCCGAGTGACTGAACTATTATGCACCATCCAGTTAGTAGCGATAACTTGTTCATCTGGAAAACCAAGTACCCTCTGCAGTGCCATGGCGATAACTCCACCAGAAGTAGAAATAAGAATGCGGCTACCACTAGCGTGTCTCGACATTATTTCATCTAAGGCACTGTAGACGCGATTCTGAAAGTCTTGCCAGGCTTCATATTCAGTATCCTGGTCCGCGGGTTCAAGTTCATTACGGATCCATTTTGATGTAGCTGCCTCAAAAACTTTCTGAAATACCTTTTCATCCTTGATTGGCAACTCAATGTCATGCTTAGAATTATGGTTTCTCAAAAAAATCTTTAAAAGTGGATCTGCATTGTATTCATTCAAGCCACGGTGAGTGTTCGCTTTTTCTGGTTTTCCTTTTATCAGGGTCATGAGCTCTCGAGCGGTTTCTTGTTGCCGCAGCAAGGATCCGCAATAGATGTAGTCAAATTCTTCACCAAGAGATTGCAAATGAAGCGCCAAGATTCGAACCTGATCTATACCAAGATCACTTAGCTTATCGTAGGACTTCTGACCGAACGACGCCTGTCCATGTCGAACAAAAATAAGTTCACTCATGACACTGTTCCGATGTAACCAAAATTAGACTAGAGAGAGGCAAATCGCTCTGTGTGATAGTCGGCATTACCAAACATAATATCCAAAGCAGTAACTCGCTTAAACAGATGCCCCACATCGAGCTCATCTGTCATACCAATCCCACCGTGAATTTGAATTGATTCCTGACCAACTTTACGAATCGCTTCCCCGACGCGACTCTTAGCAGCAGACACTGCTTTGGTTTTTTCCAAATCACTTTCAGCGCTGTCTAATCTCATTGCAGCCATCACTACAATAGACCGCGCCAACTGACATTCAATAAACATATCAGCCATACGGTGCTGAAGGGCTTGAAAGGTGCCGATAGAAGTACCAAATTGTTTGCGCGTTTTACTGTACTCTACGGTTTTTTGCAAAAGTAACTCCATTGCACCAACCGCTTCGGCACTTACACTAACGGTGGCCCGATCGATGATTTTTTGCAATGCCGATAGCGCACTACCTGCATCACCTAATCGACTGCTAGCCGGCACGCTTACATTTTCTAACACAATTTCTGAAGATTTTTTACCATCGATGTTCGTAAATGAATTGATTACTAAACCCTCACTGGCCGCATCCACCAAGAAAATCGAAATTCCATCTACATCAATGTCCTCGCCAGACTCGCGAGCCACCACAAGCAATTGATCAGCATTCGATCCGTTTAATACGGCGATCTTCTTCCCATTGATAAGAACCTTATCTCCCTGCACAGTCGCGGTGGTTCCAACCTTAGCGAGATTAAACCGGCTACCCATTTCTGCATAAGCACAGGCCAACTGTAACTTACCTGTCACTAGATGCTCTAGCAGTTCTGATTTTCGTTCTCCATTGCCAAGCTCGCTGATCAATCCTCCACTTAACACCGCAGTCGCAATAAAGGGCTCTACGAGGTTCGCTTTACCGAACTCCTCCATCATAACGATTAAATCGACGGCAGAGCCACCGAGACCGCCATCTTCTTCGGTAAATGGCACTGCCAACCAACCAAGCTCCGCAAACAACTGCCAATTCTCTTTGCTATACCCGTCATCACTCTCAATAATCTTGCTACGCGTTTTGAAGTCATAGCTCTTCTGTACAAATTTTTGTACGGAATCCTGTAGCATTTGTTGTATTTCTGAGTATGAAAAATCCACTGTAAAACCTCGTTTATTCCCTATTCTTCTAGAGAAGTTCGTTTAAACCTATGCCTATAAACCCAAGACCGCTTTGCAAATAATATTGCGTTGAATTTCATTTGAGCCTCCATAGATGGAAGCTTTTCGGTTATTAAAATAGGTCAGGGCTGCTGCTGCGGAATTTCCAGGCCCTAGAGGGGTCCCCTGAAATCCGTCTTCAAATTGCTCAGGGACATAAGGCAGGCAATGGTAGCCCGCAAGCTCCACAAAGGTTTTATCAATTCTCTGAGCCAACTCAGTGCCTACAATTTTCAGAATCGATGATTCTGGTCCCGGTGCCTTGCCCGTAGATATCGACGCTAGCGTCCGCAACTCTGCATACTCGAGCGCTTGCAACTCTATTTCTATTGACGCTAATTTATTACGGAAGCCTTGATTATCCATCATGCTATTACCGAAACCATCATCGGTTTCACCGGCAATACGTTTCAAAGCACGGAGCCGACGCTTGCCTCGAGGCACTCCTGCAATATTTGTCCTCTCGTGGGTTAGCAGTACTTTCGCGTAGGTCCAACCTTTATTCTCCTCACCAATCAAATTATCAGCGGGTACGCGCACATCGTCGAAAAACACTTCATTCACTTCTGGTTGACCATCAATTAGATAAATAGGCTTAAGCGTAATGCCCGGTGACTTCATATCGATAAGAAGGAAACTAATACCTTCTTGTTTTTTGACCGTGTTATCGGTTCTTACTAAACAAAAAATCCAATCGGCATATTGCCCGTAGGTGTTCCAGGTTTTCGCACCATTCACAACAAAATGATCACCATCGCGCACCGCAGCGGTTTTTAAAGACGCGAGATCAGATCCTGAATTAGGTTCAGAATAACCCTGGCACCACCAAACATTGCTTTCTAAAATGTCTGGCAGAAATCGGACTTTTTGCTCCTCAGAGCCATAAGCCATAATAATTGGCGCAACCATCTTCATACCGAAGGGAACTGGTTCCGGCGCACCGATTAATCCCATTTCAGTCTCAAAAATATGCTTCTGAATCTGCGACCAGCCAGTGCCTCCATGTTCAACTGGCCACGACGGTGCTGCCCACCCTTTTTTGTATAGTATCTTTTGCCAGTTAACGATCTCTTCTTTGCTCAGGCGCTTGCTCGCATCTATTTTTGCGCGATATTCCGCAGGGAATTCGCTATCTAGAAAACTTCGAGCTTCATCCTGAAAGGCTAGATCTTCCTCTGTGAAATCTGCATTCACTGTATTTCTCCGATTCAAGGTGATTCCCCACAACAACAAGGGCTTTCGCGAGTAACAAAAATTCTGGAACTCGCCTAAATTTTCAATCTAGGCGTGAGTTTAAACGAGGCGAAATCCTATCATTTAATTAGTGAAGAAATAAACAAAAATCGAACGTATGCTCGGCAAATTATAGAGAAAATTAAGATAAAGAATCTTCAATGATTTCAGTAAGCAAGCCACCGTTTATTGATTTCAGCAATCGCATAAGCTCGATGGATTTGGCCTTCCAAATAGGTTATGCTTTTAGTTGAATTTAGCGTACTGTCTTTCTAAGTTTTCCTTCGTCTTTTTAGGTAGATTCTCACATGAAAATAAACCGACTATTTAAAATGATTATGTTCTTACTCATCTTTAGCACTGCAGCAGCTTGCAGTTCAACGAGTGAAGAGGAGCCAGCAAGCGAAGTCACTGAAACTAGTGAATCCGGTATTGACGCCACCACACGTCGCGCACAGGAATTGGAGGAAGAAGCGCGGGCTCGCGCCGCTGCAGCAGAAGAACGCATGCGCCGTTCAGCATTGGCAAACAGAGTCTTCTATTTTGACTTTGATGTTTCTGATTTTAGGCAAGCAGATCGCGACATATTAAATTTTCACGCACAAGATTTGGCGGCAAACCCAAGCAAGCGTGTTCGTCTTGAAGGGCATGCTGATGAGCGAGGTACTCGTGAATATAACCTAGCCCTTGGAGAGCGAAGATCGAACAACATTCTTAACTATTTCGTCGTAAACGGAGCACGCCGTAACCAAATCGAAACTGTCAGTTACGGAGAGGAGCGTCCTGCCGATCGAGCCACTTCTGAAACTGCCTATCAGCGTAATCGCAGAGTCGAAATTGTAATTCAGTAACTATTTGTTAGTTAAAGGAAAAATCCAAGATGCGGCTCGACTCTATATGCCGATCGAACTAAAGAACTCGCTTTAATTCTTCTGCAATTTGTTCAATTAGTTCCATTCCTGCTGGAATACCTCCTGCAAATGAAATAAAGCCGTGGATCATATCAGTATAGCAAACATGGTTTACCGGCACTCCCTGCTCACTTAAGCGATCCGCAAAAGCCTTACCCTCATCACGCAAAGGATCAAAACCAGCAGTAATTAATAACGCCGGAGATAAACCGTGTAAATCACGCTCCAAAAATGAAAGCTCAGGATCAAAGGCTTGTTCTGGGGTTTCCAAATAATGACTACGAAACCAGGACATTCCTCCTTTAGTTAAAAAATAACCGCTGGCAAATTCTTCTACAGAAGGAAAATTCATCGGCAGGTCGACAGAAGGATAAATTAACACTTGAAAAGCTGGCAACGGATAACTTTCTTTTTTACAAGTTAGCTCTACTCCTATTGTTAAATTTCCTCCCGCACTATCACCGCCGACGGCAATACGTTTATTGTTGATTCCTAATATCTCTGAATTTTCGTGAACCCACGCATAAGCATCAAACCCATCACGATGAATACCTTTAATCTTATTATCTGGCGCTAGCAAATACTCAACCGAAACCACTATGCAGCCACTTTTTGCTGCAAAGTGCTGAGCAACGGTGTCGTATTGTCGTACGTCCCCTAAAACAAAACCGCCTCCGTGGTAAAAAACAAACCCGGGCTGCAAAGCTTCTCTCCAACCAAAAGGTTTATAGACTCGAATGACCAATGCACCCGAGCTAATAGGAATCTCTAAATCTTCGATAATATCAAGTTCACAGGGTTCTGGAGCGAACGGATTACCTCGTTCGGCCCTAAAAGCGCGGGCAGTCTCAGGTGATCCATTCTCAATTTGGGGTAAACGCGCCGACGCATCGGCAACTTTCTGCGCAATCGAATCAAGTACGTCCGCTCTTTTCGCCTCTTTACTTCTTAGCTCTATCATTGATGCATCTCTTAGGAAAAATTATCTCTTAATTTTGCTGGCTCGAAACCAACAATCCAGATTAGTAATGTGAACAGTAGAAAGCCTGGAAGCACATATAGCGCAATATTTCCGATGGATTGGGTCACTAATTCGAGAAATGCGATGGCCGCATAGACAATCATGGCTATCACATGAGCTAACAAATAGTAATTAATAAAGGGACCACTATTGTTTGTCATAGGCCAAGGTTTACTGAGGAAGAGCCAACGTAAACCTACAAGCACACCCAATATGTCTGTTGGCCAAAATAGCAATAAATTAATGTTGTGATGCGTGTCAGCGTGATCAGAAAAAAACCAACTGCCTAACATTAAGATGCCGTAAATGCCGCTAAAAAATGCTGTCAACAAGCCAAGCAAACCAAGAATACGAAAATTTATTCCTGCTGCTTTAAAACCAATCTGGGAATGAGTCGCATAAAAAGATTTTCGTACGCGCTTTAGCATTAACATCAGCAACAGCACAGGTAGAATTAATACTATGGACGCTATCCGATAAGGATCTGTTTCCATAGTAGGTGGAGCGAATTCAATTATTACCTGCGGATCTGATAATAACATTAACTGTTCAGCATTCTCCGCCACATCGGATCGCACGTATTGTAAGCGATCTCTCAAACGCAAAGGTAGAAACATTTCCTCCCATTCAGACATAGCTCTATCGATGTTGCTATTCATTAACACATCAAGAGAAAGCGCAATTAATGAAACGGATTGATAATGCGCCTGAACCTGGTGACGAAAACTTATCTCTGTCATTCCTGTGAACTGCTGACTAATTCGCCCTAACAAGGCCTCATCGAGATAATCTCGCACCTTAGTTGTGCAGTTATCATAAAAATACTGGTAAGGATAAACAATATTTTCTGGTTCGAGATTCCACATCAGGCGACGGTACAAGCGCACCTTTTGCGGATTGGTTAGATTTATACGGTCTTGCCAAACTGTGCGCTCCTGGAACCGATACATCGAAAATTCCTGGCTAGGGGAGCTAGTGGCCAGCTGATAATTCATAATTCCTTTAAAGAAATCCCAGGAAAACTCTACTGCACCGCCACCAATATCAAAATTACCCCAATTAAATACCACGTCAGTATTCGAGTTTTCATCAAACACCCGCAAGGCAGTGTGACCAAAGTTATCCCAGACAGTGTCACCCACGTCCACCGTAATTAAATAAAAATGAACACCACTCATGTCTGCAGGAATAGAATAAATTTCAGGGTTATTAATTCTTTCTTGCGCTACCAGGGATATAGGCAGGGTTAGAAACCCAACTACTAAGAAGACACTAAGCCGAACAACAAGGTATATGGCCTGAAATATAGGAAAGCTTTGAGCTTTTGCTCGAATTAACTTGCTACTGCATGTTGTCATCAGATCCTACGGTACATCGCACAGAAATGCCTATGCGAGCGACAAAAATTAATCATATCAAAGATTTATTTCAGATCAAGAAAGCAAGTTTCTACCCGGGTTTGCGAAATATAGAAAAAAGCAACAGATGCCTGAATTTACAGCAAGAATACAATACCCCCATTCTCTATCTCCCACGCAGACGAGAAAGGATTTCTGGAAATAACATCAAATATAAACAGAACTACTAGAAACGAGTTTTGTTATGAGTGCACATTCACCTAATGCCTGTGCAAGTTAAAGAGGCCCGATAAATTAAGTTTGAACAGAATATAAAAAAGTAAATTCTTATCTCGAATTCACTTAATTTAGCGGGGTCGATTTTTCCACGCTTCAATAATTTCTCGTTCGCGCTCGCGAGTTATCCCAGCTTGCCGATTTTGCCGCTCTATTTGGGGTCGAGTTCTGTCCCACATTAGAGTGTCCCGGGCAGTTTTTTCCACAGTTCGGAAGGTTAGGCCTGCTTCAATTGCCCGCTCAACACTTACAAATGAAAGTGAGTCCCCTGGAATCCATGTGGGCATATCACTCCAAGGTGAAATATTTTGCTGTTGTAGAAATTGCTCCGGAATCCATGCTAGAGAATAATCACTATCAACTGCCGAACCAATTGCGCCAAGCATAGTGCTCATGGTCATACGATAGTTGGGTCCTGTCGCATTGAAGTCTCCTGCAACTCGCCCCTCGGCAAGTCGAATCATCCATTCTGTTAGATCCCTTTGATCAATAATCTGATTAGCATGATTAGGGTTACCTGGCGCTAATATCTCTCCGCCTTCATTAAGGCGTACAGGCCAATACGTAAAACGATCTGTTGGGTCGCCCGGACCAACAATTAAACCGGGTCTAACGATCGTACAACGACTTGGGAAAGCCGCGCGTACAATATCTTCCGATAATGCTTTCGTTAAACCATAGGTTGCCTCATCTCCCATCGACCAATCTTCCGGAGGACTGACTCTCATAGTCGACTCATTAACCATTGGTTCCCATAGAATGCGCTGCCAGTTTTCATAGCCGAAACCTTCGATGGCATAGGCAGAAATCGATGAAATTAGAATATAGTGCTCGGCTGCACCTCTAAGTAGCTCTGTACTGGCTTGAACCCATCGATAGTCCCTGGAATTGTTATCGAGCACCACATCCCAGGTTCTGCCAGCCAATGCAGAGAGCTCATTTTTGCGATCCCCTACCAGGTATTCGACACCTGGGACATCAAGCTGCTTATTGCCCCGTGTAAATATTGATACTTTATGCCCGCGAGAAACTGCATATCGAACCATGTGTGGCCCAACAAAACCGGTTCCCCCAAGAATCAAAAGTTTCAACGGTGATTGCGCCTTTGCCGGGAGTGACATACCCGCAGCCAACAAGGCACTAAACCTTATAAATTCCCTTCTAGTTCTGCTCATTATATATCACCTTTTTATACCGCCATCTAAACCAGTGTAGTTACAATTGAAAGCAAGATGACCAACATAAGTCCTTCAGATTCGATTAAATTTACCCTCGTTATTCCAGTTTATTACCACACCTTACTTGGTGATTATTTTTCAATTTCCTCTATCTGATTTGAACTGACCAATTCCACCCGTTGCAAGCAGGTAAAACCTTTAGGTAAATATCAGTTTGCTAGAAGATATTTTTAGTAGCTCAATGGAGTATCTCACCAAATATCAATAAGAACTACCAATGCAAAATAACTTTTTCGGCAAGAAATCCGAGACAAAAAAAAGGCCAGCAATGCTGACCCTTTTTTTAGAAATTCAAACTTACTGGGCAGACTCTGCTTCACGTTGCTCGGTCATTCTTTCACCTCGAAGAATGTTTATCATTCCATAGTTGCCTTCATGGCAGGCGTACTCATAAAGTTGACCATCAACTTTCGACATAGGAACCATCACAGTAATTTTGTCCTTGAAAGTAGCAGGATCATCAACTGTAAATTCATACTCAACTGTGTAAGGCCCAGTACGCGTAAAGAATTCAGTTAATAATTTTTCTTCAGCAGTACCGTACACACCGAAGCTCTGAGTAAAATCATTAAAGTTACGAGTCTCAACCACCAAAGTATTGCCATCCCAATACCCTCGTGAGTCACCAGTCCAAAGACGAATATCCTCGGTTAAAGGTTCACTGCCAGCGATTGGAACAATACGCGCGTCATGAATCATTTCAGTCATGATTACCACAGTATTCTTATTCTGAAAAATCTGCACATTATTGTTATATAGATTAGGAGTAAACGGGGGGCCGGAATTAAATCCAACAATGCAGCGCTCAGATAAACCACGGTCTTCAGGTCCATCTTTGGCAATACCACCAACAACCATGCGGACCGGTCTCATTCCGGGCTCATCTGGACCGAGGCCACCAACCTGAACTGACACGCCTTCCTGTGTTTCAGGAAGCCTACCGTTCTCTGGATAGGTAATCAGGGAAGTCCTATTATCACCAGTACCACCCATTTCAGTCCAAAAAGTGTTGTAACCTCCAACTCCGATATTATTTATTGCTTCTAAACCAGCTTCAGCTTGATTGGCAAGTGCAGCGACCTCTTCTTCGGTCAAAAATTGCTTATCACCAAAAAATGCTGGACGCTGAAGAGGAATTACAGAACTGAAATTCCAGACCCCTTGTAGGTCAGGCTTGCCCCATTCTGTGGATGGTGCCGTATAGTCGTCTTGAGCTAGCGCGAATTCTGCAATTAAAAGTCCCACAGTTACGAAAGCTACGATTCGTGTTTTCATCATATCCCCTAAAATCTAAATAAACGAGGTAAAGCACTTTTCAAGTTTAGCGCATCTGCAAAGGGATCGCCTGACTAAGTTGAGAAAGAATCGATGAATTGCTGCCTTTAAGGATAAAAAGATTAACCTTTAAGTTACTATTTCCATTAATTGGCGTATTTAGGTTTTGTTCTTTGATTTTTTCTTAGCGGCCGCTCGAATTGCAGCACCGAATGCTTTGTTAGCCCACTCACCCATAATTTCGCTATCTTCCATCGCATCTTCAGGAGCTTGCAAATATCCCAGGTTCGTTTTCTTGCCCTGTTTCTCATAGGTAAATGGTAACAAACCCAGCACTTCAAAATCCTCACGAGATTCTTCATCTACTTTCAGGTAATAAACATTTTTTGCGATAAGACCGAACATCAAACCATCGAGGAAAATTCCAAACCCGCCAAACATACGTTTAGAGTAGACCGGGCCTACCAATTGACTAAGGTCCACGACATACTCTGTAAATTCTCTTTCTTCTTGGGAAATAGCCATAGTTGGATGCTATGATATCCAGCTCGAAACTCAGTAAATTATTTTTCAATTAGTACAACACAGGGAAACAATAGCATGAATGGAGCCACCGCACTGATTAACACTCTGGCTGATTGCGGCGTTGAATTTTGTATCGCCAACCCAGGCACCTCCGAAATGCATTTAGTTCAAGGCTTAGAC
The DNA here is from genome assembly GCA_029244985.1 of Gammaproteobacteria bacterium. Taxonomy (GTDB): domain Bacteria; phylum Pseudomonadota; class Gammaproteobacteria; order Pseudomonadales; family Pseudohongiellaceae; genus UBA9145. The sequence goes on along the minus strand of JAQWQD010000027.1, from coordinate 25,366 downwards.
GCAGTTCCCCGCGTTAAATCTGTGTTGGCTTTATTCGAAGGAGTATGTACTGGCGCTGCTGATGGTGTCGCCAGAATGACCGGTAAACCTGCAGCGACTTTGTTGCATTTAGGCCCAGGAATGGCGAATGGCATTGCCAATTTACACAATGCAAGACGAGCCAATTCTCCTATGATAAATATCATTGGTAACCATCCAAACTTTCATGTGGGTTATGATGCACCTCTTACTTCAAATATTGATACCTTAGCCAGAAATTTCTCCTGTTGGATAAAATCAGAGAGCACTGCGGAGTCATTGGCACAAGATGGCGCCGACGCTTACACCGCCAGCTTGCGGCAATCTTCTGGCTCAACAGGACAAATCGCTACGCTAATTATGGGAGCAGATGCTGCCTGGGGCGATTCACCTGGAGTAGCTAAGCCAAATGCCATTCCCCAAAGGGCCAAAGTTGAAGAGTCTGCAATTGAAGCGTCAGCAAAAGCAATTGAAGCCGGCGGTGATACTGTAATTTTGCTCGAGCATCATGGGGCAGAGCAGCCTGCCATGGCTGCTGCTAGTAAAATTTCCAGCAAGTTGGGTTGCAAATTATTCAACGGTACTTTCCCAGCGCGTGTGGACGGCGGTCCAGGTAGAGTTGCTGTCAGTCGCCTGCCTTACTTTCCCGAACAAGTCCTGACCACTTTAGACGGGGTTAAAAACCTGATCTTAGTTGGCGGTGAGATTCCGGTCAGTTTCTTTGCCTACAAAGGTAAACCAGGGCAGCTAATTCCAGAAGGATGCCAGGTAACTCGCCTTTCAACCGTCGAAGAAGATTCAATAGATGCACTGCAACGGTTAGCAGATAGACTTGGCGCAAGCGACGAAGCAGTAATTTCTTTTGAGCGCAAAGAAATTGGCAAACCCAGTGGCGAGTTGAACACCAGTACTATAATTCAATCACTCGCATCAACACTTCCGGAAGATGTCATTGTCTGCACTGATTCCGGTGGCGGCAATGCTGCCTATTCCTTTTGCCAGAATACCACTCAAAATAGTTGGCTCAGCTTAACCGGCGGCGCCATCGGCCAGGGCGCTCCCTGTTCCGTTGGCGCAGCACTCGCCTGTCCTGACCAAAGGGTTCTAGCGATGTTGGGCGACGGTGGTGCAGCTTATACTATTCAAGCTCTGTGGACTCAGGCCCGTGAGAGCCAAAATGTGACTACTGTGATCTTCGCCAATAATTCCTACAACATTTTAAATGTTGAGTACGGAAGATTAGGTGTCACCGATGTAGGTGCGATTGCCGCCAGTCTTTTTGATATCGGAAATCCCGAAGTAGATTGGGTCGCATTGGCGAAAGGATTCGGAGTGCCCGGCGGCAAAGCAGAAACCGCTGAAGAGTTATGTGCATTACTTGAGCAAAGTTACGCGACACCGGGCCCTTTTCTTATTCAGGCGAGTGGTGAAATTAAGCGATAGCGTTACGCTTCAGTTGTCCATTTAAAATTCCTCTGTAGACGTCCCAATATTCCATAAAAGGCATCTTTGTTTTCATCTTCTTCCTCAGTATTCGGAAAGATGATGGTAAGCAATGGAACCACTATCATTGGAAAAAAAAATGTCGCGAACGCAGGATCACTCCAAGCACCAATTTGATTGTAAATTTCGTACCACCATTGCGCAAAACCACCAGCCGTAGCATTTTCCGGACCGTCGAACAATACGTTAAACAACCACATGAGTAAGCCACCGAAAAATCCAGACGCCATGCCATAAAAGGCTGCTTTTTCTGAAGTGCGCCTCCAGTAAATCACGAATGCAACCGCAACAGCTGGCGGTACTACTAAAGCAAATCCGATAAGTACTAATCCAAGAACAGACGTTATGTTACCCAACCAGGCTACCAAGGCAGCGATTGTACCGTAGATTACAGCTACAACTTTATACCAACGTAATTTTTTCTCTGGCGCAAAGTTTTTTGAAACAGGTATCCAGTCATTGACAAACATAGTTGAACTGGCGAGAAGAATTGGCGCGCCGGATGAAATAACGGCCGCCAGTACCGCAGCCAGAGCAATGCCTCCCAGAATAGGTCCACTGTCTATGGCGAGCTGGGCAATATTCAAATAACTACTTAACCCACTATCGGCGCCGTAGGTAGCCAAGGTCAAAATGCCAATAAATCCAGCAACAATTGGCATCATTGCAGCGATGACACCCGCGAAGAAAAACCCCGGAAGCAAATTATCTTCCTTCGCTGCCGAGCTTGCATAATTGCAATACACAGATGCGGCCGGCGTATGAATAGTTGCAGAAATAAACATGGCGATGATCGTAGCAATGCCTATCCCGGTGAAACTCCACCACTTAACTTCATCACCACCTGACAGAGCCAACTGATCAGTAGTTCGCTGCACAACCACGTCCCAGCCTCCGATATTATTCATGGCGACCAATCCCACCAACAACAAGCCAAATATTATTACGGAACAATGCACAATGTTTGCGTAAGCAGTACCTTTGAGTCCGCCAAAAACCGTAAAGGAAATAATTAAAAACGCACCTATAGCGACAGCGATTGGAAATGGAATGCCAGTGAATCCGGATATAATTGTGCCAATTACATAAGGCTCAATTATATTGACTACTAGATACTCTGCTTGCACACAGAGACTTGTTAGCCATTGACAGCGATAGGATCCAAACCTGCGGTCGAATACCTGCCCAACACTAACTACTTTCAATCGTCGATAAGGTATCGCGAAAAATAAACCCACCAGGAACAATGCCGCAAATGAATTTACGCCGTACCACATATGGCCGACGCCTTCGGCAATAACGTCGCCAGCGACACCGTAAGTACCCGCGCCACCAATTCGAGTTCCCGCTGCGCCTGCAGCGATCATCAAAATGCCCAGGGTACTGCCGCCGATTGCCCAATCAGCGGCGCTACCTTTCTTGCTGTTTAGGTAAATACCAAAAGCAACGAATGCGCCAAGGTAAAGAATGATGACGAGCGAGGTTATGTTCACGCATAGCTCCTACTTTTTGTTGATCTTCTAACAGTCCGGCTATGCCTTGACTTGCGTCAAACCTTTGAGAGGGTTCCGAGCATACTACAACAATGAAAGACAAAGTATCTATAGAGATTATTCAACACCTACAAAAATGGTTCTGAATTTTACTGAAGATGCGAAATATGCGATGTTTTACTTTACAGCAGCCAAAATTTACTCACTTCAAGTCTAATTAAATTTATATGCATTTCGATACATTAATCTTCGATTTAGATGGTACGCTTTCGGACCCAAAACTTGGCGTTGTTCGCTCAATAAATTTTGCTTTAAGTAGTTTTGACTATCCGCCGCTTTCAGAGCAGGAAATTACTCGGCATATCGGGCCACCATTGGAAGAAACCATTCAGCAGATAATTGGTTCTGACGACGGATACCGTGTCGATGAAGTTGTGGAAAAATATCGCGAACGCTATTTCGAGATAGGGTATACAGAGAATAAACTCTACCCACACATTCTGGAAATGCTTTCTAATTTAGCCGAAAGAAACATTCGGATGGGGGTTTGTACCTCCAAGTTCCAGAGTATTGCAGAAAAAATACTAGAAAAATTCACCGTCAGGCAGTACTTCGAATTCGTTAGCGGCCCAACAAAAAAAATGGTAAAAGCCAAACAATTAGAAAAGTTGTTAGCAAAAAATATAATTAGCGACAATGCCATTATGATTGGTGATCGCGCAATAGACCTAATCGCTGCAAAATCTAATGGACTCGCAAAAGCTGCTGTGCTTTGGGGCTATGGAGATGAAAAAGAGCTGCTGGCAGAAGAACCTGAATTCTTGTTTGCGGACCCACCACAGCTCACTGCTCAATTTATCGGGGCTTGATTCGCTTAATTACAGCACTGCTATTTAGTACAACATTTCCACTTGCACTAAGTTCACAGCGAGTGAAAACCATAGTTTTCCCCCGCCGGATGATTGTGCACTCGCCCTCTATCAAATCATCTTTGTAGGCTGGCGCAATGAATTCATTGTTACAGCTAACGGTCACGACACTTTCGCTTTCTCCCATATTTGCACCTATGCACAGCGTATAATCAGCAAACGCCATCAATACCCCCCCATGAATAGAATCATGGGCATTGCAATTATGTTCCTGAACACGAAAGGCAGTACGGGGGCTTTCTCCATCTAACGTAAAAAAAAATGGACCGATATAATCTTCGGCTTTGTCCCCTACCCAATGCTTGTAATAGCTGGGAATATCATAGTCTTCTGGCTTAAAACTCATAACTTATTCCTAATCATCCATCATCGTCATCGTCATCGTCATCTAAATTGACGGCAGCGCTAACAACTTTAAAAGGAACCTTGGCTACTTCAATCGTGGTATCAACTGCCGTGCCAACTATAATTCCAACACAGCTTTGCAGGCTCAAGACAATTGAGATTACACAAAATAACTTCCAAGGACCTTTGTTGAATTTATTCACCCCTTCTTCCTTAAAATCAATGATTTCTTCAAACCCCAGCTTTTCATAACACCATCAGCATTTAACAAAGCAACAATAACAATTAAAGGATATATCGGCATCTTATAGGCATCATCAATCAGAGATTGTATTGAAAGCAGATCATATCCTTCGCCAAGAAGACCCACTTACTCATAATGGCTGGCTTTCCCCAAATAACTATAAGCTTCTTGGGCTTCCCAAGAGCAATCCAAGCATGCGCAAACACCTTGTTGTTCATCCCCAGCACCAAAAAAAGATGCGCTTGTGAGTGCTTGTTACTCGAATAGTCTTTTCTTCAATCACGAAACTTTCTTCTGCAAAACAAATGATGGCTTCAACATAACAACTACAAATTTGTAGCAGTAGTTTGAGTGCTATTGTTTTTAATTGATTTAACCAATGAACTCTTCTGATAGAAATCATCTATCTCTCACAGCAATCGGTTTAATATGACCTAGACCCTCTCCTGTTTCCACAACAAGTTTGAATTCTTCTGCCAACTCTTCACTCCTTGTGATTATTTCTTGCCATCGCTTTACTCTTACTGAGTAATCTAAATTTCTAAAATCTTTGCGGTCAGGAATTTTCTTGCCTGGCAAACTTTGAACAAACTCTTTACTTGGGGCAAGCAATACAACATTCTCAAGATTCTCGGGTTTTACTTTGCGCCACCTGAGCATTTTATCGAACCAGCCAGGAATGAGCTCTGCACTGAAATGAGGATATAGCACCAAGCCCTCTCCCTCATGAAATTTCCAATCGAAATGATAATCCGTAATTCCTCCGTCCCAATAGTGTCCCTGTCTAGCGCCTGCAATATTTCGAACGCCCTCAAGCACAAATGGGATAGAACCAGTGGCCAACATTACATCGTGAATATTCTCAGTTGTTAAAAATGCGGTTTCTGAACTAATATCATGAAACGCAGCCCAAGGGGACCCCTCTCCTAAATTGCTAAAAATTGATCTTTCAAAAAACAACGATAAAGACTGGCGAGAAATAAGATTAAAGCCAGCACTTGCAGCCAAGTGAATAGCCTGCAGAAATTTACTATGAGAAGAACCAATACCCTTGCTACGATCGGCTATAATGTGAGTCCGAAACAAAGAATTATTCACAATTTCAACAGCCCCATGTTCACCCAATATATTCTCTAACATAATTCGAACACTATTGGTTACCTCTTCAACTGTCGGTGCAGAAGAGTATTTTTCATGACAATAAAAATGAGCTAACCGCTCTACACTAGCGACAGGATCATGAGTGGCCAGACAACACACACGCCAAGCCCCCACCGATGAACCTATAGTAAAAAGTTCAGATACTCGATTGACAAAGAACGAGCCGAATAAATAACGATCCAAGCCAGCTAAGACGAACCATTTGGGACCTCCAGAAGCCGCAACCAAGACCTCAAATTGAGATTGGCAAATTCCTTCCCTACGAAGTCGCCTCATTGCGGCAGGTCCTGCATAAATATCCAGAGAAGCCATAGCGAATGAATGATATAATCGTCTTCTCTTGCAATCTACTGTGATTGCTCTGAGGTCTAAAAAATATTACTAGCAATACTGCTACTATCTGCAGTCTATTCATGCCTTATACCGACTGACCCCATAAACATTCATTTATGAAGCTTCCCCCACTGCGAAGTCGCAAGACCTTATTATTCCTACTAGCTATCGGGAATACGATTGCATTCGCGACATGGCAGGTATTGCTTAACAACTTTACAGTAGAAAACGCTAATTTTACTGGTGAAGAAATCGGCATATTACAAAGCTTAAGAGAAGTCCCTGGCTTTCTAGCCTTCACCGCTATACTAGTTATGATTTTTGTAAGGCAGCAAAGTTTCGCAGTGCTTTCCCTCCTTACTCTCGGAATAGGCGTAGCCATCACCGCATTTTATCCCACTGCGCTTTGGCTTTACTTCACGACGATGCTCATGTCGGCTGGGTTTCATTACTTGGAAACACTGCATAACTCGCTCAGCCTGCAGTGGCTAACTAAAGATGAAGCGCCCAAAGTTTTAGGGCAATTGTTAAGCGCTCGCGCAATGTGCACCTTATTCATCCTAAGTGCTATTTATTTATACTTAATGTTTTTTGATGCTAATTATTTCTTGATATATCTAATGGCTGGCGGCACCGCAGTTGTCATTGGGCTATTCTGTTGGATTTTTATTCCTCATTTTGAGGATAGTGTGGTACAGAAAAAATCTCTCTTCCTGCGACGGCAATACTCCTTGTACTATCTTCTTACTTTTTTAGCCGGCGCGCGCCGACAGATATTCGTCGTCTTTGCCGGCTTTTTGATGGTAGAAAAGTTCGGCTTTCCCATTGAGAACGTTGTCTTACTAACTCTGGTAAACGCTGCCTTAACTTTTTGGCTAGCACCAAAAATTGGCGCACTTATTAGTTATATTGGAGAGCGTCGCGCATTAACACTCGAATATGTCGGCTTAATCATAATCTTTTTGAGCTATGCTTTCGTTAATAATATAGCGGTAGCAATTGTGCTTTACCTCCTTGATCATTTGTTTTTTGCCATGGCTATCGCGATAAAGACTTACTTTCAGAAAATAGCTGATCCTGCGGATATCGCAGCCACCTCTTCCATCAGCTTTACAATTAATCATATCGCAGCCGTTATTCTGCCTGCGTTACTGGGATTTGTCTGGGTCATTAACCACAGTGCCGTTTTTCTAGTAGGCGCAGCTATAGCCGTTGGATCTCTAGTGGTTACTCAATTTATTCCAGACCAACCAAAGCAAGGACAGGAAATCCGCTGGCTTAATCGCAGAAAACTGACTCAACCCTCGCAACTCCCTGATTAGCCATTTGTTAGCGTTTTAGTAATCTCACTGAGCTATTAGAGTGCTCCTGAAGTACAAGTTTTAGCGATCACCCCAATCTTAATTTTTCATGCTTATTGCTACATCAGGAAACTGCAGAGGGATCGTGAGCTAGTCAAGGATCCCGCTGCAGTTTCAAACAAATCTCTAGTGGCCTTGTTCAAACACAACGGTAAAAGAAACAGGGACCGCACGACTAATACTGGGTAATCCGGCAACTTCTCTTAAGGCTTCAACACCAGCAACCAATCCATGAGCGCCAGCAGTAACAACTATAGGCTTTGCTGTCGACGCAACAACACCGCTCTCAGTCCGAGTAATTACCACATCTGCCGCATAAGATCCCGAAGCACCATGAATATCTAGATCGAACGACACTTGTATTGATTGCATTGCTCCCGGAGGCATAGCCGTAATTGCTTCTAAATCGATACTCCCCGCTATTGTCGCCTCTGGAAACAGATTTGTTTCAAATAACATCGCTTGCATGCGTTCGTTGCGGATATCGATCATGGTATTAACACTGGCGAGTTCGATGGTGATTTCAACTGCACCATCATCTTCGATGGTACCAGTGAGATGATCAAAAGTATGAACTTCACCCACATGGTCGGCTTTTACTGTGACAAAGCTCAGGGTTGACGAATCATTATCTAATGACCATTGGGCCTGGGCTGCATTAGTTAGCAAAACTGCAGAAGCACCCAGAATCATACTTTTTACTAGGGACTTGAGGGTCATCCTCGCTCTCCTTTTTATTAACTTTTAGTTTTTCAGATTGTTGTAGAAAGTAATATTGGCGGCCTTAAACAATTTAAGGCCTTATTTTTAAAGGACTAAGCTTACCTGATAATACCTTTCAGCGTATAGCATGTTTATAATCGATCCTAATTTAAAGAACTCCAGTTAAGCAATAACCGAGACCATAATGTCACTAAATATACCAGTTCTTGATATAAGTCAGGGGTTCAGTGATGCCGTTTTGATCAAAGAGTTAACACATGCCTGCGAAGAATGGGGCTTCTTCCAGATTATGGGTCATGGTATTGACCCCGGACTGAGGAAAAAATTCTTTAAAAATGTTGAAGATTTTTTCTCTTTGCCAAAATCTCAAAAGCTCAAGCTCTCGCGAACCAAAGATAATTTCTGGGGTTACTACGACAAAGAAATTACCAAAATAAAAATCGATTCTAAAGAGATTTATGATATCGATGCCAGCCCCGAACAGTTAATACTAGAACATCCAGAATTTGAAGTACCTTGGTCCAAGGATCTACCAGAACTAAAACCCACCGTACTGGAGTGGCTTACATTGGTTGAATCTTTAAGTATAAATTTACTAGGCTCAATTTGTATCGCGTTGGGAGAATCTTCCGAAACCCTCAACCCTTTTTTTCTCAACAACCATACTAGTTTCTTGCGGTTTAATTACTATCCAAATTTGGTCGAACGAAGCATTGAAGAAAAAAATGATGAATGCTATTTGGGAATTCACCCCCACACTGATGCAGGCGCATTGACTGTGCTTGCCCAAGATACCGTACCAGGCTTGCAAATTAAAAAAGAGGACACCTGGCATACCGTAATACCAATTGATGAAGGACTCATCGTTAATATTGGAGACATGGTACAAATTTGGTCGAATGATCGATTTAAAGCACCAGAACACCGTGTACTTGCCAGCGATGACAAAGGTCGCTATAGCGCTCCTTATTTCTACAATCCGTCTTATGAAACTATCTGTGAACCTCTTGTTGCCGAGTCAAAAGACAGCAAGTACAGGCCTGTCTCGTGGCGTGATTTTCGCAGCGGCAGAGCGGCTGGAGATTACGCTGACAAGGGCGAAGAAATTCAAATTTCCTGGTTTAAGATCTAATTTTTCCTCACAAATTCAGCTTATTAAGAGAATTAAGGTAAACTAGGGTTCTCTAGCTTGTGTGTGGTTTATGAAAACAAATAGCCCAGTCGTAAAACACTTAGTACTCCTTGGTGGTGGCCACAGTCATCTAGCTGTTCTAAAGCATTTAGGGATGAAGCCTGTTCCAGGCCTTGCTGTTACGTTAATTAGCCGCGACATTAATACCCCTTATTCAGGATCCCTTCCGGGCTACATCAGCGGGGTTTATGATTATGATGACATTCATATTGATCTGAGACCGCTCGCACAATTTGCGAATGCCCGTATTATACAAGAAGAGATTACATCAATTGATTTTGATAGAAAGGAGATTGCACTAACTGCTCGACCTTCAATTTCATTTGACCTTTTATCACTTAATATTGGCTCCAACCCCGATGCATGCAAAATTCCTGGCGCTGATAGATTTGCTTTAGGGATCAAACCAATACAAAAGTTTATTGATCATTGGCAAACCCTCCTCATAAAAGCTGTCAATAACATACGGCAGGACAAAGAATACAAAATAATAATAGTTGGCGGCGGGCCTGCCAGCGTTGAGCTTGCTTTTGCAACTCAGTTTCGTATCCAGAAAGAATTACAACTTAAATCAGCAGATGCTTCTCTATTAAAAATAAGAATTATAAGTGCCGATACGAATTTACTTTCTTTGCACAATCATAAAGTTCGTCAATTCGCAAAATCAGAACTAGAGAAACGAGGCGTCGAAGTCATTCTTGATACTGCTGTTTCCGAATTCGAAGAAAATATCGCAGTTTGTGAAAATGGCAATAAATACTCCGCAGATTCAATGGTATTCGCAACTGGTGCTAGTATTCCCTCATGGCCTGGAGAATGTGGCTTAGCGCTCAGTGAAGATGGGTTTATTGAAGTTAATGCACATCTACAATCCACCTCTCATGACTGTGTTTTTGCTGCGGGCGATGCAGCTACACTCAAAGGTGAACCTCGACCAAAATCGGGTGTTTATGCAGTTCGTCAAGGATTACCGCTGGCGAAAAATCTCATTCGTTTTGCCACTGGCAAATCATTGACGCGCTATAAACCTCAGCAACATGCTTTAGCACTTATAAGTATGGGCAACAAAACGGCCATCGCCTCACGTAATAATTTTTTCTTTAAAGGTCGTAGTGTCTGGTCTATTAAAAATAACATCGACACTTCCTTTATAAGGAAATATTCTGCACTTCCCGAGATGACAACCGAACTAAACATCGCCGATGGCTTAGTTGATCAGGAAACCGAACGCCAATTAAAACTACATGCTATGCGATGCGCCGGCTGCGGAGCGAAAGTAGCAAGCGATGTCTTGCAAGAAGTATTACAACAGCTGCCGCAATCGAAACGCAAAGATATACTGAATCAATCCATTGCCGCAGAAGACGCTTCGCTAATAAAACTAGATGGTGGTCGAGTCTTGGTTCAAAGCATCGACCAAATTAAGTCGTTCGTAAACGATCCTTGGCTATTTGCTCGCATTGCAACTAACCATTGTTTAAGTGACATCTATGCGATGGGTTGCGAACCTCATTCAGCTTTAGCCGTTGTTGGCTTGCCTTTCGCAACTAAAAAGTATGGACGTACTCAATTAAAGGAGTTGATGCTTTCTTGTAACGAAATTTTGCAAGAACATAAATGTGACTTAGTGGGTGGACATTCTGCAGAAGCGGAGGAATTTCATTTTGGGCTTTGTATAAATGGTTTCATCGATGAAGAAGACCTTCTAACAAAAAATGGCATGAATGCTGGCGATATCCTGATTCTTACCAAACCATTAGGCACGGGCACACTTCTTGCAGCGGACATGCGCTTTAGAGCATCCCACCAATGGATGCAAGAAGCTTTAGGCAACATGGAACAATCGAACAGAGAGGCGGCTGCTTGTTTTCAGAAATTTGGGGCCACCGCTTGTACTGACATAACCGGTTTTGGTATTGCAGGGCATCTCTTGGAAATGCTTACGACAAATAATACAGAAATAGAGCTCAATTTGAGTAATATTCCAGTATTATCCGGTGCACTTGATACATTAGAGCAAAAAATTTACAGCTCGCTACACAGAGACAACAGTCTGGTCGCTCATAATATATTTAATCAAGAGGCTTTCGCTCAAGACCCAAAATATGCTCTTCTTTTTGATCCTCAAACATCTGGCGGTTTGCTGGCATCAGTTCCAGAATCTGAAGCAGAAATCTGCCTCGCTCGTTTAAGAGAATCTGGCTACTCGCAAGCCAAGGCAATCGGTCGCGTTTCCAAGCTTGACGCAGTGCAGCCGGCAATCATATTGCAATAATTGACTTAATTAATTCTATAATTTTTATGCTTGATAGCTAGAGTGACTAAATCTGCCTCATGTGGCACTAAATTAATGTCTAAGGTATAGTATTGCTGCCTTTTCTCAATAGACCAAAATCATTCCCAGAGATACTTGTGAAAAAAAAGGTCAAGGTCTTTCTAAATATATTTGCCTATTCAAGCGTTGTACCGATTTTAATGCTTGGTAGTGACGTGTATGGTCAAAATTCCGCAGCTAGCAATGCACTGGATCGTTATGGCAATCTTAATATTACCCGAGAAGGGCCGACAATCGACGCTGAACTGGCGCAAAAAATGCTCCGCCGCGGCAATACCTACAGTAATTTACAACGCTATGATGAAGCCATTGAAGAATACCGAAAAGCCATAAGCGCAGACCCTAATTTCTCAAATGCAATTCGTAATCTGGCCAACACCTATTATTTTCTTGAAAGATACGACGAAGCGAAACCACTCTTGGCCCGCTATATTAAATTAGAAACTTCTACAACTGCAGGTTTGATAGCAGCCGTATCAACCTTAGGTGAATTAGAACGCCAATCTCAAAATTACGAGAGCTCAATTGCTTACGATCTGCATGCCATTGAATTAAACCCTTCAAATGATTCTCAGATACATATTATGGCAAACACTTATAACAATGCTGGCGAAGCGCATAAAGCAATTCTGGTTTATCGTGCTGGCATAAAAGTTATGCCTAATAACGCATTTTTCTCGCGAAGTTTAGGGCGCATACTAGAACAAGAAGATAGAATTGACGAAGCACTGACAGAATACGAAGCCGCGGCTGCCAAAGACCCCGATTCCGAATTTTATGCCAATTTGGTTGAAACTACGCGTCGCCGATTAGACATTTAGTAAATTTCAAAAAGCACCTCTCTGTCTTCCGGTGCCATTGCAATAATAGCATTCACTGATTCAAAGAACTCGCCCATATCTCCTGCAGACTGCAGTAACAGTTCATTAAAGAATGGAACTAAATCATTATAGGAACTCACAGTCGATAGCTGAGCATTGTTCAGTGAGCGCGAAAACCAGGCATCGTAACCTATATAATCATTCCAGCTGGCTTTTAGTTGATCATATTCTGCACGTAACTGATCCTGCAAGGCAGATTTTTCTTGACGCTTTTGCGTCTCACTAATTTCATCTTGATAAACTGACTCAAAGCGATCGCGAAATCGACTCACTAAATTTATGAATTGTTCTTGCCGACTACTGTTGCGCTCTGCGATAGCGATTATTTCTGATTGCTCCGTGGCCCCCAACCAGCGGCGCAGCCCTTCTCTTTCTACTGCGGTGGCAAAACTTTCATTAAAAGTTGTATTTCCAGGAAGGTAAGCAACTTGATGAGCTAATTCATGAAAAATCAGTCCTGCTAATTGATAATTCGTACGGGATATCACCGTACTAAGTAATGAATCATCGAACCAACCCAGAGTAGAGTAGGCGTCGATCCCTCCAGTGTATACATCAAAACCTTGCCGCTCCAAAGCCAAGCTGTAACTTTTTGCACCTGCTTCACTAAAATAACCACGATAGGAAACACAGCCTGCTATTGGATAGCACCAGTTCACCGGATTAATTGAAAATTCTGGTGCAGCAAAAACATTCCAAACCACATGCTCTCGCTCAACATCGACATAGGTTGAATAATTTTGTTCCACTGGCAATGCCAGTTGTTCAGAAGCAAATTTCCGAATTCTCATTACTTCAGAAAATTTGTCATTCAACTCGACAGACAGTTCTCCGCTATCGATAAGTCGCTGGATATCTTCCCGGCCAAACATAATAGCCAATTGACCGCGTGCGGCCTGGGTGTAGTAACCGACTGTTTCACAGGAAACCAGAAAAACTGAAATCGTCAGTAATATTACAAGCTTTATCAATTTTGCTTTATTTCGGAGAGGCTCAAAACCCATCTCTACCCTTCTCCTTTATCCATTCCTTGCACTGTAGCTATCACCTTTCGAGCGCCTGCATCGTTCCGGTGCTCACCCAAATAGAGACCTTGCCAAGCCCCTAAGTGAAAACGCCCATCTTGAATTGGCAAAGTTATTGAAACACCTAACAAACTAGATTTAAGGTGAGCCGGCATATCGTCAGACCCCTCGCAAGTGTGTTCATAATAAGCCGCGCCCTCCGGGGCAAGTTCATTATAGTGACTCTCCATATCTCTGCGAACTGAACTGTCTGCGTTTTCATTGATACTCAATGAGGCAGAAGTATGTTGAAGAAGCAAATGAGCAAAACCGATCTTTATTGAGCGTATTTCAGGGAATTGATTCAAAATCTCATCAGTGACTAGGTGAAATCCGCGGCCTTTAGGTGAAAGTTGAATTGTTTTCTGTAACCACATAATAAAGGAAATAGATCGAAAAACTGTTAGGGATCTACAATTTCAATCTCAAATAAGTTCGCCCAATGTTTGCCAGTTACAAATAGTCTTTCGTTCTCCGCATCCCAAGCAATACCATTCAGAACGGCTTCATTGCTACCCAGCTCAGTTTCATTACTTAAACCCGTTAGATCGACAAAAGAGCTTATGACGCCATCGTCCGGATTAATACGAACTATAAAATCTGTTTGCCAGACATTGGCCCAAACTTCGCCATTAATATATTCCAATTCATTAATATTTGATAAGGGGTTGCCATTAAGCGTCACAGTTACAGTTTTTTGTGGCACAAAAGTATCAGGGTCTATGAACTGCAGGGTGCTGGTACCATCACTTAAGATTAGATGCTCTCCGTTGTAAGAAAGCCCCCAACCTTGAGTGGCGTTATAATGATTTCCTAGTTGTTCGAAAGTATTTTTATCCCAGACAAAAACCATATGGGATGTCCAGGTAAGCTGGTAAATTTTATCACCTACCACTTCGATGCCTTCCCCAAAATACCTACGATTTAGACGCTGGGTCATTACTACTTCAGCGTCATCTAAATTGATCTTACTCAATGAAGAGAGGCCGTTTTTCCCAGTACCCTCAAACAGATAACCCTCATGGAAAATCAGCCCCTGGGTGAAATCATTGATATTGTGAGGGTAAGTATTGAGGATTCTATAACCATATTCTTTAGCACTCTCCCCGACAACTTCCTGGGCGGAAGTTGTAATAGAGCTCGGTGCCAACCAGGTGGTTAACAGTAGGATCGATGTAAGCTTCAAATATTTCATGACTGTTATAGAATTAATATCAAAATAACTAAAAGCTAAACAAGAACTACCAAGTATTTGTTAGGCTTCGGTAAATGGAGTAATTAATGGCTGATGACTGCTTATTCTGCAAAATTATCGCAGGGGATCTTCCCTCAAACAAGGTCTATGAAGATGCCGATATCTTCGCATTCGAAGATATCAAGCCTCTCGCCCCAGTGCACGTTCTGGTGATTCCAAAGAAGCATATAGTAGATATGCTAGCCGCGTCTGCTGGAGATGAAGCTCTGCTGGGTAAATTGCTTCTCCGAGCTAACGATATTGCAAGGAAACTCGGACTCGCTGAATCGGGATTTCGTTATGTTTTGAATACAGGGGAAAATAGTCGAAGAACAATTTTTCACATTCATTTACATATATTAGGTGGCCGTCAATTGCAGCTTTCCATGGGATAGTTGAATTTATTGGAGAAGATGCTTCAGACTTGCCTTAGTTGCCTCATGTATCCCACGTTCGGTGATTATTGCTGTTATCAGTTTCGCTGGCGTGACATCGAAACCCGGATTGCTGATAGCAGTCCCCTGACTTGCTACCCGAATTGTGCGCATAATACCGCCACTGTCTGGGCCCGTGATTTCACTTACCTCTTTGCTGTCTCTTTCTTCGATTGGGATATCCCGCAGCCCATCTTCAATCGTAAAATCGATACTAGAAATTGGCAAGGCCACATAAAATGGAATAGCGTTGTCTCTAGCAGCTAACGCTTTCAAATAAGTTCCAATTTTATTGCAAACATCACCTAATATGGTCGTGCGGTCGCTTCCGACTATACAGAGATCAACTTGTCCCGACTGCATAAGATGCCCGCCAACATTATCTACGATTAAAGTATTGGCTATCCCCTCTTGAGATAATTCCCAGCAGGTCAAGGATGCTCCTTGATTGCGGGGTCGAGTTTCATCTACCCAAACATGCAATGGAATACCCGCATTATTGGCCTTATAGATCACAGATAATGCCGTGCCCCAATCCACAGTTGCTAATGCCCCCGCGTTACAATGCGTCAGAATATTCAAACGTTTCTGTGATTCGCTTTTTTGAGCCCAAAGCGCTTGAAGAATACCTAAACCGTTATCTCCGATCGCTTCGCAAACCGCAATGTCTTCTTTTTCTAGTAACTGTGCGGTTTCTAGCGACTTGCCCGCCAAGGCAGAAGGCTCAATTCCCTCTAAACTCTCCTTCATACGTTGCAGCGACCAGCGCAAGTTAATTGCAGTGGGTCGAGTTTCCGATAGAGATTTAATCGCCCAATCTAAGCTCGATGAATCCTCCCTCAACGACAAATAAACACCGTAAGCCGCGGTTACGCCTATAAGTGGTGCTCCTCGTACTTCCATCAAAGAGATTGCACGGCAAGCATCAGCAAGAGACTGCAGACTGAGAATTTCAAAGTCGTAGGGTAATCGGGCCTGATCGATGATACAAACCTCATCGGTTTCTAATTCATACCAAATGCTTTGAATGTGTTTGCCATTAACTTTCATTACTTTATCTTCTTTAGAAGATGATCAAATCAACTAAATGACCCGCTCATTGCCGCCATCAATAGGTAGTTGTGCACCGGTAGTTTTTGCCAGCGATTTTCCAGCAAACAAAACAACTGCTTTCGCCACATCTTGAGAATAAACTTCTGACTTCAGAATATTGGCAGTTTTGTACTCTTCAACACTAAATCCGTAATGTTCTGCACGCTCAGCGAGCACTTCTTCCGTCCATATTGCTGTGTCATAGACTGCATTCGGGTGAAGGATATTGATTCTTACACCGTCGGCGCCAAGTTCTAATGCAGCGACTCGAGCCATCTGAGTTAAACCAGCCTTGGCTGCAGAATAAGCTGCAGCTCCTGGCCCCGGCGCCGGCACATTCTTTGAAGCGACAATAACAACTGCAGGATCGAAGCCTTCTTTTAAATAGGGCAAACAACCACGCATAACTCGCATATGAGAGCTCATATTTAACTCAATTGACCTGTTCCAGTTTTCATCTTCCATTTTTTCAATAGGCTGACTCGCTGGAAAATTTCCAGCGTTGCTCACTAGTATATCGATGCCTCCAAAGCGTTGAACTCCTTGAAGCAACGCGGATTGGATCGCTTTGGTATCAGTAACATCGCAGCGATAAAAAAATAACGATGAGTTTAAAGAGTCCATTGCAAATTGCTCATCAATATCCAGTGCAATTACGATTGCACCTTCGGCTAGCAGTGCCTTTACGCAAGCCTTACCAATACCTGAAGCAGCGCCAGTTACTACAGCAACTTTGCCCTCAAACTCTGCTCGAATAGAGCCAGATTTCAGTTTTGCTTGCTCCAGTTCCCAATATTCGACCTCAAATAAGTCTGTTTTAGGCAGCGGTTGCCAGCCTCCCAAAGCCTCACCCTGCTGAATTGCTCTAATGGTATGCAATGTAATGTCACGAACTATCTCTAAGCGCTTTTGATTCACCGCCAAATACAACAAGCCCTTGTTCTGCCAAACTCCGTAGCGAGGCATTGTGTCTAAGCACTGATGCTCATCGAGCTTATATTCATTAAAATAGTCAATATAGCGCGCCTGGAAACCCTTAAGGTCTTCCGTTAAATCTTCCTGGAAAATAGCTGCAAAAGCCTTAGCATGAATCGTATGGTCGGGTGTCAGAGGACCTCTTGATGCCAAATTTCCAGCATTCTTTCGACAAGCAAATCCCACAGCCTCTTTCGAATTATCGAGTCGAAGCAAGACAGGGCCACGAACTAATTCGCCTGCCGCACGTCGTAGTTTGGATAGTTGAAGGCAGTCTGAAGGTGACCATTGATATTCCCTTAGGGCAATACTCGACTCATCCGTATTACTCGCGAGAAATTCTTCTGCCTTAGTCACTAGCTCTATCATCGTATCGTAGCTGCTTTTTGCATCATCACTAAAAGTGAACAACCCGTGATGCAACAGAACAATTCCCTTCAATCGAGACCAATCCAATGATTTGGTAGCTTCAGCAACTTGCTGAGCCAAGATAAACCCTGGCATGATGTAAGGCAGGATTAATACTTCATCCCCATAAATTTGTTTGAGATGTTCTGCACCATTCGGTGTATTACTAATTGTTACCACGGCATCGGCATGACTGTGATCCACAAATTTATGGGGAACAAGCGCATGGAGTATCGCTTCAACTGATGGCGTAGGACCTTGAGGATCGAGCAAGGCGAGTCGTAACTGTCTTATCATCTCGCTGTCGCTTAAAGAATCCAACCGCCCTAACTTTAAAAGACAATTTAGTCGCACAGGAGGAAACCCTGCTTTCTTTATTGTACGTAAATCCCAACCAGAGCCTTTGACGAATAGCACTTCCTCTGACTCCCCAAATACGTTGGTCAGAGACCCTTTTACAGAAGTATTACCGCCACCATGGAGAACCAAGTCTTCTTCTTCCCCTAGCAGATTTGAGGTGTAGACACGCATTGCAATGTCGTCACTTCCTATTGCTGCAGCCTCGTCGTGTTTCCAGCGGTTTCTCATTAAAGGTAAATATTCTTTTTTTGATTAAGTGAGATACAAATAAAAAACGCACCTTCTTTCGAAGATGCGTTTCTTTTATTGCCACATTGTTGGTACTTAGTTTGGTTCAACAATCGAAATATTTGCCATACCTGCTTGTCGCGCTGCATCCATAATCATCACCAGTGTAGAAACATCAGATTCAAGATTAGGTTGAATAATTACCGACGCTGCAGGATTTTCTGCTTTTAACTGATCAATATTGGAGCGAATCTGGGTCGCTATGATGGGTCGCGGATTCCCATTTAAGACAATCTCGTTATTTGCACCGATTTCAAAGAGAATATTTTTCTTATCGTCGTCTTCTGGAGGAGTTTCGTTATTATTATTGTCACTGCTAGCCGCACTAATTGCAGTTTCTGACAAAAATGTAGCGGTTACAACAAAGAAAATTAGCAGAATAAACACCACATCTAACATAGGTGTTAAATCGATCTTGGCATCGTCTACAGACTTGCGACCTGCAATCTTTTTCATTTTTTCCCTACCTATGCTATTTTTCCGAATAGTTACGCTGCGTAACTCGTACTCAACAGCTTTAATCTATGTATGCGGGAAAGTATATCAGCCACAATGGCAGAAGCAACAGGCCACCTAAGGCCTTGTACAGCCTAGAAAAAAAAAGGCAAGCTAATAACTTCCCTTATTTTTTACTGAATTTTTCTCATATTTGTAGTGAGCAAACATTATTTTTTTAACGAATCGATACTGTACGCAATAAGCTCTTTTAATTGCCTGGAATTTTTCCCATCTCGAGAATTTACCCGTACACCATGCAATGTGTTCATGAGTACGTCAGCAGCAAATTCTACAGCTACTCCTTTTCTGAGTTTCCCTTTCGACTGAGCTTCCTTTAATCGAGCGACAATCGCTTTTCTAATTGAAGACAACGAACCTCGTACAACTTTTTTTATGTCTTTGTCATAGTTGATACTTTCACATAAAGAGTTAACTAATAAACAACCCATCGATCGATGCCTATTAGAAATATTTAAAACCGCCTCTTCGAAATACTCATTTATCGCATCCCAAGGATTTAGTTTTAGATTTTTGAGAGAGCTTTCAATTTGCTTATCAATAATTTTACTATATTGATCAACACAAGATTTGAAAAAAGTGTCCTTGTCGCCAAATGAATTATAGAGTGTTCCTCTATTTATTCCCGTGCAGTCTAAAAGTTTTTGAACCGAACTCGCCTCATATCCTTCTCGCCAAAACTGTTCCATTGCATTAGTTAATACTTTGTTTTCATCGAATTCGACTGGTCTTGCCATAACAATTACTCAAGGTTACCTAATAAAAATTAGTGGAAAAATGTATTTTTGGAATTTAAAGCAGAAACAGTATCTTCTATCTCATCTCTCGTGATTTTGAAAGCGCGGTATTGTATTACAGTCGTTTTTGATTTACATCAATTCAATCGGAAATACTGAGATTATTTTTCAGCAATCCTAGTTATTTTGATTTTTTCAGTTGAGTAAGCCGCTCCAGAAAATTTGTACGCCTTGCTAGCTTCAAAAGTTTGGTCAGAAATTCAAGTATCAAACTATCAGATAGACTCGAAGCTCAGAGAGCTACTAGTAAAATCACCCTGACAATTAGATCTCTTTACTCAAATTATTTGCTAGCACCGTCACAAAAAGGCAACCATGAGACCAATAGGTTTACCAAACACAACAGTCAGTGGTTATATGCTTGATACGATTGTTACGAATAACCCGATAATACCTCCAAAGACTGCGCCCCAAACAACCAACCATCCGAGATGCTTACGAATCATTTCCTGCATGATCTCTTTTACCATTTCAGGGGTCATTTGGTCGAGACGCTGATCAATAAGCTCAGCAACTTTGTCGCGAATCGCCTCATCATCAAGTGTATTTTTGAGTGCATACTGAATCCGATCTTGAAAATCAGGAGTAGCGAATTGATTTTGAAAATAATCGCGTAGTTTTTCGATAAATGGAGATTTCAATGGGTTTAACGCATCCCGACCACCTACCATATTGAGCATGCCACTAAATGACGAAGCCATAATAACTTCGATAAGTGACTCGAACGCAGCATCCAGTTCTAAATTATCGATTGATTTCTTAAATGACTCACTGAGTTTTTCCGATATTTCTCCAGCGCCATGGAAAAATGACTCTAGGTCCGCATTATTGAAGAATTGATCCATAATCAATGTACGGATACCAGCTTTGAACTCTTCGAAGCGCAGAGGAATAACTCCCGACCCATAGAGACCTGGAATTCGCTCAAACAGCATGTGCACTGCCAGCCAATTGGTGATGCCGCCAGACAATGCGAAAAGACCAGTATTTAAAATATAGATCTGATACGAACCCGAGATGGTCCAACCAATTAAAATCAAGGTCGCGGCAAGAAAATTACTGACTAAACTCTTAGAAAATTTCACGTCCATCCTTTAAGATTTTCTAAAAAGTTGCGATAGGGTTCATCGGCGAACCAACCCCACCTTCTACTGGGATTGGCGCCGCCGTTAACATAAATTCCCATCGATTCTGTCTTTCTGCCTCTACAGCGACCGCCTCCAGATCGAGATTGTCAAACAACCTAATCCCCATAGCGACTATAGTCAGTTCGTGGACCGGCAGAAAGTTGCCTTCGACTTGCGAAGGAATAACTTCATTGGCATAGTCGCCACCCAACACAGCAATGCCTCTCTCGTGAAGCCAGGGCGCCACAGAGGCATGTAAACCAGACG
Source organism: Gammaproteobacteria bacterium (assembly GCA_029244985.1). GTDB lineage: Bacteria > Pseudomonadota > Gammaproteobacteria > Pseudomonadales > Pseudohongiellaceae > UBA9145. The sequence goes on along the minus strand of JAQWQD010000027.1, from coordinate 4,286 downwards.
AACCTAGACCGCTTCCCTCCGGAGTAGCCCAGCGCCCAGTACGTACAAATAGCACGTCGCCTGGCCCAACCCTAATTCCAGCTTGTTGCTCTGCAGCTTCCAAATCTTCGATATAAACTGGAGTTCCTGGTGGCAAATAATCCACACCTTTTAGCTTGGCGATATCAAGCAATACACCACGGGTCAATATACCCTCTTTAACCCCAGTAATATCCAGTTTTTGACAACCAGCTGCTGTCACTTCGTCTACGGTGTAACCGTTATACATTTGATTATTTTTAAGCACATGACAAAGAGAATCGAGATGGCTATGGATGCCACCATGATAAGAAAAGGACACGCGCTCCATAACAGCTTCAACGCCTTGATCCAGCGAAGTCACTACTTGATCGAAAGGCAATGGTTCATCGAGAGAGCGATCAACTGTGTAATTATGGGCCAGAGACACAGAAACGCCGGAACGAACCAATTGAGCTGCCTCAACTCTTTTTTCATTGGTGATCAAATTCAACATTCCTAGTTCATCATTCGCTCCCCAACGCCCCCAATTCGACAAATCCTGCATCCATTGATCAACTTGAGCAGAAGAAATGTCGTGATTCGATTGAGCGGAAAGCGTGGTTAAGCCTAACCCTGAGAAGAACAAAGCAACAAACCCATAAAACACAGATCTTTTCATTTTTACCTCTCCGTAAACTGAAGTGCAGCATAATCCCGGGGAAATGAGATGTCTAATCTGGTTTTGACTTGTCTTGGATTTGATTGAGCATTCATTTGCCTAACCTTAAAACTGTGATACAAAGCGCAAACATTCACAAGTTCAACCAAGTCAAATTCTTGGAAACAGCGGGAATCTATCAGAAACATGTTTGTCTGGCTGGAAAATACTTCTTTAGCTTTATGGGTAAGCACTTCACTGTGGGCTTATCCTTTTTTGTTGAGTCTTCACATTGTCGGTTTAGCCGTCGTCGCGGGTATATTCTCGATGCGCGACCTGCGCATTTTGGGTCTATTCTCTGCTCTTCCGATAAATGCATTTTTTGCGCTAAGTAAGCTCGCCATAGCTGGGTTCGTTCTAAATGCAATTTCTGGTTTCCTTCTATTCACGTCCCAAGCTTCTGTGTTTGTTACCAGTATTCCCTTTCTAAGCAAATTGAGCTGCATTGCGATTGGTATGATCTTAGCTTTTTTTATTCAATCAAGATTAGAAAAAATAATTGAATTACACACCAAAGTGCTGTCCATTATTTCATTAGCATGCTGGGCCACAGCAATAGTTGCTGGTCGCTTAATCGCTTATATATTTTGAGATTTATTGAATGCTCGAATTTATTGCAGAACACATAATCGACAGCGCATTAACTCAATGGATTCAAGCGACTTATTGGCTATGGCCAATAATGGAGATAACTCACTTCATTGGGCTATCACTCTTACTCGGAGGTCTAATTATTATCGATCTCCGGATGGCTGGATTTCTTAGGTCTATTGATCCAACTGCCACTCATAGGCTGTTGCCTGCTGTAATGCTCGGATTCAATCTCAATCTAATTACTGGCATCTTGTTTTTCTACGGCGACCCGATGCGTTATTCAGTTAATATTGGATTCCAAATAAAGATAGTTTTGATAGTGATCGCCGGTATTAATGCTGGGCTATATCATTGGAAAGTTGACCCAATTCTTAGCACTATGGATCGTAATTCAGAATCACCACCGATTGCCAAGTTCGTTGCATTTACATCATTATTTGCCTGGATAAGCGTGCTTTTATTAGGTCGACTAATTCCTTATGTTGGCACCGGCTGAGCCGTGTTGACACATTAAATGTAACATCGCTCATGGGAAATAATTGATCAGAGAGGCTCCGAGTTAACCTAACGATTTTCCGGCAGGGATGTCTTCTAAACTGCTAGGGCACTGCAAAAGGACTCTTGATGCAGTCAGCTTTAAGCAACCTCAATCTAACTACTGAAATTCGCTCAGAAGTAACGAAAAAAGCCACTCTATCGAGTGGCTTTTTTCGTTATCTGTTTTTATTAATCATACTTTGAAGGAAAGAATCTCACTGAAGCACGAGACGCCTCTGGATCGCAGTCATAAGGTGCAAGCTTGTATCCTTCTCCTGCTGGGAGCCAGCGCGTCGTGTAAGCTACTGGGCCATTAAAGAACATTTGATCTTCAACAGTTAAGGTCAATCTCAACTCATCGCCGTCTTTCCAATAACGCTCTGTCACAATTTTTTGTGATGATGATGGAATGCCATTGTAGTCATCAAAGCCAGCGATATCGAAGACAAAGTGTGTCGTAGTAACGTAAAGAGAACCATCCTCATAGTACCCACGAGAGAATCCCTGCAAGGTAAAATCAACAGCTGTAGGCTCACGATCATCCAACCATATTGTTCTTAATTGATCGTCTTTTTCATAACGAATCAATACCCTATCCGGCCACTGAGTGATTTGCTTGTGATAGGGATCATATTGAATTGCTGGAGATGAAGCTGGTTGGCAATCATATTTTGGTGCCATTATTTCTTCCCATACTTCTTGGTAAGCGCGTGCCCGATCATTTAAATCCGGAAAATTTTCTTCGCCCCAGGGAACTCGCTCGCCGTTAACTGGGCGCGATCGCGGAGTTCCATCCCATATCCCTGCTAGATCTGGAATATGGCTATCCACTCCTTGTGCATTTAATGGTGGTAGAGTAGTACCAAGAAGAAGTGCAGAAGTGACTCCAAAGGTGGCACTGATTTTGACGATTATGCGTGTAAACATTACTAATTTCATAATTACTCCCACAGGAATACCTAGTTTTGTTCTCGTTCCCTAACGGCGCCGCCATCAATAATAGGACTACCATCTTCTCGTGTCATGCGCACACAACAAACACCCTGTGACCCCTCAGCGCGAGACTTCCGGCCCGTCAGCTTCACTACCGTACCAACCGGCAATGATTCTGGAGTCCAGCCCACCCGGCGCAAACCAACTGGGGCACCCAGCTCAACTTGCCATTCGGACGCTTGCCCTCCCTCGTCTTCCACATCGATGAACAAGAATGCATGGGGATTTCTAAACACGAAACGAGTAACAGGGCCTTCTAAATCTACGACAGTTTCAGGGTCATAAAAAGGAGTACTGGCATGATGAGCCAAGGCGGGGCCGACCAGAATCAGCAAGCCTGTTGCGGCTGTAACTATTGCTGCGGTAATAATATGGCGAAGATTCATTGTATCCTCCAGATATAGCACTTGATTGGCTTTTACATTGCTGTGGAGATTACGGATTATCTAACCTCGAGTCAATGACAAATGCCTGAATACATTCACATTCTTTCTGACAACTTATAAAGTTATACATGACTCTATTTAATAATTAAACCTTCTGGTTACTTTTAGATTTTAATTTAATCATACGTTTCTAAAAATCAATTAGAGATTTAAAATTTTATTACCAAAATGCCGTAGAGATTGTCATGAAATTATATAAATTCAAAATTCGATTACTTAAGATTCTCTTTACATATTTAGGCAAGCGCACATCAGCACAAACTTCAGGCCCAAGCAATATGGGCGAAATCATTAACGTTTCAGCCCCTGATGCAGAACCGAAATTTACTCCAGATGCGCAACAACTATATACCATGAGTAACTGTCCCGGCAGCATGGGAGGATAAGATTTCTATGTCAGTGACTGGGTTGACGGCAAGTGGACGGAGCCCTGCAATCTCGGCACCCCTTTTAACTCACCTGACATGGACCATTGCATCTATTTTGCGGGAAGTAACCAGGAATTTGGCAAGTTGCGGAGAATCTCGAACCAAACGTTAATACTGCCGTCAGCGAGCACCATTCCCCTCCCCACCTGAAGACGGAAATTCTCTTTATATCACTTTTATTCATGACGAAGGGTTTGGTCTTGAGGACATACATGTTACTTCCAGATCTAATAATGACGAATGGACACAACTCGTCAATTTAGGTTCGCTGGTGAATTCAGATCAGGCTGATCGTTGCCCTGCTTTGTCTTCAGATTTCGAATCCTTCTTCTTCGATTCTGAACGTGCTGGAGGATTTGGCAATAAGGACTTATGGTATATTCCTTACTCTAGCATTGAAGATATTAGTTAACCTTTATTGAAAAAAATCAGGTTATTGAATAACAGACTCCTGGAGCGCGTCTGGAGATCCGAAAGCTTGTTTAAATTCAGGTTCTAAACCTTCCCAGGCACCATCTAGCGTGTAGACGGCGCTGGTCAAGCTATCTACCTGATCGCCAAAGATTTGAT